>CALSPC010000004.1 GCA_943788135.1 uncultured Paracoccaceae bacterium | reverse complement strand
TTTTTCTCTTGTGCTGTTGAAATGAAGATACTAAATATAATAAGTGGGGCAAACTTAGGCATCATAGGCAAAAGTGTAATTGAAATCTGTAAATCAGACCCGACGAATATACAAATTTTGACGTGATTCAATTTTAGTTAGCTAGTGAAAAAATAGATCTTTTTTCGTGACTTGAATGCAATTTTATGTGCGTAAAAATGAGTGCAAAAACTCATTAGTATCTTATGTAAGCTTACTAATATGAATATTTAGGCTAGAAATCTAAATAATACTTATTAGCCTTCAATTAATAGTGAAGTTTTTATTTTTTCGGTGTAACTTTTCTTATATTGAAACGTCTTATAATAAAAATTATCGCATGAATACCCTTTTAGAAACCAAAGACGTTTCAAAATATTTTGGTGATTTCAAAGCTTTAGACGCCGTATCCTTACAAGTCCCAAAACACAGTATTTTCGGATTGTTAGGTCCTAATGGAGCTGGAAAAACCACCTTGATTAGAATTATCAATCAAATAACCATGCCAGATTCAGGTTCGGTTTTCTTAGATGGTGAGGCGTTACAGCCCCATCACGTGCAGTATATTGGCTATCTTCCCGAAGAACGTGGGCTGTACAAATCCATGAAAGTTGGAGAGCAAGCTTTGTATTTGGCACAGCTCAAAGGCTTGTCCTATTCAGAAGCCAAAAAACGCTTAAAATACTGGTTTGATAAATTAGAAATTGGACACTGGTGGGATAAAAAAATTGAAGAGCTTTCTAAAGGAATGGCACAAAAAATTCAGTTTGTAGTAACCGTTTTACACCAGCCTAAATTACTCATTTTTGATGAGCCATTCTCTGGGTTTGATCCTATCAATGCGAACCTTATTAAAGACGAAATTTTACAACTCCGCGATGAAGGTGCCACCGTAATTTTCTCAACCCACCGTATGGAATCTGTGGAAGAACTTTGCGATCATATTGCTTTAATTCATGAGTCTGAAAAGATATTAGACGGTAAGCTCAATGACATCAAACGTACCTACAAAACAAATACTTTTGAAGTTGGATTGTGGTCTGACAACAATCAGGCTTTACAACACACTTTAGAAGCAAAATTTAAAGTGTCGCCAGCAGATTTCAATTCGTTAAATGACGAGTTAAAGCTTAATATATCTTTAGGTTCCGAAGGGACTTCTAATGATTTATTAGGATTTTTAAGCTCGCAAGCTCAAGTGCTCCATTTCAAGGAGTTAATTCCAAATGCGAGTGATATTTTTATTCAAACCATTCAAAATAACAAGTCATGAATCACCTTCCTTTAATTATCAAACGTGAGTACATGACGAAAGTCAGGAATAAATCGTTCATCTTAATGACATTTTTGACCCCTATTATAATGATTTGCTTATTTTTATTTGTAGGTTATTTATCGAATATCAATAACGAAACCTTACGCACAATCTATGTTTTAGACGAAATGGGTAACGTCTCTGAAGTCTTTGAAACTAGTGAACATACAATTTATAATCACCTTTCAGGAGTTGATCTAGAAACTGCCAAAACACTGGCTAATCAAGAAAACGCCTACGGCTTACTTCATATTCCAAAAATGGCTATTGAGACCGTCTCTAATTCTATTAAATTTTACTCAGAAGAATCTCCGTCATTATCGTTAATATCTTCTTTGGAGTCAAAAATAGAATCTAAACTCTCCAAACTCAAGTTGCAAAGCGAAGGGGTTGATTTAGCACTCATTGAAGCCTCTAAAATGGTTGTAGATATCAACCAAGAAAGTTTTGAAGGTGTCAAAACATCTAAGGTGGGGAGTGTTATGAAACTAATATTTGGAGGCCTAGCTGGGTATTTATTGTTTATGTTTATCATAGTATATGGCAATATGATCATGCGCAGTGTTATCGAAGAAAAAACCAGTCGAATTATTGAAGTTATAATATCCTCGGTGAAACCCATCCAACTGATGTTAGGTAAAATTATTGGAACGTCTTTGGCTGGCATAACACAATTTACAATTTGGCTTGTTTTAGGGGGTGTAATTATGTTTGCAGCTTCGGCTATTTTTGGTTTTGAAATGTCACAAACGCCACAACAGGAACTGGTAAATCAAACACTTCAAAACCCTGAATCAATCGACAAAGTTCAATTGGTAATCAATGAATTTTATAGCTTACCTATCGCCAACTTAGCCATTGCCTTCATTCTATTTTTTATTGGCGGCTTCCTGTTGTTTAGCTCCTTATATGCAGCTATTGGCGCAGCTGTCGATAACGAAACAGATACTCAACAATTTATGTTGCCTATAATTTTGCCTTTAATTTTAGCGATTTATGTAGGTGTATTTACGGTAATCGAAGATCCGCATGGTACCATTTCAACTGTTTTCTCTTTTATTCCATTTACATCTCCCGTAGTGATGCTAATGCGTATTCCGTTTGGCGTTCCCTTATGGCAACAGCTAGTGTCCTTTTTGATTCTTATGGTTACGTTTGTGTTTATAGTATGGTTTGCAGCAAAAATATACCGTGTTGGAATTTTAATGCATGGCAAAAAACCAACTTATAGAGAACTTTTTAAATGGTTGAAATATTAAGTTTAAAAATGCGTTACTTTTACATTAAAAACATACTGAATGTCTAGAATTTTAATCATTGAAGATGAAGCCTCGATTCGTCGTGTACTCGTAAAAATACTTACAGAAGAGAGCAATCAATATCAGGTCTCTGAAGCGGAAGATGGCTTAATGGGAACCGAAATGATCAAAAAAGAAGATTTTGATTTGGTGTTATGTGACATTAAAATGCCCAAAATGGACGGCGTTGAAGTTTTGGAAGCGATCAAAAAAATCAAGCCCGAAATTCCTATGGTGATGATTTCTGGACATGGAGATTTAGACACCGCTGTGAATACTATGCGGATGGGTGCTTTTGATTACATTTCAAAACCACCGGATTTAAACCGCTTATTGAACACGATTAGAAACGCACTCGACCGTAAACAGTTGGTTGTCGAAAATACACGCCTAAAACGGAAAGTCAGCAAACAGTATGAGATGGTTGGCAACAGTCCAGAAATAGAGGCTATAAAATCTATTATAGACAAAGTAGCCCCAACAGAAGCGCGGGTGTTAGTGACGGGGCCTAACGGAACAGGGAAAGAGTTGGTAGCGCATTGGTTACATCAAAAAAGTGAGCGTTCCAAAGGGCCAATGATCGAGGTCAACTGTGCAGCTATTCCGAGCGAACTTATAGAAAGTGAGTTGTTTGGTCATATAAAAGGTGCATTTACGAGCGCTCATAAAGACCGTGCAGGAAAATTTGAAGCGGCTAATGGCGGAAGTATCTTTTTAGATGAAGTAGGGGATATGAGTCTGTCTGCACAAGCAAAAGTTTTGCGCGCCTTACAGGAAAGCCGTATTCAACGTGTTGGGAGTGATAAAGACATTAAAGTCGATGTTCGTGTCATTGCAGCCACCAATAAAAACCTTAAAACAGAAATAGCCGAAGGTCGTTTTCGAGAAGATTTGTACCATAGACTTGCAGTAATATTGATTAAAGTGCCGCCACTAAACGACCGCCGCGATGATATTCCAGTTTTAGTAGATCATTTTGCTCATAAAATTGCTTCAGAACAAGGTACTGCAAAAAAGCAATTTTCTGCTGCAGCGCTTAAATTGCTTCAGGCTTACGATTGGACAGGAAATATTAGAGAACTAAGAAATGTTGTTGAAAGACTAATTATTCTTGGTGGTGCGGAAGTAACTGAAAGCGATGTAAAAGCTTTTGCAAGCAAATAAACGAAGTATACTTTGATTTAATACTCTATAGATGTTGTTTTAACACTTAAAAATCACTACATATGAAATACCTTTTACTCATTATTTTTGGATTTCTAGTATTAGGATTAAACGCACAATCCGATGCAGATAACATCAAAACCATCTACAAAAATGCCTTAACAAATGGTCAAAGTTACCAATGGTTAGACTATCTGTCCAACGAAATTGGTGGCCGATTGTCAGGTTCTTTAAATGCGGAATTAGCTGTTGCATATACCAAAACCGAATTGGAAAACTTAGGGCTTGATAGCGTCTGGTTGCAACCAGTTATGGTTCCAAAGTGGGTTCGTGGTACTCCAGAGTTTGCCTACATTGAAACCGCACCTGGCAAAACGATTCCAGTAAATATATGTGCTTTAGGAGGCTCGGTTTCCACACCCCTTCAAGGTACAAAAGCAGAAGTGATCGAAGTGCAAGGGATAGAAGAATTGAAAGCCTTAGATCGAAGTCAAGTAGAAGGTAAAATCGTGTTTTTTAACCGCCCAATGCAAGCAGATTTAATACATACTTTTGAGGCCTATGGCGGCTGTGTTGATCAACGCTACAATGGGGCAGCAGAAGCAGGTAAACTTGGCGCTGTTGCTATGATAGTGCGTTCTATGAACTTAAGGCTAGATGATCTTCCGCATACAGGAGCGATGTCTTATGGAGATACACCAGTATCTCAACGCATTTCTTCGTCTGCAATTAGCACTAATGATGCTGAGATGTTAAGTGGGATGTTAAAAATAGATTCAAGCCTTAAGTTATATATCAAACAAAGTTGTCGCCAATTAGGAGATGTGCAATCTTACAATGTAATTGGTGAGATAACAGGTTCTCACTTTCCAAATGAAATCATCACTGTTGGTGGTCATCTCGATTCATGGGATTTAGGCGATGGTTCTCATGATGATGGTGCGGGTTGTGTACAGTCGATGGATGTTCTTCGCTTGTTAAAAATTTCTGGGATTCAACCCAAACGCACCCTTAGAGTAGTGTTGTTTATGAATGAAGAAAATGGTTTAAGAGGCGGAAAAGCTTATGCAAAAGAAGCAAATCGAAAAGGTGAAAACCATATTTTTGCGCTTGAAAGTGACTCTGGAGGATTTACCCCTCGCGGTTTTACATTTGATGGGCCTGATTATAAAATTAATCAAATCATGCAATGGAAGCCTTTGTTTGAACCCTATTTGATTCATTACTTCAAAAAAGGAGGAAGTGGTGCAGACATTGGACCTTTGAAAAAAAGTACAAATGTTCTAGCGGGATTACGCCCCGATTCGCAACGCTATTTTGATCACCACCATGCAGCAAATGACACTTTTGATGCCGTGAATAAACGCGAGTTAGAACTCGGTGCAGCCACGATGACATCTTTAGTATATCTCATCGATAAGTATGGATTTAATTCTATTGAAAAAACTCCAGAACTTAAAGACTGAAATTACTTGATGAGTTGAAAGATGTATCCAAATGAAATATTTCTTTGAAAAAAGAAAAAATCTTGCGAAGCAGAGTCCGCTGATGAAGTTGTAGTTCGAATGTTTGGCATAGTGAAATACCCTGCTTTAAGTTCCGCTTGAACAAAAAAGTGATTAAACAGCGTTAGGTTTACACCACCTTTTAAAGATAATCCAAAACCTGACAAGTGATATGCGTCATACCGTTCTTTAGACATCAGAGTCGTGTTTGTTTTAGGGTACAAAACGCCTACACCAACCGATTCTAAAACATTTAACTGAATTTTTTTAGAGTTCCATTGTAGATGATCACCAAGATTATCAACTCTAGAAAGTTCAACATTAACATAGTTGAGGCCATCGGTATGTTCAAATTCTAAAAAATCTTCATCAATATATATTGGGGCATTGTCATATACACCATTAAATTCTGAGTCTGGAGTTTTTAGATCTATATAACCATCAATAGTTGCAAATTGTTGGGACACCATAACATATTTCATGTGATCTACACCTATTGAAATATTCCAATGGTCATGAAAATAATAGCCTATCCGACCCACTGTCTGTGGAATAGAGATGTTTGTTGGATTCATATATACGTCAGCATCCCATTGTGTTTGACGATCTTTGGCTGCAACATTATAAAGTGTAAAATTATAATCATCTCCCTTAAAGGTCAGGTCTGAATAGCTGTATTGGGATTTGTTCCATCCCCAGTAAAAGTAAAATTTACCTTTGTTTTTTGTTTTAAGATCAATTTCAGTTATTGGTGACGTTATAGTTGTTTCTTGAGAATATACTTCTGTGCTTATTCCAATAAATAAGCAAACGATTAGTGCCTTGTACATAGGATTTAAAGAGAATTAATAGTGCGTCTTATCGCTGTTAAATTGGTTAATAGTTTTTCTAAATGATCCAAATGAAGCATATTAGCGCCATCACTTTTTGCATTCGCAGGATCAAAATGAGTTTCAATGAATAAACCATCAACATTGTTTACGATACCAGCTCGGGCAATGGTTTCAATCCTATCTGGACGACCACCAGTAACTCCACTGCTTTGATTGGGTTGTTGTAGGGAGTGTGTTACATCTAGAACTGTTGGTGCAAAAGCACGCATTGTTGGAATTCCACGAAAATCAACAATCATATCTTGATAGCCAAACATAGTTCCACGATCTGTAATCCATGCGTTTTCGTTTCCAGCATCGTTCACTTTTTGAACAGCATGTTTCATGGCTTCAGGGCTCATAAATTGTCCCTTTTTTAAATTGACTACTTTTCCGGTTTGAGCTGCCGCAACTACAAGATCGGTTTGTCTTACTAAAAATGCAGGAATTTGTAGGACATCTACATATTGTGCTGCTAAGGCTGCATCAGAAACTTCATGAATATCGGTGACTGTAGGAATGTCAAAAGTTTCAGAGACTTTTCTTAAAATCTTCAACGCTTTTTCATCACCAATGCCTGTAAAACTGTCAATTCTACTGCGATTTGCTTTTTTAAAACTGCCTTTAAAAATGTAAGGAATTTTTAAAGTTTCCGTAATTGCGCATACTTTTTCTGCAATTTGAAGTGCCATTGTTTCGCCTTCTATCGCACAGGGTCCTGCCAATAAGAAAAAATTATCAGATTTGGCATGCTTTAATTTTGGAATATCCTGAAGATTCATAGATGTAAATTTAAGTTGCAAATATAATCAAAATTAAAAGGTGTTATAAAATTAATATGCAGTGCAAAAGTCAGAAAATTAAATGTAACTTTGCACGCTTAAAACAAGGCACTTATGGCTACTGTAAAAAACATCGCAATCATTGCACACGTCGATCACGGAAAAACAACCTTGGTGGATAAAATTATGTATCACTGTCAACTGTTTCGTGAAAACCAAAATACTGGTGATCTAATTTTAGATAATAACGATCTAGAACGTGAAAGAGGAATTACAATTACTTCAAAAAATGTGTCTGTAATTTATAAAGATACCAAAATCAATATTATTGATACGCCTGGTCACGCTGATTTTGGCGGTGAAGTAGAACGTGTATTAAATATGGCTGATGGTGTGTTGTTGTTAGTGGATGCTTTTGAAGGCCCAATGCCACAAACCCGTTTTGTGTTACAAAAAGCTATTGACTTAGGTCTAAAACCTTGTGTGGTAGTGAACAAAGTAGACAAAGAAAACTGTACGCCAGACGAGGTACATGAAAAAGTGTTTGACTTGATGTTTGAACTTGGTGCCGAGGAATGGCAATTAGATTTTCCAACAGTCTATGGTTCAGCCAAAAACAACTGGATGAACTGGGATTGGAAGGAAGAAATCGACAATATTGAGCCATTATTAGATATGGTGATTGAGCATATTCCATCGCCAAAAATTCCTGAAGGTAATACTCAGATGTTAATTACGTCTTTAGATTTTTCTTCGTTTACAGGTCGTATCGCCATTGGAAGATTGACGCGTGGAAGCTTGAAAACAGGGCAGCAAATTTCGTTGGTCAAACGAGATGGAAGCATTGTAAAATCTAAAATAAAAGAACTTCATGTTTTTGAAGGCTTAGGAAGAAAAAAGATTGATGAGGTCCAAACAGGAGATATTTGTGCTATTGTCGGATTAGAAGGTTTCGAAATTGGGGATACTGTTGCTGATTTTGAAAATCCAGAAGGTCTAAAAACAATTGCTATTGATGAGCCAACAATGAGTATGTTGTTTACAATTAATGATTCTCCATTTTTTGGAAAAGACGGTAAATTTGTAACGTCTAGACATATTAAAGAGCGCCTAGATAAAGAATTAGAAAAGAATTTAGCATTACGCGTGAATGCAACAGATAGTGCCGATAAATTCATGGTATTTGGTAGAGGTGTTTTACACTTGTCTGTTTTAATTGAAACGATGCGTCGTGAAGGTTATGAATTGCAAATTGGACAGCCGCAAGTAATCATCAAAGTTATTGATGGTGTAAAATGTGAACCTGTAGAGGAAATGACGATTGATTTACCTGAAGCAGTTTCAGGAAAAGCCATTGAAATGGTAACCATGCGTAAAGGTGAAATGCTGAGTATGGAAGCCAAAGGCGACCGTATGGTATGTGAGTTTGTCATTCCTTCCAGAGGGATTATTGGGATGCGTAATCAGCTCTTAACTGCGACTGCTGGTGAGGCGATTATGGCCCATAGATTTAAAGAATACCAACCGCTTAAAGGGGGAATCCCAGAACGTCAGAATGGCTCTCTAGTTTCAATGGAATTGGGACAAGCAATTCCATATTCTATTGACAAATTACAAGATAGAGGTAGATTTTTTGTTGATCCGGGTGAAAGTATTTATGAAGGTCAGGTAATCGGAGAAAATTCTCGTGGTGACGATATGGCTATAAATATTACAAAAACGAAAAAGTTAAGTAATGTCCGAAGTTCTGGAGCCGATGATAAAGCCAAAATTGTTCCAGCAATTAAATTCTCTCTAGAGGAAGCTTTAGAATACATTCAAAAAGATGAGTACGTAGAAGTGACACCAAAATCATTAAGATTACGTAAAATATACCTTACGGAGGTTGAACGAAAGCGTAATAAAATTATATAATGGATTTTTTAGAAATCAACACAACTGAACTGGTTGGATATCTAGCAATGGTGGTATTGTTGCTGTCTTTTTTGATGAAAGATATACGTCGTTTAAGAACGCTAAACAGTATAGCTTGTGCTTTGTTTGTTGCTTATGGTTTTATGTTAGCGACCTCTTGGCCAATCGTAATATCTAATGCTGCAATTTTTTGTGTGAACCTATATTACCTATTTTTGAAGAAAAAGTAGTATTTTCACAGGGCTAACAAACGAGATATTTAGTAAATAAGTGACTTAATTAGTTAAGTCTTCCTCCAATGTTAGTTTTGAGTATTACATTAATGGTTCTAATGAATAAAATTGAAGTTACCTAAAATCATAAGTAATAATTTAATTCTTAAGATAACCTCGCTGAATTCATTGGTTGTGGGTGCTCGACTATTAATATCTTTAGTCGTTCAGAATTTATTAGCTCAGTATACCGGCCAAGCAGGGATTGCGAAGGTTGGGCAGTTGCGAAATATTTCTTCGATGCTTATGAGTCTAACATCTTTAGGAACCTTCAATGGTGTTGTGAAGTATGTTTCAGAATACAAGTCCGATCAAAAAAACTTACTTAAATTATTTTCTACCCTATATGTTTTTAGTTTTACAGCGAGTATCGTAATTTTTTTCATACTATTTTTTTGGGCACCCTATTTTTCTAATAAATTATTTCTTTCAGATACGTATGTGATTGTTTTTAAAGTGATGGCTATTGCGGTTCCTTTTATTTCGATGAATCGAATTTTTAATGGGGTTATAAATGGCATTTCAGACTATAAAAAACACACTAAAATTGAGTTTATTTCTCATTTTCTAGCAGCAGTTTTATTGCTTGTTAGTCTTTATTTTTATTCTTTAAAAGGCGTATTAGTAGCTATTGCACTGATACCAATTATTCAGTTTACGGTTCTAATTTTCATCTTTGGAAAATTACTAAAAGACTATGTTAATTTTAAAGCAATAACTTTTAAAATCCCTTTTTTTAAGCAGCTTTTAGGATTTACGGCGATGTCTTTTGTAGCAACAGTACTCTCAAATTATGTTGAAATAGATATAAGAACACTAATTTTAGATAAAATAAGTGAAGCTGAAGCTGGTTCATGGACAGCTATGAATTCAATTTCTAAAATTTATATGCAATTTTTAATTGCAATTTTTACGCTCTATATTTTACCTAAGTACGCAACTATCAATACCTCATTTGAGTTTAGAATAGAATTAAAGAAAATCTATAAATCATTAGTTCCACTTGTTTTTGCAGGAATGATTTTAATATATCTATTAAGAAACACACTAATCGAACTTATTTTTACAGACGCTTTTTTAGGCATGGCTATTTTATTTAAATGGCAATTAGCAGGTGATTTTGTACGCTTTATTGCCAATGTCTTGTCCTACCAGTTTTTAGCAAAAAAACAAATCAAATATTTTATATATACCCAGTTGATAGGCTTGCTAATGTATGTTATGTTTAGTAGGTGTTTCCTACCTTATTTTGGTACTGAAGGAGTTGTAATGGCTCTTTTTGTGAGTAACTTAGTATATTTAGGGGCAGTACTTTTTACATTAAGAAAGCTTTTTAGTGGACAAAATGTATCCCTTTAGAAATTATAACATTTAATAAATAAAATGACGAATATTAAAATAATAAAACTAATTTTTTATCAATTTTTGATTATTGTATTAGCTGCTTTATTTTTTGAGCTTTTATTTACAGGATTGACCCTTGTTACAGTTTATAACACTATAGAAAACATTATTTTTTCTACGGTATTAATCAGTCCTTTTTTCCTTGTTTCTTGTCGAAAAATTCAAACAGTATATATTACAGCTGCATACCTTATGTTCAGTTTGTCAATATATTTTGAAACTATTTATTACTACTTTTTCGAAGCCTTTTTAAGTGCTTCTTCTTTATTTGTTCTTTTTGATTCAAACAGAACAGAGGCTACCGAGTTCCTTAATTTTTATTTGGATATAAATATTGTGGTTTTTTCTGTTTTAATGTTCTTAATCATATCAATTTCGATTTTTAAATTTAAAACGAATTTGCGTTCATTTAAAAAACAATCAAAACGTCCTATTGTAAAGGTTTTATTTTATGTAGTTATAAGTATTGCATTTTTGAAGTTTTCTAAATTGATCATTTATAATTTACCGTATTTAATTCTAAGATCTTCTGTTAAATATTCAGTAGAGTCTAAAATTCTTGGAACTTATAAGACTAACGCGACTGGAAATTTCTCAAATGTTTCTCGTTTAGAGACTAATGAAGATGAAGTATATGTAATTGTTTTAGGAGAATCTTCTTCGCGTGCACATTTTGGATTGTATGATTATTACAGAGCTACGACTCCAAATTTAAATGCTCTTAAAAATGAATTACAGGTTTATAATGATGTAATTAGCCCACATCCACATTCAATTTCATCAATTACTAAATTGCTCACCCTGGGTAATTTTGAGCATCCAGATAAAATAGGAGAAGGTTCTATTATTCAACTTGCAAACAAAACAGGTTTTGAAACTTTTTGGCTGTCTAACCAGAGGCCTATTGGCATTTATGAGAGTATGGTTACAAAGATAGCATTATCATCTTCAAAAAGTAAATTCTTAACTACGGTTCATGGTGTTCAAAACAAAGTTATGGATGAAAAAATTCTACCAGAGCTTGAAGCATTTTTTAAGGATGATTCATCCTCCAAAAAACTTATTATTGTTCATCTAATGGGGACTCACCTTAGTTATGCAAATAGATACCCAGAAAATTTCAATGTATTTAAAGATGAACCTTTTAGTAATTATAAATCCGAAGAAATTTCTAAAATAATTAATGATTATGATAATGCTATTCGGTATTCAGATTATGTGATTTCTCAAATTATAAAAAAAACAAAAGCACTTAATAAGAAAAGTTTTGTTTTATATTTTTCTGATCATGGTGAAGAATTGTTTAAAGACTTCAATATGGCTGGTCACAATGAAGATATTTCAACCAAGGACATGTATGATGTTCCATTTGTGCTGTGGCAGTCTGATAAATTCAAACAACAAAAACAACTCACTATTGATCTAGATAGACCTTACATGTTAGATGATTTATTTCATAGTTTAGCTGATTTGTTAGATATTTCAGCTCAAGAGGTTGAGGAAGAAAGAAGTCTTTTCAGTGCTAAATTTAAAAATCGAAAAAGAATTATTTTAAAGAACTCTGAATATGACACATATTTTAATTAATTACAAACTCATGGATAGTTTCAAAAATTCATATAAATTTTAAGTATGCAGATCAACCCCAGAAAAAAGATATGTCTTGTCGTGTCGTCTTTGGGAGATGGTGGCGCCGAAAAATCCTCTGGAGCGTTATCAATACTTTTACATGGAATGGGCTATGAGGTTCATGTTATTAGTATCCTAAATCGTATAGATTATGATTATAAAGGAACCTTACTAAATTTGGGTGAGTTAAAAGATAAGGACGATTCTTTTTTTGGAAAACTAAAACGTTTCACGGTTTTTTTTAATTATTTAAGGTTACAAAAGTTTGACTTTATTATTGATAGTAGATCCAGACCAAGTTTAGTTAAACAATTTATAATCAATAAAGTACTCTATGTTAATGAAAATGTTATTTTTATAATACACAGTTTTTTTCTAAATCATTATATTCCATCAAATAAGTTATTCGCCAGACTATTATACGCTAATGCATTTAAAGTTGTTACGGTATCTAAGGCTATCCAGGAAAAGTTAGTTAGAAAGTTTAGTTTTAAAAATGTCAATATTATATACAATTCAGTTCTTGAGGACAAAACACTTTTGACTCTTGATAATGTATTGGTTCCAGATAAATTCATGTTGTTTTTTGGTCGATTAGATGATGATGTCAAGAATTTAACTTTACTAATAGAAAGCTATAAGCTTTCAAATTTAATTGATAATAATGTTAAGCTTGTCATATTGGGAGATGGAAAAGATAAAACTATGCTCGAACAGAAAGTGAGATCTATGAATTTATCTGAACAAATTGTGTTTATGCCTTACACCCAAAACCCGTATTCAATAGTGAGGAAAGCCTTGTGTACACTACTCACGAGTAAGTACGAAGGTTTGCCTACTGTGCTGATAGAAAGTTTGTCTTTAGGAGTTCCTGTTATTTCGGTAGATTGTGAATCGGGGCCTTCAGAAATCATTAACAATGAACATAATGGACTTTTAATCGAGAATTATCAACCAGATTTATTTGCAAACGCGATGAATCGTTTTGTTTATGATGATAAACTTTATAAGCATTGTAAAAAAAACGCAAAAGAAAGTGTTCAAAAATTTTCAATGGAAAACATTTCTAGTGATTGGAAAAACATCTTGGAAACACCTTCTAAACAGTATCCTATTTAAACGGCGTTAAATAAATATTTAATCGCAACAAAAGAAATTGAACTTTTTTGAAAAGACGAATAACCACAGCAGGTGTGTTTAATAAAATAAGCTGTTTTGTGTTCAGATTTAAGATATCTATCTCTTTTTTTAATCTTAAAAAAGCACTTAAATCGCCTGCTAATTTTCTTTCAATGGCAACAGAAAATCGATTCAAATCCATATATTTTTTGAACGATTTACTCTTACTACCTAAGTTTTTGAAATTTTCAAATAGTTTCATTCTATCACTACGGTTAGACGAATATGACAAATGCTGTTGAGGATCCAAAATAATTTTATTTGCACTGGAAATAGCAGAAAATGCTATGGATTTTTTGAGTGCAATTCGTACCCATAAATCGGTATCTTGACCTGAGCGCATATCTTCATCGAAGTCTCCAATGTTTTCAAACGTATTTTTAGGAATCATAACCGCAGATGTCCAAGCAATACTGTCTATGATTGATGCTAAGAAATAATCTTCAATAACTCCAAAATGATCAGAAGACACCCCATTGAAATGAGCCTTCATTTTTTTGCCATTAAAAAATTGTTTGTGATAAGCGGTCGCATACAATCCACAATGCGGGAAATTCGTATATAACTTATATAGGTTTTCCAAGTGGGTTGGTTCCCATTGGTCATCACCATCTAATAGAGCAATCAAATCAGAGTTTGCTTTAGATATTGCAAAGTTTCTGGCATGAGAAACCCCTTTATTTTTGGTAGTATAAAGTATAATTCGATTATCATCGAAAGAATTTACGACTTCAACACTCTTATCCGTAGAGCCATCATTGATAATAATAATTTCATAATCTGAGAACGTTTGATTCAATACACTTAAGAGTGTTGCTTCGATGAAATGCTCTTTGTTGTATAACGGAATGATTACGGATATTAAAGGCATTTAGTTGTTCTCTATGTTACTGCTAAAATGATACATCTTATAGAAATCTAAAACAACAAATGATACTTTTGTGTGTATTAAAATCCATCTAAGTAAAGGGTTTAAAATCCAGCCTTTGAGGCGTACAATTCCTACAAGTTTTAGTTTTGATAAAAGTTCAAAGTTCTGTATTAGTTTACTTTGATTGCTCGATATTAAACCAGAGTCGTAAAGTTGTCTTAGTGTCTTAGCAGCACTCTTGTATTTTAATAAAAAAGTAGAATTATCTTCAATTCCATAATGGTCAGTGTAGTTGTCCAAATGCTTTACGTTAATCTTTTGATTTTCTAAATTTCTACTAAATGCTAAATCTAACCCATAGCGATTATCGAGTGTTGTATTAGTTTGTATAAAAGTCGATTTCTGAATAAGCATGTTTCCAGAATAGATATTTCTATAGGGAATTTTGTTCCGCTCCGCAGCTAATTTGTATTCTCTTTTAACGCCATATCGGTATCTTAAACGGTCTTTGTGGTCGTAATTTTCCGGATAAGAATAGCCACCAAAATAAGCGCTTTCATTCCTGTCTTTAGAAATTTCTGCGATGTATGTTTTGATATAATTTTTATCTTTTGGAAGCATGTCAGCATCAATAAATAACAGCCAAGGATAACGTGCTTTTGAAGTCAGTAGATGTCGAGTTGACGTTCGTCCCATAGATTTATCATTATTATGTAAATAGGTAAATTTATTCTCAGACAGAAAAGCAGTGCTAATGACAGCTGTATTAGAAAAATCATCTCCAATAATAATTTCAAATTCAATATTGCAAGCCGTGGATTGTGCATGAAGTTCATGCACTAATGCTTCTACATTATAATTATAAGTTGGAATAAGTATAGATAGCATTCTTAATTTTTTCGTTGTACAACCTCAAAAACTTTAGTATCCTCACATTTGAGTGTTTTACTTGGGTATTTTAAAATCAATGCATAATCGTGAGTCGCCATAAAAATAGTATGTCCTTTTTTATTGAGATCCAAAAGAACTTCCATAACCTCCATACTTGTTTGAGGATCTAGATTTCCTGTAGGCTCATCCGCCAAAATTAATTTAGGATCGTTAAGCAAGGCTCTAGCAATTGCCACGCGTTGCTGTTCTCCACCAGAAAGTTCATAGGGGAATTTCTGACCTTTAGCCTGCATATTCACTTTTGTGAGTACAGATTCAATTTTGGCTTTAATCAAGGTTTTATCTTTCCAACCTGTAGCTTTTAGAACAAATTCGAGGTTGCCATTGATGCTGAGTTCGTTTAGAAGTTTAAAGTCTTGAAACACAACACCCAACTTTCGTCTTAGAAAAGGAATGTCTTTTTCTTTCAGAGTTTTTAAATCAAATTCAACAATAGATCCTGCGCCATTAGTTAATTTTAAATCCCCATAAAGCGTTTTTAGAAAACTACTTTTTCCAGATCCTGTTTTGCCAATCAAGTATACAAAATCACCTTCTTTAACATCTACGTTGACGTCGCTCAAGACTAAATTGTCGTTTTGAAAAATGGAAACATTTTCTAATTTTAATACCGAATCTGACATGTATCTTTCCTAATAATTAATTTCTATAAAAGTATTACTATTTGATTTAATTATCAAATATCACTTACATTAAACAGTCTTCATGTGTTTATATTTTAATGTACTTATAATTTAGCCATTTTTTTTCCGTTATCAACTTGATATATTTATCTTTGAATGTAATAAAACGCTTTCAGTATATGGCCTCCATAAAATGTATAATTCAACTTATTTTTGTGTGTTTCTTCTGTGCTGGATTTGCTCAGAATTCGGCTATTTATTCTAGTGACGATGTTAAGTATCAATCGGCTTTAGCGCTCTATAATGCCCAACAATACCAGTCTGCTCAATTACTTTTTAAATCTGTCGCTTCAAACGCTTCAGATCAGTTATTGGAATCCAATGCCGCTTACTACAATGCAAATTGTGCCGTGCGCCTCAATCAACCCAATGCAGAACAACTTGTAGAATCTTTTGTGGCAGGTTACCCCTCAAGTGTAAAACGAAATTCTGCTTTTTTTGAAGTTGCTACGTATTATTTTGAAAACGCTAAATATTCCTATGCTCGAAAATGGTTCGACAAAGTTGAGCCGTCATCTCTTTCAAATTTGAACCTCGAGCCGTTTTATTTTAAGTATGGGTATTGTCTTTATGCTACTAAAAATTTTAAAGCTTCTAAATCGTATTTTAAAAAAGTTGAAACCTCTAAAGCTTACGGTTCACAAGCTAAATATTACATTGGTTTTATGGCGTATGAAGGGGATGATTATGATCAGGCATCTGCTTATTTTGATCAAGTAGAAAATTCAGAAGCCTACAAAGATAATTTATCCTATTTCCAAGCTGATTTAAATTTTAAATTGGGAAAGTTTGCCAAAGCCATTGAATTAGCAAAGGCACAACTAGAAAAAAGAAGCGCAAAAGAGCACTCACAACTTTCCAAAATTATTGGCGAGAGCTATTTTAATCTTCAAAACTATGCGGAAGCTATTCCGTTTTTGAAGGCTTATAAAGGCGAAAGAGGCCGCTGGAATCATACCGATTTTTATCAATTGGGATATGCATACTATAAACAAAACGACTATCAAAAGGCGATTAACGAATTTAATAAAATAATAGAGGGGTCCAATGCGATTGCGCAAAATGCGTATTACCATTTAGCCGAGAGTTATATAAACTTAGATAAAAAACAAGAAGCACTCAATGCGTTTAAAAATGCTTCTGAAATGAATTTTAATCTCAACATCAAAGAAGACGCATGGTTGAATTATGCCAAACTTAGCTACGATATTGGAAATCCATACCAGTCCACACCTGAAGTGCTTACGTTTTTTTTAGAACTTTATCCAAAATCGCCTTTTAAAATAGAAATAGAATCGCTATTAATCGATTCTTATATCAGTTCAAATAATTTTAAAGAAGCTCTTGAATTATTAGAAAACAAATCCCGTTCCTTTCATAAAGAGGCCTATCAAAAAGTGACATTTTATAGAGGTTTAGAACTGTACAATACTGCGAATTATGTCGAGGCGAAAAAGCAGTTCGATAACTCGTTGTCAAGTTCAATTGACCCAACGTTCAAAGCTAGAGCAACCTATTGGAAAGCCGAAACAGCCTATCAGTTATCTAATTATAAAGCAGCTCTAGACGGATTTAGAGACTTCAAAAATAGGCGTTTCAATAACCAGTTAGATGAATTTATAAATCTAGACTACAACCTAGCCTACACCTACTATAAACTGAAAGCGTACGCACTAGCTATTACATCGTTTCAGGCGTTTATAGCCACACAACCTAAAAACTTAGTTGTATTGAATGATGCATTTTTGAGACTTGGAGACTCCTACTTTGTGACCACTCAGTACAGTCCCGCAATAGATGCTTATAAAGAGGCTTTGAAATTAGCTAAAATTGAATCCGATTACGCGACCTTTCAAATTGCTGTCAGTAACGGGTATTTAGCCAAGACTTCAGAAAAAATTTCAGGATTAAGAACAGTAATGTCCTTTAAAACATCGCGTTTAAAAGATCAAGCTCTTTTTGAATTAGCAAATACGTATGTAAATCAAGACGATCCGCAAAAAGCACTTCCATACTATAGTCAACTAATTAGTGATTTTCCGTCTAGTATTTTGGTATCTAAAGCCTTATTGCGAAAAGGATTAATATTATATAATCTAGGGGATTTACAATTAGCCCTACAAAATTTAAATGTGGTAGCCGTTAATTATCCATCCACACCCGAAGCCTTTCAAGCCATCAGTACCTCGCGCTCTATTTATATCGATCTAGGTCAGGTTGAAGCTTATGCAGATTGGGTAAAAACACTGGACTATGCTGGTATAACTGACAGTGAACTTGATGAAGCGACTTATGAAGCTGCTGAAAAACACTATTTAGAGGCTAAAAAGGCTAAAGCTATCGATTTATTTAATGATTATCTCGCACGATTTCCAAAAGGTTCTCAACGCCTAAAGGCACATTTCTATCTCGCAGAATTGTATTATAAGGAGAGTTTGACTGAAAATGCGCTCCCGCACTACAGGGATGTTTGTGAGCAACCAACCAATGAATTTACAGAGTCAGCGCTGTTAAAAGTATCAGAAATACTATTAGACTCTAAAACATATCAAGAGGCATTAGTATACTTATCTCGATTAGAATTAGAAGCAAGAAATCCACAAAATAGATTATATGCGCAATCCAACTTAATGAAGGTGTTTTTTCAGTTAGAAAATTATGATGCGGCCATTCGCTATGCTGAAGTTATTCTCAACAATTCTAAAACGGATACGTATATCAAGAGTGATGCTTACATTATCAGTGCCCGTGCTGCTATGAAAACCAGTAATGAAACCAAAGCCCGTGAAGCTTATGCAAAAGTAAAATCCTTAGCCAGTGGAGAAATGGGAGCAGAAGCGCAGTATTTCGAAGCCTATTTTCACAATGATGATGGTGCCTATGAAGCTTCTAACGCAAGTGTTCAAATATTGATTAAAAACTTTTCGAGTTATAAATATTATGCCTCCAAAGGATTGGTTGTTATGGCCAAGAATTTCCGAGCTCTTGAAGATGACTTTCAAGCGACTTATATTTTAGAAAATGTGATTCAAAATTTCGCTGAATTTGAGGAAGTTATAAACGAAGCAAAATTAGAATTAGAACAAATTAAATCAGAAGCTGCAAAAACAAATTCATCTCTTGAAGTCGAAACAGAAAATGAAAACTAACACTATGAATATTAGAATAAAAACTAGCGTTTATTTAGTAGCTGCTTTAATGCTGAGTGTTCAAGTAAATCAACTCCGTGCTCAAACCCCACAATCGCGTTCTCAAGATTCCATTGCAACACAAGTTGTGAATATAGTGAAACCCTATACCCCAAAAATATCAGATGCATTTAAAATGAAACAAACTCCAAGTTTGGAGCGAACGGAGACAACTCAAAAACCTGTGACCTATACCATTTTTTCCATTCCAGTCGCCTCAACCTTTACGCCGGCAAAAAGTAATTCGGTTCGTTTAAGGCTCTCCAAAAAAGAAAAATTATTTCAAAACTACGCCATTTTAGGATTAGGAAATTATGGAACCGCATTAGGAAATGTATTCCTTAACCATAAACTTGGTAGAGGGGAAAATCTAGGAGCTTCAATTGAACATTACTCCTCACAAGGCGGGATCGATGGGCTACAACTTGATGATAATTTTTCAAATAGTTCGGTTCAAGTTAATTATGCAAAACGTTTAAAAACGCTAGTTTGGAATTCGGATGTGTCCTATAAACAACTTGCCGTCAATTGGTATGGAATTCCTTTTGAAGCTATAGAACCTATCGATCCAAAACAAGTGTATTCTACAGTTAAATTAGGTAGTGATATTCAGTTTACAGAAGGCGTTTTTCAAAGTGCTAAATTGCAGTTGCAACGATTTTCTGATACCTATGATTCTCAAGAATACCATTTGAAAGCAGCATCAAATATCCAAATCAATATTTTTGAAAACCCTATTAATACACTACTTAAAGTCGATTATTTAAAAGGAGAATTTTCTAAAAACTATGCTACGTCACAAGCTCAGACTTATGGAAATATTCAGTTTTCTCTAGCTCCAACATATCAATATCTAAAGGGTGATCTTTCAGTTTCTGTTGGATTTAAGGCGTATTATGCGATGGATTCCGAACAAAACAAAAATGACTTTTATATCTATCCTAATATTGAAGTAAGTTATGCGGTTGTCAATTCTTTAGTGGTGGCTTATGCTGGAATTAAAGGCGATTTACATCAAAATACATATCATGATTTTGTGCAAGCAAATCCATTTGTGTCTCCAACGCTAGATATTCGTCCAAGTTCGACTCCCTATAATGTGTTTGTAGGGACCAAAGGCAAACTGTCGCAAACTATTGGCTATGATATACAAGGGAGCTTTGCGCGCGAACAAGATAAAGCGCTTTTTAGAACCAATTTTGTAAGCCTAAGAATTCCTAATAATTACAACCGTGGTAATTCGTTTAGAGTTGTATATGATGACGTGGATGTTTTTACAGTTTCAGGCGCCCTAGAAGCTGACATGAGTCAAAAACTGAGTATGCGATTAAAAGGTGCTCTTTATAACTACTCCAGTGATTTAGAACCTAGTGTTTGGAATTTACCAGATTTTGAAGCCTCCCTATTTTTAGAGTATCAACTTTCTGAAAAATTGATGCTGGCGGGGTCTGTATTTTATTTAGGATCTCGACAAGATACTATCAATATGGAAGACGTATTTTTCTCGGAACTCATTACGTCTGAGGTCAAACTCGATGCGTTTATAGATGCAAATGTGCAACTAGATTATGATATTACAAATCAGTTTTCAGCTTTTGTGAAAGTCAATAACATTGCAAATAAGAGCTATAACCGTTGGAGTAATTACCCTGTTCAAGGGCTCCAAATTTTAGGTGGCGCGACTTATAAATTTGATTTTTAATCAACTGTAAGTCTCGCAAGAAAATCGTAATGCGGACCTTTTTCAATTAATTCACATTTTAACCCAACCTGATTACAGGCTATTTTAAGATGCTCGAAATCGAGATACATCCAGCTAAACGTGGCTTCTTTGCCTTTATAGCGCACCGTATAATCAAGTTCTCCATAGTAGGCTTTATTGGTATCCATCCAATATCCACCATCATCGTCCTGATACATGTATTTTATATCCGAGGAATCAATAAGAATTTGACCTTCTGGATTTAGAAGTGTTTTAAGATGATTCAAAACCAAAGGAGTATGTGCCAAAGATTGAAATATCCCCGAACCATTCATCAATAAAAGCAGCGTATCAAAAGTTGCGGTTTCGTTCATCACATCTAATACGTGCGCAGATTTTAAACCCCTTAATTGACAGGCTTTGATGGCGCCTTCAGAAATATCGATAGATTTCACGTTTAACCCTTTCGAAATTAAATGTAAACTGTGACTTCCTGCGCCACATCCGATATCTAAAACATGTCCTTTAGACAGTTTTAATGCCGTTTGTTCTAGTGAAGGCATTTCAGAAAAAGTTCTAAATAAATAGGGGAGAGCTAGAGTGTCTTCCTCTGAGATGCTCGTAGAGGTCACCAGATCTTCCGTGTAATTTCCTTCTTGGTAATCTAAAATTGCTGATCCAAAAACATCGTTCATTGGGGGTGTTTTAAATGGGTTTTGAGCTAAATTTAGGAAGGCTATAATTCCTAATCACGAGTCAAAGATAAGTAAAAGAGACGACCTATGTTTTATAGAGATTATAGTCGTCTATCAAAATCGATTCTTTTCTAATACATTACATTTGTCACATAAACCAACTGCAAAGCGCATAACTTATGGAACAACTCACAAAACTATCTGCGGCATTATCGAGCGCCGTTTGGGGATTACCGCTACTAGTTCTTCTTATTGGTGGGGGGTTGTATTTACTCATCCGTTCTAGATTTGCGACCTTCCGATTATTAGGTCATGCGGTTCAGGTTTTGAGTGGAAAATATGATAACCCCAATGATTATGGGCAAATCAGTCATTTTCAAGCCTTAACCACAGCTTTGTCTTCCACTATTGGTATGGGGAATATTGCTGGAGTTGCAGTGGCGATTTCTATTGGTGGACCAGGTGCTATTTTTTGGATGTGGATTAGTGCAGTCGTTGGGATGTCGACAAAGTTTTTCACGTCAACACTAGCCATCATGTATAGAGGAAAAGACAGTGCTGGCGAAATTCAAGGGGGCCCTATGTATTTTATTACAGAGGGGCTAGGGCGATCTTGGAAGCCTTTGGCTATGATGTTCAGTATATGTGGGTTGGTTGGCGCTTTGCCCGTTTTTAATGTCAATCAATTGACACAAGCGATAAATGATATTTTGCTAATTCCAAATGGTGTTGAGGTAGGGTTTACGTCCAACATAATCATTGGTTTAATATTGGTCACTTTGACCGCTGCAGTTATTCTGGGTGGCATTGGGCGAATCAGTAAAATAGCCTCTAAAATGGTGCCTTCGATGGTGCTGCTTTATTTTGTTTCTGTACTGATTATTTTAGCTGTAAATATTGAAGTCGTGCCTAAATACTTGGCACTAATTTTTACAGATGCTTTTGCAGCAGATAACTTTTCAGGCGATGCTTTTTTTGGAGGTTTAGTAGGAGGGTTGATTTTGTTAGGGGTGAAGCGTGGTGCATTTTCAAACGAAGCTGGAATTGGAACCGCTCCTTTAGCACATGGGGCAGCCAAAACAAATGAACCCGTTCGAGAAGGACTCGTAGCAATGTTAGGGCCTGCAATAGACACTTTATTGGTGTGTACATTAACCGCTTTAGCAATTTTAGTCACGGGAGTTTGGGAAACCTCATCAGGAAATGGTGTAAGTTTAACCGCTGCTGCATTTGCCAATGCCATGCCCGGTTATGGAAACTATCTATTGGTGGTGATTATCGCCGTGTTTAGTATTTCGTCTCTATTTTCATTCTCCTACTATGGAACCAAATGTTTGTCGTTTTTAATAGGTGCCGATAAAAAACACTACTATAATTATTTCTATATCGCCAGTATTATCCTTGGGACCACAGCGTCTTTAGAAATGATGATTAATCTGATTGATAGTGCATTTGCGCTGATGGCGATTCCTACGATGCTATCCACCCTAATTCTTGCCCCTAAAGTAATCAAAGAATTGAAAGCCTATAAAAGCCGTTTAAAAGACCAAAAGTTATAATCAATCACTTTGAACGTTGGGGATACTCAACTATTTATCCTTAGTTTTGCACTATGCAAGACCAATTAAAATCCCTTTCCAAAAAAGTTAAAGAGACACAAAAAGCGCACCGCAACTTTTTTATAAAGCTCCGAAAAAAAACACCCAAAAATCTCGACGCCATCATGGAAAAATTACATGATGATGAGTTTAAAAAGTCAGACTGTCTTCAATGTGCCAACTGCTGTAAAACCACCAGTCCAATTTTCACAAACAAAGATATAGAACGTATTTCGAAATCGTTCAGAATTAAAACACGACAATTTATAGATAACTATCTTAACGTTGATGACGATCAGGATTATGTCCTAAAATCCTCACCATGTACGTTTTTAGCCGATGATAATACATGTACGATTTATGATGTGCGGCCCAAAGCTTGCAAAGAATATCCGCATACGAATCGAAAACGTTTTGAAAAAATTTCAGAGCTAACCTTAAAGAACGTGTCAATCTGTCCTGCAACATTCAATATTGTGGAAGCCTTAAGAGCAAAATTAAAATAACTATATTTATAAAAAATTAACCACAATATGGAGCAGCTTATTCACTATTTTGAGACCATTCCATCGCTACATCGTAGTGCTATTCTCGTTGGTGGGTTAACGTTTTTTTGGCTTTTAGAAGGTGCGTTACCACTGTATAAGTTTGGATATAACAAATGGAAACACGCGTTCCCAAACCTGTTTTTTACGTTTACGACCATTGTCATTAACTTTACTCTAGCCTTTCTATTGCTCAGTTCAGCCGACTGGGTAGTGGTACATGATTTTGGCATCCTCAACTGGCTTCCAGAAATGCCGCTTTGGCTCTATGTCACTCTGGGTGTATTACTGATGGATTTTGTTGGCGCATATTTACCACATTACACAGAGCACAAAGTACCACCATTGTGGATGGTACATTTAGTACACCATTCCGATCATAAAGTTGATACCACGACGGCCAACCGTCACCATCCGTTAGAAAGTGTGATTAGATATGTTTTTACGCTTGCAGGAGTTTTTGCTATTGGTGCTCCCATAGGAATAGTGATGCTATACCAATCGTTGTCTTTAGTGGCTACACAGTTCAGTCATGCCAATATTAAATTGCCTAAAACATTAGATTATATAGTGAGTTTTATTCTTGTATCTCCTGATATGCACAAAATTCACCACCATTACCAATTGCCCTATACAGATGCCAACTATGGCAATATTTTTTCGATTTGGGATCGTCTTCTTGGCACCTATATTTATATGGACCGAGAACGTGTGGTGTATGGTGTGGACACCTTTCCAAATGAAGCCGAAAACAGCAGTTTGAAGTCTTTGCTAAAACAACCATTCCAAGGGTATAGAAAACCTACAACGGATACAGCAGATACGGCGCTCTAAGTCGTTTATAGCGTTCTAAACCAAGTTTCCAACTCGCCCGAATTTGTGTAGCGGTCCACCCAGATTCGATCTGTTCTTGTAGTAATTTTTGACCTGCTAACTTGGTAAAAAAGGGATTAAAAAAATCAGCTTTATTTTTAGTGTTTTGATACGCATCTATTACCCAGTTTAACTCTATTTCAGATAAATCAGAGTGGTTTTTTAAATTCAGTCCCTTACATATTTTAGCTTCGTGAACCGGATATTTGGCGCCCACATTTGGTTTTGGTGTGAATTCATAATCATAGTCAGGATGCGATAGAAAGGGACTTCCAAAAATTTGAAATTGAAGAGCTGTACCACGTCCCATACTCACATTAGTTCCCTCAAATAAACACAAACTCGGATAAAAGTTTATGGCTTTAGCATTGGGAAGGTTTGGTGACGGTTTGATGGGTAGTGCGTATGCGGTCTGATGGGTGTAATTTTCTACTGGAATCACCTTCAAATCACATTGAATGCCATCTGTAAGCCAGCCTTCGCCATTTATCATCATAGCATATTCGCCAACCGTCATGCCGTGTACTATCGGTACAGGATGCACCCCCACAAAACTCGAGTAATTCAAATCTAAAATTGGGCCATCCACATAGTGTCCATTTGGATTTGGACGGTCCAAAACAAGGACTGTAATACCTAACTTGGCGCAAGTTTCCATCATATAATGAAGGGTCGATAAAAACGTATAAAATCGTGCTCCAACATCTTGAACATCAAAAATAATAAGCTCTAAGCCGTCTAAGGCTTGAGCACTTGGTTTTTTATTTGCACCATATAAAGACACAATCGGAACACCACTACCAGCATCAACACCATCTTTGACATATTCTCCTGCATCTGCAGTGCCTCTAAATCCATGTTCAGGAGCAAATACTTTTTTGACAGCGATATTTAGACTTAACAAAGAATCCACTACATGTGTATAGCCATCTTCTTTAAAAATAACTGTAGTTTGATTGGCTACAATTCCGATGTTTTTGTTTTTAAGAAGCGGTAAATAACGTGCTGTCTGTTGCGCTCCAACCCTAATTGGGGTTTGCGCTTGCGTGCTAGATTGGTTTCGGCACGAAAGGAGTGTCAGAACAAATAATAAAACTGTATTTTTGATAAAATTTAAATGCATAATAAATTTTGAATTACGAGTTTTTTTTAGCCAAACGTATTATTGGAAATAAGTCCTATAAAAGTAGTGTATCGGCGCCAATAATAAAAATCGGAATTGCAGCCATTGCAATTAGTACTATTGTGATGCTTATTGCGATTGCAACCGGCATTGGTTTGGAACATAAAATTAGAGATAAAGCTGTAGCTTTTAATGGGCATATTACGATAACCAATTTTGACAGTAACGTATCCGAAGGCGCACAAGTTCCGATTTCTAAATCTCAAGAATTTTATCCAGAGTTTAAGACGGTAAACGGCGTATCTCATGTTCAGGCGGTGGCTACTAAATTTGGGATTATCAGAACCACTACTGATTTTGAAGGTTTGTTTTTAAAAGGGGTAGGCGTAGATTACGATTGGCGTTATTTTGAAGCGTTTTTAGTCGAGGGTCAACTTCCCATTTATACCCAAAACTACAGTAACGAGGTTTTAATTTCAAAATATTTAGCAAACCGTTTAGGCTTTGGTGTTGGCGATAATTTTCAGATGTATTTCATGAAATCAGATTCGAGCAAACCGCCTAGTATTATGAAATATGTTGTTGTTGGTATTTTTAATTCAGGGTTTGAAGACTTAGATAAAACCTATGTTATTGGCGATATTAATCACGTGCAACGTTTGAATAGATGGACCAAAAATCAGGTTGGAAGTTTTGAAGTTTTTATTTCTAATTATAACGATTTAGAGCGCATCGGAAAAGAAGTCTATGCACAAACGCCTTCTACTTTAGATGCCATGACGGTTCAGCAAAAGTATGCCACTATTTTTGAGTGGATCCCGGTATTCACTACCAATATCTATGGCATTATCGGCATTATGATTTTGGTGGGTGCGATTAATATGATTACTGCATTGCTTGTTTTGATTCTTGAGCGCACACAAATGATAGGAATTCTAAAAGCTTTAGGCAGCACAAACTATAGTATTCGAAAACTATTTTTGTACAATGCGTCTTATTTGATTGCCTGCGGTTTGTTTTGGGGTAACCTTATCGGCATTGGAATTTTACTGCTTCAAAAACACTTTCAGTTTCTAAAACTTGATCCTTCTGTGTATTATGTCAGCGTAGCGCCAGTGTATCTAGATTGGTCGTATGTAGTTTTGCTTAACCTAATGACTTTTGTGTTGTGTCTATTGATGTTGCTCATTCCCTCTTTTCTAATTAGTAAAATTGTGCCTATAAAGGCCATGAAATTCCAATAAAAACTTCTGTATCCCAGAGTTGTATCTCGAGAAATTTAATGTATTTTTGTTCTAAATTTATATCATGACGTACGCTGAGAATATTTTAGAAACCATAGGAAATACACCTTTAATTAAAATGAATGTTTTAACTAAGGAATTGCCGTGTTTGGTTTTGGCGAAATATGAAACCTTTAATCCAGGGAATTCAGTAAAGGACCGTATGGCGTTACAAATGATAGAAGATGCTGAGGCCGATGGTCGTTTGCAACCCGGAGGAACAATTATTGAAGGGACTTCAGGAAATACAGGAATGGGTTTGGCATTGGCTGGAATTATCAAAGGCTACAAATGTATTTTTGTATTAGCAGACAAACAGTCCAAAGAAAAAATGGATATACTTCGTGCTGTTGGTGCTGAGGTTGTCGTTTGTCCAACTTCTGTAGAGCCAGAAGATCCGCGATCCTATTATTCTGTATCCAAGCGCTTGGCGGAAGAAACACCCAACTCCTGGTATGTGAATCAATATGATAATCCGAGTAATTGTAAAGCTCATTTTTTAAGTACTGGTCCAGAAATATGGGAACAAACCGACGGGAAAATCACCCATTTTGTAGTGGGCGTTGGAACTGGTGGTACAATTTCTGGTGTTGGGAGTTATTTGAAAATGAAAAACCCAAACATCAAAATATGGGGAGTGGACACTTATGGTAGTGTGTTTAAGAAATACCATGAAACAGGTATTTTTGATGAAAATGAAATTTACCCTTATGTTACCGAAGGAATTGGAGAAGATATTCTCCCTTTGAATGTAAACTTTGGAATTATTGATGGATTTACAAAAGTAACGGATAAAGATGGCGCGGTTTACACCCAACGTTTGGCAAAAGAAGAAGGTATGTTTTTAGGGAACTCTGCAGGCTCTGCGATTAAAGGCGTCCTTCAATTGAAAGAACATTTTAAGCCCGACGATGTGGTGGTGGTATTGTTCCATGACCATGGCAGCCGGTATGTGGGTAAAATGTTTAATGACGATTGGATGCGCGAAAAAGGCTATATCGAATAATCCTAACTTGTAGCTACGCTACTACCGCTCTTTTTGAGCACTATAAAGCTTTAAAAGTCACCTATTTTTTTTGGAAGTAGGTGATTTTTTATATTTTTAACACTGATTTTGATCCCAAATCTAAATCTTCACAAGCAGCTTAACCGAAGTTTTAGATTGTATTGTATTTGAATTTTAAGAAACACTTGGTAACTAGAGTGGTTCAATATATGCTGTATTTGGATGTATTGAAACACGTCAAACAGTGCGTATCAAGTCGCTATACCGCAAAGTCGTGAGACTTTGCCCCCGCTGGTGCGCGATTGTATCGCGTACCACATATAGTTAGAATAGTTTATACGATAAATTATGAGAACCACACGAAAGGATTCGTGCGCTAGCGGGGGAGCGGGGGACTACAAGTCCGCGATTTCAAGTGAGGACGTCCAGAACAGAAAAAGAATTTTTTTCAAATTAAATAAAATGTAGTAACTTTGTAATTACAAAACAGTCTTATGGAAACAGCAATTATACAAATAGGAAATTCGAAAGGCCTGCGTTTAAGCAAAACCATTTTGGAGAAATACAACATAAAGGATAAGGTTGAGATGATTTTAGAAAAGGGACGAATTATCCTAAAACCAATAGATAGTCCACGAAAAAATTGGGAAAAAGCCTTTGAGGAAATGTCTAAAAATAATGACGACACCTTGCTTTTCAATGATGTTTTCGAGGATGAAAATTTTGAGGAATGGAGATAAATCAATACTCCATTGTACTTGTGAATCTAGATCCAACAATTGGTAGTGAAATAAAAAAAACGCGTCCTTGCGTGGTCCTATCCCCAAATGAACTAAATAAGTTTCTGAGAACCATTGTTGTTGCTCCTATGACAACAAATTTGAAACGATATCCAACCAGAGTTAAAGTCAAGCATAACGATATAAAAGGAATGATTGCAATCGATCAAATTAGGACAATTGACAAATCGAGGGTAATAAAACAGTATGACCGATTATCAAAATTTGAAATACAGAAATGTAAAGATATTATTCGAGAAACGTTTGTGGATTAAAATTATAAACTGACAATAATAATACAGAAACTACTATCAGTCATTCCATATGATATTAATTACGAGCCTCTCCTCATTTACATAATTTGGCAGCTCCAAAACTTTTTTTATCTTAGTAGGATGCAAGAAGACTTCCTACATTACGTCTGGCAGCATAAAAAAATGAGCCTCAAATCATTGCAAACGACTACCCAAGAGCCAATACTTCTAAAGACTGTTGGTTTGCCTAATGTCAATTCTGGCCCTGATTTTTTTAATGCGCAATTAAGTATCGGCATGCAGATGTGGGCAGGTAATGTCGAAATCCACGTGAAATCTTCCGATTGGTATGTGCATCATCACGAGAGAGATACCGCCTATGATAGTGTGATTCTACACGTAGTTTGGGAACATGATATGGAAGTTTATAGAAAGGACAATACGCCAATTCCAACTCTAGAGCTCAAAAACTGTGTTTTTCCCCATACCTATAAAAACTACACAACCTTATTGCACCAGAACCTATCTTGGATTCCTTGTGAATCTAGCCTTAAAACTGTCGATGAATTTACGGTTAATCATTGGTTAGAACGCTTGTATTTTGAGCGTTTAGAGGTGAAATATAGTGCCATCGAAACTCAACTTCATGATTCTAATCACAATTGGGAAGCCGTTTTGTTTTGGCAACTCGCCAAAAATTTTGGACTTAAAGTCAATGGTGACGCTTTTTTAAGCATAGCAAAATCAATGGCATTTTCAGTGGTTAGGAAATCACAACACAGTATCCACCATCTTGAAGCCTTGTTTTTTGGACAAGCAGGTCTGTTGGAATCCGAAGCTCAAAATGCATATATTTCAGAACTTAAAAGCACCTATGATTTCTCTGAAACATAAATTTTCGCTTTCAAGAGAAGGAGTCATTCCAGTCCACTTTTTTCGATTGCGTCCGCCAAATTTTCCCACCATTCGATTGGCGCAATTGGCAGGAGTCTATAGTCGGCGTTCAAATTTGTTTTCTAGTATTATTGAAGCCCAATCTCTGGAGCAATTGTATGCCATTTTTGAAGGAGCGACTTCTTCGTTTTGGAACACACACTATACCTTTGAAAAGAGTTCTAAATCGTCATCAAAAACACTTACAAAAGCGTTTATAAATTTACTCATTATCAATACCATAGTTCCAATCAAGTTTGCCTTTCATAAATTCAATCGGTATTCAAATCCAGATAATGTCCTAGCGATTATTCGAAACATACCCATGGAACATAATAGTATTGTGGATAAATTTCATTCGTTGTATGCCTTTGGTAAAACTGCCTTAGATTCTCAAGCGTTGATTCAATTGAAACACATGTATTGTTCAAAAAATAAATGCCTTCAATGCGCTATTGGTAGTGCTATTTTGAATCGAAATTCATAAATTGCAAGATGAAATTATTTTATAAAGGTCTTTTTAATTTGCAAAAATACGGGTTTTACGTGTGTCAACGTATTGCAGACCGTATGGGCATGCGTGCCAAAGTTGTTCGGACCTCTTTTATCTACCTGACATTTGTGACCCTAGGTTTTGGATTTGCATTTTATTTATTTCTAGCCTTTTGGATACGAATCAAGGACTTGATCTATACAAAAAGAACCTCTGTTTTTGATATTTAATCTCTATGAATAGCCCTTTTGTAAAACTCTATAAATCAAAAATAAGCACTGCGATTATTTTGTTGATGCTTTTGCTTTTTACGGGAGTTATCGGGTTTAAGATGCTGTCTGATTTTTCTTGGGTTGACGCTTTCTATATGACCGTTATAACCATTACTACTGTAGGTTATGGTGAAGTTCAACCTCTAGACCATGATGCTAAAATATTCACGATATTCTTAATTTTAACAAGTGTTATCATTGTAGGATATGCCCTTAAAATTATTACAGAATATATAATTTCAAAAAATGTTATTTCCGAATTAAAACATAAGAAGATGCAAAAAAAAATTGATGCACTGTCCAATCATATTGTAATATGTGGATATGGAAGAAATGGAAAGCAAGCCGCTAAAAAATTATTAACCCATAACCGTTCTTTTGTTGTTGTAGAATCCAATAAAGATGTAATTGAAAAGTATCAAAATGAAAACACCCACTTTGTTTTTGGAAATGCCAACGACGATGAGGTTCTTGTCGCAGCAGGTATAAAACGAGCAGAGTGCCTAATTTCAGCCTTACCCAACGATTCTGATAATGTTTTTGTAGTACTTTCTGCACGACAAATGAACCAACACATGCGAATAATTAGTCGGGCATCTCACGAAACCACCTATAGTAAACTCAAATTTGCAGGTGCTAATAATGTTATTTTACCAGATAATATTGGTGGTGATCATATGGCGTCTCTTGTCGTTGTACCGGATTTGTTAGAGTTTATAGATAACCTGTCAATTATAGGGAACAAATCGATTAATATTGAGGAGGTTGCGGTTGAAAAGTTATATGACACGTCAAATGTTAAAACCATTCAAGATTTAGATTTACGTAAAAAAACAGGCTGTAATGTCATAGGTTATAAAGATGAAACAGGACATTATACTATAAATCCTGAAGCCAATCAAAAATTAGTTCCGAACTCAAAAGTGATTGTTCTGGGCCGACCAGAACAAATTCAAAATTTGAATAGCACTTATAATATTGATATTAAATAAGTAAAAAAGTAAATAAATATTTAGCGGACAGCAATATTTTAATTACTCATTTATTTTCACCATATTGTTGCCTCGTTTAAAAAAAACCTAAAAATTTTCTATGAAAACATTCATTTATACTACTATAGCTTTGATTTTGCCTTTTATATCTTCTGCTCAAGACAAGGGGCTAGATCAAAAAATTGACGAAGCCTTCCAACCTGTTGCTGATGCCTTTTTTGATGCTATTTTCTTTATAGTTTATGAAGGTGATACGTTTTCAATTCCATTTGTATTGGTTTTATTAGTTGGTAGTGCATTGTTTTTTACTATTTATTTTGGATTTCCAAACATTCGTTATTTTGGAAAAGCAATTAATGTAGTACGCGGAAAATATGACCATGTTGATCATGGTGTTTCTGAAACGATGTACGGCGATTCTACGCCTGGAGGAGATGCCATAGAAACGATCAAAGATGAAAGTGCAGATGGTGAAGTAAGTCATTTTCAAGCGTTAGCAACCGCAGTTTCAGGTACCGTAGGAAACGGAAACATCGCAGGAGTTGCTTTAGCGATTGCTTTAGGTGGACCAGGAGCTACGTTTTGGATGATTGTTTGTGGATTACTTGGAATGTCAACAAAATTTGTAGAATGTACTTTAGGAGTTCAGTTTAGAGATGTGGGTGAAGATGGTACCGTTTATGGCGGACCTATGTATTATATCAGCAAAGGATTAAAATCTAAGGGATTTGCTAGAATTGGTAAAGTGATTGCGGCTATTTTTGCTGTGTTTTGTATTGGAGGATCATTTGGAGGAGGTAATGCTGCTCAGTCCAACCAAGCAACTATTGTTATAAAAGAATTATTCAATTGGGAGAGTACGGCGGCAGGAGCTATTGTGGGCGTTGTATTAGCTGCACTTGTGGGTGTAATTATTATTGGCGGTATCAAACGTATCGCTCAAGTGACTGAAAAAGTAGTACCATTTATGGCTGTTATGTATGTTGTCGCGTGTCTTTATATTATATTCTCTAATTTTAGTTTAGTAGATGATGCTATCAGTCTTATTGTAAGAGAAGCATTTAATCCGACAGCTTTTGGTGTAGGGTCTATAATTGGAGTAGTAATTGTAGGTTTTCAACGCGCTGCATTTTCAAATGAAGCCGGAGCTGGTTCAGCATCAATTGCACATTCTGCAGTGAAAACAAAATATTCAGCTTCCGAAGGATTGGTCGCACTTTTAGAACCTTTTATTGATACGGTTGTGATTTGTACCATGACCGCTTTAGTTATTGTGATTTTTAATTTTGGTGGATTCTTTGAGTATGGAGGAGATGGATCTGGTGTTGTTTTTATTGACGGCGTTGGTTATGAAGGTGCAGGAATTACATCCAAAGCCTTCGCTCAGTATATTCCGTATTCAAATATATTTTTGACTATTGCGGTTGTACTGTTTGCAGTATCCACAATGATTTCATGGTCTTATTATGGTTTACAGTCTTGGAAGTTTTTGTTTGGTAGAGGTAAAGTAGCCGATTTAGTGTATAAATTATTATTCTTAACGTTTATCGTTATTGGAGCTGCAGCGAGTATGGGATCTATATGGAAATTCTCTGATGCGATGATATTTGCCATGATTTTCCCTAATATGATCGGATTATTCTTCTTATTTCCAATAGTAAAGAAAGAATTAATTAAATACCTGGATGCGATAAGAAAATAGAGGAGATTGCCTCAAAATGAAATTTTACACCTACTTTTCAAATCAACAGCGTTTAGCAATAATTGTATTGGTTGTTGTTATTATTGTGATGGAACTCTTTTGGGTAGTCTTTAATACAACCCGAGCCGATTCCTTTGAAGTTGACCCTGTAACTTATGAAAAATTTCAAAACGAGGTAGATAGCTTACGAGCTCTTCAACACCATAATTCTACTCCAAAATTATATCCGTTTAATCCAAATTATATAACGGATTACAAAGGCTATACACTTGGGATGAGCGCACAAGAAATCAACTTACTTCAAGCCTATAGAGCTAAAGGAAAATGGATAAATTCTGCGAAAGAATTTCAACGGATTACTAAAGTGTCAGATTCATTATTATTAACAATTGCGCCCTATTTTAAGTTTCCAAATTGGGTAACAGGGTCAGCCAATACAAAAAATTTAACTCACGAACCAATTGTTAAAACCAAAGGGCAAAAGATAGATTTAAATACGGCTACAGCTCGACAACTTCAAAAAATATATGGGATTGGGGCCTATTATTCGGAGCAAATTATCCGCTTTAGAAATACTTTTGATGGTGGTTTTATCGCTGATGTGCAGTTACAAGACGTCAAAGGCCTTACCCCAGAAGTGATTCAAAATATCCTTAAAGAGTTTACCGTTCAAACGCCAAGAAAAGTTGAAAAAATAAATTTAAATACAGCGACTGTAGAGCAATTAGTAACCGTTCAGCATATCGATTATGAATTGGCGTATGAGATTATAGAATTTAGAATGTTAATGGATGGTTATAAAGATATTGAGGAATTAACAAAAGTTAAAGAATTTCCCAAGGAAAAAATAGAAATTATTAAATTATATTTGTCCCTTAATTAAGCTAAATATGGATTTTAATTATTCAGAAGAACAAACCTTGATTGCTACTGCTGCAAAAGAATTTGCAGAGCAATACATCAGACCACACATAATGGAGTGGGATGAATCTCAGTATTTCCCTGCAGATGTACTACACAAAGCAGGTGAAATGGGTTTTATGGGTGTTTTTATTCCAGAACAATACGGAGGTTCAGGATTTGGATATCATGAATATATCGCCATTATTGAAGAAATTTCTAAGGTAGATCCTTCAATAGGACTGTCCATTGCGGCGCATAACTCATTGTGTACGGGTCATATCTACTATTTTGGTAATGAAGCTCAGAAACAAAGATGGTTACCGAAGTTAGCATCTGGCGAGTGGATCGGAGCTTGGGGTTTAACTGAACACAATACGGGTAGTGATGCTGGAGGTATGAATACTACCGCAGTTAAAGATGGTGATCATTATATTTTAAACGGTTCTAAAAACTTTATCACCCATGGGCGTAGTGGTCATGTCGCAGTTGTGATTGCACGTACTGGCGAAAAAGGCGACTCTCATGGCATGTCAGCTTTTGTTGTCGAAAAAGGAACGTCTGGATTTAGTTCAGGAAAAAAAGAAGACAAACTAGGAATGCGTGCCAGTGAAACAGCAGAACTCGTATTTGATAATTGTCGGATCCATAAAGATAATTTATTAGGAGAACCAGGAGAAGGATTTATTCAATCGCTAAAAATTTTAGATGGTGGACGTATTTCTATAGGCGCACTGTCTTTGGGGATTTCTAAGGGCGCCTATGAAGCCGCTTTAAAATATGCTAAAGAACGTGTTCAGTTTGGGAAACCTATTTCAAGTTTTCAGGGAATTTCGTTTAAACTATCGGATATGGCGACAGAAATTGAAGCTGCTGAGCTGTTGCTGCATAAATCAGCGTTCTTAAAAAACAATGGAAAAAAAGTCACAACCCTTGGGGCCATGGCCAAAATGTATGCTAGTGAATCTTGTGTTAAAATCGCTAACGATGCCGTTCAAATTCATGGTGGATATGGATATACCAAAGATTATCCTGTAGAGAAATTTTACCGAGATTCCAAGTTGTGTACAATAGGCGAAGGCACTACCGAGATCCAAAAACTGGTCATCTCACGAAATATTTTAAAATAACTATTGCATAACAATAATTAAGTTTATATTTGCACACGAAATCTAAAAGAGGGGAGGTTAAAAGACTATGTTAATAATACCAATAAAAGAAGGAGAAAATATAGACAGAGCGCTGAAACGTTTCAAACGTAAGTTTGATAAAACGGGAACAAAGCGATCTTTACAAACGCGTAAGCAGTTTATAAAGCCCTCTGTGAAACGTAGAGCGCAAATTCAAAAAGCACAATACATTCAAGGCTTAAGAGACGCAGAGAACTTGTAGTTTTCTACATCAATACATAGTAAAAGCATCTTATTTATAAGGTGCTTTTGTTGTTTATAACAGTTTAGTGTTTAGTAAGTTATGTGATAAAAAAACTTGGTCAAGTCAATTTTTTTATTAATTTTGAATCTAACCCTAAATAATATTATTATGAACACAAAATCTTTTTTAGTATCAGGAATCGTAGGAAGTATTGTTTCTTTTCTTCTTGGATGGCTTTTTTACGGCATTCTTTTTACGGACATTTATCCTCAAGAACAATGCATGCTATACATCCTACTTGGCTGCGTCTTTTATGCATTTACCTTTGCATTAATTTATAACCGTTGGGCGCAAATAAGTGTCTTTGGTACTGGTCTCAAAGCAGGATTTTTTATTGGACTTCTTTTGACATTGAGTACGAACTTTTTTATGCAAGCTTCATCGTCTGCAGCTCTAAACATTGATTTTATAATTCCAGTAGCTATTGATACAGCATCTGCCGCTATAATGGGTGGTGTGATTGCGGCTGTTATAGGTAGATTTAAAGCATAAATAAGCACTTAGGATTATGATATATTCCCAATAGAAAGTGCTAGTTTTTATTGGGAATATTATAATATTTTATGTATATTGGAGTAGTGAAACCAAACCGAATGCCTTTACAGAACTTCATTGATTATCTACTGCTAGAGAAAAAATATTCTCCAAATACAATAGTGGCTTATCAGAAAGATTTAGAAGCGTTTCGGTCTTTTCTATTGTCCGATTATTCTGATGCGCAGATTTCACAAGCAAATTATTCTCAAATACGGAGTTGGATTGTTCAGCTTGTCGATTCAAATATTTCAAATCGAACCATTAATCGGAAGCTATCCTCTTTAAATAGTTACTACAAGTTTTTGCTCAAAACAGAAAGTATAAAAATAAACCCTTTAGCAAAACATAAAGCTCTGAAGGTGAGTAAAAAAATTCAAATCCCTTTTTCGGAAGTAGAAATCAGTAATGTGCTGAAAAGTATTCCTACAAATACTTTTGAAGGCTTGCGTGATAAACTTATAGTAGAACTTTTTTATTCAACTGGTATGCGTCGCATCGAACTGGTTCAATTACAATTAGAGGCTGTAGATTTGTCTCAAGGACAGATCAAAGTCGTAGGCAAGCGAAATAAAGAACGGATAATACCTTTGCTGCCATCTGTAATACTTACATTTCAAGCGTATCTTAGTGCGCGTCTAAATCTTGAAACGATAAGAGATCCACATGTTCTTTTTCTAACTAAGAAAGGAACTAAGATCTATGAGATGTTAGTTTACAGAATAATTACAGGCTATTTTGACACGATTTCCACAAAAGTAAAGAAAAGCCCTCATATCCTAAGACATTCTTTTGCTACCCATCTTTTAAGTAATGGGGCCGATTTGAATGCTGTGAAGGAACTTTTAGGACATTCGAGCTTGGCGGCGACTCAAGTTTATACACATAATAGTGTTGCCGAACTCAAAAAAGTATATGAAAAATCACACCCTAGGACCTTGTCCTAATTAATACATCTAACCTAATAATACACTAATATGAAAGTACTTACACAATCCGTAAATTTCAATGCCGATCAAAAATTAATCGACTTTATTCAAAAGCGAATGGACAAATTAGATTTGTTTTTTGATAAAATTATAAAATCTAATGTTTATTTGAAAGTCGAAAACACCTCAGAAAAGGAAAATAAAATAGTAGAAATTCAGCTGTCAATACCAGGTGACGTTATCGTAATGAAGAAGGTTTCTAAGACTTTTGAAGAGGGCTTAGACGTAGCAGTACGGTCTTTAGAAAGGCAGTTAAAAAAGCGAAAAGAAAAATTACGTCAATTTTCATGAAAATTTTACAAAAAATGTTTTGAAACAAGAAAAATATATATACATTTGCAGTCCGTTAGAAATAGCGGGCTTTTTTAGTGCCTAATTGTACTGAAAAAAAGCCGATGTAGCTCAGCTGGCTAGAGCAGCTGATTTGTAATCAGCAGGTCGTGGGTTCGAGTCCCTCCATCGGCTCAAGTTCTTTAAAAGAGTGAAATATAATTTAAATTGAGGGGAGATACTCAAGCGGCCAACGAGGGCAGACTGTAAATCTGCTGACTACGTCTTCGCAGGTTCGAATCCTGCTCTCCCCACATTTAAATTGATGGATTAAATTAAATTGCGAGAGTAGCTCAGTTGGTAGAGCGTCAGCCTTCCAAGCTGAATGTCGCCGGTTCGAACCCGGTCTCTCGCTCAATTTTTTGGCCGGTGTAGCTCAGGGGTAGAGCGTTTCCTTGGTAAGGAAGAGGCCACGGGTTCAAATCCCGTCATTGGCTCTTTTTTTGATCAGATAAAATTGAATACAAGTAAGATTACTAATATTAATATAACTAAGAATAAATTTTAAAACATGGCAAAGGCAACTTTCGATCGTTCAAAACCACACTTAAACATTGGTACTATTGGACACGTAGATCACGGTAAAACAACTTTAACTGCTGCTATTACTAAAGTATTAGCTGATGCAGGTTATTCTGAAGCAAGATCATTCGATCAGATTGATAACGCTCCGGAAGAAAAAGAAAGAGGTATAACAATTAATACTTCTCACGTAGAATATGCAACTAATAATCGTCATTACGCTCACGTTGACTGTCCAGGTCACGCGGATTACGTAAAGAACATGGTTACAGGTGCTGCACAAATGGATGGTGCTATCTTAGTAGTAGCTGCTACAGATGGTCCAATGCCACAAACACGTGAGCACATTCTTTTAGGACGCCAAGTAGGTATCCCAAGAATTGTTGTATTCTTAAACAAAGTTGACATGGTTGACGATGAAGAGCTTTTAGAGCTTGTTGACATGGAAGTAAGAGATTTATTAAACTTTTACGATTATGATGGTGACAATGGACCTGTAGTATCAGGATCTGCACTTGGTGCTCTTAACGGAGAGAAAAAGTGGGTTGACACTGTATTAGAGCTTATGGAAGCAGTTGATGCATGGATTGAATTACCAAAGCGTGACGTTGACAAAGATTTCTTAATGCCAATCGAAGATGTATTCTCAATTACTGGTCGTGGTACAGTTGCTACAGGTAGAATTGAAACGGGAATCGCAAACACAGGAGATCCTGTAGAGATTATCGGAATGGGTGCAGAAAAATTAAGCTCTACGATTACAGGAATTGAAATGTTCCGTCAAATATTAGATAGAGGTGAAGCTGGAGATAATGCAGGTATCTTATTAAGAGGTATTGAAAAGTCTCAGATTTCTAGAGGTATGGTAATTACTAAGCCTGGATCAGTAACACCACATGCTAAATTTAAAGCTGAGGTTTATATCCTTAAAAAAGAAGAAGGTGGACGTCATACTCCATTCCATACAAACTACCGTCCACAGTTTTATGTGCGTACGACAGATGTTACTGGAAATATTGCTTTACCATCAGGAGTAGAAATGGTAATGCCAGGAGATAACTTGACAATTGAGGTTGATTTAATTCAGCCAATTGCAATGCATGTTGGACTTCGTTTCGCGATTCGTGAAGGTGGTAGAACTGTAGGTGCAGGTCAAGTAACTGAGGTTTTAGACTAATACTATTATCACAATACATGAAAAGGTGTCTCGATTTATCGAGATACCTTAACGTGTATTTACGGGTTTAGCTCAGTTGGTAGAGCACTGGTCTCCAAAACCAGGTGTCGGGAGTTCGAGTCTCTCAACCCGTGCTAAATAATTGGAGAAGCGAATACAACAGAGAAACCTATTAATAAGCAGACTCAAATTAAATAAAATTATAAGACAATGGCAGGTATAGTAGAATATGTAAAAGAATCATTTGGAGAACTTAAAAACAATGTAAGTTGGCCAACATGGGCTGAAGGACAAAGTCTAACAGTGCTTGTGGCGGTTTTTTCAATTGTATTTTCTTTGGCTATATGGGGTGTAGATACTGTTTTTGCACGTGTTATTGAAGAATATTTTAACTGGATCAAATAATATACATACCGATGGAAGAGACTAAAGTGGAAGAAACCAAAGCGGAAAAAAAGTGGTATGTTGTTCGTGCAGTAAGTGGCCAGGAAAACAAAATTAAAGCCTACATCGAGAGTGAAATTTCACGTTTAGGTTTAGAAGATTTTGTTGATCAGGTGTTGGTACCTACTGAGAAAGTGATTCAAATTAGAAAAGGAAAAAAGGTTCAGAAGGAAAAAGTTTATTTTCCTGGATACATAATGGTGCAAGCTAACCTTAGTGGTGAGATTCCTCACATTATAAAGTCCATCACAAATGTGATTGGGTTTTTAGGAGAAACTAAAGGTGGTGAGCCCGTGCCATTACGACAATCTGAAGTAAATCGTATGCTAGGTAAAGTTGATGAGCTGTCGTTAGAGGCTGACCAAAACGTAGCAATTCCTTTTGTTAAAGGAGAAACAGTAAAAGTTATTGATGGTCCATTTAATGGATTCGATGGTACTGTAGAAAATATTAATGAAGAAAAACGCAAGCTTGAAGTTATGGTGAAGATTTTTGGAAGAAAAACACCACTAGAATTAAGCTATATGCAAGTAGATAAAATTTAATAATTGTTACACAAATATTAAGATTCGAGTTTATAGCTTCCAATTTATAAAAACGAATCACACTAAAATTTAAAAATGGCAAAAGAATTAGGTAAAGTAGTCAAACTACAAGTAAGGGGAGGTGCAGCGAATCCGTCGCCACCGGTTGGACCCGCTTTAGGTGCTGCTGGAGTTAATATCATGGAGTTCTGTAAGCAATTTAATGCTAGAACTCAAGATAAACCTGGTAAAGTATTACCAGTGGTTATTTCTGTTTACAAAGACAAATCGTTTGACTTTGTAATCAAAACACCACCAGCTGCAGTACAATTATTAGAAGCGGCCAAAGTAAAAAAAGGTTCTGGCGAACCAAATAGAAAGAAAGTAGCAAAAGTAACTTGGGATCAAGTAAAAGCTATTGCTGAAGACAAAATGGTAGATTTAAATGCATTTACTGTTGGGTCTGCTATGAAAATGGTAGCAGGAACAGCCAGATCAATGGGTATAACTGTTAAAGGTGGTGAAGCACCCAATTAATCAAAAATATTTGAAATGGCAAGATTAACAAAAAAGCAAAAGGAAGCAGTTGCTAAAATTGATAAGAGTAAAATCTACAGTCTTCAAGAGGCTTCAGTTTTAGTAAAAGACATTACAAACACAAAGTTTGATGCATCCGTTGATTTAGCAATACGTTTAGGAGTAGATCCTAGAAAAGCGAATCAAATGGTAAGAGGTATAGTATCACTTCCGCATGGAACAGGTAAAGATATGAAAGTACTCGCCTTAGTTACTCCTGATAAAGCTCAGGAAGCTACAGACGCAGGTGCTGATTACGTTGGACTAGACGAATACCTTGAGAAGATCAAGGGCGGTTGGACAGACGTTGACGTTATCATAACTATGCCAAGTGTTATGGGGAAATTAGGACCATTAGGTCGTGTATTAGGCCCACGTGGTTTAATGCCTAACCCAAAGACAGGAACTGTAACAATGGATGTTGCTAAAGCAGTAACAGAAGTCAAAGCAGGAAAAATTGATTTTAAAGTTGATAAAACAGGAATTGTACATGCAGCGATAGGAAAAACATCGTTTTCTGCAGAGAAAATTCAAGATAATGCTCAAGAGCTATTATCAACTATTATGAAGTTAAAACCAACATCAGCAAAAGGCGTTTATGTCAAAAGCATATTCATGTCAAGTACAATGAGCCCTAGTATTGCTGTGGATTCAAAAGTGAGTAGTTAAACAATTTTATTATGACAAGAGAAGAAAAATCAAAAGTAATCGAAGCGTTAACTACAGAATTAGCTGAGAATTCAAATTTATATTTAACCGATATTTCTGGGTTAAACGCAGGAACAACTTCAGCATTACGACGTGCTTGTTTTAAAGCAAACATAAAATTAGCTGTAGTAAAGAACACCTTGCTTGAAAAAGCAATGGAAGCTTCAGATAAAGATTTCGGAGATTTACCATCTATTTTAAAAGGTAATACTTCCGTGATGTATTCTGAAACTGGAAACGCACCAGCAAAAGTAATCAAAGCTTTTAGAAAAAAGTCAGACAAACCTTTCCTTAAAGGTGCTTTTATCGAACAAGCAGTTTACATTGGTGACGATCAATTGGATATGTTAGTTGACATTAAGTCTAAAGAAGAACTTATTGGAGATATCATTGGATTATTACAATCGCCTGCTAAGAACGTTGTTTCAGCACTTCAATCGAGTGGTGGCAAATTATCAGGTATCCTACAAACGTTATCTCAAAAAGAGGGATAACATAAAAGAGTACGCACTTTTTACAAATATATATTAAATTAAAAAATTATTAAAACGATAGAAAAATGGCAGATTTAAAAGATTTCGCAGAACAATTAGTAAACTTAACAGTAAAAGAGGTTAATGAACTAGCAACAATTTTAAAAGATGAGTACGGTATCGAACCTGCAGCCGCAGCTGTAGCAGTCGCTGCTGGACCAGCTGGTGGTGGAGATGCTGCTGAAGCTCAAACAGAATTCGATGTAATTCTTAAAGCTGCAGGTGGATCTAAATTAGCAGTAGTTAAGTTAGTAAAAGAATTAACCGGTTTAGGGTTAAAAGAAGCTAAAGGATTAGTAGATGAAGCACCAAGCGCTATTAAAGAAGGTGTTTCTAAAGACGAAGCTGAAGGCTTGAAAACTTCTTTAGAAGAAGCTGGAGCAGAGGTTGAGCTTAAGTAAGCTTAACACTTAATTCCATACATTGGTTTAGGTCCTAGAGTATGCACTCTATGACCTAAACCCTTTTGTGTATTTATCATATACACTAATAAAAAATTATTTTTTTAATCAATAATTCGTCCATCGATGTTAGCAAAAAAAGCTGAAAGATTAAATTTCTCGTCTATTAAAAATAGAACCGAGTATCCAGATTTCTTGGATATTCAGATAAAATCCTTCCAGGATTTTTTCCAGTTAGAGACAAAATCAGAAGAAAGAGGAGATGAAGGGCTATACAATACCTTCATGGAAAATTTTCCAATCACTGATACACGAAACCAATTCGTGTTAGAGTTTTTGGATTATTTCATAGATCCACCAAGATATTCACTAGAAGAATGTATAGAAAGAGGTCTTACTTATAGTGTGCCCTTAAAAGCAAGATTAAAATTATTCTGTACGGATCCCGAACATGAAGATTTTGAAACTATAGTTCAAGATGTGTACCTTGGTACAATTCCATATATGACGCCAAGTGGTACGTTCTGTATCAATGGTGCCGAACGTGTTGTAGTATCGCAGCTACACCGTTCTCCAGGAGTTTTCTTTGGACAATCTTTCCATGCTAACGGTACCAAATTATACTCTGCAAGAGTTATTCCTTTTAAAGGGTCTTGGATCGAATTTGCTACCGATATCAATAGCGTTATGTACGCTTATATCGATAGAAAGAAAAAATTACCTGTAACTACTCTTTTCAGAGCTATTGGATTTGAAAGAGATAAAGACATTCTTGAAATCTTTGATCTTGCAGAAGAAATCAAAGTTTCAAAATCTGGACTTAAAAAAGTCCAAGGTCGTAAGCTTGCAGCACGTGTCCTAAATACATGGCATGAAGATTTCGTTGATGAAGACACTGGTGAAGTTGTTTCTATTGAAAGAAATGAAATTATTTTGGACCGTGATACCATCCTTGATAAGGACAATATTGAAGAAATTCATGAAGCTGCTGTCAAAACTATTCTTTTACACAAAGAAAGTTCACAGCAAGGGGATTATGCAATTATTCATAATACACTTCAAAAAGATCCAACCAATTCTGAAAAAGAAGCGGTTGAACATATTTACAGACAATTACGTAATGCTGAGCCGCCAGATGAAGAAACGGCGCGTGGTATTATTGATAAACTATTCTTTAGTGATCAACGCTACAACTTAGGTGAAGTTGGTCGTTACAGAATGAATAAAAAATTAGGTTTAGATATCGGAATGGATAAGCAAGTACTTACCAAAGAAGATATCATTACAATCATCAAGTATTTAATTGAACTTATCAATTCTAAAGCTGAAATCGATGATATTGATCACCTTTCTAATCGTCGTGTTAGAACAGTAGGAGAACAATTATCATCTCAATTTGGTGTTGGTTTAGCACGTATGGCTAGAACCATTCGTGAACGTATGAATGTACGTGACAACGAAGTGTTTACACCTATTGATTTGATTAATGCTAAAACGCTATCATCCGTAATTAATTCTTTCTTTGGAACAAATCAGTTGTCTCAATTTATGGATCAAACGAATCCTTTGGCAGAAATTACGCACAAGCGTCGTTTATCTGCACTAGGACCTGGTGGTTTATCTAGAGAACGTGCTGGATTTGAGGTTCGTGATGTACACTACACACACTATGGACGTTTATGCCCTATTGAAACACCTGAAGGACCAAATATTGGTTTGATTTCTTCTCTTTCTGTATTTGCGAAAGTGAATTCTATGGGATTCATTGAAACCCCATACAGAAAAGTTGATAATGCAGTTGTTGATATTAAGGGAACTCCTATTTATCTAAGTGCTGAAGAAGAGGAAGATCAAATGATTGCTCAAGCAAGTATTCCTGTAGATGAAAATGGTAAAATTACATCAGAAAAAGTAATTGCACGTCAAGAAGGTGATTTCCCAGTGATTGATCCTACTCAAGTCAATTATACCGATGTAGCACCAAACCAAATTTCATCGATATCTGCATCTCTAATTCCTTTCTTGGAACACGATGATGCCAACCGTGCATTGATGGGATCTAACATGATGCGTCAAGCCGTACCATTATTGAGACCACAAGCACCTATTGTAGGAACTGGTCTGGAACGTCAAGTTGCTTCAGATTCTAGAGTACTTGTTAACGCTACTGGTTCAGGTGTCGTAAAATATGTAGATGCCAACACAATTACTATTGAATATGATAGAACAGATGAAGAAGCTCTCGTTAGTTTTGAATCTAATGTTGTTTCATATCCATTAACAAAGTTTAGAAAAACCAATCAAGGCACTTCTGTAAACCTTAAAGCCATTGTTGAAAAAGGCGATAAAGTAAAAAAAGGACAAGTTCTAACAGAAGGGTATGCGACTCAAAATGGAGAATTGGCACTTGGTAGAAATATGAAAGTTGCTTTTATGCCTTGGAAAGGGTATAATTTCGAGGATGCAATTGTAATTTCTGAACAAGTCGTACGAAATGATGTTTTTACGTCTATTCACATCGATGAATATTCTCTTGAAGTTAGAGATACTAAACTTGGAAATGAAGAGCTTACCAATGATATTCCTAATGTTTCTGAAGAGGCCACAAAAGATCTTGATGAAAATGGAATGATTCGTATTGGTGCTGAAATAAAACCAGGCGATATTCTTATAGGAAAAATTACGCCTAAAGGCGAATCTGATCCTACTCCAGAAGAGAAATTATTAAGAGCTATTTTTGGTGATAAAGCAGGTGATGTGAAAGATGCATCACTCAAAGCTTCACCATCGCTTCATGGTGTTGTTATTGAGAAAAAATTATTCTCAAGAGCAGTCAAAGATAAACGTAAACGTGCTCAGGATAAAGAAGATATTTCTAAGTTAGAGGATATTTATGACACTAAATTTGACGATTTACAGTCTATTTTAGTTGAAAAACTTTTTGCAATTGTTGGAGGGAAAACAGCTCAAGGCATTTCAAATGACCTTGGTGAAGATGTATTTCCAAAAGGGAAGAAGTTTACTCTTAAAATGTTAAATTCTGTTGATGACTATGCACATTTAGTTTCTGGAAAATGGACCACTGATGCTGCTACCAATAAGTTAGTTTCAGAATTGATTCATAATTATAAAATCAAAGAGAACGACCTTCAAGGAAGTTTAAGACGTGAAAAGTTTACAATCTCTGTGGGAGATGAACTTCCAGCAGGTATCATTAAACTGGCTAAAGTTTACATCGCTAAAAAGCGTAAACTTAAGGTTGGAGATAAAATGGCAGGACGTCACGGAAATAAAGGTATTGTAGCGCGTATTGTTCGTCAAGAAGATATGCCTTTCCTAGAAGACGGAACGCCTGTAGATATTGTACTAAACCCACTTGGTGTACCATCTCGTATGAACATCGGGCAGATTTATGAAACGGTATTAGGTTGGGCTGGCCAAGATTTAGGAAGAACGTATGCAACGCCTATTTTTGATGGTGCAACTCTAGATCAAATCAACACGCTTACAGACGAAGCCGGTATTCCTAGATTTGGACATACATACTTATATGACGGTGGAACAGGAGATCGTTTTGATCAAGCTGCAACTGTAGGGGTGATCTATATGCTTAAATTAGGGCATATGGTAGACGATAAGATGCACGCGCGTTCAATTGGACCGTATTCTCTTATTACGCAACAACCACTTGGTGGTAAAGCTCAATTTGGTGGTCAGCGTTTTGGAGAAATGGAAGTTTGGGCATTAGAAGCCTATGGCGCCTCTAGTACACTTAGAGAAATCCTTACTGTGAAGTCGGATGATGTTATTGGAAGAGCCAAAACATACGAAGCGATCGTTAAAGGAGAACCAATGCCGGAACCGGGATTACCAGAATCATTCAACGTATTAATGCACGAATTGAAAGGTTTAGGACTAGACATAAGATTAGAAGAATAATAGAAAAATCATTATCATAACCATATATTATGGCAAAAAAGCAAGATAATATTACAGTACCGAAATTTAATAAAATTTCAATTGGTTTAGCCTCTCCAGAGTCGATCCTAGGAGCGTCTCGCGGTGAGATCCTTAAACCAGAAACAATTAATTACAGAACTCACAAACCAGAACGTGATGGTTTATTTTGTGAGCGTATTTTTGGCCCTGTAAAGGATTACGAATGTGCTTGTGGAAAATATAAGCGCATCCGTTACAAAGGAATTATTTGTGATCGATGTGGTGTAGAAGTAACCGAAAAGAAAGTTCGTAGAGACCGTGTGGGACATATCAACCTTGTAGTGCCTGTAGCTCACATTTGGTATTTCCGTTCTTTACCAAACAAAATTGGTTACCTACTCGGATTACCTTCTAAGCAATTAGATATGATTATCTATTACGAACGTTATGTCGTAATTCAGCCAGGTAATGCCGTAAATGAAGAAGGAGAAGCCGTTAAGAAAATGGACTTCCTTACCGAAGAAGAATACTTAAACATTCTTGAAACACAGCCACAAGAAAATCAATATTTAGACGATACAGACCCAAACAAATTTATTGCTAAAATGGGTGCTGAATGTTTAATCGACCTTTTGTCAAGAATTGATCTTGATTCTTTGTCTTTTGAATTACGTCATAAAGCCAATACAGAGACTTCTAAACAACGAAAAACTGAAGCCTTAAAGCGTTTACAAGTTGTAGAGTCTTTAAGAGAGTCAAACTTAAATCGTGAAAACAAACCGGAGTGGATGATTATGAAAGCCATCCCTGTAATTCCACCAGAATTACGTCCGTTAGTACCACTTGATGGAGGTCGTTTTGCAACCTCTGATTTAAATGATTTATACCGTCGTGTAATTATTCGTAACAACCGTTTAAAACGACTTGTTGAAATCAAGGCTCCTGAAGTTATCTTACGTAACGAAAAACGTATGCTTCAAGAATCTGTGGATTCATTGTTTGATAACACACGTAAGTCATCAGCTGTAAAAACAGATTCTAACCGACCATTAAAATCTCTTTCAGATTCATTGAAAGGAAAGCAAGGTCGTTTCCGTCAAAACTTATTAGGAAAACGTGTCGATTATTCAGCACGTTCGGTAATTGTTGTTGGACCAGAATTAAAATTATTTGAATGTGGATTGCCAAAAAATATGGCAGCCGAGCTATACAAACCTTTTGTGATTAGAAAATTAATTGAAAGAGGAATTGTAAAAACGGTAAAATCTGCTAAGAAAATTATAGACAAAAGAGAGCCTGTAGTTTGGGATATATTGGAAAATGTTTTAAAAGGACATCCTGTACTCCTCAACCGTGCGCCTACCTTACACCGTTTAGGAATCCAAGCCTTTCAACCAAAATTGATTGAAGGAAAAGCAATCCAATTACACCCCTTAGTATGTACGGCTTTTAATGCCGATTTTGATGGGGATCAAATGGCAGTGCATTTACCACTTGGACCAGAAGCGATATTAGAAGCACAACTTTTAATGTTAGCCTCTCATAATATTTTGAATCCCGCAAATGGATCACCAGTAACTGTTCCTTCACAGGATATGGTATTAGGCCTATATTATATGACTAAGCTACGCTTGTCAACTGCTGAAGTACCAGTATTAGGACAAGGCTTAACGTTTTATTCTCCAGAAGAAGTAATCATTGCTTACAACGAAAAACGTGTTGATTTGAATGCGCAAATTCGTGTAAGAACTGTTGACTTTAATGATGAAGGAGAATTAACAACTCAAATAATAGAAACAACAACAGGTCGTGTACTTTTCAACGAGAAAGTACCAGCTGCTGCAGGTTATATTAACGAAGTTTTGACTAAGAAATCATTAAGAGATATCATCCATGGTATTTTGAAAGTGACTTCTGTTCCTGAAACCGCTGCTTTCCTTGACGAAATTAAATCTTTAGGATATAATTTTGCCTTTAAAGGAGGACTGTCATTTAGTTTAGGTGATATTATTATTCCACCAGAAAAGCATACAATGATTTCTGCTGCGAATAAGCAAGTTGATGGTATTATGGCCAACTATAATATGGGACTTATTACGAATAACGAACGTTATAACCAAGTTATTGACATCTGGACCTCTACCAATGCTGAATTAACAGAGCTATCCATGAAGCGTATTAGAGAAGACCAACAAGGGTTTAACTCTGTATATATGATGTTGGATTCTGGAGCAAGGGGATCAAAAGAACAAATTCGTCAGTTGACAGGTATGCGTGGTTTGATGGCTAAGCCTAAAAAATCCAATGCTGGTGGTGGAGAAATTATTGAAAATCCAATCCTTTCTAACTTTAAAGAAGGGTTATCAATTCTTGAATACTTTATCTCTACTCACGGAGCTCGTAAAGGTCTTGCCGATACGGCGCTTAAAACAGCCGATGCAGGATACCTTACTCGTCGTTTAGTAGATGTGTCACAAGATGTTATTGTTAATTCAGATGACTGTGGTACATTAAGAGGTATTTCGGTAAAAGCATTAAAGAAAAACGAAGAAGTTGTTGAGACTTTAGAAGAAAGAATCGTTGGACGTACTGCATTAAATGATGTGTATGACCCATTAACTGAAGAACTACTAGTTGCAGCAGGTGACCATGTTTCTGAAGTTATAGCGAAGAAAATTCAGGAATCTCCTTTAGAATCTATTGAAGTACGTTCTCCATTAACATGTGAGGCTAAAACTGGAATTTGTGCAAAATGTTACGGACGAAACCTTGCAACCGGAAAAATGGTACAGCGTGGTGAAGCCGTAGGGGTTGTGGCAGCACAATCTATTGGTGAACCAGGAACGCAGTTAACATTGCGTACATTCCACGTTGGAGGTATTGCAGGTAACATTTCTGAAGAAAATAAATTAATCATCAAATTTGATGGTATTGCAGAAATCGAAGATCTTAAAACTGTAAAAGGAAAAGATAACGAAGGCAATGCTATTGATATCGTTATTTCTAGAACTTCTGAAATTAAATTAGTCGATCCAAAAACAGGAATTGTATTAAGTACAAACAATATTCCTTATGGTTCTTCAATATTTATCAAAAATGGTGATAAGATTAAAAAGGATACTGTTGTTTGTCAGTGGGATCCATATAATGGTGTTATTATCTCAGAATTTTCAGGAAAAGTTCGTTATGAAAATATCGAACAAGGGGTGACATATCAAGTAGAAATTGATGAGCAGACTGGTTTCCAAGAAAAAGTTATTTCGGAATCTAGAAACAAAAAATTAATACCAACCTTACTCGTTGAAGATACTAAAGGAAATCTTATAAGATCTTACAATTTACCACTAGGTGCCCATATTATGGTTGATGATGGTGAAAAGATTAGCTTAGGAAAAATCTTAGTAAAAATTCCACGTAAGTCTGCTAAGGCAGGGGATATTACAGGAGGTCTTCCTCGTGTGACAGAGCTTTTCGAAGCACGTAATCCTTCTAATCCTGCAGTTGTTAGTGAAATTGATGGTGTGGTGTCTTTTGGAAAAATTAAAAGAGGTAATCGTGAGATTATCATTGAATCTAAATTAGGGGATATCAAAAAATACCTTGTAAAACTATCAAATCAGATTTTAGTACAAGAGAATGATTTTGTAAAAGCAGGGATGCCATTGTCAGATGGATCAATTACGCCTAATGACATCTTAAACATCAAAGGCCCATCGGCTGTTCAGCAATACTTAGTAAATGAAGTTCAAGAAGTTTACCGCTTACAAGGGGTAAAAATCAACGATAAGCATTTCGAAGTAGTGGTTCGACAAATGATGCGTAAAGTACGTATTAAAGATTCTGGAGACACAATCTTCCTAGAAGATCAATTAGTTCATACTTCTGATTTCATTAAAGAAAATGATGATATTTTTGGAAAGAAAGTAATTGAAAATGCTGGTGATTCTGAAAACCTTAAGGAAGGACAAATTATCACAGCACGAGTCTTGAGAGATGAAAATTCTCTACTTAAGCGCGAAGATAAAGCAGTTGTTGTAGCAAGAGACGCTAGTCCAGCAACAGCAACGCCAATCTTACAAGGAATCACAAGAGCATCGTTACAGACTAAATCGTTTATTTCTGCGGCATCGTTCCAAGAAACAACGAAGGTTCTTAATGAGGCAGCTGTCAATGGTAAAGTAGATACTTTAGAAGGCTTAAAAGAAAATGTAATTGTTGGGCATAGAATTCCAGCAGGTACAGGTTTAAGAGCGTATGAAAATATCATTGTAGGTTCAAGTGAAGAATTTGAAAAATTGAAAGAAAAGAAGGAAGAATTAAACTTTAATTAAGTTCTATGAGTACGCCAAAAGATCCTTCAAAAAAAGGACAGATTAATATCGAATTAGATGATACAGTAGCGGAAGGTACTTACTCTAACCTTGCGATTATCAACCATTCTGTTTCTGAATTTGTAGTGGACTTTGTCAATATCATGCCGGGGACGCCAAAAAGTAAAGTGAAGTCACGTATTATACTGACACCACAACATGCAAAGCGTCTTGCGAAAGCATTACATGAAAATGTAAAACGGTTTGAGCAAGCTCATGGCGAAATTAAAGATTATGAGCAACCTCCAGTTCCCCTTAATTTTGGGCCAACGGGACAAGCTTAATTCATACTAAATAAAAAAAATCTCACTTTTAAGTGAGATTTTTTTTTGCAATTAGATGACTTATTTCATCTGTTTGCATTCGTATTAATTTAAGAAAAATACAATAGTACTGACAACTCTTGCTTTTTGAATGTAAGGCGCTGGAGAGTCATAGCGTCCTGCAATCGAAATTTGCCCTTGAGAAGCCGTTTTAATCTTCCCTAGTGTGGCTTGAGAATCATTAGCAAATTGTTCTCCAGCAATTCGTGCATTTTTTGTGCTCTCCGCAATTAATTTTGGTTTAACTGAATTTAATTCTGGAAACACATAATCCGTATAAATTCTACAAGTTAATCCTTCTTTAATGAGATCGTTTCTTAACTGATTAGCCTTGTTTTCTACTGTTTTTACATCATCTGATTGTATTGTTAAAGATAATGCGTTAGTATATCGGTTTATTTTGACGCTTACAGTTTTGCCATTTTTCCATTGTTCCTCATAATATTTTTCTTTGTCTGAGAGTTCCGCGTTGCCTATGGATATATTTGCTTCTTCAAACCCTTTTGCTTTTAAGTAATTGATAATACGTGTTTTTTTGTTTTCAGTATCACGTATGATTTTTTGCAAATAGTCTCCAGAAAAGGAAAAGCTTAAATTAATTTGAGCAGATTCAGCGGTTATATTCATTTCTGCTAGTCCTTTTACTTTCACGACACGGTCTTTGTCACTGAATGTTTTGAGGCCTTTGAAAATAAAAAATCCTAATAAAGAGAGTCCAATAATTAAGGAGACCCCAACAAATTTGGGTCTAGAGTAGTAGTTCATGTTTTTATAAATTTGGGTTTATATCCAAATATATAAAAATAATATTAAAAAAAAAGAAACTAAAATTCCGAGGTCAAATGAAATGTAATAGAGGGGTATTTTTGTTCAGTCATTTGTAATGAAAATATAGAATCAGCTAAAAAGACTAACTGCCCTTGTTTGTCTGTGGCTAGAAACCGTTGTTTGACGCGTTTAAACTCTATAAATTCTGGATGGCTTTTGCTTTCAGGTTCTACCCAGCATGCTTTGTGAACATTAAGATTTTCATAGCTACATTTTGCCCCATATTCATGCTCTAAACGGTATTGAATCACTTCATACTGTAGAGCTCCAACAGTTCCAATGACTTTTCGCCCATTAAGGTCTAATGTAAAGAGTTGTGCTACACCTTCATCCATTAATTGATCAATTCCTTTGTATAATTGTTTTGATTTTAAAGGATCTGCATTATTGATATATCTGAAATGTTCTGGAGAGAAGCTAGGGACACCTTTATAGTTTAAAACTTCACCTTCGGTTAGTGTATCTCCAATTTTGAAATTTCCTGTATCATGAAGGCCTACAATATCGCCTGGGTAGGAGATGTCTACAATTTCTTTCTTCTCTGCAAAAAAAGCGTTTGGACTCGAGAATTTTAATTTTTTATTGTGTCGCACATGAAGATAAGGCGTGTTCCGTTTGAATTCTCCAGAAACGATTTTAATAAATGCTAAACGATCTCGGTGATTTGGGTCCATATTAGCATGAATTTTAAAAACAAACCCTGAGAATTTAGATTCATTAGGTTCTACTAAGCGTTCTTCACTATTTTTTGGTCGCGGTTTTGGTGCAATGGACACAAAGCAATCCAGCAACTCTCGCACTCCAAAATTATTTAGCGCTGATCCAAAAAACACGGGTTGCAAATCGCCGTTTAAATAGTCGTTTGTATTAAAGTCAGGATAAATGCCCTCAACCAATTCAAGTTCTTCACGCAGTGTTTCCGCAGCAGTATCTCCAATACTAGTATTTAAAGCAGGATCTGAAAGGTCAGAAATTTTTATTGTCTCTTCAATATCACGTTTACTATCTCCTGTAAATAAATTGATGTTTTTCTCCCAAAGGTTATAAATACCCTTAAAATCATACCCCATTCCAATTGGGAAACTTAGTGGTGCCACTTTAAGATTCAGTTTTTGTTCAATTTCATCTAATAAATCAAAAGCATCTTTACCTTCACGATCCATTTTATTGATAAAAACAATGATTGGGATGTTTCGCATTCTACAGACTTTTACCAATTTTTCAGTCTGTTCCTCTACCCCTTTTGCAACATCAATCACTACAATTACACTGTCCACAGCGGTCAGTGTTCTGAAGGTGTCTTCGGCAAAATCTTTGTGACCAGGCGTATCTAAGATATTAATTTTTATGCCATTATATTCAAAAGCCAATACAGAAGTTGCTACCGAAATTCCACGTTGACGTTCAATTTCCATAAAATCACTTGTAGCACCTTTTTTGATTTTATTGCTTTTAACAGCACCTGCTTCTTGAATTGCGCCTCCAAAAAGAAGTAGTTTTTCAGTCAGGGTCGTTTTTCCTGCATCGGGATGCGAGACGATTCCAAATGTACGGCGGCGTTCAATTTCACTTAAAAAAGACATAAAAAGATAATTTTGGCAAAGATACTATTATTCCTAAAAAACAGAGAAGAGTATACTAAAGTTATCACTTTTTATTTTTGTTGTTTTATTTTTTAAGAATTTGTGCTAAACACTAAGTGTGTTTCCCTCGCTACCTTTTAGAAAACTAGCTTCAAAATAAAAATCAATTTTTCCTAAATAGAGACCAAAACACCCCACTTGATTTACAAGTACGGTTTTTCCAACAGCATTGGTTTCTTCTGTTGGTTTATCCAAAAAAGTATGAGTGTGTCCACCAATAATCAAATCAATATCTTTAGTGGCTCGAGCAAGTTTTAAATCAGAAATTTTAGCCTCCATATTTTTGTAGTCATATCCCAAGTGTGAAAGACATATAATTAAGTCACAGCGTTCCTCTTCCTTTAATATTCGACTCATGTCTTGAGCAACTTCAATAGGATCTTGGTAGGTAGTTTCCTTGTAATTTTCTTTATTCACAAGTCCTTTAAGTTCAATCCCTAATCCAAAAACCCCTATTTTGATGCCTTCTTTTATAAAAGTCTTATAAGGTTTAACATGCGTGTCCATAAGCGTATTAGAAAAATCATAATTTGCAGAAACAAAGTCAAACTTAGCATGTGGAAGTTGTGCATAAAGCCCGTCAATGCCATTGTCGAAATCATGATTTCCAATAGTAGCCACGTCATAGTCTAGCATACTCATCAATTTGAATTCGAGTTCACCACCGTAAAAATTGAAGTATGGAGTGCCTTGAAAAATATCACCAGCATCTAAAAGTAAGGTGTTTGGATTTTCCTTTCGTATAGTTTGTACTAGTGAAGCCCGTTTTGCAACGCCACCTTTGTTGGCGTTTGCTCCAGCGTTAGGGCTAAAAGGTTCAATATGGCTGTGGACATCATTGGTGTGAAGAATTGTAATTTTTGTTACTGCAGATTTTGTACAAGATAATCCTAAGCCCCCTAAAGAAAGGAATGCAGTGGATGCTGCTGTTTTTTGAATAAAATGTCTTCGTTTCATGTGTCGTTTATTAATTATTTTTAATGGTCACATAGTACATCTATTAATTATTCCCTTTCATATCAAGCTTTAGGGTGAGATGTTTCATGTGTTTTGTATTAATTTTTAAGTTTTATAAAGCGTTGGTCTTTTGTGGGACTAAGCGTATCATAGGTTTTGAAATAATCAATCAAAACAGTTCTGATTTTATAATTTAAATCATAGAGGGTGTCGCTTTTTTTTAAAAAATACATTTGGTCACCTCCTTTATAAAGATAATCATTAGTAGCAACGTGGTATGTTTTTTCCATTTCAACGGGCTCACCACCAATCAAAATCGTATTGTAGGTGTTATCCGAATTTAAAACCAATTCTAATCCTGAAATGGGGTGAGGTTTCCCAAATTCTTTGAGATAGGAAGTCATTTCCATAATCACAGTGCCTTTTAGAGCAACCACGATGACACTGTTTTCAAATGGCATAAGGCTGTAAGCAGTTCGAGTTGTAATATTTCCTTTGGATAAAACTGATCGAATACCTCCATGATTCAATAAGACCATGTCTAAATTTTTTCCTGTACGACTCTTAAATATAGGATTGGAAAGTTCCATAATGGCATCTGCCATCAAATTACCGATTGCGGTATTGTAGTTTCCATCATTTTTTGAGTAGGTATCTGTTGAATAACTTAATATTTTAGTCATGGATTTGTCTAGATTGATTTTATAAGGTTCAATCACAGCTTCAATATCTTTATTTGATGGAAGTTCCTCAGCGATGATACGGTTTTCAGCATTAATGTTTACAAGCTGTTTAGAGTTTTCGCATGAAAAAATCAAGGAAATAAACCCAATAATTAGAACTAATTTATACTTCATTTATGTTACATTTGTAGTTGTCAATAAAGGTAAATGTTTTTTAAACAACTTAGATCCCTAACTCTGCAAAAAAATATTACTTTAATTCTTAAATCTCGAGTTAAGAATTTTAAAAGTAGTAAGGTCAAAACTATGGGCGTAATATTTGATTACGAAGCCTATCATGACTATGATTTTTTTAGAGCTTTAGTTAATGATTTTGGGTTAGGGTATAATAACATTCAATTTATTTCTATGATAGGAATGGAAAAAGACAAACCCAATAGTTGGGATGCCTTTTTTAGTATGGAAAGTTTTGATTGGTTAGGCCGACCAAAAAGCGCTGAGATTGATGAGTTTACTCACAAGCCTTTTGATGTATTGATTAGCTACTATAAAAGTAATAAGCTAGAACTTAATTTGATCACAGCTCAGTCTAAAGCAAATTTCAAAATAGGTCTCTCTAATGATGACCCTCGATTACATGATTTCACTTTAGATATAGAACCTAAAGACACAGATATTTTTAAAATAGAATTAACTAAATATTTAACCCAACTAAACAGGTTATAAAATGAATATATTAATTGGAACTGGAGTAGCCCTTGTCACTCCATTTAAGTCAGATCTAAGTATAGATCATCAAGCCCTAGCAAAAATTGTAGAATACAACATCTCAAATGGGGTTAATTACTTAGTCATTAGTGGAACTACTGGCGAGAGTGTAACCGTAACAGCTGCTGAGAAAAAAGAGATTACACAAACGGTTATTGATGCTAATAAAGGTCGTGTACCTTTGGTTATCGGAATAGGAGGAAACAATACGGCAGCAGTTGTGGCCGAATTACAATCCACAGATTTGTCGCCTTTTGCAGCCATTCTATCGGTTGCTCCGTATTACAGTAAACCCACTCAAGAAGGATTTTATCAGCATTTTAAAGCCGTAGCAGAAGCGTCTTCAATTCCGGTGATTTTGTATAATGTCCCAGGAAGAACGGCTAAAAATGTAGAAGCCTCCACGGTTCTTAGACTTGCTAATGATTTTAAGTCCATAGTAGCAGTCAAGGAAGCGGGAAATAATATGGAACAATATCTCGAATTAATTAAACATAAGCCTAAAGACTTCTTGGTTATTTCTGGTGATGATGATTTGGTGTTAGGCGTAACTCTAGCAGGTGGATCAGGTGTAATATCAGTTATTGGGCAAGCGTTTCCAAAAGAATTCTCTCAAATGATTCAGTGGGGACTTGAAGGCAATGTTGAAGACTCTCGTAGAATGGAAGCACGTTTAATGCCTATTATAAATATGATATTTGAAGAAAATAACCCTGCTGGAATAAAAGCAGTATTTAAACATCTGGGCTATTGTGAAGATTCAGTCCGTTTACCTCTTGTTCCTGCTTCAAAAGAGTTACAAGCCAAAATAGCGACTTTTATAGCACAGTTTTAGTTAAATATTACTTAAACATTAAGTGTGGGAATTCAAACCATTTAATTTAGCTAAACTAATAGTTTTTTAAATCCGTTATAAATCCGTAATTTTGCCCTCATTCTTAAATAATTTATGAAGAATTTTATTTACATACTAATCATAGCATTTTCAATAAACTCTTGTAGCGAATACCAGAAAGTATTGAAAAGTGAAGATATTGCTGCTAAATTCAAATTAGGAACTGAACTTTTTGAAGCGGGTAAGTTTGGTAAAGCAAATCGAGTTTTCGTGCAAATTGTGCCAAAATACAGAGGCAAGCCTCAAGCTCAAAAATTGATGTATATGTATTGTAGAACATTTTACGAAACTAAAGATTACTATACAGCCAATTATCAGATGGAACGTTTTGTAGATGCTTATCCCAAAAGTGAGAAAGTACAAGAGATAGCATTTTTAGCGGCCAAAAGCTACTACGAACTGTCGCCTTTGTTTTCTAAAGATCAAACAGAAACAGTGGAAGCTCTAGATAAACTTCAATTATTTATCAATACATATCCGCAGTCTGAATATTTAGATGAAGCCAATTTATTGGTAAGAGAACTAGATAATAAGCTTGAAGAAAAAGCATTCAAAATCGCCTTACAATATAACTTAACAGGGCCGTTTCATCGGGATTATAATTCAGCGATTACGGCTTTAGATAATTTTTTAGTTGAATTTCCAGGCTCATCGTATAAACAAGAAGCGATGTATTATAAATTTGACTCTGCTTATCAGTTAGCTGTAAATAGTGTAGCGTGGAAACAGACAGAGCGTACAGAAAAAGCAATGAGCTATTACAATTCATTAGTGTATGCATTTCCTGAAACCAAAGACAATGAAGATATTCAGAAGATGTACGAGGCCCTAAAATCAATTCAAACTAATTCAAAAACGACTAAAAGTTAATATTCATTATGGATTTAAAAAAAGTAAATGCACCCGTTAACACAGAAACTTACGATCGTAATAAAGTAGATGCACCAACGCAAAATATTTATGAAGCGATTTCTGTAATTTCTAGAAGAGCAGAACAAATCAACACGGACATCCGAAGAGAATTGATCGACAAGCTTGAAGAATTTGCTACGTTCAATGATAGCTTAGAAGAAGTTTTTGAAAACAAAGAACAAATCGAGGTTTCTAAATTTTATGAGCGTCTTCCTAAGCCACATGCATTAGCAGTTCAAGAGTGGCTAAATGAAAGAATTTACTACCGTAACGTAGAAGACGATTCTCAAGAACAGTAAAAATGTCTGTTCTAAGCGGTAAACATATTCTTTTAGGAATTACTGCTGGGATTGCTGCGTACAAAACAGCAGCCCTCGTAAGATTGTTTATCAAAGCTGGTGCTCATGTCAGAGTCATAATGACGCCTGCAGCCAAAGAATTTATTACACCCCTTACACTTTCAACCCTTTCCAAAAATCCCGTAATCTCGTCCTTTACAGACGATACGGACGACAATGCGGTTTGGAACAACCACGTTGAGCTCGGATTATGGGCTGATTTATTTGTTGTCGCACCAGCTACAGCTAATACACTTTCCAAGATGGCTTCAGGGAATAGCGATAATTTTTTAGTTGCAACCTATCTCTCAGCTAAATGTCCAGTCTATTTTGCCCCTGCAATGGATTTGGATATGCATAAACATCCCACTACAAAAACCTCTATAGAAACGCTCAAATCTATAGGAAATAATCTCATCCCTGCAACGTCAGGAGAACTTGCAAGTGGATTAGTAGGCGAAGGTAGAATGGCAGAGCCAGAAGCAATATTAGAACATATAGAATTACATGTTTTAGGGCAGTTACCTTTGTATGGGAAAAGGGTTTTAGTGACTGCGGGTCCAACTTACGAGGCTATAGATCCTGTACGTTTTATTGGAAATCATTCTAGTGGTTTAATGGGTTTTGAAATTGCAAATTACGCTGCCCAGCTCGGGGCTGAGGTGGTTCTGATTACTGGACCTACACATTTAAAAGCCAAAAACTCCCGGATCAAAATAGTTCCAGTTATGAGCGCAGATGAGATGTACACTCAAGTCCATGCCTATTTTGATGCTGTTGATGTAGCTATAGCTTCTGCTGCAGTAGCCGATTATAAACCCAAAAATGCAGCACCTTCTAAAATAAAAAAGTCAGCTTCAACGTTATCTTTAGAATTAGAAAAAACAAAAGATATTTTAGCATCGATTGGAGCACTCAAATCTCACCAATTATTGGTAGGTTTTGCCTTAGAAACAAATGACGAAGTTGCCAACGCAATAAAGAAATTGAAATCTAAAAATTTAGATTTAATTGTATTAAATTCGTTAAACGACAAAGGAGCAGGATTTGGCGGTAAATCCAATAAAGTTACCCTAATCGATAAAAATTTAGTTCAAACTGAATTTCCTCTTAAATCAAAAGCCGATGTCGCCAAGGATATAATGAATGAACTTTTAAAACAAATCAATGCGTAAATTAGTCATTTTAATTGCTTTTTTCACTTCAATTCATATCAGTTCACAAGAGCTTAATTGTACGGTGGTGGTAAACGCCCAACAAACGGGTAATGAGAATGTTCAGGTTTTTAAAACTCTTGAAAAACAACTAAAAGAATTTGTAAATAATACACGTTGGACGACCAAGACATTCAAAACTCAAGAACGTATAGAGTGTAGTATGGTGATTACGATTCAAGACTATCAATCGAGTGCATTTCAAGCTACAATTCAAGTTCAATCGGCGCGCCCTGTTCACAATTCATCCTATGTGAGTCCAGTCTATAATTTTAATGATAAAGACTTTAATTTTAAGTATTTAGAGTATCAGAATTTGAATTTTAATCCCACTCAATTTGAATCTAATTTAGTTTCTGTTATAGCGTTTCATGCTTACATAATTTTAGGAATGGATGCAGATACATTTGAACTCAAAGGAGGAGATGCCTATTATAAACAAGCGCGTGATATTGTTAATTATTCGCAACAAAGTAGTAATCCAGTAGGGTGGAAGCCACCTTCAGGAGGAGATCAGACACGAAGCGCATTGATTAACAATATAATGTCCCCAACTTTCAAAGAATTCCATTCCCTATTATTTGCCTACCATTTACAAGGTTTAGATCTTATGGCGACTGCTGCAAAAGAAGGAAAGACTGGAATTGCAACCGCACTCTATCAATTAAATGAACTTCATAAACGACGTCCAAATTCATTTTTGCTACGTGTGTTTTTTGATGCTAAAGCAGATGAGATCACAGATATATTTTCAGATGGTCCCGATGTAAACAGTGCTGATCTTGTTTCAACGCTTTCTAAGATCGCACCTACGTACTCAAGAAAATGGCGCAATATAAAGTTTTAAATATTTTTCAATATCATTTCACATTAGTATAATAGAAAGTTTATCTTAGTTGCACTAAATAAAATGACACCTTGCTTTCAGAATTATCCATAAAAAATTATGCTCTAATTGATACTCTACATGTTCAGTTTGATTCGGGTTTTACCTGTATTACTGGAGAAACAGGGGCAGGTAAATCTATTTTATTAGGCGGTTTAGCGTTGGTTCTTGGAAAGCGTGTCGATTTTTCAAACATCAATGATCCAACTCAAAAATGTATTATCGAAGCGAGTTTTAATATTGAAAATTTTAATCTAAAACCTTTTTTTGATGATCATGATCTCGATTTTGAGATGCTTACTCTCTTAAGACGGGAAATCCTTCCCTCTGGAAAATCAAGAGCATTTGTAAATGATTCTCCTGTGAATCTCACCGTTTTAGCAGCGCTCGGTACTCAGTTAATTGATATTCATTCACAACAACAAACACAAGAACTCACCAACGATGATTTTCAGTTTCAAATTATTGATGCCTTGGCAAAAAATAGTAACGCTATTGAAATCTATCAGCAGCTATTGAAATCGTACAAAACATCACAAAAACAATTGAGTGCCTTAATCGCTGCAAAGGCTCAGTCAGAAAAAGAGCAGGATTATCAGGCGTTTTTATTAAAAGAATTAACAGAAGCAAAACTTCAAGGCATTGATTTAGAGGCTCTCGAACTTGAATACAATACACTTAACAATGTAGAATCCATTCAAACCGAACTTGCCCTAGCAAATCAACTTATAAGTACTGAAGATTTAGGAATAGCTTCGAACCTTATGACCTTAAAACAAGCGTTTCATAAATTATCAAGTATGAGCACGCTTTATAGTTCCTTATCGGATCGTATTGACAGTATGGCTATCGAATTAGATGACGTTTTTAGTGAGATAGAATCTGAACAAGCCAAGTTAGAGGTCAATCCAAAGCGCTTACAAGAAATTGATAACATCCTTAAAGCGGTTCATAATTTATTTTCTAAACATTCGGTAAATACAGTAGCAGATCTTATTAAAATTGAAAGTCATTTAGCGACGCAGTTGGATACTTTGGCTTCTTTAGATGATACCATAGCCGAAAAAGAAAACACGCTTGAATCGCTTACAAAAGAACTTGATAAATGTGCTGAAACTCTAAGTAAACAACGTTTGCACGTATTTCCAGAGCTAGTCAAACAACTAGAAGCAATACTGTCAGATTTAGGAATGCCAAACGCCCGGTTTAAATTGCTATTAAAGCCTTCGGAATCGTATTTGTACAATGGAAAAGACCAGCTAGAATTTTTGTTTACAGCCAACAAAGGAGCTTCGTTTTTACCTCTCAAAAAAGCTGCATCTGGTGGAGAATTGTCTAGAATTATGTTGGCAATTAAATCAGTGTTATCAAAGTATCAACAGCTGCCAACCATTATGTTTGATGAGATTGATACAGGAGTTTCTGGGGAAATTGCACACAAAATGGGCGATATCATGAATCAGATGAGCGCTTATATGCAAGTGTTTTCGATCACTCATCTCCCTCAAATTGCGGCCAAAGGACAAGCGCATTTTAAAGTTTTTAAACAAGATATTCAGCAGACTACAGTGACCTCTCTCATAAAATTATCAAATGAAGAACGCGTGGAAGAGATTGCTCAAATGCTTGGTGGAAAAAAATTATCGGCATCGGCAATCGCACATGCGAATCAGTTATTGAATTAATGTTATCTTTGCCCAGAAATTAAATAAAAATCGACACTTAAATATATAATTATGTCTTACAATTTACTAAAAGGAAAACGCGGAATTATTTTTGGAGCCTTAGATCCTAATTCAATCGCTTGGATTACTGCGGAGCGTGTTCACGAAGAAGGCGGTACGTTTGTATTGTCCAATGCACCGATTGCAATGCGAATGGGGCAGATTGATGAATTGGCTAAAAAAACAGGTTCACAAGTCATTGCTGCAGATGCCACTTCTCTTGAAGATTTAGAAAATTTAGTACAACAAGCTACCGAGATTTTAGGTGGTAAACTTGATTTCGTTTTGCACTCTATTGGAATGTCAATCAATGTCAGAAAAGGTCGTGCTTACACTGATCAAAAATATGACTGGACACAAAAAGGAACGGATGTTTCTGCAATGTCTTTTCACAAAGTTATGCAAACCTTGTATAAACATGATGCCATGAATGAATGGGGAAGTATTGTGGCGCTCACCTATATGGCTGCACAACGTGTGTTTCCTGATTATAATGATATGGCAGACAATAAGGCTTATTTAGAAAGTATTGCTAGAAGCTTTGGATACTTCTTTGGTCGCGACAAAAATGTTCGTGTCAATACCATTTCACAATCGCCAACCCCAACCACTGCTGGTAAAGGCGTAAAAGGATTCGATGGGTTTATTGCTTATGCTGATAAAATGTCACCATTAGGAAATGCGACGGCTCTTGATTGTGCTAATTATACCGTTTCACTATTTAGTGATTTAACCAAACGTGTGACCTTACAAAACCTGTTTAACGATGGTGGTTTTAGTAATATGGGTGTCAGTGATGCCGTGATGGAAAAATTTACTGAAGAGTAGTTAGCCATCAAAACTCAAAATATAAAAAACCCATAGTTTTGCTATGGGTTTTTTTATACCACCTCAATTCACTACAATTCAAACACTTTGTGTAACTTTGTTACTATGATTGCTAGTGATTTTTCATTTATCATTCCTGTTTTTAACCGTCCAGAAGAAATTAGAGAACTTCTAGAAAGCTTTGGGGCTTTAGAGTCGCCTAAGACGTTCGAGATTGTCATCATTGAAGATGGCTCGACTCTAGATTCAAAACGTATAGTTGATCAGTTTAAAGATACTCTTAAAATCAGTTATTATGCTAAAGAAAATACAGGTCCTGGACACTCTAGGAATTACGGAATGGAACGCGCTAAAGGCCGTTATTTCATTATTTTAGATTCAGATTGTATTCTCCCACCAGCGTATTTAACGGCTGTAATTTCCAAACTAAACTCCCAATATGTGGATGGGTTTGGAGGGCCTGATGCAGCTAAAGATACATTTACAGACCTCCAAAAAGCGATTAATTTTTCCATGACATCTTATATGACTACTGGAGGAGTTCGAGGCGGAGACATCTCTATTGAAAATTATGAACCCCGCAGTTTCAATATGGGAATCTCTAAAGAAGCTTTTCAGTCAACTGGAGGTTTTGGACGTATTCACCCTGGTGAAGATCCCGATTTGTCCATTCGTCTGAAAGAAATGGGATATCACCTTCACCTTATTCCCGAAGCATTTGTGTTTCATAAACGTCGTATATCGTTAAAAAGTTTCTACACGCAAGTGAATAAGTTTGGTCAAGCTCGCCCGATTCTAAACAAGTGGCATCCGCAGTCGAAACGATTGGCCTATTGGTTTCCAACAGTATTTACAATAGGATTTATATTTAGTGTTTTGTTGGTCATTATCGGTTTTTATGGAGTTCTAATCCTTTATGGACTCTATTTTTTAGTTGCTATGATTGGCGCTTTTCGGACTTCAAACAGCATTAATGTATCTTTTTTAGTACTTCCTGCCATTGCTATTCAGTTTTTTGGTTATGGACTTGGATTTCTAAAAGCAACTCTAAAGTTGGGGCTTTCGTCTAAGAATGAAACATCATTGTTTCCTAACTTATTTTTTCGCGCACAATGATTAATAAAAATAAAACCATAAAATCCAATTTAGTTCAAGGGAAGCGTTTGAATGTGTTTGTATTATTTTTGGTTCTGTCGTTTCTAATTTCATTACTCGTAAAGCTATCAAATACCTACACACAAACGCTCAAATTTGAGTTAGTTCCCACACAATTATTATCAAATGAAGTTCTGATTTCAAATGCGTCTAAATCCATTAAGGTCACACTTTCAGGCAAAGGTTTTGAATTGTTAAAATACTATATATATCCCCCTAAAATTGAGGTAGATTTTTCACAATTAAACAAAGACAAAGCCCTTTACTACTGGACAGAGCGAAGTCAGTTTGAACATATAATTAATTATTTTGATGAAAAGATCACTTTAAAATCTATTAATCCTGATACTATTTTATATCCTTATGATCGCCAATTTATAAAAAAAATACCTGTTGAAATTGCTGTAAAATCAAGCTTTGCCGCAGGCTATGATTTGGTTCAGCCTTTTCGATCAGAACCAGATTCCATTACGCTTATGGGACCTGAATCAGTGCTAAAAACTATAAATGCTGTACGTACTAAAACTACAACGTTTACTGCTGTTAACACCACTATTAATAAAGTAGTAGGTTTAGATATAAAAAATAAGTCTAATCAGTTAACCTATTCTCATAAAAAGGTATCTATACATGCTGAGGTTGATAAATTTACCGAAGGCACTGTCAGTGTTCCAGTCACTATTGTGAATGTCCCAGAAAATTTAACTATTAATTTTTTCCCCAAAGAAATTAGGGTTCTTTTTTATACTTCTCTAAAGGCATACAACAGTGTTAAAGCCCATCAATTTTCAGTAGAATGTGATTTTAATGCGTTAACAACTGATAACAAGTATTTAAACCCCCTTTTGGTTACTCAACCAAAAACAGTTAAAACAGCTAAATTAGAAACCACCGAATTTGAATATGTAATAACGCCTAAAAATGACTAAAATTGTAGGACTTACGGGAGGTATTGGTAGTGGCAAAACTACTGTTGCTCATATGTTTAAAGCTTTGGGTGTTCCTGTTTTTAATTCAGATGATGAAGCAAAAGTGTTGATGAACAGTTCCGTGATCATTAAACAAGAAATAATAGAGTTGTTAGGCGAAAACAGTTATAAAGATGATACGTTAAACAAACCTTACATCGCTTCGCAAATATTTAATACTAAAGCGGTATTAAAACAAATAAATGCGATAGTTCATCCCAAAGTAGCGGCTGCTTTTGATACTTGGGTATCAAAACAAAATGCTCCATATGTTATAAAGGAAGTAGCAATTTTATTTGAAACGCGAACTGATTCTCTTGTGGATTTTATTATTACAGTTATAGCTCCTCTTGAAACGCGCATCCAAAGGGTTATGGAACGCGATCAGAAATCTAGGGAAGCGGTTGAACTTATTATAGACAATCAATTGTCAGACTCAGAAAAAATTAAAAAATCACACTACGTTATTGAAAATAATAATCGTTTGATAACAGAAAAAAAAGTGTTAGAAATTCATACTAAAATTCTAGATGCAATGCATAAATCCTAAAAATTAACATTTGTGTTAAGCTAAGGTTAAAAGGAATTTTAACATAATTTAAATTCTTAATTTTGAATAATGAATAAAAAATTGTTCACTTTATTAGTCATTCTGATGAGTTTATCTCTTATCGGAATTATTTTTGTTCAAGCCTATTATATTAATAATTCGCTTGAAACAAAAGAAGAACAATTTACATTTAATGTAAAAAAAGCATTAACCTATACGACCAATCAAGTTGCTGATATTGAGTATAAAAAATATGTCAAAGCCCTGAGTAAAATCATTTCTGAAGGGAAAGAGCCAGACACTTCGGCTATTCGAAGTATTACAGTTTATAAACAAGACAACAACACGAATCAAATTATCATTTATAATACAGGTATTTTAGAAGAAAATTTCAAAGTACCTTCCCTTATAGATCTTAATATTGATAGCCTTGGGTTGAGTAGTTTTAAGGGCAGAACAACCACTAAAATATATGACAATAACAGTATTGGAGGCGATTTTGTTTCTACCACTGAACAGTCCTTTGAGAAAGTCCTAAATATGGATAAGTTACAAAAGGCTACTTTTGAGTCTCAATACAAATCAGAAATTAAAAATACGCCTATCCATAAGCGTGTGTCATCTGATGGTATTCGAAAATTATTAAGTAAAAAGTTAAAAGAAGATAACATTGATATTGGATTCGAATTTGCAATTTTCCATAACGATATTGGGACAAAAATTCAGTCTAATAACTTTGACCAATCTTTAATTTCTACTATTGGTGCTCCCATTTTTTTGGATGATAATGACGATAGTAATTTTAAACTGTACATCAATTTTCCGGAACGTAAAAAATTCATTATTTCCTCAATAATAGGGGTTACTTTTTTATCGGTTTTATTTACCCTAATTATAATTATTGCCTATACAAGCGCCTTATATCAGTTGATTAAGCAACGTAAAATTTCTCAGATGAAATCTGATTTCATTAACAATATGACGCATGAGTTCAAAACGCCTATAGCAACCATAAATTTAGCGTTAGACGCCATTAAAAATCCACAAATTATTAAAGATCAAGACAAGGTGAAACGCTACCTTCAAATGATTAAAGATGAAAATAAACGAATGAATGCTCAAGTTGAAAATGTATTGCGAATTTCTCAGCTACAGAAAAAACAACTTAATATTAGCAAAGATCGTCTTAAACTTCACGACCTGGTTGAAGATGCCATTACACATGTAGAGCTTATTGTAGAAGATAGAAGCGGATATATTAAAACCCATTTTAATGCTGATAAATCATCGATTTTAGCCAATGAAACGTACTTTACAAACGTGATTGTTAATATTTTGGATAATGCCGTAAAATACTCCAACGATGCCCCAAAAATTGATGTTTATACAGAAAATGTAGGAAATAATATACTGTTAAGAGTTAAAGATCAAGGGAAGGGTATGAATAAAGCCGTACAAAAACGTATATTTGAAGAATTCTATAGAGAATATACTGGGAATGTCCATAATGTCAAAGGGCATGGACTTGGATTGGCTAATGTCAAAAGGATTGTAGAAAATCATCAAGGAACCGTTTCTGTTGACAGTGAAAAAGGCAGAGGCAGTGTATTTACTATAAAATTACCACTAATTGCATAATATTATGGAAGAAAGCTTAAAGAAAATATTATTAGTCGAGGATGATCCAAATTTTGGAACAGTACTAAAAGAGTATCTATCTCTTAATGGTTATGAGGTTGTTCATGCCAAAAATGGAATGGAAGGTTTTGAGAAATTTAAAAAAACAGACTATCATTTGTGTATTTTAGATGTGATGATGCCTTATAAAGATGGGTTCACACTCGCTAAAGAAATTCGTGAAAAAAATTCTGAAATCCCCATTATTTTTCTAACAGCTAAAGCACTCAAAGAAGATGTTTTAAAAGGCTATAAAGTAGGTGGAGATGATTATCTAAACAAACCTTTTGACAGTGAAGTACTGCTTATGAAAATTAAAGCAATTATTCAACGAAAAACTGTTGATACACTTGCTGATAGTAAACAATTTGAGTTCACCATTGGAGAATTTGCTTTTAATTCTAAACTTCGGTTTTTAACACATAATAATGATAAACCTGCTAAATTATCTCCAAAAGAAAACGAATTATTACGGTTGTTAATTTTACATGAAAATGATTTGATGCCCAGAGAAATTGCATTGACCAAAATCTGGAGAGACGATAATTATTTTACGTCTCGTAGTATGGATGTTTACATTGCTAAACTGAGAAAGTATTTGAAATTAGACCCTAAAGTGGAAATTCTAAATATCCACGGAGAAGGGTTTCGACTTGTGGTCAATAAATAACACTTAAAAAACCAGCTTTTAGCTGGTTTTTTGTTGTTCTTGTTTTATGTAATCTGTAATCACTTTTACATCTGTATCGTACTTGAACCATTGAGTTGAGGGGTCTTTTTTAAACCACGTGAGTTGGCGCTTGGCAAAACGACGGGTATTTTTTTTAATTTCGGATACCGCAAATTCAAGGGTCCATTCCTTGTTAAAGTAGTTAAATAACTCTTTATAAGCCACAGTATTAAGTGCATTGCATTTTCGGTATTCAAATACTGATTTTGCCTCCTCTATTAATCCATGCTCTAACATCTTATCGACACGAAAATTTATACGTTCATAGATCAAAGAGCGGTCGGCTTCTAAACCAATTGAAATTGTTTTAAAGTGCCTTTCCGGCTTGTTTTGGTTTAAAAACGAAGAGAATGGAAGTCCAGTACCCCTACAAATTTCAAGCGCTCTAATTACTCTATGTGGGTTTTTGAGCGCAATAGTTTCATAGCTTTTAGGGTCGAGCTGTTTCAGCTCATCTTGTAGCGCCTCTAGACCTTTTGCTTTCAATTCCAAGTTGAGTTGTTCCCTTAGTTCTGGAGCAACATCAGGAAATGTGTCAAATCCTTTAATAACAGCGTCAACATATAAACCCGAACCTCCAACCATAATAACTGTAGATTTTGAGCGAAACAACTCTTTAAGTTTAGCAATCGCTTCTTTTTCAAAACTACCAACGCTATAGGGGTCTTTTATGGATTTGTTATGAATAAAATGATGTGGTGCAACGGCCAATTCAGCAGCTGTTGGCGCCGCCGTTCCAATGGGAATTTCTTTAAAAAACTGTCGTGAATCCGCAGATAGGATTTCAGTATTAAATTGCTTTGCCAGTTCCAAACTAAGAGCGGTTTTTCCAATTCCTGTAGGCCCTACAATAGAAATAAGATACTTATTCATCATGAATTTTTTTACCACATTTATGACAATATTCTGCATCATCTTGGTGGTAAGTTTCGTTGCAATTTACACAAGCTTGAGTGTTATTTGGAATCAGTTTTTCTTCCGATTTTGTGAGTTCTGAAGTCACGATTCCAGTGGGCACCGCAATAATTCCATAACCTAATATCATAATTAATGCCGCAATAAATTGGCCTAGTGCTGTAATGGGAGCGATGTCGCCATAGCCTACAGTTGTGAGGGTTACAATAGCCCAATATACACTTCTTGGAATACTAGTAAATCCACTATCTTGCTCACTTTCGACCAAATACATAACGGTTCCTAAAATAACACATAATACAATTACAAATGAGATGAATACCGCTATTTTTGCTCGACTTCGCTTTAGCGCTTTGCCTAAATTAGCACTTTCACCAATAAATCGTGTGAGTTTTAAAATCCTAAATACACGCAGTAAGCGCAAGGCTCTTAAAGCGATTAAAGAATGAGTTCCAACAATAAATAATGAAATGTATTTTGGAATTGTAGATAGTAAATCAATTATTCCATAAAAACTAAAAATATATGTTTTGGGATTTTTAACACTAATAATCCGAAGAATATATTCCAAACTAAACAAAATTGTGATGACCCATTCTGAACTATTTAATAGTGTTGCATATTGAGATTCGATACTATCGACACTCTCTAACATCACCAAAAGGATACTAATGAGAATAACAACTAAAAGGAGAACATCAAATAATTTTCCTGCAGGTGTATCTGCTTCATAAATGATTTCATGAATTTTTTGTCTCCAATTTTTTGATGGATTTGATTTTGACATATCTCAAAAATACTAAAAAAGTTTAGTCTTGAAGTTTAATTAGTTTTAATCTTTTATGACGCCGCATGAAACTTTGAATAATATGTTGAGCATCCTTATTGTGTTCCATAGGGGTAATTATTGATTTTAAAACTGCCGCTGTATGAATTTGAAAGTTCAAATTAAAATAAGCATACCCTCGAAAAACACCATTTTCAATTAAGACCGCACTACGTTCGTCCACAGCACGACCATAATCGATAAGGATCATGTTTTGATTTTTAAATGTATGCGATTCAATAATACTAAGCACTCGTTTATTATAAGCTTCCACAGGCTCCTCCGAAACACATGCGCCTGCACAGGTTTTAATGTCATATCCAAAACAAGAATTGTTCGTTTTGTACAGTCCACAAAGTTTTTGACATAATTGATTTTTTTCAATTATTTTATTAAGAAAACTTTTTCCACTTTCATGGTTGGAAAACGTAGTAATTGGCTTTTGGTTACCCTTTATTTTTTCGATTTTCAGATTAATATATCCTTCACTGTCTCTAAAACTAAACAGCCCATGTGTAAAAACGGTACGACGAAGAGCACGATTCAATTTGGGTTTATTTCGTTTTATTTCTTCACTTTCCTTAAGTAAGGCCACTAATTCACTCCCGTTTCATCGTAAGTAACCGTGGCTACCTCTAACTGTATTTTTTTAGATTTGGGAGTTTGACCCGTAAAATGTTGATTGATTCTACTTTTGATATTTTTACTTTTACCAATATATATTATTTCTCCATCAGCTTTATGGATATAATAGACTCCAGTGACTGCGGGTAATTTAGAAATAATATCCGTTAATTTCGGTTCCATCTGATGTCTAGGATCGAGACGAACGGCTGCTTTTATAATTGTTTTTTCTACATCCTTATCAAGAAGCATTTTAAAAAGCTTAACTGTAGCTGTGGCATCACCAGCTGCACGATGACGATCGCTAACAGGAATTCCTAATGAACGCACTAATTTGCCTAAACTATAGGAGGGAAGGTCTGGAATTAGTGTTTTAGAAAGCTCTACGGTACACAAGTTTTCTCGTTCAAAATCAAATCCAAGACGTCTGAATTCAGTTTTTAAAATTCGATAATCAAACTGTGCATTATGAGCCACTAAAATACAGCCTTCCGTAATTTCAACAATACGTTTGGCGACTTCATAAAATTTGGGGGCAGAGCGTAACATTTTACTATTAATCCCAGTGAGGTTTACTACAAAAGGTTGAATTTCTCGTTCGGGATTGACAAGGCTAATAAATTGATCTACAATAGTGTGTCCATCAAATTTATAGATGGCAATTTCTGTTATGCCCTCTTCATTAAATTTACCTCCCGTGGTTTCTATGTCTACTATTGCGTAAATAATACGATTTTAAATGCTGTAATTACGAGCGCCAAAGATACTACTTCCTATGCGAACCATTGTACTTCCACAATCAATCGCTAGAGGATAATCGCCACTCATTCCCATTGAAATTTCTGTAAGTTTTGGGTTTATGTTTTTTAGGCTTTCAAAAGTGCTCTTAAGGGTTTCAAACTCTTCCTTAATTTGAGCAGTATTGTCTGTAAAACTTGCCATTCCCATAACCCCTACAATGGCTACATTTTCTAAACGCTTAAAATCTGTCAGACTCTAATAAGGTGTGTGCCGCTTCCGAACTCATTCCAAATTTGGTTGCTTCTTGGGCAATCTTTAGTTGTAATAAACAGTGGATTATACGCCCGTGTTTTTTAGCATGTTTATTAATTTCATTAAGTAATTTTTCAGAATCAACACCATGAATTAAGTCCACAAATTCAGCCATATATTTGACTTTATTTCTTTGTACATTTCCAATCATATGCCATTGGATATCTTTGGGCATTTGTTGGTATTTATTGGCCATTTCTTGAATCTTATTTTCACCAAAAACACGTTGACCTGCTTCATAGGCTTCCATTAATTCTTCAACAGGTTTTGTTTTTGAAACTGCCACCAAGGTTACATGATTTGGGAGCTGTGATTGAATTTTAGATAAATTAGTTTTTATAGACATGCTTAAATCTCATATATAGTAATTCCACTTCTTAATTTTGGATAAATGTAGGTGCTTTTTGGAGGCATAACAGCATCAGAATCTGCAATAGCCATTAACGTCTTAGTTTCAATAGGAAACAGCCCAAACCCAACGGCATAATCGCCGCGATCAACCGTAGCTTTAATTTGTTCTAAACTATTGGCACCATGTATGTACGCTATGCGTTTGTTTGTTCGAACGTTTGTAATATTTAAAATTGGTTCCAATAATTGTGTTTGCAATATATAAGTATCTAGTTTGTTGATAGCAGAACTATTATCCTGTTTTGATTTACGTAAAGATAAGGAATAAAATAGTCCGTCAATATACATTGAAATAGCGTTTGCTTTTAAACTCTTATACGGGTTTTTGCCTTTGTTTTTCACTTCGAAAACGACACTTATTTTTTCTAAAAAATCAGCCGTACTTAAGCCGTTTAAGTCTTTTATGACCCTATTGTAGTCATAAATTTTCAATTGACTTTCAGGGATCAAATATGTTAGAAAGCGATTAAATGAGTTGTTTTCAGGAGTTTTAAGAGTTGCCTTTTTTTCTCGAGCTAAAAGCGCTGAAGATGCAGAACGGTGGTGGCCATCAGCAATATAAAGTGATGGAATGTTTTGGAAACTGTTTTGAATATCAAAAATATCTTTAGGGTGGTCCACTGACCATAACTTATGAGTTTCATTTTTAGTGGCCCATGTATTAATTTTTTTTGAGTTTAGTTTTGCAGCTTCAATTTGAGCCTCCAAAGTAGGATGATCAGGATAAGTGAGCAATACAGGAGCAGCATTGAACCGAACCGTATTTAAATATGTCTTAAATGTATGTTCTCGTTTAGCAATTGTGGCTTCATGTTTTTTGATTACATTCGTATTATAATCTTCAACACTAGCAGTCGCCATTATTCCAGAAAATTGATCTCCGTTATCTTGAGTTGTTTCATAAATATAGAACGCAGCTATGGAATCTTTAATGAGAATTTTAGAATCTATAAACTGTTCATATTTTTGTCTAACCATCTCGTAACGCTGGGATTTGTCAACAGCCAAAGAAGTGTCTTTTTTTAAAGTAATAATACTTAGAAATGTATCAGGGTTTTTCTTAAGACTGTCCTTTAATTCCTTTTTAGTATACGATTTATAGGACTTAGAACTAAAGTTTTGAAGGGCTTCTTCAGAAGGACGAACGGCTTCGAAAGGGTAGATTTTAGCCATAGTTTTGAGTGGAAATTTGGAGTGAATTTAAGAAAATTGTGAAGCAACGTTCACTGCTTTACGATCTTTTGAATAGTCATAAAAACCTTCTCCCGTCTTAACACCATATTTCCCAGCACTTACCATATTTACTAAGAGTGGGTTAGGAGCATATTTCGGATTTTTAAAGCCCTCATGCATGACTTCCAAAATAGACAAGCAAACATCGAGTCCAATAAAATCGGCTAACTCTAATGGGCCCATAGGATGACGCATTCCAAGTTTCATAACCCTATCAATTTCTTTAACTCCCGCAACTCCAGTATACAAAGTTTCAAAAGCTTCATTTAGCATGGGCATTAAAATTCGATTGGCTACAAAACCAGGGTAATCCTTCACAACAACAGCTGTTTTGTTGATTTTTTTAGAGAGATTTACGATGAAATCAAGAACAGAATTAGAGGTATTATACCCTGTAATTATTTCGACTAGTTGCATAACTGGCACGGGATTCATAAAATGCATTCCGATCACTTGATCTGGTCTCGAAGTTTGTGCTGCGAGTTGTGTAATGGAAATAGACGACGTATTGGTCGCTAATATCGTATCTTCTGGACATGCCATATCTAGTTGCTTGAATATTTCAAGTTTTAAGTCTACATTTTCGGTAGCTGCTTCAATGACAAGACTAGCATATTCGACTCCTTCAGAAATAGATGTAAAGGTCGAAATATTTTCTAATGTTTGTGATTTTTGAGAATCCTCTATTTGTGCTTTAGCTACAAGACGTTCTAAATTTTTAGAAATTGTAGCAATTGCCGTGGTGAGCGCGGCTTGGTTGGTATCAATAAGTTGGACTTTAAACCCTGCCTGTGCAAACACATGTGCAATACCATTGCCCATCGCTCCCGCTCCAATAACTGCAATATTCTTCATAACTACTTAGTTTAAAAACAATTTATAATTTGATAAGCAACTCTTAATGCATCTGTACCATCTCTAAGGGTAACTGTAGGTTTTGTGTTCGTATTTATAGCATCCGCAAAACTTTCCAATTCATCTAAAATAGCATTGTTAGGGGCAATTTCAGGGTTTTCAAAATAGATTTGTTTCTTAATGCCTTCAGCATTTTGTAGAACCATGTCAAAATCTCCTGGTGTTTTTGGCGCATCTTTCATTTTGACAACCTCCACTTGCTTTTCTAAAAAGTCAACACTTATATAAGCATCTTTTTGAAAAAAACGACTTTTACGCATATTTTTCATGGAAATTCTACTTGCCGTAAGATTGGCAACACAACCATTTTCAAATTCAATTCGAGCATTGGCAATATCAGGAGTTTCACTAATCACAGAAACGCCGCTAGCAGTGATATTTTTGATTGGAGATTTGACAACACTTAATATAATGTCAATATCATGAATCATCAAATCTAATACTACAGGAACATCGGTTCCTCTTGGGTTGAATTCTGCCAACCGGTGAGTTTCAATAAACATTGGTGATTGGATGTCGTTTTTAACCGCTTTAAATGCGGGATTGAAACGCTCTACATGACCAACTTGACCTCTTAAATTGTTTTCAGAAACTAATAACCGAATTTGTTCGGCTTCTTCAACAGAATTTGTGATGGGCTTTTCAATGAAAATATGTTTTCCTTTAGTAATGGCTTTTATAGCGCAGTTATAATGAGAGAGCGTTGGGGTCACAATGTCAACAACGTCTACTGCTTCGATAAGTGCTTCAATTGAATTGAAAAAGGAATATCCAAATTCAGCTTCAACTTTTTTTCCATTGGAGTCGTCAGGGTCATAAAACCCTACAAGGTCATATTTTTCAGAAGCCTGAAGTAATTTGAGATGAATTTTTCCGAGATGACCAGCTCCTAGGACGCCTGCTTTTAGCTTCATATTATGAGATTTTTTGTAAAACTATGATTTTTTTCATAGCATTTTTAAATCCTAACAACTTTTTATGAAAACAATTGCTGCAATTACCAACAAATAGTAAAGTCAAGCAGTTCAGTAATGTTCATTTTTTTATAAAATTAATTAAACATACTAAATTATTTAACTCATTTCTGAGTTAGTTTTCTGAGCACTATTTGATTTATTAATTTTCCGTTTATTACACTAAATTGCCGTTTATTACATGAAATTGCCGTTTGTTACATAGCGTTTTAAAGTTATAGGTTACTGGTATACATTTGTAGTCAATCAGATTTGTTTATTAATCAACCAGTTTAACCAAATGACTCTTAACCTTAATTATAGTGTTCTATTCATTGTTTTGTTATTCGCAACTCATGTATATGCTCAAAATTTTACTCAACCCCAAAAGTTAACAAAATCTGTACTCACATCAGGAGGGTCAAGAACTGTTTCGCTGGCGTATTTAGATGCCCAAGGTACACTTAGAAAGACTCGAATTCAACAGAGTATTGGTCAGACTGGTGTTGTTGGTTTATCAACCACAGCCTTAAATTCAGTTCAACAAGGGTTTCTAAGTCGCGTAAAGGTATTTGCTATTGATAATTCAGCAACTGAATTTATTAAAAATTTAGACCTTTCTATGTATCCAAATCCATTCAAAGATTTTATAAATATTAAGTTTTCTAAACCAACTCTATTTCCAGTAACTATTGAAGTTTTTGATATAAGGGGGCGTTTGGTTTTAGAGCAACAATTTCAACCGTCTAGTCTAGTTTCATTTTCAGCTGATCGTCTAGAAGATGCGGGAAAAATTGGAATAGGAGGAGTGGCTAACCCACAGGCAGAGCTTCATTTTTCAAATATCTTAGACAACCGAAAACTCATCTTATGGCAAAATAACTCCTTTACGAATGACGATCATCAATTTTATGGTTTTGGAATTAATGGAGGAACCTTGCGATACCAGGTTCCACAAGTCGCAGATCATGTGTTTTTTGGAGGAACAAGTAGCACCACTTCAAATGAATTGATACGCATTAAAGGAACTGGAAATGTAGGGATTGGTGGACTTGGTGCTAACAATATACCCTATACCCTAACCGTTAGTGGTACTGCTCAAGTTACAGGAGCCATACATGATAGTGATGGCGATGCAGGAACATCTGGTCAAGTACTATCTTCTTCAGTAACAGGCACGAATTGGGTAGATGCAAGTTCAGGATCAGGTAAATTTGTTGATGGCACAAACCCTTTAAACGCTGTATATACAGCAGGTGATGTGGGGATAGGAAGGACTGACCCACCAACCATACTTTCTGTTGGTCCTGATCTTAATGTTGTTAGCTCCTCAGCATACGATGAAGATGCACTTCTTGTAACTCATAATCGAGTTCCAACCTCAAGTACTGTACTTAATGATCCTATTCCTTTATTGCAATTAGCACGTGAAGTTACATCAGGTCAGGTATGGGGTGCTAGAGCTAACTTTTCATTGAGCCGTTTTGCACATAATGGTTTTGATTCCAATACCCGCTTGGATTTCCAATTAGCCTCTACAGATTCTGTAGATCAAACGGATGTGATGACACTTCTTAGCAATGGAAATGTAGGTATTGGCACAACTGCTCCTATAAAAACATTGGATATTAATGGAATAGGACTTTTTAGAAATGGAGGCATGGATACTGCTACAACAGGAAATGAGCAATTGTTATTTTCTTATGATGGTGGAGCACTTTTTAAACAAGGGATTCGTACTAGACATCATGGTGGACAAGACATGGGTAATTCTATTGATTTCTATAATTGGAATTTTGGTACAGATGCAAATGATGCTAATCCTAGTTTATTAGGCATGAGTATTAATGGCGGTCAAGTTGGAATTGGTACGGCAGACCCTACAGAAAAATTAGACGTGAGAGGTAATGTTTTTTTAGGCATAATGGAAGCTTATCAAAGTGAAGGCACTATTAGGCTAGGACGTGATGACAATCCTGCGATACGCTATCATGACATCCAAGTACGGAATGATAATACAGCTGCTGGCAACTGGATGCGATTCAAACTTCACGATGGAGGGGCAGCAGGAACAGCAGCAAATGTTATGACTTTAACAGGTCAAAAACGTGTAGGTATTGGCACAACTGCACCCGCAAATTCATTACATATAAATGGGGGGAATGATGCGGGACTAACTATTTCAGATAATGCCAACGCAGGAAATAATCTTACTTTAAAGATGTATCACGGAGGTGCTTCTGGAAAAGGAATGGGTCTTATATGGAATGACAATGTTAGCCCTGATGGAGCAATGATAATGCAGAAATTAAATAGTACAGGGGGATTTATATCCAATCTTTACAGTTTTGGACGAGACGGAATAATGGGGATTGGCACAAGTTCACCAAGTCAAGCCTTAGACGTTAATGGGAATATAGCCGTACAAGGCACTACTGTTCATACCTCAGATCGCAGACTTAAAAAGAAAATCGAACCACTCGAAAATAGTTTGGAGAAGCTTTTAAAATTAAAAGGCGTTTCCTATTTCTGGAAAAACAAAGAACTATCTGAGGATAAACAGTTAGGCATAATAGCTCAAGATGTAGAGAGTGTAATTCCAGAGGTCGTTAATAACGAAGGCGAATACAAATCTGTGAATTATGAAGGGCTTATTCCTGTTTTAATTGAAGCAGTAAAACATCAACAAAAATTGATTAAAAAATTAGAGTTAAGAATTGAAACTCTTGAACAGAACTGATGAAAAATTTACTAAAACTTATATTTATTTTTATTACGCTTAATGTCTCGGCTCAAAAAACAGACAAGTTAATACCAGCTTTATATGGTGCAGCATTCCAAAACGCCACAGAGGTAGACACAGGAGCACGAGCAGTATATCAAAGAAAATTAGAATTATTACAGACTCACTTACTGCCAAAAATTGACGCCATAAGATTTTAATCTAACCAATGTTAATTTAGTTAGTAGTAAACCCACGACTGCTGAGCCGATAACACCACTTCTTAATAAAGAAAATCAGCTGCTGATATTTGAAACCTTAAATAAAATGTTTTTTCAATAAGCTAAAGTTGTAGGCTTATAAAATTTGAAAAAGCGACTGTTTAACTTATCTTTACTTTTTTAATTAATAAGGTAATACTTCAACTGAATTTTATTTTTGAAAGATACGTTTAAACACAAAGGACTACGCAAACAACTTGTGGCAACCTTGGTTGCTAAAGGCATTACAAATGCAGCTGTTCTGGAAGCTATAGGTTCCATACCGCGGCATCTGTTTATGGATTCTAGTTTTTTAGATCATGCCTACCAAGACAAAGCCTTTCCTATTGCTGCCAGTCAAACGATTTCTCAACCCTATACTGTGGCATTTCAATCGGAACTGTTGGAAGTAAAAGCCGGCGATAAAATTCTTGAAATTGGTACCGGGAGTGGCTATCAAACCGCAGTACTCTGCCTTTTAGGAGCGCACGTCTATAGTATTGAACGGCAATTGGAGCTATTTAAAAAAACGAATAAGTTTCTTCCTAAAATCGGTTATGTGGCAAAACGCTTAATTTTTGGAGACGGCTATAAAGGCCTTGAGGAAGATGCGCCTTTTGATAGTATTATTGTAACTGCTGGCGCTCCTTTTGTTCCAAAACCCCTTCTCGCACAGCTGAAAATAGGTGGTCGTTTAGTTATTCCTGTTGGAGATGAAGCGCAAATAATGACACTTTATATTCGTAAAGGTCCAAAAGAATTTGAAAAACACGAACTCGGAAATTTTAAGTTTGTACCACTTTTAGAAAATAAAAACTAGAGGCTAATACCAAATAATACGCCGTCGTTCACAAAGCCAGATTGATACGATCGTACATAGTCAATTCGAAGAAAACGATATTTTCCCCAACCAATATTATTGAGTCCTAAACTGAATTCTCGATACGGGATTTTATCTTTTGTTGTAAAACCGTGAACCCCAATAATCAAATTATAATTTAGGGCATTTAGTAAAGGTATTTTGCCTAGAATATAGCCACTAAAATCATGTTCTATGTGGTACTCCATATAGTTTTCGGAGCTGCTTAAATCATAATAGCCAAGGTTTTTGAAACGAGATAAATAATCGCCTTCCAAGTTCACATGAGTTTGATTTCCATTAAGGTGTTTGTAATCCATAAAGGCGAGTTCAGAATTTCCAAAAAATGTACCCCCCAGTAGATTATAACTAAAACGCCCTTTGTTTTCAAGACTAATATTTTGGGTTAGTTTAATATTAAAATGATCAAAATTGTAGTCGGAGTTTGTAGCGCCTAATCCCTTTTCATAGCTAAAGTTTAATTTCGGATATTTTGGATTGGTAAGATTAAACTTACTCCCGGGGTAGCTAAGGTATTTTTGTCCAAAACGAATATTGCCATCCAGTTTGAATTTTATAATATTATGGTTCTCAAAAGGCGCTGTTTCAAATTCTGAGGAGGCAATAGGATTGTTGCTTGTGTAGGCTTTAGTGTCACGATTAAAGGTCGTATAATTAGTGGTGTTGAAAAGTGCCAATCGATTTTCAAAACTAGCAGAAGTTCGAATTCTAAACCCATTAAAAAGTTCTTGCCCATATTGAAGTGCAATGAAACGCTTTTCAAATAGTTTGATGTAATTGTCTTCAAAAGCCAAACTACTGATGTCATTTAGAAACCTCGAAATCGGTTCTTGAGCGTTAAATTGCTCAACTTTTGTACCTGCATTGAACCCGATAGTTAAATCATCGATATTATTAAATTTATACCGAAACCCTAGAGTTGCTCTCAGTTTTTGTGTTTCATAACTGTAGTTGAGTCGGCTTTGAAACGACACATAGTTTTTGTATTCATCGTAACGCTTAGTGTAGTCAATGTCTAAATTTGAATTGAATCCCTGAACCGTATTGAAATTAAACCCACTTAAAGGGCTACTAATACTGAATTGTTTATGCTCAAAAGAATTTTCATAAGTGTATCCCGAAATTAAGTTTCCAAACTTAAATGTATTGTTTTTAGTATCCACCGAATCGCGGTAGGTTTTAGATTTCTTCAGGGTTTGTAAACTATCTTTTTTAATATAATCAACAAGTTCTTCAGAAGTTAACGGTACTGGTCGAAGGGTGTTCCAATAGATTGAATCTTTTTTGTTTGCTTCAGCTTCAAAGGACAAAACTTCATTAGTAAATTCGCTAGAGTCAAAATTGGGGTTTAGCTTGTAATTAGAATAATTAGCCACAAAACTACCATCTCCTTTAAATCCTAAAAATCCATATTCAAATTCAATCGTTTGTGATCTGACAATCCAATACTTACTTTGTTCATCGTAAGAGGTGTTTTGTTTAATGGTTACCAAATTTGCTGCAGGAGTCTGAATTTGATTTCCTGTTACGCTCAGTTCAAGTCCATATAAACTCCATTGCTCTTCCACAATAAAAATAATTCCTGAAAATATACGGTCGTTTTCACGCCGTGGGATAACTTTAATTTTATTAATCAAATTTCCGCGATTGTCATAAAACACACCCTCGAGTTTGTAGCGGTAATAATTAAAAGCGTAGTCGGCAATAGGCGACACGATTTCTGTATTAATATCAATAGTATTATTGTAAAAATTAAAATCAACATCGCTGGCGTTATTGAAGCTAAATCCATTAGAATTTCCGCTCACTTTAGAGGCACTAATTGTTTCTATTAGTTGATTGGGTTTTTGGTATTTGATCTTTGAAATGGTTTCAGATAAATATAAAATCCCAGAGCGCGTAGAATCTAAACCAATATCAAGTTTTACCTCCTGTCCTAAAAATTTTTCTGGGGCATTTTTAATTCGAATCAACCCTTTGGAGTAGAAGTCAGCAGTATATGACTTTATTTTTTCAAGCTGTAATTTTCGATTCTCAATGGCAGCTCTTACAATGCGATTTGCAGGATTTTCATTGGTACTAATCACCACTTCATTTAGAGAAATATTTTCTTCTAATAAAGTAATATCTAAGACATAAGGAAGCTGTTTAATGTCTATGGTTTTGGTTTGTGTTTTATAGCCCAAAAACTGAAAAACAACGCTGTATGTGCCAGTTTTAGAAAGCCCTAATTCATAGTTGCCATTGGCATTTGAAGTCGTCCCTGTATAGGAGTTTTCAAGATAAATATTTACATAAGGAATGGGTTGGTTATTATCATCTGTAATCGTCCCTATAAGTTGAGCCGAAACGGATAAAGTACAGAGGAGGCAAAATACTAATAAACGCATTAAATTTAAGTCTAGGTTATAGTATATATGACTATCGAGACTAATAGTTGTTACACTATTACTTAAAATTCTTCTTCACACGATCAAGGTCGCGTTTATTATCACGGTCTTTGATGGTTTCTCGCTTGTCATAGAGTTTTTTTCCTTTTGCTAAAGAAATGATCAGTTTTGCAAATCCTTTTTCATTGATAAAAAGTTTTAAAGGAATAATCGTAAGTCCAGAGTTTTTGACCTCTTTTTCTAGTTTTTTAAGCTCTTTTTTGTTCAGTAATAACTTGCGTTCTGCTTTTGGTGCATGATTATAATGATTCCCAAAATCATATTCTTGAATGGTCATATTAATCACAAAAAGCTCTCCTTTTAAGTTAAACTCACAAAAACTTTCAGCAATGGATGCCTTACTATCTCGAATCGATTTAATTTCAGTTCCTGTTAATACAATACCCGCGGTGTACGTATCCAAAAGATCGTACGTAAAGCGCGCTTTTTTATTTTGTATGTTAACCGATTTTTTCATCAGAGTTCAAAACTAAGCAAAATATTTATTGGACGGCTAAGAGTTGATGAATAATCTCTCCAGTCTCTGTAATATTTATAATGTAAAGGTTACCGCTTACGCATACCAGTAGGAGGTAGGAGTAAGTCAATTAGAAGTTTCTTGATTGGTCATAGTTTAAGATTTTGGGGTTATGGAATAATGTATTCAATACATGTAGAAAAACTAGTTTTAAAAATTAAAAGCAATACTGTTCCATAAAATAGAATCTGTATTGCTTTTAACTAACTAACCAACACTTATAAGACGAGTCTAAGGTCGAATTGTTACAATTTTTCAGAAATTAAATCGCTTTGATTTCTGAAGACTATTTGTTCATCAAATACATCCAATAAAATTATACTATCCTCTTTGATAGTGCCTGCTAGAAGTTCTTTACTTAATGCATTCAGAACCTCTTTTTGGATAGTCCGTTTTACAGGGCGTGCGCCGTACTCAGGTTGGTAGCCTTTCTTGGCTAAATAGCTAATTGCTTCTTCAGTTGCATCAAAAGTAATACCTTGTTTTTTAGTTAATTTGGCTACCGTTTTTAATTGTAAATTCACAATAGCCTCAATATCATTTTGTGTCAATGGAGTGAAGAGAACAGTGTCGTCAATTCGATTTAAAAACTCGGGTCTCACCACTTTTTTTAATAGTCCTAAAACATCGTTTTTAGCAGCTTCTAAAGCGGAGCCAACATCTGGAATCGTTTCAAATTTTTCTTGAATCAATTCACTTCCAAGATTGGATGTCATAATTATGATGCTGTTTTTAAAATCGGCAATTCGACCTTTGTTGTCTGTCAACCGACCTTCATCAAGAACTTGAAGTAAAATATTAAATGTATCTGGATGTGCTTTTTCAATTTCATCTAATAAAACCACAGAATATGGTTTTCGTCGTACAGCCTCGGTAAGTTGTCCACCTTCTTCATAGCCGACATACCCTGGAGGCGCACCAACCAAACGGCTAACCGCATGTCGTTCTTGGTATTCGCTCATGTCGATTCGCGTGAGTGCATTTTCGTCATCAAATAAATACGCAGCTAATGTTTTTGCGAGCTCTGTTTTTCCAACACCAGTTGTACCTAAAAATAGAAATGTACCAATAGGTTTATTTGGGTTTTGTAATCCAGATCTGCTTCGACGAACAGCATCACTTACAGCAGTTACGGCTTCATTTTGTCCAATTACACGTTTATGAAGAACGGTCTCTAATTTTAATAGTTTTTCCCTTTCAGATTGAATCATTTTTGTGACTGGAATTCCCGTCCATTTTGCCACAACTTCTGCGATATCTTCTAAAGTGACCTCTTCTTTTATTAGAGCCGTCTGTTGATTTTTTGTCAATTCTTTTTGAAAGATTTCCAATTGTATTTCGGCGTCTTTTATTTTTCCATAGCGGATTTCTGCAACCGTTCCATAATCTCCGTCACGTTCTGCTTTTTCTGCATCATTTTTGAAAGTCTCGATTTCTGATTTTGCAGTTTGAATTTTCTCTACAAGGTCTTTTTCACTACGCCATTTCGCTTCCAAACTATTACGATCGTCTTTAAGATTAGCCAAATCTGCTTTTAACGCCTTTAATTTGGATTCATCTTTTTCCCGTTTAATAGCTTCAATTTCTATTTCTAGCTGCATGACTTTCCGGTCAAGAACATCCAATTCTTCTGGTTTAGAATTGATTTCCATACGTAGTTTTGATGCAGCTTCGTCCATTAAATCAATGGCTTTGTCAGGCAAAAAACGATTATTTATATAGCGTGTAGAGAGTTCGACCGCTCCAATAATAGCCTCATCCTTAATTCGAACTTTATGATGGATCTCATATTTTTCTTTTATACCTCTTAGGATGGATATAGCACTTTCTGAATCGGGCTCATCTACAATGACCTTTTGAAATCGTCTTTCAAGAGCTTTGTCTTTTTCAAAATATTTTTGATATTCATCTAACGTTGTTGCCCCTATAGCTCTTAACTCTCCTCGCGCTAAAGCAGGTTTCAAAATGTTTGCAGCATCCATGGCACCTTCTCCACCACCTGCACCTACTAAGGTATGTATCTCATCAATAAAAAGGACAATATCGCCTTCACTTTCGGTGACTTCTTTGATGACCGCTTTTAAACGCTCTTCAAACTCACCTTTGTATTTTGCTCCTGCAATCAAAGCGCCCATATCGAGTGCAAATATTTGCTTGTTTTTCAGATTTTCAGGAACGTCCCCAGCAATGATTCTGTGTGCCAAGCCCTCGGCAATAGCAGTTTTTCCAGTCCCCGGTTCTCCTACCAAAATAGGATTATTTTTGGTGCGTCTAGAGAGTATTTGAAGCATACGTCTAATCTCTTCGTCGCGTCCAATGACCGGATCTAAGCGATTGTCCTTTGCCATCTGATTAAGATTTTTAGCATATTTGTTCAACGCATTATAGGTTTCTTCTTGGTTTTGGGATTGAACAGTATGTCCTTTCCTTAAGCTTGCAATTGTGGCTTTAAGGTCTTTTGCATTAACTCCTTGATCCTTTAAAATTTGTGAAATCCTACTTTTAGAATTAAAAATTGCTAACAATAAATCTTCTATCGCCACATATTCTCCACCCGATTTTTTGGCAATAATTGAAGCCTCATTGAGGGACTGCATTCCTGCTTTTGAAAGCATAATATCTCCACCACTCACTTTTGGGAAGGATTCTAGTTCTTTCTCTAAAAGTTGTAAAACAAGCGTTGAATTAAGGTTTAACTTTTTAAAAAAAAACGGCAATACATTCTGATCTACTACGTAAATTGATTTGAATACATGTTCGTTTTCTATGTGTTGATGCCCGTAGCCTTGTGCAATTTGTTGCGCATGTTGTAGGGCTTCTTGGGTTTTTATTGTATAATTGTTAAAGTTCATAATGGGTTTTTTTGTTTAACGATTTTCAAGAACCTTACCATTTTTTTTAGAACGTCAAAATGGCATTATTAACCTTAATCAACTGACTTTTAGTCGGTTTTATATAAGAAATTAAATAAGATACTATGGGAATCTTTGATTCATTATTCAAATCAGAAGCCAAAAACTCTAACTGGCCAGGAGAACAACTAGAAGATTTAGGTCAATTGGATGCTATATCAGCTGCATCATTTACAACGCCGCAATTGATATTCAAGCACTCGACACGTTGTAGTATTAGTCGGTTTGTACTTGCAGATTTCATAAAACATTTCTCATATTCATCTGTTGAGTTGGGTGCTCATTATCTCGATTTATTAAATCACCGCGATATCTCTAATGCTATTGCCGAACGTTTTGATGTCGTACATCAATCGCCACAAGTTGTACTTATAAAAGATGGCAAAGTTATAGACCATGCCTCTCATGAGGGAATCAATGCGCTAGAACTTAGTAACTTTTTGTAAGGTTTTAAACGCCAAGGTTTTCTAAAAGTTCGGTAAGTTTTTTACTCGATGGGCGTGGTGCATCTGCATCTACAATATTTCCATTTGGATCTATTAATATAAATCGAGGGATACCATTAACTTTATAATTTTGAACAAAGTCTGCCTCCCAACCATTACCCGTAAACAATTGCACGCCTGTTAATTCTTTTTCAGTTACCATGGTTTTCCACGCCTCATGTGCTTTTTCCATTGTTCCGCTTCGTCTAGCATCATCTACAGAAATACTTACAAACTCAATATTTCTATTGTGGTATTTTGATTCTAATGCTTTTAGAGCTGGAATTTCTGCTTTACAAGGTCCACACCAAGTCGCCCAAATATCAATGTATACATACTTGCCTTTAAAGTCGCTTAAAGAGTTGGTTTTTCCATTGTGGTTTTCATAGTTCGAAAACGTTGGTGAAGGTGTTCCTTTTGCGAAAAGTGCTTTCATTTTAAGTTTTTGCTTGAAATAACTTGTGTAAGATTTTTCCATCGCTTTGAAATTTTCGTCTAAGTCTGTAAAGTATGCGGCATCAAGTGTTTTGTAGTCGCCTTTCAGCTCTGTATAAGCAGCCTTTAAATCCTTAAATGTTTTTGAAAATTCAGCTTCTGTACCGTCAAAAATATCAGCAGTTAGGAATTTTTCCTGAAGCAAACTATTAGCAATTATAAAATTACTCCTGTCTGCGTCATCGCCTTTGAATTTCAAAGTCTCATCAAAGGCTTTTGTATCTAGGGTAAATGAAATGGTATTGTTATTTTTTAAATAAATACGACCAACTTCATTGCCATCGTAAAATCGGTAAATTCCTTCTTTAACGTTAAGTGTGTCATTAAAAGAGCCATCCTTTCTGAGTGAAATTTCTTTACTATAGCCTTCTCTATTAGAGATGGTTAATTTTTTTAATTCATTAGAATTGGTAATTTTTCCAGAAAGAGTCACGTAATTTTTTGGGGTTTCTGAGCAAGATCCAACTAATAGTATAGATAGAAATATAGTAAATAAGGGTTTCATGGCGTTTATTTTTTAGAAATTAAATATGTAATTGGCACAAAAATAAGTATATCTCTTAGTTAAATTAATAATTTAACAATTATTTGCGTATTTCTTAAGTAATTATCAAATTTGAGGAATACAATTCGATTCTAATCTAATGCATGAAGTAACCACGAAACCATTAAGTTTGGCCAGGCTTAAAACTTTAATCCTTGAAGATTCAAAGCTTAAGCTTTCAGTTGAAGTGATTCAAAAAATTCAAGAGTGTCGCGCCTATTTAGATCAAAAAATCGCGACTACTTCTGATCCAATATACGGCATTAATACAGGATTTGGGGCTTTATGTGACGTACGGATACACTCTGAAAACCTAACTAAATTACAAGAAAATTTAGTGCGATCTCATGCGTGTGGAACAGGCGATTTAGTACCAAAATCTATTATAAAATTGATGCTATTATTGAAAATTAAAGCATTGAGTTACGGGCATAGTGGTGTTCAGTTAGAAACTGTAAATCGATTAGTTTCCTTTTATAATAATGATATTTTGCCTGTGATTTACACACAAGGATCACTTGGTGCTTCTGGAGATTTGGCGCCACTAGCGCATTTGGCATTGCCACTTATTGGAGAAGGCAAGGTTTGGTTTAAAGGCCAGCAAACCGCCACCGCTGAAGTCTTACGTCATTTTGATTGGACGCCGATAACGCTTCAATCCAAAGAAGGCTTAGCATTGCTTAATGGCACACAATTTATGACGGCTTATGGCGTGCATTGTTTGTTGAAATCTTTCAAATTATCATATATGTCCGACCTTATCGGGGCCTTATCTCTTGATGCATACCATGGTCGAATTGAGCCTTTTGACCCTTTGGTTCAATTGGTAAGACCACAAAATGGGCAAATTAAAACAGCAGCACGGATTCTCAGTTTTTTAGAAGACAGTGACTTAATGAAACAACCAAAGAAACATGTGCAAGATCCCTATTCCTTTCGTTGTATGCCACAGGTACATGGTGCAACTAAAGATACGTTGGCTTTTGTAAAAAACACGTTTATTACCGAAATTAACGCTGTCACAGATAATCCTAATATTTTCTCCAAAGACGATAAAATCATTTCAGGCGGTAATTTTCATGGGCAATCCTTAGCTTTTGGATTTGATTTTTTAAAAATTTCCATGGCGGAGTTAGGCAATATTTCTGAACGAAGAACCTATCAGTTAATTTCGGGTTTACGGGGTTTACCTTCTTTTTTAGTAGAAAAATCGGGGTTAAATTCAGGCTTAATGATTCCGCAATATACAGCAGCCAGTATAGTGAGTTCAAACAAACAATTGGCCACGCCTGCAAGTATTGATTCAATTGTGTCTTCCAATGGGCAAGAAGATCACGTGAGCATGGGTGCTAATGCAGCCATTCAAGCCTATCAAATTCTAGAAAATGTTGAACGAATTTTAGCAATTGAATTACTTTCGGCTTCTCAGGCTTTGTTTTTTAGGACTCAAAAAACAGCTCCGTTTTTAGAAGCATTTGTGTCTAGCTTCAGAACTGGAATTTCTAAGGTGACTCAAGATAGAGTTTTACATAATGACATCATAAATGCTGTCCAGTTTATTCAAAACCTTGAGCTAGAAAACGACGTTTTATTTGATTAACGAGTTCATAAAAAAAAAGCCCCACATTGTGAGGCTTTAGTTTTAAGATTTTTTTGCTTCATTTGATGTCGATATCTTGACGTCTAATTTTGAATCGTCCTTTCCGACATCTAGCGTAATAGTATCGCCTTCATGGACATTTGATTTTATGATTTCTTCAGCAAGAGCATCTTCGATATATTTTTGAATGGCACGTTTTAAAGGACGTGCACCGTATTGTTTATCGAAGCCTTTATCTGCAATAAAACGTTTTGCTTTTTTACTTAACTTAAGGGTGTAACCCAGTTCAGAAATGCGTTCTAGAAGCTTGGCAAGTTCAATATCAATAATACGATCAATATCTTCTTTTTCTAGATTATTAAACACAACGACATCATCAATTCTGTTAAGAAATTCTGGTGCAAAGGCCTTTTTAAGCGCATTTTCAATTACAGAACGCGCATTTGAAGCCTCTTGCGATTTTTGAGCTGCAGTTCCAAATCCAACACCAGACCCAAAATCTTTCAGTTTTCGAGCCCCAATATTTGAAGTCATGATAATTATGGTATTACTAAAATCTATCTTACGCCCTAAGCTATCGGTCAAAAAGCCATCATCAAGCACTTGAAGAAGCATGTTAAACACATCGGGGTGAGCTTTTTCAATTTCATCAAGAAGCACTACGGCATAAGGTTTGCGTCGAATTTTCTCAGTGAGTTGCCCACCCTCTTCATAGCCAACATAGCCTGGAGGTGCACCGACCAATCTAGAGATAGCAAATTTTTCCATGTATTCACTCATATCAATTCTTACAAGTGTGTCTTCACTGTCAAATAATTCTTTGGCCAATACCTTAGCGAGCTGTGTTTTACCAACTCCAGTCTGCCCTAAAAATATAAATGACCCAATAGGCTTATTAGGATCTTTAAGTCCTGCACGATTCCTCTGAATAGCTTTCACCACCTTTTCAACTGCCTCGTCTTGTCCAATCACTTTTCCGCTAATGAGTTCTGGAAGTTTAGACAATTTATTGCTTTCTGTTTGTGCAATACGGTTCACAGGGATACTGGTCATCATTGATACTACTTCCGCCACATTGTCTTCGGAGACTACAATTCGATTTAATTTCGATTCAGTTTCCCATTTTTCTTGAGCTTCGGTAAGACTTTTTTCTAAACGCTTTTCATCATCTCTTAGTTTGGCTGCCTCCTCGTACTTTTGTTTTTTAACAACAGAGTTTTTAGTTGCTTTGACTTCTTCAAGTTCAGCTTCTAGTTCAACAATTTGACTAGGGACATCTATATTTGTAATATGAACTCTAGATCCAGCCTCGTCTAGGGCATCAATAGCTTTGTCGGGTAAAAATCGATCCGACATATAACGATTGGTCAACTTAACACAGGCTTCAATAGCAGCATCTGTGTATTCTACATTGTGATGGTCTTCGTATTTGTTTTTAATGTTATTTAAGATTTCTATAGTTTCACTTACCGAAGTAGGTTCAACGATTACCTTTTGAAAACGGCGTTCTAATGCACCATCTTTTTCGATATGCTGTCTGTATTCGTCAAGTGTAGTTGCGCCAACACACTGGAGTTCTCCACGTGCTAAGGCCGGTTTAAACATGTTTGAAGCATCTAAACTCCCTGTGGCACCTCCAGCACCTACAATGGTGTGAATTTCGTCTATAAATAAAATGATATCATCATTTTTTTCTAACTCATTCATAACAGCTTTCATACGTTCTTCAAACTGTCCGCGGTATTTGGTGCCGGCTACAATACTGGCTAAATCTAAAGTGACCACTCTTTTGTTGAACAAAATCCGAGAGACTTTACGTTTTATAATTCGAATAGCCAATCCTTCTGCGATGGCAGATTTGCCCACGCCAGGTTCTCCAATGAGTAGCGGATTATTTTTCTTACGGCGACTTAAAATTTGAGACACCCGTTGAATTTCTTTTTCACGACCGACTACAGGGTCTAATTTTCCTTGTTCTGCCATAGCCGTAAGGTCTCTTCCAAAATTGTCTAATACAGGAGTTTTAGATTTTTTGCCGCCTTTTTGGTTGCTACTTTGACTTGTTGAGCTGTCTTTATTTTCGTCTTTAGGCATATCTTCGCTCGAAAAAGACTCTGCTCTAGGGGTATCTGAGTAATCGTCGTCGTTTGTAATCATGAATTTAAATTGTTCTTTAACACTTTCGTAGTCTACTTTTAATTTATTTAAAAGCTTTGTTGTAGGATCGTTTTCATTTCTCAATACACAGAGTAGTAAATGTGCGGTATTTATAGATTTACTTTGAAAGAGTTTAGCTTCCAAAAATGTTGTTTTTAGAGCGCGTTCAGCTTGTCGTGTTAAATGCAGATTTTTTTTCTCGTTAGAAGAAATCAAAATATTGGGATTGGATGGGCTTAAGATCTCTACTTTACGACGCAGGTGGCTAAGATCGACATCTAAAGCATTTAAAATATCAATAGCCTTGCCGCTACCATCTCTTAGAAGGCCAAGCATGAGGTGTTCTGTGCCAATAAAATCATGACCTAAACGTAGTGCTTCTTCTTTACTAAAAGAAATAACGTCTTTAACTCTGGGGGAAAAATTATCATCCATAAAAATTATTTGGTTTAAAAGTACAAATTCAAAGGCATTAAATCAAAAACTATACCCAATTTATTTGCTGTCATACAAATGATAGTAAAAACTAATTAAAATCAAAATTTTTACGCGTCTATTTATTAACGATTTTGCTTCTTTAAATTGTTGATAAATAGAGCTAAAAAAGTCATATAAATGCACTTCAAAATAATTTGAAAAGCAGTATATTAGCTAGGTTATTAAATAAACAAAAATATAGAGTAGCATGGTAGAAGGTGAAAAGTTAATTCCTATTAATATTGAGGATGAAATGAAGTCGGCCTACATCGATTATTCGATGTCGGTAATTGTGTCAAGGGCACTTCCTGATGTTAGAGACGGTTTGAAACCAGTCCATCGTAGAGTTTTGTTTGGGATGCACGAACTTGGTGTGAGATCAAACACTGCTCATAAAAAATCTGCAAGAATAGTTGGAGAAGTTTTAGGAAAGTATCACCCCCATGGTGACACTTCCGTTTATGATACTATGGTTCGTATGGCTCAAGAATGGAGTTTGCGTTATATGCTGGTAGATGGCCAAGGGAATTTTGGATCTATTGACGGAGATAGTCCTGCAGCAATGCGTTATACGGAAGCAAGAATGCGAAAAATATCGGAAGATATGCTCGCCGATATTGACAAAGAAACCGTGGACCATAAGTTAAACTTTGATGATACACTCAAAGAACCAACTGTACTTCCAACCCGAATTCCAGGGTTATTAGTTAATGGAGCTTCTGGAATTGCTGTTGGGATGGCTACAAATATGCCCCCTCACAACCTCTCAGAAGTCGTAGATGGGATTACGGCCTACATAGACAATAAAGACATCGAAATTGAGGAATTAATCACACATGTCAAAGCTCCTGATTTTCCTACTGGTGGAATTATTTATGGTTATGATGGCGTAAAAGAAGCATTCAAAACTGGACGTGGTCGTATTGTAATGCGTGGAAAAGCGATCATTGAAGAAGTAAGTGGACGTGAATGTATTATAGTCACTGAAATTCCATACCAAGTTAACAAAGCAGATATGATTAAAAAAACTGCAGACTTGGTAAATGATAAAAAGATGGAAGGGATTTCAACAATCCGTGATGAATCGGATAGAAATGGAATGCGCATCGTTTATGTTTTAAAAAGAGATGCCATCCCTAATATCGTTCTAAATAAATTGTATAAATATACAGCTCTTCAGTCTTCATTTAGCGTCAATAACATAGCCCTAGTTAATGGACGTCCAGAAATGTTGAATCTAAAAGATATGATTCATCATTTTGTAGAGCACCGTCATGAAGTTGTTGTGCGCCGTACAACCTACGAACTTCGAAAAGCTGAAGAACGTGCTCATATATTAGAAGGCTTAATTATTGCTTCAGATAACATTGATGAAGTTATAGCTATAATTAGAGGCAGTTCGAATGCTGATCAAGCCCGTGAAAAATTAATCGAACGTTTTGAATTGAGTGAGATACAATCAAAAGCGATTGTTGAAATGCGCCTAAGACAATTAACAGGTTTAGAACAAGACAAATTACGTGGTGAGTACGATGCTATCATGAAAACGATTGAAGATTTGAAAGATATTCTTGACAAAAAAGAACGTCGTATGCAAATCATCAAAGAGGAGCTAGCTGTGGTTAAAGATAAATATGGAGATGACCGCCGTTCTATGATAGAATATGCTGGAGGCGATCTGTCCATAGAAGATATGATTCCAAACGAGCAAGTTGTCATTACAATTTCGCATGCGGGTTACATCAAACGAACATCACTAACTGAATATAGAACTCAAAATAGAGGTGGCGTTGGTCAAAAAGCATCGACTACCCGTAATGAAGACTTCTTAGAGCATTTATTTGTAGGGACAAACCACCAATACATGTTGTTTTTCACTCAGAAAGGAAAATGTTTCTGGATGCGTGTTTACGAAATTCCAGAAGGCAGTAAAACGTCTAAGGGACGAGCAATTCAAAACCTTATAAATATAGAACAAGACGATAAAGTCAAAGCGTTTATTTGTACTCAGGATTTAAAAGATGAAGATTATACGAATTCGCATTATGTGATTATGGCTACTAAAAAAGGTCAGGTTAAAAAGACCGCTTTAGAACAATATTCTCGACCAAGAACAAATGGAATAAATGCCATTACAATCAAAGAAGATGATGAGCTGTTAGAAGCAAAGCTAACAACGGGGGAGAGCCAAGTGATGTTAGCACTGAAATCTGGAAAGGCTATTCGATTTGAAGAAGCTAAAACTCGTCCAATGGGTCGTGGTGCTTCAGGTGTTCGAGGTATTACGTTAGCACATGAAACAGATGAAGTCATCGGAATGATTGCTGTAGATGATATGGAAAGTAATATTCTTGTGGTCTCTGAAAACGGCTACGGAAAACGTTCTAGTTTGGAAGATTACAGAATTACCAATAGGGGCGGTAAAGGCGTTAAAACAATTTCTATTACTGACAAAACGGGTAATTTAGTGTCTATTAAAAATGTAACCGACGAGGATGATTTGATGATTATCAATAAATCAGGAGTTGCAATCCGATTAGCTGTCGAAGACTTAAGAGTCATGGGACGTGCTACACAGGGCGTACGTTTGATAAACCTTAAAGGAAATGATTCTATCGCTGCAGTTGCAAAAGTAATGCGAGAAGATGAAGAGGACATTGAAGCAATTGAAGCACTATCAGAAGATGGCGTTGAAAATTCTACAGCTCCTCAACCCGATGCTGGCACAATTAATGATACTCAAGAAGAGGAATAAATATTAAAAATAATTTTTAAATTAAAAACAATGAAAACATATGTTGTATTTGCAATGGCATTAACCTTAAGTTTTTCTGCTGTTGCTCAAAAAAAAGAAATTAAAACAGCCACCAAAGAGTTAGCCAAAGGCAATTATGAAAAAGCTGGGGTAGCTCTTGATGCTGCGGAAGCATTTTTAGATTCTATGGAAGAAAAATATAAGAATCAATATTATCTTCAACGAAGTATTTATTATTTCAATAATGGAGAAGCAGATATTAGTGGGATTCTGAAATCTATGGACGCTTTAAAGTTGGTTACCGGATCTGCGTTAAAGCAAGATGTTGAAGTCCAAACACAAAACCTAAAGGCACATTTAGTAAATAAAGGAAGTGCACTTATTGATGCTCAGGATTATGAATCCTCTACAGATTATTTTGAAAATGCCTATAAAGTTTCACCAAGCGATACCATTTATTTGTTTTATGCCGCTTCAACAGCTGTAAATGCGAAGCTATATGACCGTTCCTTGTCTATGTATGAGAAGTTGAGAGCTTTAAATTTTACAGGAATTGAAGATAATTTCTATGCGACAAACAAAGACACACAAGGCGAGGAGCTATTTTCGAGTAAAGTCCTCAGAGATCTCTCTGTAAAATCAAAATCTCATGTTAACCCTAGGGATGAAAAAAGTGCCTCTAAATTTCCTGAAATTATTAAAAATATGGCCCTTATTTATGTCCAGAATGGCGAAAATGAAAAGGCTTTAGAAGCTATGGCTGTTGCCAGAAAAAATGATCCCGAAAATATTAATTTACTTTTAACGGAAGCGAATGTCTATTATACCATGGGTAACACTATGAAGTTTAAAGAATTGTTAGAAATAGCTATCCAGAAAGATCCAAATAATCCTGAATTACAATATAATCTAGGCGTAATTTCTTCAGAAATTGAAGACTTTGAGAATTCTAAAAAATATTATTTAAAAGCCATTGAGCTAAAGCCAAACTACACTAATGCTTATGTAAATTTAGCGGCTCTAATTTTGGGACAAGAGGAGTCAATTCTAGATGAGATGAATGCCTTAGGATCTTCTGCAGCGGATGATCGAAAATATGATAAATTAAAAGAAAAACGTAACCAACTGTATTTAGATGCGATACCACATTTAGAAAATGCGATGAAATTTGATCCTACAAACTTTCAAGCAGCAGAAACCTTGGCCAATATTTATAGTGCTGTTGGTGATTCTGAAAAATATAAAGAACTTAAAGCGCTAGCAGAATCCTTGAAATCTCAAGAGTAAAGCGCTAAAAATACAGAAAAAGCCATTCAAATTTTGAATGGCTTTTTTTTTAGGAAATTATTTTTTTGATGACTCTCAACTTATGAGAGTGTGTTTTGGTGTCCACATTATATATACCACTTTGGTCTAAGAGATCTATCCGAACTTTCCCATGCGCATGAATGATTTGATGGTTCTCCATAATAATACCTACATGAATTATATCCCCTTCATTATTATCAAAAAACGCCAAATCACCAGGTTCACTTTCTTCGATAAAACTAAGAGCATCGCCTTGTGAAGCTTGTTGAGAGGCATCTCGTAGAATACTGAAGCCATTGAGTTTATATACCATCTGTACAAATCCCGAGCAGTCAATTCCAAACGGTGTCTTGCCTCCCCATAAATACGGCGTGTTGAGGTATAAAAGCGCAGTCTCAACAAGTTTTGATTTGTCGTTTTGTCCAATTCCTGATGTACCTTCAAATGTATGCTCTAAATAGGATAAGCCATTAAGCGTAGAACCTAATAAAATAGGGTGTAAATGTTGTTCTTGAGTGGTAATAAAATCCACTAAATCCATAGCCATTAACGGCTCCGATTTGTGAAGAGCTTTGTACTCTAATTCTTCGATAAATTTAAACTGCTTGTTATCGATCCATCCTTCATATTTATCAAATCCCAAACGGATACGACTCCATGATTTGCGGTGCTCCAAGACTTTAAAATGGTCGCCATAGAGGACTTGTGAAATTAATTCACTAGTGTCAGAAGCTTCAGATCTTAAAGCGACAACGCTTAGGTCGCACAGGCCGTATTGCATTTTCTATGGATTTCGTTCTAAAATTAATGCCGAAGCACCGCCACCACCATTACAAATTGCTGCAGCCCCAATTTTCCCATTATTTTGTTCGAGTACACTCAGTAAAGTTACTACAATTCGCGCACCAGAACAACCTAGGGGATGACCTAAAGACACGGCGCCACCATTGACATTTACAGTTGAATCATCTAACTCTAGAAGTTTAATATTTGCCAAGCCTACTACTGAAAACGCTTCATTTAGTTCAAAAAAATCTACCGCCGATATATCTATATTTGCTTTTGCTAAGGCTTTTGGAAGCGCTTTTGAAGGCGCAACAGTGAACCATTCTGGTTCTCTTGCAGCATCAGCATACCCTTTTATGGTTGCTAAAGGGTGTAGTCCTAATTCATCAGCTTTGTCTCTACTCATAAGGACTACTGCTGCTGCACCATCATTTATGGTAGATGCGTTCGCGGCTGTTACAGTACCATCTTTTGTAAAAGCAGGGCGTAAGCCTGGAATTTTATCCAAGTTCACGTTAACATATTCCTCGTCTTTGTCTATTATGATGGGTTCGCCACGTCGTTGCGGTACTGTTACTGGAACAACTTCCGAATCAAATTTTCCTGTTTGCCATGCCTCCTTAGAACGTTTGTAGGACTGCATTGCAAAAGCATCTTGTTCTTCTCTTGTAAAGTCATATTTTGAAGCACAACTATCTGCAAAAACACCCATGGCTTGATTGGCATAGGCATCTACTAAACCATCTTTTTGAAGCCCATCTTCTAAAGAAATTGGACCAAATTTTTGACCCGATCGCGCCTGATGATAGTGCGGAATTGAACTCATATTTTCCATGCCACCGGCTACAATTATATCAGCATCACCCAAAGCAATGGATTGAGCAGCTTGCATGATCGTTTTCATCCCAGATGCACATACTTTATTGACTGTTGTACATGGCACAGAATCCGGAATACCAGCATTAATAGCAGCCTGCCTTGCCGGAGCTTGACCAGTACCAGCTTGAACCACATTACCCATCAATACTTCATCGATGAGTGCAGGGTTTAAATTTATTTTTTTAAGGGCACCATCAATAGCGATCCCTCCTAATTTTGGTGCAGAAACTGAAGATAACCCGCCTAAAAAACGCCCTATTGGGGTTCGTGCTGCGGATACAATTACAACGTCTTTACTCATAGTTTAGAATTTAGTGGGGTTCATGCGAAAATAACTAAAATTTAGGATATATAAAGTAGGATTATCTTAATATAGAGAGAAAATGTACTTCTTTTTATTACTTTTGGTTATTGTCACGAATAAAGACTAATTAAATCTGTTATGTAATAGATTGTTTTTAGGTCATTAATTAGATATTTTAAAACCAATACATAAAAACTCATGAAGGATATAATAAACCTTTTTCATAAAAACCATTCCTTGATTTATAAGGTTTTTCTTTTCGTGATCACCACTTTTGTGATCGTCTATTTGTTTCCCAAAAGTGGAACTTTCAGATATAGTTTTGAAAAAGGTAAACCGTGGCAATCCGAAAATTTATATGCACCTTTTGATTTTGCGATCAAAAAAACCACTGAGGAAATTGACTCCGAAAAACAACAGATTAAACTTCAATCTCCTATTTTTTTCGATGTTGATACTGCTGTAGTTGTTGCAGTTAAGAATGAATATTCAACTGTGTTTGAGCGTTTGTTTTTTGAGTTACCAAAAGATCAAACTAAGATAGATTTATACCAAAAAGGAGTTATGCTTTTAGATCAGATCTATCAAAGTGGTGTGCTGCAAAATAAATATGATTATTCTCCAAGTCAGCAAATTTCTATTTTAGTGAATAAGACCCAAAGTGGTGTCAAACGCTTTGATAGCTTTTTTCTTCAAACGGATTTAAAATCTTTTGTAGAATCCAATGTAACTACTTTAGGATTAGATGCCTACAGGCAACGCTACTTAGCGCTATTTTTTGATCTAGTAAAACCCAATTCGCAATTAAATAAATCGATAACACAGATTTCGCTTGAGGAGCGCTTGAGTCAAATGAAGTTAGTAAGAGGACGCGTTGATAAGCAAACCTTAATAATTTCCAAAGGCGAAGTGGTTCAAGGCGATAAATACGCCGTTTTGAAGTCATTGGTTTCAGAATATGAATCTCAGGTTTGGACGGATTCTAATTATACGTTAGTAGTCACAGCATATACTGTTTTGGTGTCACTAGCTCTATTGATGTTGTTGTTATTTATGAAAAAATATAGAATTGAAGTGTTTTCAAACAATACCAAAGTGACTTTTATATTTTTTAATATTGTACTGATGGTATTTTTAACCACTTTGGTTGTCAACTATAATTCGTCCTACATTTATATCGTACCGCTTTGTATTTTACCCTTAATTTTGAAAGCTTTTTTTGATGCCCGTTTAGGATTATTTACTCATGTGATTACCGTCTTATTGTTAGGGTTTGTCGTGGCTAATAATTACGAATATATGTTTTTGCAAATTATCGCTGGAATTGTAACCATACTTACGGTTTCTGAATTGTATAAACGCGCCAATTTATTCATTTCTGTAGGGCAAATTACTTTAATTTATATACTCTCTTATTTTGCATTTTTTGTAATTCATGAAGGAAGTATTGATAGTTTAAGATGGGAAACCTTTTTGTTATTTGTATTGTGTGGTTTAGCAACACTGTTCGTGCAACCCCTAATCTATGTATATGAAAAACTGTTTGGACTCGTTTCGGATGTATCTTTACTAGAGTTGTCAGATACTAATTCTAAACTTTTGAAAGAGTTATCAGATAAAGCGCCTGGCACGTTTCACCATTCTCTAAATGTAGCCAATCTAGCAGAAGCCGCCGCCAATGAAATTGGAGCGAACACGATGCTAGTCAGAGTAGGAGCGCTGTATCATGATATTGGTAAAATGAAAAATCCAACTTACTTTACTGAAAATCAATCTACAGGAATAAATCCGCACGATGAGTTATCTCCAAAAGAAAGTGCACAACTCATCATCAACCATGTTATTGAGGGTATAGAGCTTGCAAAGAAAAATAATTTACCAGATCGAGTTATTGATTTTATCAGAACACACCATGGCACAAGTGTGGTGTATTATTTTCACAATAAACAGATTGAGTCTAATCAAGAATTTGATGCCGCTGATTTTACCTATAAAGGTCCTAATCCCTTTAGTAAAGAGACGGCAATATTAATGATGTGTGATAGTGTTGAAGCAGCCTCAAAGAGTTTAAAAAATCCTACATCCACCAAAATTAATAGCTTTGTAGAGGCTATTATATCTAAACAGATGGAATCCAAACAGTTTTTAAACGCAAATATTACATTTAAAGAGATTGAATCTATAAAGAAAGTTTTAAAGCATAAATTGGCTAATATTTATCACTTACGTATAGAATATCCAGACTAAGTTATAAAAGCATTAAAAAAAGTAAAAAAATAGTTTGCGTTCTAGATAATGAAAAGTTACATTTGCAACCGCAATTTTATTTGCGTAAGTTCATTTAATAGGAGAGGTGCCAGAGTGGTAATGGAGCAGATTGCTAATCTGTCGACGGGTAACTGTCGCCAGGGTTCGAGTCCCTGTCTCTCCGCAATAATAAAATTAACAATAGATAATCACTTCGGGGTGTAGCGTAGCCCGGTTATCGCGCCACGTTTGGGACGTGGAGGCCGCAGGTTCGAATCCTGCCACCCCGACTAAAGTGTTTTCTTGCTGTTTAGGCACGTTATAATTTATCTAAATGTCTGTTGTTTATTTTTATGGCGTTCTTAAATTTTTTTGAGAATATATAGATAATCATTTCGGGGTGTAGCGTAGCCCGGTTATCGCGCCACGTTTGGGACGTGGAGGCCGCAGGTTCGAATCCTGCCACCCCGACAAAGAGGTCGCATAGCTCAGCTGGATAGAGCACCTCCCTTCTAAGGAGGCGGTCCTAGGTTCGAATCCTAGTGCGATCACAAATATAATTTTGATTTATTTTAATTCCCTGCGTTTCTCTCTGAAACGCAGGGTTTTTTGTTTCTTTTAAGGCCGCTTATAGTCATTTGTTTTCACCTTTTTGTTTCACTATTGTTTCACCTAGTCAAAAAAATGTTTCACCTACTTTTTGCAGGACATAATTCTGTTCCACTTTTACTAACGTCACTTTTTTGTTCCATGAGTTTTTAAAGAATTTTAGAATATTTGTTCAAACAAATAATCTCTATGGCAACAAGTATTAAGTTTTATATTAAAATAACTAAACGAGTTAAAGAAAAACAGTCGTATCCAATTTATTTGAGAGTGGTTCATAACCGTCAAAAATCTGAGGGACGTATCAGTGCTACTTTGATTCCTAAATGTGATATAGACCATTGGAGTGTTGATCACCAGCGTTTCAATTCAAAACAAAAACATTTGGTAGCTCATAATATTTTGCTGAACGAAATTCAAAATGAATTTCATAATTT
>CALSPC010000003.1 GCA_943788135.1 uncultured Paracoccaceae bacterium | reverse complement strand
CCAAAGAATTTTAGCATCTCTCCTGAACTACTTTTTGGAATTACTGGCGAGCCAAATACAAATTTTCCCGATAGAGGGCTTCAAAAACAAGTTTTTATACGTTTTGGATGGCAGCACACAACACAATCAGATGCTTGGGCTTCGTACCTAAAAAACGTGAAAACAGGACTCAGTATTGGTGTTGCAGATTTAGGGAATTCAGCTCAGCTTGGTACAATTTTTACATTCCAACCCTTCATGGAATTTAAGAGCTTTAAATCAGAAAAATTCTCCACCTCTATAGGATTTGGATCTTCATATATTACAAAAAAAATACAACCCAACAACTCATAAATTCAATAGAGCTGTCTCTACACATCTAAATTGGTCTTTTAGATTATTCCTGTATTACACTCTATTAGAATCTGAGGCTATTGATTGGCGTGTTGGACTAGGATATAATCATAATTCAAACGGACATGCCAAGTTACCAAACCAAGGCTACAACTCTTTTTTGTTGAGTTTAGGTGCAGAACTAAAGCCCTCAAAACCTTCTTATAAAACCTCAACACCCACCGAGCGGCCCGTCAAATCAGTTTCAAATTATTTTTCATGTCGTTTGGGTTACGGACAGAACGTATTGTCTGAAGCTTTCGGAACTAAAAAAAGTGTTTATACGCTCTCTGGCGACTATGGAAAAGTATACAACAGCATTTTAAAACTTGGAGTTGGTGCTTATGTTCGGTTCTATGAAACCTATTACGATTACATTTCAAACAACGAATCCTTAGTGCAAAATGGGAGAGAATTTTCAGATTTAAGCTCGAATGCGTTTACAAATGCTTTGAATAAAGGCATATCTGTAAAAGGAGAATTAGTGTTAAATCATATTGGTATCGAAATACAAGGAGGTATTAATATTTTTAAACCCGCCTACAAGGTGGATTGGCGGATCAATAAAGGCTGGGGTGAGGTTCCAAAAGTTATTCCTGAAAGTGGTGGTAACTTTAGACTCGGAGACATCAATGAAGATTACTACAAAATTAAACGTACAATCTCAGCACGGCTTGGGCTAAAATATTACCTCATAAATACTACCAAAACCCCGACTGACAACGTCTTCATTGGGGCGTTTATAAATTCAAACCTCGGACAAGCCGATTTTTCGGAATTGGCTATCGGGTATGTCAAAACGTTTTCTTCTAAAAACTAAACCCAAAACAGTTAAATCTATGTTTTAATTTGGTCTAAATTTTATTACTCTATACGATAGCAGTAGCAGTACAACCACTTAGACCTATAAAAATTTGTAGGCGTGAATATTTTTTTTACACTTTTGTTAGGATTTAAAACAGCCTCCGACTAAGTGATAAAAATTAATTCTGATGAGACCTATTTTTATAATCGCAGTTGTCCTATTAACTCAACTTACTTATGGACAAACCCTAAAAGAAACACGAACAGCCTCACTTGTAGACGGTGATTATTCACTAGAGGGCACGGTGTATCTAGAATTATTTGATGATAATTCCCTAAATCTCAGATTTGGCTCTGATTATTTAACCGGGATCAATGGCAATGTCTATGACGTTCACGTCTATTTAAGCACTACCAACAACTATCAAAGTCCCATTGACACTTCAAATATGTTACTTGTTTCCAATATTGGAACTATAAGCGGTTTGGATTATTCCTCTGGTGCCAGAACCTTTAACTTGCCTTCTGGAGTAGGCATTAATGATTACCAATACATCGTCTTTGTGTGTATTAGATACGGGCGATTACATTGGGGCAACGGTACATTTGGAGAAGTTACACTATCCACTTCTGAGTATACTGAAGATACAAATACACTTGCTCCAGAAATATTCCCGAACCCTTCAAAAGACGGTCGCGTAGAGGTTACATTTAAAACGCCACAGCAAAACATCCGAATTGAAGTGTTTAATATCAGTGGACAGTTACTATCGAGTGAACATATTTTATGGAACAAAAAGTACAGAACAGAACTCAAAACTAGCGGGACTCTATTTTTTTAGACTCACTTCCAATGAAACTTCAGTAGTTAAAAAAATAATTCGGCTTTAACAAGCACAATCCAAAAGGGTCAAAACTCTATTGTAATGCTTTTAAAGATTTTGTTTTGTGACCGCTACTTTAACCCTTTAATTGATAACTCTGGACTTCAAAACTTTAAGTACGATTTATACGAATGCACTTCTTATGCTCACAAAAAACTAAACACACTAAAAAAGTGAAAAAGACTTCCAAGAACCACACAAACATGAAAAATGGCGTGGTTATAAGGAATTCTATTGATGGAGTATAGCAATGCTCCAATTGTATAAAACACACCGCCTGCGAATAATAATTGCGTGCCCTCAGTTGACAAATGTTCCATGAGGGATTTGATCACAAATACCACTTGCCAGCCCATCAAAAGATACAGAGCTGTAGAGAGCTTATCAAACCGACCCGTAAAAAACAATTTTAAGATAATCCCAAGCAAAGCAAAGCTCCATGTCAACCCAAAAACTGTCCATCCCAATGTACTGTCCATCAAAATAATCGTGTAGGGCGAATAGGTTCCCGCAATTAAAACGTAGATCGCAGCATGATCAAAAATATTGAATTTACGTCTTAGTTTTGGATCTTTTGCAGCATGATAAAATGTAGACGCCGCATATAGAACAATCAAACTCAACCCATAAATGACTAAGCTTGCTGGCTTCCAAAAGCCCTCAAAATTTAAGGCCTTAAGAATTAGAAATGGAAGTCCGATTACACTTAATAAAAGTCCAAATGCGTGAGTCATAACATTTAATCGTTCTTCTTTACCAGAATAATATTGATTTAATTCCTCACTCATGAATTAGTTGTTTAACCTGCTAGGAAAACATGTCTTTTACCTTTTCAAAAAAGGACTTATCGGAGCTTTCAGGCTTTGGAGAAAAATGCTCATCAGATTTCATTTTCTCAAAAAATGATTTTTGTTCTTTGCTTAATGTTTTCGGAGTCCAAACGTTGATGTGTACTAACAAATCGCCACGACTGTAGCCATTGACATTCGGGATTCCTTTTCCTCTAAGGCGTAGTATTTTGCCAGATTGCACACCTGCTTCAATTTTTAAACGAACTTTACCTGTAACGGTATCAATTTCTATAGAAGATCCTAAAATTGCGTCGGGTACACTCACATATAAATCGTAATGCAGGTTATCCCCTTCACGTTGTAGAGTTGGGTGGGTTTCTTCAGAAATTGCCACTAACAAATCGCCAGAAATCCCATTTCCAGGCGCTGCATTTCCTTTCCCAGTTACTTTAAGTTGCATACCATCTACAACACCAGCAGGTATTTTTATAGAAACAGTTTCTTCTTCTACCTGAAATCCTTGTGCATCTGAATTTGGTGGGCGGTTATCAATAATTTGACCCGTTCCCCCACAAGCATTACAAGGCGCTGCAGTTTGCATACGGCCTAAAATTGTATTTGTAACTCGTGTCACTTGACCTTGCCCATTACAGGTAGAACAGGTTTTGTAGGTCACGCCTTTGGCCTGGGTTTTTCGCTTGACTTTAACTTTCTTTTCTACTCCATTTGCAATTTCTTCTAGTGTTAATTTGACACGAATACGAAGGTTGCTCCCTTTCATTACACGTTGGCGTTGTCCGCCGCCAAAACCGCCGAAGCCACCACCACCGCCGAAAATATCTCCGAACTGACTAAAAATGTCATCCATATTCATGCCGCCACCGCCGCCAAAACCACCACCCTCAAAGGCTTGATGACCATATTGATCGAAACGGGCTTTTTTATCAGCATCACTTAATATTTCATAAGCTTCTGCAGCTTCTTTAAATTTTTCTTCAGCTTCTTTATCATCAGGATTTTTATCCGGGTGATATTTAACCGCCATTTTTCTATAGGCTTTTTTTATCTCTGCTGCAGAGGCATTTTTATTTATGCCTAATATGTCGTAATAATCGCGTTTTGCCATCTCGATCTTGAAATTTTATATCTTAATTAAATTAGTTTCCTATGACTACTTTTGGGAAACGAATCACTTTGTCACCTAACTTGTACCCTTTTTCAATAACATCTATAATTTTTCCTTTCATATCATCTGTAGGCGCAGGAATTTGTGTAATTGCTTCATGGTCGTCTGCATTAAATACATCTCCAGGTTTTACCTCAACCAAACTCAATCCTTTTTGCTCTAGTGTAGATGATAATTTATTTTTAATTAGCTCTACTCCTTTAGAAAGTTCTGTAGGTTCACTCTTAGACATTTCTAGCAAAGCCCGGTCAAAATCATCTAGAACAGGCAACAATACCTTGATTACATCTTGACTAGCTGTTGAAAATAACTCGATACGCTCTTTAGTCGTACGTCGTTTATAGTTTTCAAACTCTGCAAATAGACGTAAAAATTTATCTTTTTCTTGAGCTAAATCTGCGCTCAATTGCTCTTCAACTGAAAGTTCAACGGTTGTTTCGGTAGCCGTTTCATTTACTGTATTTTCTTCGGGAAGTTCAGCCTCCACTTTGGTCTTTTTTTTACTCATCGTATGTTTAAACGCGTTGGGTGATTAATTTTAGTTTCATAACCAATGGCAAAAGTACTGCCATTATTAATAAAATGTCATAATGTCACAAAGTATTTTTTAAGAAACTAGCATTTCTTTTAGACAAAAAGACTAGATTAAATTAAAGCTTAAAACAAATAGCATGACTATGCCATTAAATCTTCCAAAGCGGGTTCCAATTCTAAAAACTCAAATTTAAACCCAGCATCTTGAATTTTACTAGCACAAACGCGTTGACTTTCGAGAGCGATGGCACGCATTTCACCCAACATGAGACGGAGTACAAATTCAGGTATATTGGGTAAGAACAATGGACGTTGAAGTTGTTTTGCAATTAATTTAGTGAGTTCGGTTTGTTGTACCGGGTTAGGAGCAACAGCATTATAGACACCTTCAAGTTTGGACTCTAAAACAAACATAAACAATTGTACTAAATCATCAATATGAATCCATGACTGCCACTGATCTCCTGTGCCTAGAGCTGCACCTAAATAATGTTTAATTGGACTCATGATTTTCGGGAGAGCGCCTTCATTAGAATCTAAAACAATGCCAATACGTAGTGCTGTGGTTTTTAGGCCTAAAGTTTGAAAAGGCTTTAAACTGCCTTCCCAAGACTTGACCACTGAACTCAAAAAGCTAGCATCTGTTCCTTGAAATTTCTCGTCATAATAGCGTGTTTTAGAATCTGGATAAATTCCAATTGCGCTAGCTGAAATGATTTGTGTTACAGGAAATTTATGTGCCTTAATCGTAGAACACAATAATGCTAGTGCTTCAGTCCGACTCGATAAAATAGAGGCTTTTGCCGCTTTACTCCAACGCTGCGCAATGGATGCACCAGCTAAATTAACAATGACTTCAACGCCTTCAAAACAAGCGGTATCAATGGTGTTATTTTGTGGGTTCCAATAGAAACCTTTATGATGCTTTTGTGTAATAATTTTGGATTTACGTGTAGTCAAATAATGAACCGTATAGCCTTCTGCTAGGCAGTGTTTTACCAACGCCTTACCAACTAATCCTGTTGCTCCAGTTATCAAAAGTATCTGTCCCATCATTACAAAACTAATGATATCGACTTCGAAATAAATACATTAGATAAGGTTTAACATTACTTTATGCCTCCTGAACATAAAATTAAGGCAATACTAACACCTTTAAATGGATTTGGATGCTCTTAGCATTTCACGTTTTCCAGGTGGACCTTCTAAGCGCTCCACTGTAAAGCCAACAGCCTGCATAGCACGGCGAACACTTCCTTTAGCAGCATAAGTGACTAAAACACCTTTGTTTTTGAGCGCCTTAAACATCCGTTTAAAAATGACTTCAGTCCATAATTCAGGCTGAACTCGTGCACCAAAAGCATCAAAATAAATAAGGTCAAATGTATTCTCATCTTCTATGTCCATAAAAAATTGCTGTCTTTTTTTTAATGAAAAATAAGAGGTTAAAGGCTGTAATTCTCCCCATGAGATTTGATGTAAAGCCTCAAAAAGATGGTGTTGGTCATGCAGCAATTAAAGGGGCATAATTTAATTGCAAAAGCTCCTCTTCAAGAACAGGATATGCTTCGACTCCTTCATACTGAATTTTGAGTTTATGTGTTTGAGCTTCTAAGGCCGTCAAAAATGCGTTAAGCCCTGTTCCAAATCCTATTTCTAATATTGAAAGATGATTTGGTTGATATAACTTTAAAAAATGATGGAGTCCTGTTTTGATAAACACATGTTGAGATTCTTGAATAGCACCATGAATAGAATGGTACTGCTCATCCCAATCTTCAATTTGAATGGTTTTTGAACCATCGGATGTGGTGATAATACTGCGTTTCATTTTTACTTCCTTGCTAAAAGCACACCATCAGCTTCAAAACTGTAGGTTCGTTTTGGGCTTACTATAGCTTCAATCTCGTCTTCAGATGCACCTGCATCTTCAGCATAATGTTTCAAGTCTTCAACAGAAGTTTCAGAAATGTAGGCCTTTCCGTTTACAATAACACTTCCTTTTGCGTCTAACGGCATAAAAAATCCATAGTCTTTAAAACGAACCATGACTTCCTTTTCAGTTTCTGTACTAAGGGTCATCCAACAGCCTTTTTTAGCACATACTTCTTTAATTGTTCCCTCAACTTTTGCAAATAGCGTGTCCGCTTGACGCATTGTGGAAAATGATGTTACTAGATCGCTCATAGGGCGAACCGACTGAGCATCTAAAGGTGCACCAAAAATATCATACGAAGTCGTTTCAACTTTTAATGGGGGCTGACCCTGATAAATTTTTTGTTTGCAAGAAAAAAAGGAGATGAATATCAAAACTATATAAATAGTATTTTTCATGGGAATAAATTTTAAATAACGCATAAATATAAGAAGTTTTACAAGATTGATATTGTCGAAACAATTATTTCTGTAAATTTGTAAATGCCTAAAATTAAAAATAACAAATGAGTACATTAAAAGTAACCCAAACAACACAATCAAAGCTTGACAGCATTGACTTTAAGAACCTTGGATTTGGTTCTGTTTTTTCTGATCATATGTTAGTCTGTGACTATAAAAATGGTGCTTGGGGTACTCCTGAAATTGTACCTTTTGAACCCATTTCACTTATGCCTTCTGCAAAGATTTTTCACTACGGACAGTCAATCTTTGAGGGTATGAAAGCCTACAAGGATTCGGATAAAAAAACTTGGTTATTTCGTCCAGATGAAAATTTTAAACGTTTCAATATTTCAGCCAAACGCCTATCAATTCCAGAGCTTCCCGAAGCAATTTTTATGGAGGGTTTAAAAGCCTTGCTTAAGGTTGATGATCAATGGATTCCTACTCAAGAAGGGAGTTCGCTTTATATTAGACCCATCATATTTGCGACTGGAGAAGGGTTTCATGCCTCACCTGCAGATGCTTATAAATTTATAATTTGTACGGCGCCTTCTGGCGCTTATTTTGCAGGAAAAGTAAAAGTTTTAATTGAACAAAACTACTCCCGTTCGGCTAATGGTGGTGTTGGATTTGCTAAAGCTGGTGGTAATTATGCTGGACAGTTTTATCCTACTCAACTCGCTATTGACAAAGGCTATCAACAAGTGATTTGGACTGATGACAATACGCATGAGTACATCGAAGAAGCTGGAGCAATGAACATTTTTGTACGCATTAATGACACCTTAATTACGGGACCTACAAGTGATCGTATTTTAGATGGTATCACCAGAAAAAGTATTTTAGATATTGCCAAAGACGAAGGAATTAAGGTTGAAGTCCGAAAATTTACAGTCTCCGAAATTGTAGACGCTTCTAAAAATGGAAGTTTGAAAGAAATGTTTGGAGCTGGTACGGCAGCGGTTATTTCTCCGATTGCCACTTTTGGGTTTAAGGATACCGATTATGACTTACCAGAACTTGAAAACCCTGTTGCGACCCGATTAAAACAACGTATTGTTGCTATTCAAACGAATAAGGCTGAGGATATTTTTGATTGGACCGTTAGCGTATAAATCTTAGGACTCTAAAATCTGTTTAATATTGGGTTTAAAATAATTAGGCCCTTTCAATACTTTGCCGTCCTCACGATATATAGGTTGACCATCTTCGCCTAACTTGCTCATATTACTGCGCTGAATTTCTTCAAAAACAGCTTCTATTTTATCTTGCATTCCGTGCTCAATAATAGTACCACAAAGAATGTAGAGCATATCACCCAAAGCATCGGCAACTTCTACCATATCGTCATTATTGGCAGCTTCTAAATATTCTTCGTTTTCCTCTTTCATTAAATCGAAACGAAGTGTGTTTTTTGCAGTTCCTAAATTGGCTTTTAATGATGTTCTATAGCCAATTTTAAAGGCATCGTGAAAGCGCTGTACGGCTTTAATTTTTGTTTTCATAATGATTATTTATACACATTTTCCGCTACCAAAGAAGAAGACTTAAACATGCTGTGGTTGATATATTTTTTTATAAATTTGACTTCATTTATAAAGCCTAAAAATACATAATTATGTTCAGTCAAGGACAACTAACTTTCGGAATTATATTTGCCATTGTTTTTAGTGGTGTTATTATCTATGCCTACCGCAAAGATTTTAATCTTCATCAAAACTATTATAAAGGCAGTTTATGGATACTGTTGGTTTTTATTGGTTTTATAGCTGGTATTGCTGCCATTAAATTCCTTTTAGGCTACTAAAAAAGCCACTTCTCTTTTCAGATCAGTGGCTTTGTACTACTATTGAATTGAAGCTGTTTAGTTGACCTCTGGCAAAAAGTTATACATTTCAGAGTAATCCAACATCTGACCTACAAAACTTTCTACGTAGTTGACTTTAATTGAGGTGATTTCACCATCAGCATCTGTTTGTGGCACTAACACTGGGTTGACAAACCCACTGTAAGGCGCAGATGTAAATTGCTTATTACGCTCTAAAACATTAGCATGAATCGCTTGGTCTACTTTAACGCCGTACCCTTCAACTAAAGCTTGTACTGCTTCAAAATCACCTTCAGATTTGATCCGTTGCGTTTCACGAAGCAACTGCCCAAATAAGTCGTGTAGTTTTTCGTAATCATTAATATTAAAATATAGTTTTCCGTCGCGAGTAATTTTTTCTATCACGTTATCCTTAAGACCTTTTTCATAAGCCCAAGCACTCACCCACTGGCGGTTTCTCATGTGAGCTTCTTCAACATCATCCCCTAAATTTAAGCGAATGAGTTGAGTCATTAATCCGTTTCTAATATAGCCATCAAAAGCTGCGGTTCCAATAGATTTCCAATCGTCAACCAATCCTAATTCCTGTATTTTTGGATTATATAAGTAATATAGACCAACCAAGTCGGCACGTCCTTCTTCTAAAGTAGAGGCATAATTCTTCAAGGTTTCTTTGGTTTCGCCAACTCCAGGGTTTAATTGTCCAGACGCATGACCAATCACTTCATGAAGTGCTGTGTGTAGCTTATCGGCTGTTTGACCAAATTTTTTCTCCAACTCATACTCTTTATCATCATGAACAAATTCTTTAAGTCGTCCAGAACTGCCAGAATTGTTATACGCATTTATGATATTCCCTAAAGAGACTGACTTACTTCCAACGGCAGCACGTATCCAGTTTGCGTTAGGTAAGTTCACTCCAATCGGCGTGGTTGGCGAGGCATCACCAGCTTCTCCAGCGACATTCACTGTCTTATAACTGACGCCTACAACATTTTTCTTTTTATGCTCAGGAAATAACGGAGAATTGTCTTCAAACCATTGGGCATTTTCAGAAAGTACCGCCATTTTGGCTGACATATCGAAATCCTTAATTTGAACAATTGTTTCGTAAGACCCTCTATACCCAAGCGGATCATTATACACTTCAATAAAACTGTTTATATAATCAATATTTCCCTCAGTTGCGGCTGTCCACGCGACATTATAATCGTCCCAAGTTTGTAAATCGCCTGTATTGTAATATTGAATTAACAATCCTAAGGCATCAGCTTGTGCTTGATTTTCAGCAACGTCTTTGGCCAATGTTAACCACTTTACAATTTCATCAATTGCTTCGCCGTAGAGCCCACCAGATTTATACACACGTTCTTGTAATACGCCATTGACTTTTACAAGCTGTGAATTTAAACCATGAGACAACGGTTTTTTAGGATCTGGAGATTTAATTTTGGAATAAAAAGATTCAACATCTGCATTGGTAACACCAGGGCCATAAAAATTTACAGCAGATGCTGCAACATTATCAACGTCTTTAGCTTGGTTTACTTTTTTAGCGTCTTTAGCATTAAACAGCACTTCAAATGCTTCGCCTTCTAAAGTTGTTGCCGTTGCAGCTAAAATTGAAGTTAAATATTCTGAAGAAAAATCAGGTTTTATTTTCGCATTGCTATAATGGTGATGGATTCCATTACTGAACCAAATACGTTTAAGATAGACCTCAAAAGCCTTCCAGTCGGTTGTGGTTTTATCCCCTTCAAAATTGGTATATACATTTTCTAGAGCCTTACGAATAGTTAAATTATGACGGTAATTTTGGTCCCACATAATATCACGACCTGACAAGCCTGCTTTGGTTAAATAATAAACCAGCTTTTGTTCTTTTAAGGTCAGATTTTCCCAACCTGGGATTTGATAACGTAAAACTTTCAAGTCGGCAAATTGCTCGACCATAACCGGGAAGCTTTCTTCAGAACTTACTGTAATGAAGTTAGATTGCTGAGTTAAATCTGATGTAAAATCAGATTTACAAGACCAAAAACATTGCGCTAAAACAATGGAGCACAATGCGATTTTTGAAAATAGTTTCATGAGTTTGAGTTTTTAGTTTGTTTTGATAGTTTTTTCAAATTTCTACGAATGTAATGTATTTTCATTGACTAATAAAAAATCATTTTATAGCGTTTCTAAGAAATCTATTTTTAATTTAGCAAAAAACAATACATGAAACAGATTTTATTAGTCTTTGTAGGTGGTGGCGTTGGAAGTGCACTTCGTTATGGCGTTGGAAAAATTTTTAAAACTGTAGGTACTGGTTTTCCGTGGGGCACCTTTTCTGTAAATATTGTTGGCAGTTTACTTATTGGTCTTTTTATGGGAATTGCATTAAAAAATAGCAGTCTTTCTGAAAATCAAACCTTATTATTAATTACAGGGTTTTGTGGTGGCTTCACTACATTTTCAGCCTTTGCCTATGAAAATCAAGTGTTTTTAAAAGAAGGAGATATTATGAGTTTTCTTATTTACACACTTGGATCTATTGCTGTTGGGATAGTGGCCATATTTTTAGGCCTGTTTATATCAAAAAGTTTTTAATGGTTTTTAAAACTTTTCACTCCAGCCTTAATTTCTAAGGGAACATAATTATCTCTTGGTACAATTGGGCAAGAAAATTTTTCATTGTAAGCACAATACGGATTATAGGAAGAGTTAAAATCTATGATTATCTGATTACCATCTGGAATACTTAAATCAATATAGCGACCACCGCCATAAGTCGTCTCGCCATTAGTATCGTCTAAAAAAGGCAGAAACAAATAGTTTGGTGCTGTTTCAGAATTAGCATCCGCTTCACCTTGATAAACTTTTAAGGCATATGATTCCTCATTGATAGTAAAAGTCAAAATTCCAAAAACGCGTTCTTTGGCAACTCGTTCTGTAGTTGTTTTCATTTCAAAAAAGGCAGAATCTGGAGTTCGTAATAACTGAGCTTTGACAACAAAAAGTGAGTCAATAGGAAAAAAATCAAGACCTTCAAACACTTTCAAATCTTTGGGTTTAAGCGGGGATGTTGAAGCGTCTTTAAAAAAACTATTTTGTTGAGCTTGAAATTCAGAGTGAAATTTAAGTGGTTTTTTTGGAGAATTACAGGCCATCAAAATAATCCCAATCAGAGCGATACAAAAAACGTGTTGTGATTTCATAACATTAAAAGTACAATTACTTTTTTAATATAGGGTTATTTGATACTACGTTTGAAAGAATAATCTGAGTTTTGGTTTCGCCATATGTTATCAGTTGGTCGATTAGTTTCTCGAGATGACGTTGATTCTGAAGCACGACTTCCATCACAATATTTTCGTTTCCAGTAATACGGTAACAATTGATCACCTCATCTAAGGTCTTCACTTTATGTAGAAACGGCTGCAAACGCCCCACAAATGCTCGAACAGTAATCAAGGCTCTAAAATCATAGCCCAACTCAGTATGAGATACTTTTGCATAATACCCTTCGATGATCCCAGCATCTTCTAATTTTTTTATGCGTTCTGTAACTGCTGGTGATGAAATTCCAACTTCCTTAGCAATTGCTGTATTTGAGATCCTTGCATTGCACTGAAGCTGTTCTAAAATTCTGGAATGTATGCTATCTAGTTTCATATTTAATGTATTTTACATAAATATATTAAATATTTAATAAATAAATAGTATTATCTTTAATTTTTAAATTAAATATCTATTGTTTTGTTTTAATTTTGGAATAGGTATTTTTATTTAAAGTATAATGTTTCAAGATTATTCAGAATTACATGCTGACTTTTACAAAAAAGCAGTTGAAATAGGGTCGCTCTCTAAACGGGTCTCAAATTATTTGAGTGCCGATCTTGCTGTTTTGAAATCAAATGGAGATGAAGATATAAATATCTACTTTTCAGGAGATATCGTACGTCAATCTGACTCCTTAGCTCCGGAGATTATAAAAGCACAACAAGAACCGTTTTCAGAACAAAAGCACCAACATGCCAAAACGCTTAAAGGACTTACAAGACGCTTACTGATTAACTTTAGACGTTTAGAAAAATGTAATAGTGATGGACGCGAATTTGTATCAATTCTTCAAAAAGAGCTACGAAAATTTAATAAGCTCCAAAACATCTGGATGCTCACTTTATAAGAGAACGCTTATAAAATTTTAGACATCAATTCTGCCATTTCGATCTGTAAAACCTGCGCTGCTTGGGCTGCTTGGGCTGCAAAATCTAAACCATTAGATGCATAAATAATTCCACGAGAAGAATTAACTAAAAGTCCAATTTGAGAATTCATTCCATATTTGCATACTTCAGCCAAACTTCCACCTTGTGCACCAACTCCAGGAACTAATAGAAAACTATCGGGAATAAGAGTTCGTATATCAGAAAAATAAGTCGCTTTGGTAGCCCCCACCACATACATTAAATTTTCAGAGTTCTTCCAGCCTTTTGATGTTTCTAAAACGGTTTTATATAAGGGTTGATCATCCGTTGTGAGGGTCTGAAAATCATAAGCACCTCGGTTAGATGTTAAGGCCAACATAATGGTATGTTTATCTTTGAACTCTAAAAAAGGTTCAATAGAATCTTTACCCATATAGGGCGCTACAGTCACACTATCAAAAGCTAAATCCTCAAAAAACGCCTTTGCATACATGGTACTTGTATTTCCAATATCACCACGCTTTGCATCCGCAATCGTGAAAATTTCTGGGTGCTTTGTATTGAGATAAGCAATCGTCTTTTGAAGGGACTTCCAGCCCTTTAAACCATAAGCTTCATAAAACGCAATATTGGGTTTATATGCAACACACAACTGGTGTGTAGCGTCTATAATAGCTTTATTAAATTCAAAAATTGGATCGTCTAACTCCAGTAAGTGAGCAGGGATTTTTGCTAAATCTACATCTAATCCAATACAAAGAAAGGATTGTTTTTTTTTGATTTCTGAAACAAGGGCTTGGGTCGTCATGTCCTATTAAATTGTACCGTTATCAGCTTTAAGTTTTTCAGTATTCTCAGCCAACATCAGTTCATTAATTATTTTCTGAATATCGCCATTAATTATGTTTGATAAATCGTATAAAGTCAACCCGATACGGTGTTCTGTAACTCTTCCTTGTGGATAATTATAGGTTCTAATTTTGGCACTTCGATCTCCTGAAGATACCATACTCATACGTTTTTCAGAATCTGCAGCCTGTTTTTTGGCCAATTCCATTTCGTATAATCGTGACCTTAATACTTTCAGTGCTTTCTCTAAATTTTTATGAGATGATTTTTGGTCTTGACAGCTCACAATCATTCCAGTAGGTTCGTGATGAAGTTTAATCGCTGAATAGGTCGTATTCACCGACTGACCACCAGGTCCTGTTGAAGTAGTTCGTTCTATTCTGACTTCGGTCATATCGAGTTGAACATCAAATTCTTCGGCTTCTGGAAGAACAATAACGGAGGCTGCACTTGTGTGTACACGACCTTGTGTTTCCGTTTGTGGTACACGTTGAACACGGTGCACACCAGCTTCGAATTTCATAGTGCCATAAACGTCTTCGCCACTAACTTCAAAAATAACTTCTTTGAAACCTCCTGAAGTTCCGTGGTTAAAATCTACAACATCAACTTTCCAGCCTTTGGACTCACAATATTTGGTGTACATGCGATGTAAATCTCCTGCAAAAATACTAGCTTCATCACCACCAGCACCCGCACGAATTTCGACCACTACATTTTTAGCATCATCGGGATCTTTTGGGATTAAAAGAAACTTCATTTCTTCCTCTATAGCAGGAATTTGCGCTTTGGCTTCTTCCATTTGCATTTTAGCCATTTCGACCATTTCTGCATCACTTCCATCTGAAATAATCTCTTGTGCTTCGTCGATATTAGACATTAACGATTCATAGACAAGACCAAGATCGACCATTGTCTTTAAATCTTTATATTCTTTATTGAGTTGAACATAGCGTTTCTGGTCTGAAATAATATCAGGCTGAATGATTAAGTCATTGACTTCATCAAAACGCTGCTTAACTATTTGTATTTTTTCTAACATTTACTTTGGAGAATTATGTTGTAAAAGTACTGTTTTTTATGGATTCAGAGTTGTGCATTAAAACCTCTAATATTCAAAGGTTCCAAACTCACTTTTAATGGTTAGCTTTTTGGTGTCTGCTGCTTCTACTCGTCCTATAATTTGAGCCTCAACATTATATGATTTTGAGATGGCTATAAGCGCTTCTGCGATATCTGGTTGTACATAAAGTTCCATGCGATGACCACAATTAAAAACTTGATACATTTCTTTCCAATCGGTTTTGGATTGTTCTTGTATCAACTTAAAAAGCGGTGGCACAGCAAACATCTGATCTTTTATGATATGTAATTCATCTACGAAATGAAGTATTTTGGTTTGTGCACCTCCACTACAATGTACCATTCCATGAATTGACTGGGCATCATAAGCGTCTAAAATTGTTTTGATGATAGGCGCATAAGTTCTTGTAGGCGACAGGACTAGTTTTCCTGCATCTATAGGAGCGCCCTCAACTGCATCTGTGAGCTTCATTTGACCAGAATACACTAAATCTTTAGGCACAGCTGCATCGAAACTTTCGGGATATTTAGCTGCTAAATACGTTTCAAACACATCGTGTCTTGCGGAAGTTAGTCCATTACTTCCCATACCACCATTATACGATGTTTCATAGGTTGCTTGACCATAAGAGGCTAAACCAACAATTACATCACCAGCTTGTATATTGGCATTATCAATTACCTTATGCCTTGGCATTCTTGCAGTGACCGTCGAATCAACAATGATAGTCCGGACCAAATCGCCGACATCAGCAGTTTCACCACCTGTTGAATGAATGGTTACGCCAAAGCCTTTAAGGTCTTCTATGAGTTCTTCCGTACCGTTGATTATCGCTGAAAGCACTTCGCCTGGAATGACATTTTTGTTTCTTCCTATGGTTGAGGATAGCATGATATGATCAGTAGCTCCAACACACAATAAATCATCAATATTCATGATAAGTGCGTCTTGTGCTATTCCTTTCCAAACCGAAAGATCTCCAGTTTCTTTCCAATACATATACGCTAAAGCACTTTTTGTTCCGGCGCCATCAGCATGCATTATAAGACAAAAATCATCGTCATTTGTTAAATAATCAGGAACAATTTTACAAAAGGCTTTTGGAAACAGGCCTTTGTCTATGTTTTTTATTGCATTATGTACATCATCTTTGGATGCTGAAACCCCACGTTGGGCATAGCGTTTACTTATCTCGGTTCCCATAAAGTGTATTTGATATGCAAAAGTAAGAAAGTATTTAAGAAAAAAGACTAAAGAGTTAATAGAAAAGACCTAAAAACATACAATGCGTAAGTGTATGAGTTTAGCCTATTTTTTTAAAAAAATCTAAACTTTCTAATCGTACAATAGTCGTCTAAAACCGTAAGACTTCTACTTTGTAAAAAGCAATTCACGATATTTTGCTAATGGCCAAAGTTCATCATCAATTAACAATTCCAGCTTGTCACAGTGGTAACGAATATCGTCAAAAAGTGGCTTGACTTGATTGCAATAAATAGTTGCTTTTTTCGTAGTGTCTTTAATGGAATTTGCTTTTTTACGAGAGTTCGTCATTGTTGTTACTCCAGAGTTAATAGCTTCAATACGTTGAGAGATATCCGCAATCAAAACCAACTGTTCGCTCGCATATTTTTTAAAGTCTTTGCCATAAATTTCTTTCAACCCTTTGACATTATCTATCAGAATATTTTGATACTTAACTGCTGTAGGAATAACATGGTTCCGAGCGATATCTCCTAAGGTTCGACCTTCAATTTGAAGAATATGCACATATTCTTCAATTTCGATATCGTAACGGGCTTCAATTTCAACTTTATTCATAACGTTTAAGCCTTCATAAAGCGCTATGGTTTTAGGCGCAATTTTAATTTTCAAAGCCTCAGGTGTGTTTTTATTATTACTTAAGCCTCTTTTTTTAGCTTCAGCCTGCCAATCATCACCATAACCGTTCCCTTCAAAAAGAATGTTTCGAGAGGTTTTAATGTACTCTCTTAATACATTAAATATAGCTTCGTCTTTCTTTAAGCCTTTGGCGTTTATCAATTCATCTACTTCAGCCTTAAAATCAATTAATTGACGGGCAACAATTGAGTTTAATACCGTCATTGGGTTGGCGCAATTAGCGGTAGACCCAACAGCTCTAAATTCGAACTTGTTCCCCGTAAAAGCAAAGGAAGATGTTCGGTTTCGATCGGTATTATCTAATAAAATTTCAGGGATTTTACCAACCACATTCAATTTTAGATCTGTTTTTTCTTGTGGAGATAATTTCCCTTTGGTTACACCTTCCAATTCGTGAAGTACTTTAGACAATTGTTCACCAATAAATACAGACATAATTGCTGGTGGTGCTTCGTTCGCACCAAGACGATGGTCGTTAGTGGCTGATGCAATGGAGGCTCGAAGTAATTCTTCGTTGTCATGAACCGCTTTAATGGTATTTATAAAAAAGGTGAGAAACTGTAAATTACTCATTGGTGTTTTTCCTGGCGCTAATAAATTAACTCCAGTATCCGTACTCAGACTCCAGTTATTGTGTTTCCCAGAGCCATTCACTCCGGCAAAGGGTTTTTCATGAAACAAGACTTTAAAATGATGTCGATCGGCCACTTTTTGCATGACATCCATAACAAGCGAATTATGATCTACCGCCAAATTGGCTTCCTCATAAATTGGTGCTAATTCAAATTGGTTGGGTGCTACTTCATTGTGTCGTGTTTTAACGGGGATCCCTAGGCGCATTGATTCAGTTTCTAGGTCGCGCATAAAATTTAAGGCACGTGCAGGAATGGTCCCAAAATAATGATCGTCGAGTTGCTGATCTTTAGCTGAACTGTGCCCAAGAAGTGTGCGTCCGGTCATTTCTATATCTGGACGAGAAGCGACCAAAGCCTTGTCAATCAAAAAATACTCTTGTTCCCATCCCAGTGATGCTGTTACTTTTTTGACTGTTTTATCAAAATAGCGCGCAACATCAGTTGATGCATGATCAACGGCGTTTAAGGCTCTTAGTAATGGGGTTTTATAATCTAAAGCTTCGCCGGTATAAGCAACAAAAACAGTAGGAACACAAAGAGTAGTTCCGTAAATAAAAGCAGGAGATGTTGGATCCCAAGCTGTATAGCCACGTGCTTCAAAAGTGTTTCGTATGCCACCGTTAGGAAATGATGAAGCATCAGGCTCTTGTTGAACCAGTTGATTTCCTTCAAACCGCTCTAAAGAGTCGCCATTACCTAGCGTTTCAAAAAAGGCATCATGTTTTTCGGCAGTGGCGCCAGTAAGCGGCTGAAACCAATGGGTATAATGGGTAACGCCTTTGGCCATCGCCCAATCTTTCATCGATGACGCTATTTGATCGGCTATAGAACGGTTGATTTTATCGCCTTTGTCTATGGCGCGCATGAGCCTTTTAAAGGCTTCTTTGGTCAAAAATTGACGCATGGTTTTGAATCCAAAAACATTGGCTCCAAAAATTTCTGATTGCTTAACTTCTTCTCCAACCTCTGTAGGCTGGCGATCTATTGAATGCTTAAGGGCATGAAATCTAAGTGTTGACATAACTAACGAGGTTTAGTGAAAATCTTATACAAAAATAAAATTTTCGTGTTACATATAAGACTGTAACCAAATAGTTATTAACAAATATAAAATTTACTAAGCCTTAAAATATGAAAAACTTAACGAAACCCCTAAAAAAATAGGGTATTCAATAAAAAGTCTTAGTAGTTAATAAAATATACCCGTAAAAAATAGAGCATTACTCATTATTTTTATATTTGTACTCATTATATTAAATCTTTAAAAAATTATGGCTAAAATTAAATTAGAATACATTTGGTTAGATGGATATTTTCCAACTCAGAACATGAGAAGTAAAACCAAAGTTGAAGAGCATGAAAATTTTCAAGGAACAATTGAAGAATTGGATAACTGGTCTTTCGATGGTTCATCTACAAAACAAGCATCTGGTGGAGATTCTGACTGTTTATTAAAACCTGTTGCAATCTATAAAGATCCTGCAAGAATTAATGGATATTTAGTAATGACAGAGGTTTTGAATGCTGATGGTACGCCTCACGTTTCTAATGGAAGAGCCACTATTGATGATAATGATAATGATTTCTGGTTCGGTTTTGAGCAAGAATATTTTATTATGGATACTAAAACTCAATTACCTTTAGGATTTCCTGTAGGTGGTTATCCGGCTCCACAAGGTATGTACTACTGTTCTGTTGGTGGAAAAAATACTCATGGACGTGCTTTAGTTGAAGAACATGCTGATTTATGTATTGATGCAGGTTTGAATTTTGAAGGTATCAACCAAGAAGTTGCTTCTGGACAATGGGAATTCCAATTGTTTGCAAAAGGCGCTAAACAAGCTGGTGATGAAATCTGGATTGCACGTTATTTATTAGACCGTTTAACTGAAAAGTATGGCTACTATATTGATTACCACCCAAAACCATTAGGAAAAGATATGGACTGGAATGGTTCTGGTATGCACGCCAACTTTTCTAACACAATACTTAGAACTTGTGGAGACAAAGACGTATATGCTAAAATTTGTGAAGCGTTCAGACCAGTAGTTAAAGAACATATTGACGTCTACGGCGAGTTTAACGACCAACGTTTGACTGGTTTACATGAAACTGCTGCAATTACTGATTTCTCTTGGGGAATTTCTGACAGAGGTGCTTCAATCCGAATTCCAATTATTGCTGTAGAAAAAGGCTGGAAAGGCTGGTTAGAAGACAGAAGACCTGCTTCTAATGGTGATCCGTACAAAATTGCTGGACGTATTATCAAAACAGTAAAGTCTGCTAAAATTTAATTACTACACTTTATATATATAGTTATAAACGCTTGCAGCAATGCAGGCGTTTTTTTTTAAGACTACTGCGGAAATAACTCTATTTTGCTCCGTAAAACCACCAATTCATGTCCCGTGAAATTTTATAACCTAAGGCTTCATAAAGAGGAATCGCTGTATTTCCTTTATCAGTATGTAAAATGGGGAGTTTCTGTGATTTCAATATCTCTTTTGTAGTGTGTGCAACCAATTGTTTGGCGTAGCCACGTCGTGTATAATCAGGATGAGTAACCACTGCACTAACTTCAATGAAATCATCAGTTTGTAAACGTTGACCCGAAATCGAAACTAATTTTCCGTCCTTAACTATTCCAAAAAAATCACCCATTTCAAAGGATCTTTTTTGATAATACCCTGGCATCACCAACCATATTAAATCATAAATTTCATCACGGTATTTTTCTGATAAAACCACTATTTGCTCTGTCATTTTAACATCAGCTAAATGGTCTAGAACCATTTGACACCCTTCAATTTTTTTTTCTAGAACTATTCTTTTAGGGTCTATTTGTGGAGTCTCATTTTCTGAAACTAAAAAGAAATTTTTAGACAACTTAGAGTATGCATTTAATGTTTTTGCCGTTTTAGCAACCTCATTAAAGGCTCCAAAAGTACAGACTTCTGGATGGTAAAAAAGAACCCCATCATATTCTATTCTGAACTTTTTATGGGTTTCATTTAATGCATACCACACAGGGTTTTTTAACTTTTTTTCTAAATTGGTCATTTTTTAGTGTAAAAAAACTCGCTAAAAAGCAAGCATCTAAATATAGTGTTTTTTAAAAACTTTGCATCGAATGGATAAAGTGTAGTTTGAAAAATTAATTTCAAAAAATGATTGTATCTTAGCCGCCGTAATTAATAAACCAATTTTAACCCCGTTATCCGTGGCAAAACTTCCAAAACAATATCAGTTTTTAGACTTATCCGACTATGGACGTACTGCAGGGCATTGGATTGCAAACCAGCTAAAACACACCAGATTTACACCAATTCATGTGACAACTCTTTTTATTGTTGCGGGGCTTATTGCAATTGGATGTATGCTTAATGGGCACTACAAAATGGCTGCATTTTTTATCATATTAAAATCTATTTTAGATGCTGCTGACGGGGAATTATCCCGTCTAAAAAACACTCCTTCCTACACAGGACGATACTATGATTCTATTGCCGATATTATTCTCAATTTTTGTTTTTTACTTGCCTTTTGGTATATCACTGATGGCTCGATAGTGTATATGTTACTTGCCTTTTTTGGAATTCAATTGCAAGGCACCGTTTACAACTATTATTATGTCATTTTAAGAAATGCCGTAGAGGGAGATTCTACAAGTCGTATTTTTGAGGATGCTGCCCCAAAAGCTCTTAAGGGAGAAAGTCAGCGTACGGTGAATATTTGTTATAAAATTTATGATATTTTATATATCACATTTGATAAAACCATGTATTTAATGGACAAAAACGCAAGTGATAGTCCGCCATTTCCAAAATGGTTTATGACGCTGGTATCCATGTACGGACTTGGATTTCAACTTTTATTTATGGCAGCTATGTTAGCTTTCAAATTAGAAGCCTATGTCATTCCTTTTTTTATTGGCTACTCCGTCTTAATTTTAGTATTTGTAGGCCTTCGAAAATTAGTTTTAAAACCCTTATAGTTTAGAGGCCACTTTGGCAACAGCTGCTATGGTATCGTCTAAATCTTCATAGGATAAAGCATCCGTGATAAACCAAGTTTCAAAAGCACTAGGCGCAATATAGATTCCAGCATCAAGAAGCCCATGAAAAAAGGCTTTAAAACGCGCATTATTTCCTTCTGAGGCCGTTTCGAAATCAACAACTGCAGTTTCAGAAAAATGAACCGAAATCATAGACCCTACTCTGTTTATAGTATGTGTAATATTATTTTCAGTTAGAGCAGCGGCTATGCCTTTGTGTAAGTATGCTGTTTTTTCTGCCAATCGGTCAAATACTTTAGCATCTGCATCTAAAGCCTGAAGCATGGCATAACCTGCCGCCATTGCTAAGGGATTTCCACTCAAAGTACCCGCTTGATAAACAGGCCCCAAAGGCGCTAAATGGTTCATAATTTCATGGCGTGAGGCAAAGGCACCCACAGGCAATCCTCCTCCAATAACTTTTCCAAAACACACAATGTCAGCAGTGACGCCATACAATTCCTGAACACCACCTTTTGCCAAACGAAAACCTGTCATAACCTCGTCAAAGATTAAAACGGCTTGATGTGAATCACATAAAGCTCTCAGCCCTTCTAAAAACCCTGGCTGTGGAGGAATACATCCCATATTACCCGCAACAGGTTCCACAATAATACAAGCAATTTCGGATGGGTTTGCTTCAAAAATTTCAGCTACAGCATCTAAGTTATTGTAGGGTGCTAAAAGGGTGTCTTTTGCAGTTCCTGATGTTACTCCAGGACTGTTTGGACTTCCAAAGGTCACAGCACCACTTCCTGCTTGAATTAAAAAAGAATCTGAATGCCCATGATAGCAGCCTGCAAATTTTATGATTTTTTCTCTTTTGGTAAATCCACGTGCCAAACGTACTGCACTCATACACGCCTCCGTTCCTGAGTTTACAAATCGAATTTGATCAATACTCGGCACCATTGAAACCGCAAGTTCAGCAATTTTGGTTTCAATTTCTGTGGGCATTCCAAATGACGTTCCCAATTGTGCTTTCTCTATGACCGCTTCAATTACGGGTGGATACGCGTGCCCCAAAATCATTGGCCCCCATGAATTGATATAATCAATAAGACGATTACCATCGGCATCGTATAAATAAGCCCCTTTTGCACGAGAAACAAAAATAGGAGTTCCTCCTACTGCTTTGAAAGCGCGGACAGGTGAATTAACGCCTCCCGGAATAACTTCCGAAGCGGCTTTGAATAATTGACTACTACGTTGGTATTTCATGACGTTAGTTTGAATAAATAGTAAGTTTTTGCCCAATCTTTAGAGCTGTTGATCTCAAATTATTTTGCTTTTTTAGGGCTTCAACAGTAGTATTATAGGCCTTTGAAATAGAATACAATGTGTCACCTTTTTTGACAGTATATCGTATTTTTTGAGCGGACGATGAAGGTTCTTTTTTAGAGCGCGATTTTTTTAACTTGGTATCATATTTATATAGCTCATACCGTTCTATTAAGCTAATCAATTTTTTTGGATATTTTGGATCCGTAGCATAACCCGCCTTACGAAGACCTTTTGCCCAGCCTTTATAGTCATCTATTTTTAATTCAAATAAAGCTGCATAACGTTTCCGATTTGCCAAAAATTCTGAATGGTCTCGAAAAGATTCACTCGGATCTTTGTATTTCCTAAAACATTCTTGAGCTTTGTCATCATCGTGATACACTCGCGGCCCTGTCCAATCGTGGCATTTAATTCCGAAATGATTATTGGCAAGACGCGCCAAACGTGCTTTTCCAGATCCCGATTCCAAAATTCCTTGTGCCAAAGTGATACTCGCCGGAATACCATAGAGACGCATTTCGTTAATAGAAATGGTTTTGTAGTAATCAATATACTCCAAAGCAGTATTGGTGACAGGCGTGTTTTTTGACGGCTTCGGATTGGAAGATTTGTTTATTGTGACCTCAACTTTTGAGGGTGCTGGTTTTGAGCTGGCTTTACGTCTCGCCCCACAACTTGAGACTAGTAGTCCTAAAGAAATAAAAATAAAAATGTGTTTCATATCTAATTTATTAGTTCTAATTTCTTTTGTTTTAACTTTAAATTCATCCCCTTAATACCTTGTAATCCTCCCGTATGAATTGCTAAAACTTTAGCTTCTTTTGAGATTCTTCCTGTTTGAATCGCCTCGAAAATACCATACATCATTTTAGCAGTATAAACAGGATCTAATGGAATATTATAAGTGGCTTTGAAATGGTTCATAAATGTAATTAATTTAGAATCCACTTTGGCATAGCCTCCAAAATGATAACTATCCCAAAGCTCCCAATTTGACTGTGTTGCAAATTTACAAATATCTTCGTTTAAAAAACCGCCTTTGAGGGCTGGAAACCCAATAATTTTTTGCGAGGGCAAACTCGAGTTGATAAGGCCTGCTATAGTCCCACCGGTTCCAACAGCGCAACAAATAAAATCAAAATCGCGATCTTTGTGAGTTAAAATTTCCTCACACCCTTTAATAGCTAGAGAATTTGTGCCCCCTTCAGGAAGAACATAATAATGCTTAAACGCTTCTAAATATGTATTTAAATAGGCTGGATCTGTTTTTTCTTTATAGACAGAACGGGTTACAAATTCTAAATGCATTCCACAAGATTGTGCATAGCTTAACGTTGGATTTAATTCGATTTTAGATGCTAATTCTTCCCCTCTTATCACCCCAACAGTAGGAATATTCAGTGCTTGACCCGCTGCTGCTGTCGCAGCAATATGATTAGAAAATGCACCACCAAACGTAAGAATCCCTTTATAGTTTTCTGCGACTACTTTTTCTAAATTATACTTTAATTTTCTGTATTTATTTCCTGAGACTTTTGGGTGTATCAAATAATCAGGCTTAAGTGATACCTGAGTCGTCAAACTCATATTTTCTAATGATTTAATAGAAAGCATTCCCATAATGTCTAAAGGCGCAAAAATACTAAATACTTTCACAATTATATTTAGGATCTTGACAATAAAGCTACAATTTATAAGAAGTTATATCTTTAAAATTTATATTATATTTGTTTGACATGAAAAAACACATTCCCATAGAAGCGGGTGATTTTTACTTAACCCAACAGGGATATCGTTGTTTTACAGAACAATACCATCTCAAGCGCGGCTATTGTTGTGAGAGTGGCTGTAAGCATTGCCCCTACGGCTATAACACCAGTACCAATACACAAAAATCCAAAACGTGAGTACAAGAAATCTTACATTCGAAGATGAAATTTTAGAGGGTATTCCAGAAACACTTCCCCCCGTACGGCCGTACGATGATAGCTATAACCATGCCCCTAAAAGAAAATCAATTTTAAGTTCTGAGGATCTCAAGTTAGCTTTAAAAAATGCGTTGCGCTATTTTGACAAAAAACACCACGAAATTCTTATCAAAGAATTCAAAATAGAATTAGATACATATGGTCGTATTTATATGTACCGCTTCCGTCCTACCCATAAAATAGTGGCGCGTCCAATTGACGCCTATCCTGCAAAAAGCAAGCAAGCTGCTGCAATCATGTTAATGATTCAAAATAATTTGGATGATGCGATTGCTCAACACCCTCATGAGTTGATTACGTATGGCGGCAATGGAAGCGTGTTTTCAAATTGGGCACAATACCGCTTGACCATGCAATACTTAGCTCAAATGTCCGATACTCAAACCTTAGTGATGTATTCTGGACATCCGATGGGATTATTTCCGTCCCATGCCGAAGCACCAAGAGTAGTCGTGACCAATGGAATGATGATTCCAAATTACTCCAAACCCGATGATTGGGAGAGGTTTAATGCTTTAGGCGTTTCTCAATACGGTCAAATGACGGCTGGAAGCTATATGTATATTGGTCCTCAAGGCATTGTTCATGGTACAACCATTACAGTGCTCAATGCTTTTAGAAAACTAAACAAACCCCCACTTGGACATTTATTTTTAACAGCAGGTTTAGGGGGAATGAGTGGTGCGCAACCAAAAGCAGGAAACATTGCAGGTTGTATTACAGTGTGTGCAGAAATCAATGAAAAAGCACTATACACGCGTCATTCTCAAGGATGGGTTGATGAAGTTTTTACAGATTTAGATGCACTTATCGACCGTGTTCACAAAGCAAAACACAATAAAGACGTCGTATCAATTGCCTATTTAGGTAATGTGATCGATGTCTGGGAAGGGTTTTACGACGCTAATATTCATGTCGATTTGGGTAGTGACCAAACCTCTTTACATAATCCTTGGGCAGGGGGATATTACCCTGTTGGAATGGACTATGAAACGGCAAATAACCTGATGGGTTCTGATCCAGAATTATTCAAAGAAAAAGTAAAAGCCTCTTTAAGGCGTCATGCGGCTATAGTTCAAAAACATACCGATAAAGGAACTTATTTCTTTGATTACGGAAATGCATTTCTATTGGAAGCCTCTAGAGCTGGTGCCGATATTATGGCCGAAAACGGAACTGATTTCAAATATCCTAGCTATGTTCAGGATATTATGGGGCCGATGTGTTTTGATTATGGCTTTGGTCCATTTCGATGGGTATGCGCCTCTGGAAGAGCAGAAGATCTCGCCAAAACTGATGCTATCGCCTGTGAAGTTTTAGAAGCACTTAAAAAAGATTCTCCAAAAGAGATTCAACAACAAATGAACGATAATATCCAATGGATTAAAGGCGCCCAAGACCATCAATTGGTGGTCGGTTCTCAAGCTCGGATTTTATATGCCGATGCTGAAGGCCGCATGAAAATTGCTGAAGCTTTTAATACTGCGATAGCAAATAACGCCCTTGGTACTGTGATTTTAGGACGAGATCACCATGATGTCTCGGGTACTGATTCACCCTACAGAGAAACGAGTAATATATATGATGGCTCCAAATTTACAGCAGATATGGCTATCCAAAATGTGATTGGCGATAGTTTTCGAGGCGCTACATGGGTTAGTATTCATAACGGCGGTGGTGTGGGCTGGGGCGAAGTGATCAATGGTGGCTTTGGTATGGTTCTTGATGGAAGTAAAGAAGCTGAAAGACGCTTAAAATCCATGTTGTTTTGGGATGTGAATAATGGTATTGCAAGACGAAATTGGGCTCGAAATGAGGGAGCCACATTTGCCATCAAACGAGCAATGGAGTCAGAACCACTGCTTAAAGTAACACTACCAAATAATGTTGATCAAACACTTTTGGATAATCTATAAAAATAATTCTTATGAAAACTAAAATATTACCTTTTGTCATTGCTGTATTAGTTCTAAGCTCATGTCGATCAGTACGTGTGGTTACTGATTATGATAAAGTAGCCCCATTTGAAACTTATAAAACATTTGGATTCCATAAAGAAGGTGTGGATCGTGCAGAAATAAGCGATTTAGATAAACGTCGTATTTTACGTGCTATCGAAAAGGCACTAGTAGAAAAAGGTTTTACAAAATCGGATACTCCAGATTTACTAGTTAACTTTTTCACAAAAGAACAACAACGTGTCAATGTCCAAAGCACTAATATTGGTGGTTTTGGCTATGGCTGGGGCTATGGTTGGGGCTTTGGTCCTAGTCCGTTTTTTGGAGCGCAGTATACGGTTTCAAATTCTACTCAAGGCACCTTATGTATTGATCTGATTGATGCCAAACAAAAAGAACTCATCTGGCAAGGGATTGGTCGGGGAAACCTAACCACAAGTGTAAAATATAAAGACGAACGCATAAATTCGTTTGTGAATTCAATTTTGTGTAGTTATCCGCCAGAAATACCGCTTTAAGCTTTCACATCCAAAGCATCTCTTAAGGCATTTCCAATCAGCATAAAAGCCATCACCAAACTCATGATACAGAGTCCTGGAATAAGTGCCAAATAAGGTTTTCCTAAAATGATATAGTTATAATGATCTTTGATCATTGCGCCCCAACTCGACATGGGAGGTTGCGCCCCAATACCTAAAAAACTAAGCCCACTTTCAATTAAGATCGCAGCGGCAAAATTTGCTGCTGATATTACGATAACTGGTGCTAAAATATTTGGCAAAATATGTTGCGCTATAATTCTGAAATCTGTGTACCCTAAGGCACGGGCAGCTGTGACATATTGCATTTCTTTCACACCCATCACCTGGCCCCTAACGATTCTGGCAACTTCAACCCACATGGTAAGACCAACTGCAATAAAAACTTGCCAAAACCCTTTCCCTAAGGCTAATGTAATCGCAATAACCAAAAGTAATGTAGGAATTGACCACGTCACATTAATGACCCACATAATTAGCTTATCCCATTTACCGCCAAAATAACCCGCAATACTCCCAAGGAGTATTCCAATAAACAGAGAGATGAAAACGGCCACAAAGCCAATTGAAAATGAAATTCGTGCACCAACTAAAATCCGACTTAAAAGGTCTCTACCATATTTATCCGTTCCAAAAAAAAACGTTTCTGTAGTAACAAAAGGGCGTAATGAGGGCTCTAAATCCGTAGGAATTTCAACAATTTTCTCTAAACCCGTTAGTCCTTCTGAAGCATATTCGGTATATTTTATTTGATGCGATTCAAATTTATAATTTGAGATTGGTATTTCAGAAGGCGGATTGCTCCTGCCAAAAAACACACGATTCAAAACACTCTGATTAGATACTGATGTATTGGGCGTAACCAGCATATCTACCTTAAATCCCGGGGGTTTTGAATGAATTGACAGATGCATTTGATTTGCATACTGAGAATTATCAGGTGCTAAAACATAAACAAAAACAGAAATGAAAGCCAAAAAAATGATAAACCAAAAACTAAAAACACCCCAAAAGCTTTGTTTAAATTTTTGGAGTGCTAATGTTGTTAAGCCTTGGTTTTGCATTCTTGTTTAGTCTTTTATCTGGGCTAATTTATTGATTTTATAAGAATCTTTTAAATCACTCAATACATTAATTGCTTCTTCAACATAAATGTCTTTACTTAAATTCTCGCGCCAGCGGGTTCTATTAACTTTTAAAACTGAATCCTGAGCCATCAAAGACAGTTCATAGGGCAAAGACTCAAAGTTGAGATCAGTTTGGTATTCAGACAATTCGTCAAAACGTTTCGCTTCTTCTTCTTTTTGTTCAATTGCTGTTGAATAAGCCGAGAAATTGAGTTGGTATTCCGATTGATCCCTCATGGCTTTAACCCACCGTGCATTATCATCAATAAGTTTAATTTCGGCACTAGAATTCATACGGTTTTTACTGTTTTGAATGGTGGTTTCATAGTCAAAAACATTGTTCCAAATTGTGTATGTTGCAGGTGCAATTTCGTCCCACGCCAAGGGGTTATCTTGATCTTTTTCTCCGATATCAATATAACTATAACGATCTGGTACAACGACATCACTTTTAACGCCTTCTAACTGCGTTGATCCACCATTAATACGGTAATATTTTTGAGTTGTAAATTTAAAAGCCCCCATATCACCATTGGTATTTCCTCGAATCATTCGATTTAAATCAATAATATTTTGAACAGTACCTTTTCCGTAAGTTTGTTTACTTCCAATGACAATAGCACGTTTGTAGTCCTGCATGGCAGCAGCTAAGATTTCAGAAGCCGAGGCCGATAATTCATTGACTAAAATAACGAGTGGACCGTCCCACTCAACAGACCGATCTGTATCTTTTAATACTTCCTTGTCTTGGCCAGTAGAACGCACCTGAACAATAGGCCCTTCTTTAATAAATAAACCTCCTAGATCAACGACAGTCTTAAGAGATCCTCCACCATTATTTCTCAAATCTAAGACCAACCCTTGCATGCCTTCGGCTTTGAGACGCTGAATTTCCTTTTTAACGTCACTGGCTGCATTTCGATTGTTGTAGTCTTCAAAATCAACATAAAACTTTGGAAGATTAATGATCCCAAATGTAGCGCCTTCTTTTTTGACGGTAGATGTTTTCGCATAAGTTTCTTCTAGCTCTATTTCATCTCTAGGGATACTTAAGTCTTCAATAGTTCCATCAACTTTTTTTAGGGTTAAAATTACATTTGTTCCTTTTGGACCTTTGATCAGTTTAACGGCATCATCTAAACGCATACCAACCACATTAACGGGTTCGCTCTCGTCTTCTTGGCGCACTTTTAAGATCACATCGCCAACTTCTAATTTATTTTGCCGCCATGCCGATCCACCAGAAATGAGTTCGGTAATACTAATTTCATCCATACGTTTTTGTAAACGTGCTCCAATTCCTTCGTACTTCCCAGACATTTGGGCATCAAAACGGTCTTTATCTTGAGGCGCAAAATAGAACGTATGCGGATCAAATTCTTCAGCAATCGCATTGATGTAGATAGATAACCAATCGTCTCGTCTTAAATCATCCATATAACTTGCTGTTTCATTAAGAGACTTTAAGGTTGTTTCTCTAGCTTCAATCTCTAAATCTGCAAGTGATTTTTTTTGGTCATCAGTTTCGTCCTTCTCTTTAGCTTCTTCAGTTACTAAATCATAGTAATTTGCAAGCGTTGAAAACTTAAGTTGTTTCCGCCAATTGTCTTTCATTTCAGCCTTGGATGTTGGATAGGCTTTGTCATCATAATCTGTACTAAAGGTTTCTTCTAAGTCGATATCAAATGGAGCGCTTAGAACTTGATTATAAACGGCTCTAGTATCTAGGATACGCAACATTAATCGCTCATAAACTAGATTAAAAAAACGCACTTCTTGATTTAAAATTTGATCGTCAATTTCAGTTTTAAAACGCTCAAAATCATCAATATCAGATTGATAAAAATAATTTTTAAATGGATCTATTTGTTTTAGAAAACGCATATAAACGCCTTCAGAGAAATCGTCGTTTATAGCCTTAGGTTCAAAATGACCCTCTTCTAATAAATACGTAATCAATTGCATTAGAAGCTTATCTTTATCTGGGTCATCAAATGATTTGGGGGTAAAACTACAAGACGCAAAAGCAATTAGTATGGAGACTAAAAAAATGTTGAAATTTCGTTTCATAGGGTTGTACTGTTTTTGTAACTTAAAAATAATATCCTAAAGTATGAGAAAAATCAATGCTAACCATATGGAAGGGTAATAATTTTTTGTTAAAGCGTATCAAATCATCAAATACGCTACAAATTACTTACTTTTGCAAGAACTTAAACGAATCCTAAATGACAAAAAGACCTTTGATTTTGGTCACTAACGATGATGGCATCACTGCGCCGGGTATTCGTACTTTAATAAAAGTTATGAATACTATTGGAGAGGTCATTGTTGTGGCTCCTGATAGTCCACAAAGTGCAATGGGGCATGCGATTACAATTAACGATACCTTGTATTGTAAACGAGAACGAATTGATAATGGTCCACAGCAGGAATACAGTACATCAGGAACTCCTGCAGATTGTGTTAAATTAGCTGTTCACGAACTCTTAGAACGCAAACCAGATTTATGTGTTTCTGGAATTAACCATGGCTCAAATTCTTCGGTTAATGTGATTTATTCTGGAACTATGAGTGCCGCCATTGAAGCTGGTATGGAAGGTATTCCAGCCATTGGATTTTCGCTATTAGACTACAGCTGGGAAGCCGATTTTAGTCAAATTGAAGTATTTATAAAAACAGTCACTTTACAGGTTTTGACACAAGGTTTACAAAAGGGAATTATCCTAAATGTTAATTTCCCAAAGCTTTTAGAACAGGACATCAAAGGGATTCGTGTTTGCCGCCAAGCAAATGCCAATTGGATTGAAAAATTTGACAAACGCCAAACGCCACTAGGTCGCGATTACTATTGGCTTACTGGAGAATTTAACAACTTAGACAAAGGCGAAGATACAGACGAATGGGCGCTTGAAAACGGCTATGTTTCTGTTGTTCCTGTGCACTATGATTTGACCGCACATCACTATATTCAAGAACTAAATAAATGGAGTTTTAATGACTAAAAAAGGATTTTTGCAAGGCGTTTTAGTAGGGCTTTTAGCCACTGTAATAGGGCTATTCACTGCGGGTGTAATTTTAGGTAAATTATCCGGGCGTTCCGATAATATTTTTAAAGTTTTGGAGGTTGCTCAATCCGAAAATTTTATGGGTAAACTTATTAGTTTGGGTGCTATTTTGAATTTAATTTGCTTCTTTTATTTTATCCGAAACAAACAAGATTCTCGTGCTGGCGGTGTCTTGGCTGTCACAATTTTGATTGCTATTACAACATTTTTAATTAAGTTATAAATGAAATATTACATTATAGCTGGAGAAGCATCGGGTGATTTACATGCTTCAAACCTGATGAAAGCCCTCAAAAAAACGGATGCAAATGCAACGTTCAGATTTTGGGGTGGCAACTTAATGCAAAATGTAGGCGGCACACTAGTGAAACACTACAAAGATTTGGCTTTTATGGGCTTTTTTGAAGTGGTCATGAACCTCAGAACTATCGCTAAAAATTTAACCTTCTGTAAAACTGATATTCAAAAATTTCAACCTGATTGTTTAATTTTTATAGACTATCCTGGTTTCAATATGCGTATTGCAAAGTGGGCAAAAATAGAAGGCTTTAAAACCCATTATTATATTTCTCCACAAATTTGGGCTTGGAAAGAAAATCGCATTTCAGCTATCAAACGTGATATTGATAAAATGTATGTCATTCTTCCTTTTGAAAAAGCGTTTTATGAAGACAAGCACAACATGCCGGTAGAATTTGTTGGACACCCACTTATTGATGCTATTGCAGACCGCAAACCTGTCGATGAAATTGCCTTTCGTAAAACACATCAGCTCAGCGACAAACCTATCATTGCATTGCTTCCTGGAAGTCGAAAACAAGAAATTAACAAAATGCTTTCGGTAATGCTAAGTGTTGTAAAATCGTTTCCAGATTATCAATTTGTAATTGCTGGAGCTCCAAGTCAGGATCCTGAATTTTACAGGTCTTTTATAGAAAAAGAAAACATCTATTTGGTTGAAAACTGCACCTATGACTTACTTAGTGTTTCCCATGCTGCAATGGTCACTTCAGGTACTGCCACCTTGGAAACAGCTTTATTTAAAGTGCCGGAAGTTGTATGTTATAAAACCAGTTGGATTTCATATCAAATAGGAAAGCGATTAGTTAAACTAAAATTCATCTCCTTAGTCAATTTGATCTTGGACAAAGCAGTGGTTACCGAATTAATTCAAGAAACGTTCAACACCAAACGCTTGACAAAAGAGCTATCTTCTATTTTGGAGGGGCCGGTTAGAGAAGCACAATTTGAAGCTTATCATGAACTGGAAACAAAACTAGGAGGTGCAGGCGCTAGTCAAAATGTTGCAGGATTAATTTATAATTCCTTACTTTAGAAGACTTTAAATCTCTAATCTCAACCTGCTTCGGCTCCACAGTGGTTCCGTTTCTCTATGCGATGCAAGCCTTTAAGTACCCCATATTAAAGCTTACTCTATCTCTTATCATTGGTATTATTTTAAGCGAATACACGACTATAGCAGTCACTATTCTCCTTGGCGCTATTAGTTTTATGCTAGCTGTACTAGTCTTAATACATTACCATTGCAAGAAATACAAAAAAACCCTGTATTGGCCTTCATTGGTAGTAGTGCTAGTTATGATTTTATTGGGTGTTTTTGTATCAAAGATACGGGACGTTACATTTTCAAAATCACATTATACTCATTTAGAGACTCTTAGGGATAGTCAAGTACACCAACTTGAATTTGTAATCAAAAAACGATTAAAACCAACGACTTATAATCAACGCTATTATGTGCAAGTATTACGCATTGATTCTACGGCGGTTTCAGGTACTTTATTGATCAATTTAAGTAAAAAATCGACTCCAAAAAACTTTAATGTTAATGCAAAAGTTTTTACTATGGCGGTCCTTGAAAAAATTAATCCCCCTCAAAACCCCTATCAATTTAATTATAAAAACTACCTGAAACGTCTAGGAATTCATCATCAAATAACTCTAAAAAATCAAATTGTTGAAGTATTTCCTCAGCCCCCTAAAACACTTACTGGTTATGCTGAATTAGTTCGAGAAACGTTAAACAAACGCCTCCAAAAACTCGCTTTCAATCCCATTGAATTGGCTTTTGTTAAGGCGCTATTTTTGGGGCAACGTCAAGACATAGCATCAGACGTTTATGCTGACTATGCCAAAGCAGGAGTAGTTCATATTCTTGCCATTTCAGGACTTCATATAGGAATTATATTGATGATTCTTCTATTTATACTCCAACCACTTCTCTATTTTAAACGAGGGAAAACGATACGTTTACTGTTCATTCTCGTTACATTATGGAGTTTTGCGGTCATTGCAGGCTTATCCCCTTCTGTGGTCAGAGCGGTGACCATGTTTAGTTTATTTGCAATTGTCAAGGGATTAAAACGGTCTTCAAATTCTTTGAACACCTTAGCAATTTCAGCATTTATTCTTTTATTGATTCGTCCTGCATTTTGTTTCGACCTGGGGTTTCAACTTAGTTATGCTGCGGTAGCCGCTATAATTATAATAAAACCCATATTAGATTCGTGGATAACTTTTAAAAATGGGATTGCAAATTGGTTTCTTGATTTACTAAAACTATCGGTTGCAGCACAACTTGGAGTTTTACCGTTGAGTCTTTATTATTTTCATCAATTTCCGGGCTTATTTTTTGTGACCAATATTGTCATTGTGCCGTGTCTAATGTTGGTTCTTGGACTAGGTATTATTATGTTTATATGTCTAACACTCTACCAACCTCCAGAATTTATAATACAAGTTTTAGGTTGGCTTATTCAATTCATGAACAGGTTTGTTGACTGGATCGCTACTAAAGAAGCCTTTCTATTTGATGAGATTTCATTTGATACGACAGCGCTGGTGTTTTCCTACTTCACTCTGTTTGTATTAGGACAATTTTATCTAAAAAAATCCTATAAACATCTAATGCTTTTAGGGATTTGCATACTCAGTTTTCAAATCGTTGCTCAACTGATTCCTGCTCTACATGCTAAAAATTCATTTATAGTATTTCATAAATCTAGACATAGTGTTTTTGGATTTCGAACCAATCAACATCTAGAAATTCACCACGATTTAGAAAGTTTGAAAACCCAACGAATACTTAAGGATTATAAAATTGGTGCTGCTATAAAAACGCAATCTACTGACAGCATCCGTGACCTCTATAAAATTGACGATAAATTGCTTTTAGTAGTGGACAGCCTAGGGATATACAATATTAACAGTGTAAAACCGCAGTGGGTACTTCTAAGACAATCTCCAAAAATTAATTTAAACCGTATGATTGATAGCCTTCACCCTAAACTCGTTATTTGGGATGGTAGTAATTACAAAACGTTTCAAGAACGTTGGAAAAAAACATGTGAAACACAAAACATTAGGTATCACCAAACAAGTGAAAATGGAGCGTTCTGGGTGGATTATTAGTTAAGGTGCAAAAGAAGGTACAAACGTTTTGTAGTAGGTATTAAATGCTTCTTGGTTGTTCATTTTCTTGTAGGTATCGTCCTTAAACAATTTCAAGTACAGCTCAAGCTGTTGTGCGGTTTGATAGCCCGGAATTGGAGCTAACAGCTCTGCATCTAGCCCTAAAAACACCATTGTTGGATAGGCATTTACCCCTAAATAACGTGAAAATTCATGTGGACTATTTCGACGTTTGGCGAGATCAGGTTTATAATTTGGATTTGTAAATTTCTGATCTTTAAAATTCACAGTCTCATTGCCTTCTGCATTGAATTTGACCGCGTAATAATGTTCATTGACATATGCAATCAAATCCTTATTAGTAAACGTATTTCTGTCAAGCATTTTGCAAGGTCCACACCAAGAGGTGTACATATCAATGAGGATTTTTTTGGGAGCTTTTTGTTGCAAGGCGAGAGCTTCGTCCATGCTCACCCAATTAATAGTTTGCGCAGCAAGTGGTAAAGACCCTAAAACGAGGAACGCCACTAATATATAAGTTTTCATTTTTTTATATTTATTTTTAATACTTAACAAATATAATACCAAAATTAACGAACACCATGCATTAATTTCTTAATTACTGGATAAAGTAATGCCGATAATATTCCGAGACCAACCGCAACTGCAGTAAGGATCCAAAAGAAATAACTCAACCCTTCAGATTGTGCAATGCCTTCGGAAGCTTCTCCAAATACACCTGCTAACTTCATTCCAATAGCTACGGCTAAATACCAGATTCCAAACATCATGGCAATCATACGACCTGGCACTAATTTACTGACGTAAGACAAGGCAACTGGCGAGATACATAATTCACCCATGGTATGAAAGAAATAAACTAAAATCAACCAAATCATACTTACTGAAGCGGTTTTTGCCCCTGGTTCAATTGCTGAGGCCCCAATGGCTACACACGCCATTCCAATACCTAACAGTACCATTCCGATGGCATATTTCATGTTGGCATTTGGGTTGTATTTGCTTTCCCACCACTTTGAAAATAGAGGTGCAAACGCAATGATAAATAAAGAGTTTAAAACGCCAAACCATGAGGCTGGGACTTCTGCAATTTCTTTTCCAAATTCAATAGTTAACATCCAAAGTGCGATGGCCCAAATAATGACAAAACTAATTGCTAAAAAGATATTTGAAAGTGCATATTTTGAAAATGTTTTTTTGAATAATAACCACAACACCCAAGTGATAATTCCTAAAGGAATCACGGTCATAAGAGAGTTGACTATTTTAAATACAAATGCGGAATTGCCTTCAAGAACACGTTGGGTGTAATCTCGTGCAAAAATGGTTAAGGAACTTGGAGATTGTTCAAAAATCGCCCAAAAGAAAATCGTGATAAACGCAAAAAACATTACAGCCAACATACGGTCACGAGTGATTTTGTCATACCTAGGAATTCGGATGACTAAGAGCACTACAAACAATCCTAATGCGGATAATATTGCAAGATTTGAACCTTCCATTCCAAACAGATTAAAATCAAATAAATTATAGGCACCCTCTGATATTTTTGAAATGGGGTCATTAAAAATCCATGAGATTCCCAGAAGCCCTGCGATGGCTATCAGCACCAATTGAAATTCTGTAAATGGGTTTAATTTTGGTTCATCAGCATTAATTTTTTTATCCGCAACCTTAGCCTTTACAGGCTTTGTTCCGATAGCGCCAAAAATATTTTGCGCAAACCAAAATTGAAGTAATCCAAACAACATGAAAACACCTGCTAAACCAAAGCCCCAACGCCATCCGACTTGTTCTCCGAGGTATCCACAGAGCAAAATTCCCAAAAAGGCTCCTGCATTGACACCCATGTAAAAAATAGTATAAGCACCATCTTTTTTCTCGTCTTTTCCTTTGTACATTTCAGAAATAATCGAGGTCATGTTAGGCTTAAAAAAACCGCTTCCAAACACCAATAGAGTTAGGCCTAAGTAAATGAAAAATGGGGTTTCAACTGCCATCGCACCATGCCCAAGAGTCATGAGTAATGCACCCACAACAACTGCATAACGATACCCGATTTTTTTATCGGCAAAATAGCCTCCTAAGAGCGTCGATAAATAAACTAATGAGGTATAGGTTCCAAAAATTGCATAGGCATGTTCTCGTGGCCAGCCCCAGCCCCCATCAAGGAGTGATGCGGTGAAAAACATTACGAGTAAGGCGCGCATCCCGTAGTAGGAAAAACGTTCCCACATCTCTGTGAAAAATAACACAAAAAGTCCAGCGGGGTGCCCTAAGACCTTGTCTTTGAACATGTTTTCAATATTTGTTGTCATATTATCTAATAGTTTACTTAATAATTATAGATATTGGCTAATTACAATTTTGAGAAATAATTCAATACTCTAAAGGTTTTTTTCACTCTCTTCAGCACCATGCGTTAAACGTTTTAATGGTTTTAATATTAAAATAAATAAAGTACCTATGATAAGTGTTAGAATCAAAATTCCAGAAAATATAGCATATTCTCCAAAATCACTCGCAGCTTCACCTATGATACCTGCAACTTTACTACCAAGACCTGTGGCAGCAAAATAAACACCCATCATTAGGGAGGCATATTTCACTGGAGTTAGTTTGGTTATAAATGATAATGCCACAGGAGACAAACACAACTCTCCAATGGTGTGAAACAGATAAGCTAAAACAAGCCAAATCATACTGGAAGTTCCTGATTTTTCAAATTCCATAGCGGCAAACACCATGAAAAGAAAACCAAATCCCATAATGATAATCCCTAAAGCCATTTTAAATAATGAACTCGCTTCTCTTCCTTTTAATTTTCGTTTAGCCCAAATACTTGCTACAACAGTTGCAAAAATGATAATAAAACCTGCATTTAAACTTTGAAACATTATGGTTGGTATTTCCCAACCAAACAATATACGATCTGTATTAGATTCTGTGTATAAGTTCATCAATCCACCAGCTTGTTCAAAAGCACCCCAAAATACAATTACCATTATAAAGGAGAGTAAAAGCACTAAAAACCGATCTTTAAAAATCTGAGAATCTAGTTCTTTATATATCATCATTAATAAAGACGTAATCGCCGTTAAAAATATAAAAAGTAACCCATAACCCCATTCTAGACTATACCATCCAAAAGCAGAGGCTGCTAAGAGAATAATGGTGAACCCTAACTGAAGAGGAGATTGAAATAATTTAGCGTATAATTTTCCATAGGAAATCTCATTGGGATCATTTTCAGTAGAAACAAAATTACCAACGTGTGTAAGAAATTTTTGACCATAAAGATAGTTAATTAAACCTATCAGCATTACAATTCCAGCTAAACCAAAACCAGAATGCCATCCCCATTCCTTAACGACTAACCCTATAATTAAAGTTGCCAGAAGTGACCCTAAATTTATACCAATATAAAATATACTAAACCCTTTATCTCTTCGGATATCACCTTCTTTATACAAGCCACCTACCATTGTTGAAATGTTTGGTTTTAAAAGACCAACTCCTAAAATCACAAGTCCAAGACCTGTATAGAACGCCCAAGTATCTGTTAAAACTAATACACCATGTCCAAGACATAATACAACAGCACCATATAAAACAGCCTTTTTTTGTCCAATGAGTTTATCGGCAATCATGCCGCCTGGGATCGACATCACATATACTAACATAGTGTACCATCCATAAAGCGCTAATGCCTCTTTGCTTGTCCATCCTAAACCTGCACCTCTCGCGTCTTCACCAAGTGTTGAAGTTGTCATATAAAGCACTAGTAAGGCACGCATTCCATAGTAAGAAAACCGCTCCCACATTTCAGTTAAAAACAATATGTATAACCCAATTGGTTGCCCAAATAGCTCTTTTTGATTTACTGTAGTTGTTGTTGACATAAATTTAGTATTAGTTAATAAATTGTGTATTGGTTAATTTTCATTCATTCGTTTATCGCCCAATTTTTCGTGTAAAAAATTAGTCATTTTGGTATATAAATGCATGGTGGTATTTCCGCCGTAAATGCCGTGGTTTTTATCAGGGTAAATAGCCCAATCAAATTGTTTATTGGCTTGAATCAAGGCTTCTACCATACGCATCGTATGTTGCACGTGTACATTATCATCGCCAGAGCCATGTATCAAAAGGTAGTCTCCTTTTAAGAGTTCTGGATAATTAAATGGAGAATTGTCGTCATATCCACTTGGGTTTTCTTGAGGCGTGCGCATAAAGCGTTCGGTATAGATGGTGTCATAAAAACGCCAGCTTGTTACTGGTGCAACGGCGATAGCCATTTTAAATATATCATTGCCTTTTAATAAGCAATTAGTACTCATATGGCCGCCATAACTCCACCCCCAAATACCAATACGACTTTCATCTATATAACTTAAATCTGAAAGTTGTTTAGCGGCTTGAATTTGATCTTCAGTTTCGTATTTGACAAGGTTTAAATAGGTGACTTTTTTGAAATCCGCGCCTTTGAACCCTGTACCTCGCCCATCGACACAAGCAACAATATAGCCTTGTTGAGCTAAATATTGGTGCCAATAATCACGTGAACTACTCCAAGCGTTGGCTACCTGTTGAGACCCCGGACCAGAGTACTGAAACATCAAAAGTGGATAGGTTTTTGACGGATCAAAATCGGCGGGTTTGAGCATCCACATGTTCAAGTCGTTTCCATTGATATTTATGGTGCTGAATTCTTTAGTTGAATAATTAAACGTTTTAAGGGTTTCTAAAAGGGCCGTATTGTCTTTTATATTTTTAACAAGTCTTCCTGTTTTAGAATCGTTTAACGTATATTTTGGTGGTGTAGTTGCACTAGAATAGGTTTTGATAAAGTAAGTGAAATCTGCACTAAAGTCTGCAGCATTTGTACCTTCTTCTAAAGACAATCGTTTTTTATTTTTACCATTTAATCGAATTGAATATACATCCCGATTGATTGATCCATTTTCTACTGATTGGTAATAAATAGTTTTGGTCGATGCATTAAAACCATAATATGCCGTCACTTCCCAATTGCCTTTTGTGATTTGATTTTTCAACTTCCCTTGCTTAGAATAGTGGTAAATGTGATTAAATCCGTCTTTTTCGCTCGTCCAAATAAAGCTATTATCGTCTAGAAAAGTAAGATTATCTGTCACATCAACATAGGCCTCATCTTTTTCTGACAGCACTAAATTTCCTTTATTGGTTGTCGGGTTAATGAGCCAAAGGTCTAAAGCATTTTGATGTCTATTGAGGTACTGAGCAGATAAAACATCTGGATCTTTGGTCCATTTGATTCTAGGGATATAAAAATCATCGTAAGCTTTAGAGAGTTCAACCGCTGCGGTTTTTTCTGAGTCTAGATCATAAAAAAGAAGTGATACCTCAGCATTTTTTTCTCCAGCTTTAGGATACTTAAAAACATTTTGAGTTTGATAGAGTTCGGTACCATAAACATCCATAGAAAACTCAGGAACTTCGGTTTCATCAAAGCGAATGTATGCTATTTTATCACTAGAGGCATTCCACTCAAAGGCTCGTACAAATGCAAATTCCTCTTCATAAACCCAGTCTGTAATACCATTGATAATTTTATTTTTTTCGCCATCAAAAGTGATTTGTGTCGTATTTCCAGAAACCAAATCTTTTATAAATATATTATTCTCTCGACCAAAAGCCACTTTAGTGCCATCCGGAGAAAAGGTGGGTTCTTGAATTTTATGTTCTGAAATCATCTCAAGGGTTTCAGATGTTGTGTCATACACATAGTAATGGCCTAAAACAGAATATCGATATATGGACTCCGTATTGGTTTCCAATAGCACTTTACGTTCGTCTGCGCTAAAGGTGTAATCTGAAAAATAAAACAGTTCATCCATCGTTAGCGAGCTGGCGATGGTTTTTACTTTTGACAAGGTTTTATAGTCATAAATATCAATGGAAGTCGATCGAGAGGAGCGATCAAAATTCAATACAGAGTATTGTTGTCCATTGTTCATAGAATGTAAGGCCGTAAGGCCTTGGGTTCTGAAAGTACCATTCCAAATTTGATCAAGTGAAATGGTGTTTTTTTGTGAGGTCGCTGTTAAAATAAAAAAACAACTAAAAAGGTAGATTATAGGCGTTTTCATTATAAATCGAAATTTTAGGTCAAGTTTACTAAAAAATAAGCAGAAATCCTTTAATATTAACAGATAAATATGCAAATACGTTAATTCCAACTCCATAATAATTTCAAGAATAGTATCTTTGTGTTATTAAAAAAATAGATTCACATGGAGAATTCCGTTTCTGGATTTTCAAAGTTTACAAAAGCTGAAAAAATTGATTGGTTGATTTCTAATCATTTTCAAAATAATCCTAAGGCAAAAGCTAATTTGGAGCGGTATTGGAATTCTGATGATTCGCTTCAAAAACTCCATGATGAATTTACCGAAAATACAATCTCTAACTTCTACCTCCCCTTTGGAATTGCTCCAAATTTTCTGATTAATGGCAAAATGTATGTCATCCCAATGGCAATCGAGGAAAGTTCTGTAGTTGCTGCGGCCAGTAATGCGGCAAAATTTTGGATGGAACGAGGCGGATTTACAGCCGAAGTACTTTCGACCACCAAAGTTGGGCAAGTGCATTTTATGTATCATGGAGAATACTCTGAATTAGAAACCATTTTCAACACCATAAAACCACAACTTTTCGAGCAAACAAAAAGCATCACCAAAAATATGCAGAAAAGAGGTGGTGGTATTCTCGACATCAAACTCGTTAATAAAACGTCTAAACTTTCAGGCTATTATCAGTTGCATGTCACATTTGAAACGAAAGACGCCATGGGTGCGAATTTCATCAATTCTTGTTTGGAACAAATTGCCACTACATTCAAAGCCAGCTCAGACACTATTCAGGTGGTGATGAGTATTCTGTCTAACTATGTCCCAGAGTGCCTGGTACGCGCTGAAGTTCGTTGTAAGGTTGATGAACTAGATACAGAAGCGTATTCGGGTCAAGAATTTGCAGATACATTTATACAAGCTGTACGCATCGCAGAAATAGAACCCTACAGAGCGGTCACACATAACAAAGGGATTATGAATGGCGTGGATTCTGTGGTATTAGCGACAGGAAATGACTTTAGAGCGGTAGAAGCAGGCGTTCATGCCTATGCAGCACGTTCTGGGAGTTACTCGAGTTTAACCCATGCTTCTATTGAAAATGGCGTGTTTAAATTTTGGATTGAATTGCCTCTTGCGCTTGGAACTATTGGCGGACTGACTGGCTTACATCCCATGGTAAAAACTGCCTTGGAATTATTAGGACATCCATCTGCAAAAAAATTAATGACGATTGTTGCTGTGGCGGGATTAGCACAGAATTTTGCGGCCTTAAAATCGCTCACCACCACAGGCATTCAGCAAGGACATATGAAAATGCACTTGCTCAATATTTTGAATCAATTTGAAGCTAATGCTAACGAAAAGTTACAATTAATAGAACACTTCAAAACCCATACCGTGACCCACAGTGCGGTTGTAGATGCAATTGAAAACTTAAGAGCCTAATGCAAACGTTCTATAGTCATGGTAAACTTTTACTCAGCGCGGAATATGCCGTTCTTGATGGTGCCCTAGCATTAGCATTACCTACAAAGTTTGGACAGTCCTTGACTGTAAAATCCACTCCTAAAAATACAATCCTTTGGAAAAGTATTTCTTGTGAAGGCAGCATTTGGTTTGAAGCTGAATTTATACTAGATACTGCTTTAAAGATTTCATCTGAAAATACTTCTGCTATTGCCGTTCGCTTAGTACAAATTTTGAACGCATTACAACAATTGAACCCTAGCCTTTTTGAAGCGCAAAAAGGCTATGAATTAACCTCAACTTTAGAATTTCCTGAAAACTGGGGGTTGGGGTCATCGTCCACCCTAATAAATAATTTAGCCCAATGGGCACAGGTCGATGCTTTTGAATTACTAGAATTGACTTTTGGCGGGAGTGGATTTGATATTGCTTGTGCACAACACGATTCTGGTATTTTGTACCAATTGAAGTCTGGTAAACCAACGCTTAAACCTGTGGTATTTTCACCGCCGTTTTTGGACGCTTTATTTTTTGTGCACCGCAATCAAAAACAAAATAGTAGAGATGGAATTGCAGCCTATAAAACACAGACTGCACACAAAACACTTGATTTTAATACACTGAATACACTAACTTTAGAACTGTTAAATTGTAGTGATCTAAAAACGTTTGAAGCGCTTTTGGAACAGCATGAAGGTTTTATTTCTAAACTCATTCAACAGCCGCCCTTAAAAGATGTTTTTCCAGATTATGAAGGCGCTATCAAGAGCTTAGGCGCTTGGGGTGGCGACTTTTTCTTAGCTACAGGAAACACAAAAACAATGGCCTATTTTAAGTCAAAAGGCTATTCGACTATTGTTCCATTTTCAGAAATGATTTTATAAAAAAAGGACCCATTTCTGAGTCCTTAACGTTTGGTATATGAAAAGTAGCGGATTTCAACGCACTAACTTTTCAGTTTAGCACTGACCTTTTTTAATATTACTTCATTTCGTTTTATCGGTTAAACCGCTATTATTTTTATACCGTATTATTGGCTTTTTCTCATCATTTTTTGTAATTTCTTGTTTAGACTTCAACTTCTAGTCCCTATTCTTCTGGTGGAACAAATAGAGTGGCTTCAAAATATACCTTATTAAATCGCAAAGTATCGGGCAAATTCCAAAAACGAAAGGCACTCTGCCTATAAACATACGTTCCTTGAAATGTACCTTTGACCTTGTCCTCCATGATTTCTGATAATTGAATCCATGCAGGTTCACTTTCATACAATTCAAATCGCTCTGTTAGTACGTCAATATTCCATGTGTAGAAAATGGTATGAGGTTGAAGAAGAGAAGGATGATCTTCTCCATAAATGGGTTTGACAAGTATTCGCTTCTCTAGTGTCTGTTCAATATTGTGGAAGTCCAAAGAGAGTTCTAATTCACATCCTGCATTTACAAAACCGGCTCCTATGCCAATTAAAGAGTCTACTTCTGAATAAAACCTAACATATTTAAAATCCCAAACTATAGTATCATTTATTTGAGCAATCATTTCTCCAGTGGGAGGAGGACAATTGGGCTCTGAATCTTTCTCACATGAAAGAAGAAAGGTAAAAGCCACTGAACTAAACAGGATTAACATTCTTTTCATTATCATTTCTTTCAAATTTACATCTAGTACAAAGGATGGGGCATTATGAACTCCAAACAAAAAAATGAAAACTAGATTAAAAATTGTCACCAACGTCTCGGCTATGGTTAGTTGCGTGGGTTAGCACTTAACTTTGCAAGTACACACCAAGTTGGAATTCCAAAGTAGGCGAGAACAAGCAATTACTTATAGCAATTGTTGTGTACAGTGTTTTTATTTCAATTCCGTTATTATTTTTTCAATATTTTTCACAATTTTATTTTGCGAAATATTCTCCCCGTTTCCTAATGAAAAAATTTCGTCACAAATAGAGACTAATTTTCCAAGTTGGGATTCTTTATTTGGCGACCAAGTTTCTCCAATTTTAACCTTTTCATTTTTGTCGGTCGTAGCAAAATAATAAGTCGTTCCGTCAAAACCGATTAATTCATCTTCTGGTTTTTTTGTTTGTTCATCCAATAATTTAAAAAGTTCAATAATTTTCTGATAAAGATTTTTGGTCAATTTTGTTTTGTTAGAAATCAGTTTAACATTCTTTTTATTTTTGGAATACCAGTAATTCGTAGAAAGTTTATTACTAACAACATAATTCCTGTCTTCAATAGTTTCTATTGAAAAAGAATATTCATTAGAGAATGAAGGCATTGAAGTATATCTTGCAATTGGTTTTTCGGAATAATTTTGATACAGTAATGGAAAAACATTATCATAATATTCTTTAAGAACTCCTTCGTAATTTTCAAATTCTCTTGCAGGCTTCAAATGAGCTTTTTGTCCAAAACAAAATAGAGAGGATAAAATCAAAATTAATATTAAAGTCGTTTTTTTCATTTGTCGGTTTACATTGTACACAACTACTTTATATCCGCAGTATTGCGTTTATTTCTTTTATATAGTAGCATCTTATTTTATTTACAAGAAACTTATATTTAAAGCCTTGAAGTACAATAAGACCCTCTATTGGACTTCTGATATGTGCAAAATATGTTTTGCACATATGTGTATAAACTGTTATAGTTTATAAACATATTTCAAAAAATTAGATCTAAAACTTCGGTTAAATTGCGTCGTGAAGATTTAGATTTGGGGGCCTTTGTTCTCAAAACTACACGATTTTTTGAAAAAACAAAAAAAATCCTGCCGAATTTTAATCGATTAATCTGGACAGATTATACAGAAATAAGGCTTATTCTATAAACTCAATTCCTATTAACCAAGAGAGAGATTTCAAAAAAAATTGAGATTAAAAAAAATCAGAATCACAGATGTCTTGCCTTCTAGAGTATTAAAACAAAAAAAAGGACCCATTTCTGAGTCCTTTTTTTCTATAGTTTTAAGGAGTTACTTAGTAAAACGCAGCTCTATTATCTTCGATATCAGAAGCTTCCTTTAGTGCATTGTACAGTTGTGTATTCACCGCATTAGATTTTGCTTGACCAATACGATTGGCAGCCGCTTGATAATTTGGTAACGGCTCTGCAGGAGTTAACTTTGTCAGTTGAACGGCATATACACCATTAGTACCAACAATTAATTCCGAAGTTGCACCCTCTTCTAAACCAAAAGCTGTGCCTATAACTTTAGGCTCTCTTCCAGATCCAGAAAGTGTTGGATTTTTCATGTTTATTGCCAAAGCCGTTTTAACGGTTTGTCCTTCATCTGAGGCTATAGCCTCTAGAGTCGTTGCAGAAATACGAGCTTTAATTAATGCCGCTTTCTTTTCTTTTCTAATTTCTGGAAGTGCTGTAACTGAAGCTTTTTCAACAGACATTAAACCCGCTTCGTTCACCGCTGTAATTTTAGCAACTACAAAACCGCCTCCTGAAATACTGAAACTTTTAAAATCGCCAACTTCAACACCGTCTTCAAATGCCCATCTTACGATGGCTCTTTGTGCGCCAAGTCCAGGGATTGTTTCATCCAATTCTTTGATACTGCTTACTGGAGTCGTTGTATACTTATTGTCTTTTGCAACTTGATCAAAGTCTGCATCAGCCACAGCGATTTCAAATTTAGATTTATCTGTAAAAACCTTATCAATTGTTTTGACAGAAGGTTCGATATCCTGAACAATTGTTGCAATTTTAAACGCTTCTTGTTTTTTCCCTTGATCTAATATTTCAATTACGTGATAGCCGAAGTTTGTTTTCACAACGCCTAAGCTTCCTTTTGGATTTTCAAACGAGTAGGCTTTAAATTCTTCCGCAAAACCATCCGTATATGAAAATTCAATAACACCATCTTTTTCGTTACTCACTTTATCCGAAGACAATGCTAATAAGCTTTTGAATTTTGAACGTCTTGATCGCAAAACCTTGTAAATGCTATCCGCAGTTGTTTTGGCTTGAGCATCTGTTTTGGTCACTGTAGCATCGGCACGTACAGAACCTACAAATGGAATCAGTATATGACGAACTTTCGCTGAATCAGGAATCATTTTTCTAGCTACACGCTTAGATAACTTATAGGTTTGACCATCCTTGTAAGGACCAAAAATTTCATTTGGTTTTAAACTTGCAAGCTGAGTTGAAACTGCCGCTGGAAAACTCGACGTAAACACATAGGCATCGTTATATTTAACCGATGAGTTGGCGTTCACAAAAGCAGCTTCATCTGTTGTATTTTGAAATCCAACGATTGTTTCATTTGCTTTTGCCGCTTCATTAAACTCAACTTTATCTGCAATAAGTGCTGTTAAATCACGTTGAATTTGCTGCTCATCTTCTAGAGATGCGTCTTCTTTAAATTGAACATATACTAAATCTCTTGACGCCTCAACTTTATAGTTGTTAGGATGTGCTTTCACATACTTTGAAACTTCTGATTTCTTAACAGAAACTAAGCTATCTGCAATAGAAGAATAAGGAATTTGAACATATTTGATGTCGGCTTTATCATTTTCCAACTCATAGTCAAACTGACCTTCTGTAAGCGTACCAATGATCCCAGCTTTTACAAGATTGAAATAGGTTTGCTGTACACCTGTTTGAGAAATATTTTGCTCAAAATCAGTCCATGCTTTATAGTTGACAGGTGTGCCGTTAAGTGTAGTGGTTTCTGGCGCGATTGCTTTTAAGTTTGCAATGAACTCATTAAGCTTATCTTCATCAAACAGCCCAGCTTCATTTTTGAATTCTTCAAATGTGCCTAAGTTTTGTTTTAATAGTTGACGCATGTAATCTCTTTCAATAGAAATTCCAAGGGCATCATATTGTGTTTGCATCACTTTATTTCTTACTTCTTGATCCCAAACACGGTTCATGGCTTGAGTGTTTGAAACCGAACCTCCAGACTGTCGCTGAATGTTTTCGACCTTGTTCATAAACGCATCACGTTTGATATCTTCACCATTAACTGTAGCTATAACAGTTTGTGTTTTGTCTGAGGATCCAAGGTTTTGAAATATATCTCCAATAATGAATGAAAATAATGCAAGCGCTATAATAATGATTAAGAATATAGAACGCTGTCTAATTTTATTTAAAACTGCCATTTGTAGTATGTGTTATTTTTATATATAGTCGACGAAAATACCAATTTCTTTGAAATAATAAAAGGAGAAAAGAATATAATTAATACAGTGTCGTAAAATTAATTTTCATCTAAGATTTTAAGCTCTACTAATTCTATTTTAGTCGTGGAAACGTTTTGAATTAAAAAATGAAATGGTCCAATTTTAATTTCTTGATTTTGTTCTGGTATCTCTTCGGTATGATTGACAATAAACCCACCAAGTGTTTCGTAGTTTTCACTTTCAGGGAGGTTAAGTTTATAGGTTTCATTAATGTAATCGACTTCTAGTCTTGCTGAAAACACATACGTATTATGATCCTTTTTTAATTCAATACGTTCGACCGTGTCATGTTCGTCTTCAATTTCTCCTACCAATTCTTCTATAATATCTTCTACAGTCATAATTCCAGAAGTACCACCATATTCATCTAAAACTACAGCTAAACTTTTACGTTTTTTAATTAAAACGTTCAAAACATCTTTAGCAAGCATGGTTTCCGGTACATACTCAACGGGCCGTAACATTGATTTTATATTTTTTGGGTTTTTGAATAAATCAAATGAATGTACATAGCCCAAAATATCATCAATAGTTGTTTTGTAAACTATTATTTTTGAATGCCCCGTTTGTGTAAAGGACTCGCTCAAATTTGAAATTGTGTCGTGGATTTCGATCGCAGTCAGTTCGGTTCGTGGCACCATGACTTCTCTGGATTTTACTTCTGTAAATTCAAGAGCATTTTGAAAAATTTGAATTTCACTGTCTATCGTATCATTTGCTTGAACAGATTCCATCTGTTCACTAATATAATTCCCTAACTCAACTTTAGAAAATGCCAACTGTACTTCATCGCCTGCGGTTTTAAAAATATATTTTAAAATGAAATCTGTAATCCAAATTACAAAGGCAGAGATGACCGAAAATAAAATATAAAACACATAGGCAGGCGCTGCAAATAATTTGAGAAGTGTGTTTGCATATATCTGAAAGAACACCTTGGGGAGAAATTCAGCAGTTACTAAAATGACAAGTGTTGAAATTACAGTTTGAGTTAGTAAGCTTAGCTCATTGACAAAAATACTAGAGGGCGATAAATGAACTGCAAACCAATCGACAAGCATATCACCCATATAGAACCCATAAATCACAAGAGCAATATTGTTCCCGATGAGCATGGTCGCAATAAACTTAGACGGTTTAGCTGTAATTGTCGTTAGTAGTTTAGATAATAGACCCGCTTGTTTTTTCTCAATTTCAATATGGATTTTGTTTGAGGACACATAAGCAATTTCCATTCCTGAAAAAAATGCGGATAAAATCAAACTTAAAATAATAATCAAGAGGTCTATGGTCATGGTTACAATTTACCCCGATCATGAAATCGTTTCTTGTATTTTTTACGAAAGAAAAACATCGCCACAGCCAGTACTGAAAAAAACAGAGAAAGGTAAGCTGCATTACGATCGCTATTCCATTTATTGATCATATCGAAAAAAAACAAGGCAGCAAATCCTAAATATAAATACTGTAGAATTGAAACAATTTTCATTTGTTATAGAGTTAAATTAACGACTTAAGTTAGTGCCGTAAATATAAGCATTATTCATCAATAAAGATCCGTCCATTAACTTCAAGGACTTGGGCATTCGTGAAATTTCTATTGGAATCAAAGCCATTCCCATTAGTGATATAGTCTTTGGTTCTGAATTTTACGGGGTGATTAGTGAAAAGCCACTCTTTTTTTTGATCGAAAAAAAGTTGTTCTGTAAACAGCGTGTCATTTGTTGAAGTGGTCAAAACGACGTTGCCCCTCAAGTCGATTAAGTCTGTTTGCTCATACAAAAGGGCTTGATCTGAAATCACTCTGTTTTTGTTGGCATTGTCATCAAAAAGAGTAAGATCAATTCCTTCAGGAAAATCATAATACGGAAATTCTCGATTGGTAAAATTTACCATTTTGGGGCTAATTAAAATCACTGTTAGCCGGCCTGAGTCGGTATGTTTTGTATTGATATTTTCTGCTATGGATACGGGGGCAAAAGAAGTCGCATCAAGGCCTTGTACTTCTTTTAGGGTGTTTTTACAAGAAAAAAACACCGTTACTGCACACAGCAGAACGATGTTTTTTGATAGTATATGAATTCCAAAAGTCATTAAAGCGATGGTACCGTTACCGAACGTTGGATCCAACATTCAATTTTGATCACTTGCCCTGCACGTCCCGAAGAGAATATCTCACTTTTTGTGGGTGCTTTAGCTTTGTAATTTGCAATAGATTTCGCTGCACTTTTTTTCATCGTTGGATCAATTCTTCCTGCTTTTGCAGCTTCTTTTGCAGCTAACCAATATACTGCTCTTTTTGAAAAATTATCCGTTCCACAATTATTCGCACTTTTAGCATACATTGCTGCAATAGCTAAGTGTGCTCTTCCCATACTAGGATTGGCTCTTAGTGCTTTCATAAAATAGGATTTTGCTTGACCAAAACGTCCTTTCTTTTTGAAATTTGTAGCGATTTTATATAGTATTTTTGATTTCTCAAACGGATCAGACTCTAACTCAACTGCTTGATTATAGAAACTTAAAGCTTCAGAACTTTTACCTGCTTTATCTTTTAGGATTCCTAAATAAAATGCGGTGTCGGCATTAGGTTCTAACGCATTTTTTTGTTCAACAATTTGAACAAATAAAGGATCATCGTTACACCCTTTTGCATACATTCTGTTCATCGCACGTTGTAACCAAATTCCATCGGTTTTAAAAGTCTCAAAATCTCTAGTATATAAAGGAATTAGGTTTTCGCAATTTGCTCTTGCACCTAGTTTTGTATCAATACTCCCCGCAATTTTATCATATGCTCTTAAATAACTATCATAGGATTTAAGTTTTCGCGCATCTTTTGAACTCAATTCCTTTACGGCACCTTCTTCATCTAAAAATGCGTTACGCTTGTTGGTGTAGTTTTTAACTTCATATTCTATTTTCTCATTGATATCATCATACTTCGAAAATAATTCTTGGGCTGTTTTTTGGGACTCATCATAAAGATCAACCATCAAAGAAAAATAGGTATATAAACTTTTTGGGTTTGTGAAGGTCTTACTATCAGTAGTATAAGCATTATCAAAAGCCGCATAAAGTGCTGATTTGGTTTTGCTCAATAAAGATCTGTATTCATATTCCAATTGACAGGCTTTAGCCAAGTATGCACCTGTTGGGGTAACATTAGGAAAAACCGCTTTACGCTCTTTCCATAGCTTCAAGAGGTCTTTTATAAAGCTAATTTTTTCTTCGCCTTCAGAGTTATCAATCTTATAATCAAGAATTCTTTCTCCGTAAATAAAAATTGCTTTGTTAAATTTTGGATTACGGGCTCTGAGTTCCATCCAAGGCGAGTACGCTGCGGTATAGTTTTTTGCTTTAACAAGCTCACTAAATATAGAAAGGGTTTCTAAATCTTTCTCATTTTGAGCAGAAGCCAATGTGAGGCTTAAAAAAAGAAGTGTAATTAAATAAGTGATTTTAGTCTTCATCTATGTCGATTATTTTATTTATTAAACTATTCTTGGCTTCAAAAAGCTATGATTTTGAAGTTTCGTTTTTCTTAATTAAATTTTCGTTTTTCAAACCAGCGATCATTTAAAGATAAACTAAGCTGGAATTTTATAAAATTTTCTTCAACTAAATTAGCTGACTTAGTTCCTCTTTTACCAATTTCAAAACCAAGGTTTGCATTTGAAAATATACGACCTACAGGTAGTCCTACTCCAAAAGATATGCCAAACTCTTTAATATCTTCATTATTAATCCTTAATCCAGTATCTTCAAGGCGAACACCTGCTCTGTAAACAATGCGTTGCCAGTACTTATTAAACGAATCATATTTTGGAACGTAAAATCCTCCTAAGGCTAGTGTTGAAGCATCTTCATAAGACGCATTTTGTATGGTTAAAAGTCGATTGGAAAATTGGCTTGATTTAAGAAATGTATATTCTATGCCTGCAAACCATTTTCTGGGCGCACCTACACCTAATCCGAAAGCCATTTTTGATGGTAGGGTCAGCTCTGTTGTATCCAAGTTAGAGTCCGACAAATTAACTTCTGCTGAATTGACTACAAATTCTTGCTGTGTTGTAGGGTCAATTAGAATCGTTGAAAATTCGCGTTGATTCTTGGAATTAAGTTCTGATTTCAAAGTATAGGTTGCGGAAGCTGTAAGTTCTAAATTGGGCTTGATAAGCTTCGTATAAATACCTCCAAAATTGTAAGTGAGTCCACTAAGATCTGACCTATTGACTTCTCTGGACTGGTATTGTAAGATCTCACCTTTATCATTATATCCAAAAGCAATATTAGTGTTGGTTATACTTCCAAAGTTAAAACTCGCATCAACACCTATTCTGAAATCATCTGACAATTGATAGCCGACGCCTAAAAAAACTTTGTTTAGACCGCCTTCACCACGGTATCTATAGTCGATAATGTCATCATTGCCACTAGATTGCAGCTTATAGCCAACAGATGAAAACGGCAAAAGACCAAAGCCTGCTCCAAATTTCCCAAGCGGTATGGATAAGGCCAAATAATCAATTGATGATGTATTGGTTTCATCAGATTGAGAACTGCTGTTAAGTTTGAGGTTTGTGTGGCTCCCTCCTACTGTGTATTTAATTGGTCGGGCTTCGTTATTAAAAGACTTTAAATTTTTCCCAGCATATGAGGCCGGATTACGAAGGTTGATATGAATACTATCAGAATATACACTTAAACCACCCATAGACTGATTTTCTACTGTACCCTTAAATTTTAAACTCCCTATTCCATAGAATGAATATGGTGAACTTGACCCTTGTTGTGCAAAAGATAAACTTGAAAACACAACTGTTATAAGTATTAAAAACTTTTTAATCATTAGTTTGAATTAAATTCTAATAAAAAATTAAGGCCTTCTAAAAGAAAATTTGAATGCGCAAATATGCTAATTTTAAATTGCTTACACAAGAAATCTGCGTCTCCGCCTGTTAAAATAACTGTTAAATCTGAATATTTATTTTGATAATCTTCGATAGTGCCCTCGATTTCGTGAACCACCCCATAAACAACTCCCGAGTGTATCGATGTTTCAGTTGAATTACCAAGGCGTTGATTGGGGGTTGTTTTCTCTAGAGACGGTAAGCTTGAAGTAAAGTTTTTTAAAGATTTGTACCGCATCTGTACACCAGGTGAAATGGCGCCGCCTAAATAGTTGTGTTCTGCATCTACAAAATCATAAGTAATACAACTCCCGGCATCAATAACCAAAACATTAGTATTGGGATGATGCTTAACCGCGGCAGCTATTAGCGCCAAACGATCTACCCCTAAGCTATGAGGCGTTTTATAACTAATTTTTAAAAGGCATCCTAAATGATGACTCTAAAACCTTAAGTGGTAGTAAGTTTTGAAGTGAATTAATTTCTGATGGCGCTAACAAAACGACTGATGACAGTATGCCTTTTTCGATTCCAGGATAGGTATCGATTATTTTTTCAACTTCAGAAATCAACTTCTTAGTTGTTACGGATTGAACCTCTATTATTTTATCTCGTTGAAAAACAGCTAGTTTGGCAGCTGTATTTCCGATATCAATTATCAAATTCATCATTAGTATTTAGACTGTAAATCTACAAAACCATTTTTTATAAAAATTTACTTTGCGAATATTAAAATTGCGTTATATTTGCAACCGCAATATGCGAGGAGGTGCCTTAGCTCAGTTGGTAGAGCAATGGACTGAAAATCCATGTGTCCCTGGTTCGATTCCTGGAGGCACCACAAAATTATCCCGTAACTCATTTATAAACAATGATTTACGGGTTTTCTGGTATTTGGGGTGTGCTCAAAGGTGTGCGCAGTTTGTAACATTACATAACGATTATACTGTTATATTAAATACCTAAAGTTAAGTTACTTGGTTAATTAAGTAAAGTGATTCTTCTACAATATACAGAGTACCAAACAAAAAAATAAATTTGTATTTTAGCAAAAATTTATAAATTAAAAGATGTTAAATAATTCTATTAAATACAACTTGTTTTTGTTGTTGCTGTTGTTTTCTGTAAATATACTTTTCAGCCAAGTTAATACAGCTGAATACCAACTTAAAAATGGTGAATCAATTATCTATTTTAATACAGATTGGAATATTATATCAAATAAAAACAATGCAGAATTTTACCGTATTTACAAACAAGGACCAAACAATACATCTTTAGGAGTAGTTACAGATTACTTCAAATCTGGTCAAATTCAAAATACTTTAGAACGTGCAACTTTCATTGATTTAAACGATAACGATAATTGGGTTTTTGATGGAGAGAGTTTAATTTATTACAACACTGGTGAATTAGAAAAAGAGTATAATTATATAAATACTAAAATAGAAGGCCTACATAAGACTTTTTATAAGTCTGGAAAACTCAAGATTGTAAAAAATTACGAAAAGGGTGTTTTGCAGGGCGAGTATAATTCTTTTTATGAGTCAGGCGCTAACCGTATCAAGTTTAATTACATAAATGGGAATATTGAAGGTGATTGGGTTTCTTATCACGAAACTGGAGAAGTAGAACAAACAGTAAAATATGTTAAAGATAAAAAAGAAGGCTTATTAAAAGATTACAAAATTTCAGGGGAACTTAATTTTGTTATGAAATATGAAAATGGTATTAAAGTTTCTGAAGAATCTTTTTATGAATCTGGGAAAACCAAGAATATATGGTCATATAAAGAAGGAAAATTAAACGGAACTTCAAAGGGATTTTATGAATCAGGAGAACTGAGATCTGTAGGAAATTATATAAATGGTGAATTAAACGGAAAAAGTTTTACTTTTTTTAGAAATGGCAATGAAGCAGAGATAGATGATTATAAAAATGGCGAATTAACTTATATGCATGTTAAAGATAAGTTTGGAAATACAATTTATGAGTCAAATAGTGTTAATGTTGATGCTTCTATCTACCAACCTCAAAAGGGAGAATTAATAATAGAGGATATTAATGATGCTGACAATGCATTAATATTATTGTTTGAGGGCGAGCCATTTAATAGTCCAAACATTGCAATAAATGTTGCAATTGAAGATGGGATTGCTCAATATATGAACTGGAAAAACAGAAAAACTAAGAATACAAACGGAGATGTTATTTTTGAAGGAATGGCCAGAACGTATTATGATAATGGGCAAGTTAAAAAAGAAATTAACTATTCAAATGATAAAAAAAATGGAGAGGAAATTTTTTATGACCGATATGGAAATATTACTAATAAAATAGTTTGGAATAACGGAACAAGAGATAATTGGTCTTTAGATTGCTCGACTACACCATGTGAATATTCTTTTAAGAGTTATTTTACAGACCAAGCTACTGCAGAGGCTGAAGGTTGGCTTTTTTATGATGACACAGAAGAAAGGAGTTTTGTTGCAACCACTCCAGAAGAAGCAAAAGGGACTTATTATTGGGAAAATAAAGATGATAAAGGTAGATTACAAAAAATTAAATTACCGATTGATAGTACAGAAGATTTCCAGATTAGTACTACAGTGAATTATTGGAATGGCGAAAAAAACAGCTGGTTTGGTATTGTAACTGGCTGGAAAGATTGGGATAACTATGCAAGACTTATAATAACAGCAAATGGTTATTATAAGGCAGGTATTTTAATAAAGGGCATTCAGGTTGGAATGCAAGATTATAAAAAAATTGAAAATAATAATTTCTTTGAACCAACTAAATTAAATATTGTAAAGGTTAATAATAAACTTTTTTTCTCAATTGATGGAAAGTTAGTTTATACTTCAGAAAACTCTTCACTAATTGGAGATTTTTCAGGCATCTATAACGATGGAGTAAAAGCGGTAACTTATGATAATTTCAAGGTTTTAAAAACAGCAGCTAATACCTCATCCTCCCCGAAAAATAGAGATTATTCAAATGACGATTGGACCGGAAATGGTTCTGGAGTAATCATTTCAGATAGTGGCCTAATTGCAACTAATTTTCATGTTATTGAAGGTGCAGAAGCAATCGAAGTTGAATTTTTATATAATGGAAAGGTTGAAAGCTTCAGAACTAAAGTTATAAGAACAGATGAGGTAAATGATTTGGCCATAATAAAAATTGATGACAACTCTTTTGAAGGTTTATCTGGAATAAAGTATAATTTTAAAACAAGATCAAGCCAAGTTGGTGAATCTGTGTTTGCACTCGGTTACCCAAAAGCTTTATCTTCTATGGGGAAAGACATAAAGTTTACTGACGGTAAGATAAGTTCAAAGACCGGTTTTCAAGGAGATGTAACTACTTATCAAACAACAACTCCAATTCAACCTGGTAATAGTGGCGGACCTTTGTTTGACTACAAGGGAAATTTAATAGGTATTAATTCTTCAAAAATAGTTTCTGATGATGTGGATAATGTTGCTTACACTATTAAGTCATTATACCTTTTAACTTTAATTGATTCTATGAATGAAAATATAAATTTGCCTTCAGATACTTCTCTACAATCATTACCACTAACATCAAAAATAAAACAATTATCAAAGTACGTAACCTTAATTAAGGTTCGATAAGGTTTAAGTTATATAAATAAATTAACAACTCACATAATTAAACGTTAGCTTATAAAAGGTATCCTCAGTTTGTAACATTACATAACATTTATACTGTTATACTTTAATTATGCAGCATGGTCCAATCTCTCCAAAACTTCAGCCTCTTTATATAAGACACGTCTACCCATTCTACTCGGAACAAGTATATTTTTCTTCTCCCAGTTATTAAGAGTTACTTCTGTTACATGAAGTAATTTTGCAGTTTCACTTCTACTCAAATACTTTTCATGTGAGTTATTAAAAGTAGTCTGACCTATTGCCTTCTGTCGGTTCAATTCTAATTTGACACCTTCTTTAACGATTTGGATTAGTTCGTCTTTTGTTACATTCAATATTTGTATGATTTCTTCTTTCATAATTTTGATTTTTTAGTTGTTTTTTAGAAATTCATTTGTGGTTTCGATGTGTTTGTCCAGTATGGACCAACTCATTTTTTTAAATCTACTCTTAGTTGATTTCTTATAGATATCATCTCTTATTTCCTTTGATAAAATTATCATCAAGTGGATCTGAGGAATCTAACTTTTCAACCGATAAACCGGGTTTAATACCTGTTTTTTCGTGAAGTACTTCAAACATCACATTCGTTAGTTCTAACTTATGTTGTTCCGTTGTAATGATACAATCATGGATTGTGAAAATTGGAGCTGCAAGACATCGTCTATGGAATTCTGGAACCACACAATCCAATATTAGGTAACTCTCCACCCGCTGCAGTAAGTAAGGAGAAATTCCTCTTCCCTACTTTGTCCATAATCTTGAGAATAAATTGATTTACGAAAGGATAAAACTTCTCTAATAACCGAACTCCTTCCAACAATTCTCGATGTTTTCTATTGTTTTGAAACAATACATACATGATATCCTTTTTGATTGATTTACGTTGAGCACCCGTGGGAGAAACTCCATGTTCCAATTCAAATAAATGTGAATAGAAATCTTCTTGAAATGGTGCGTCTCTAAATTTTTGAAATTCGTGATGATCTCTAATTGTTATCTCATCTTTCCCCAAATACTTTCTTTGCTCAAAGTGCGCAAACATTAAGGGAGAAAAGAGGTGTGATTTAATATCTTTTATGAATTTATCAGATAATAAAGAGTTCATTATTTGATGAAATGATAATTGATCATTAGATTTAAAGAAATCATAGTTTAAGATACTTGATAATAGATATACCTGACTGCATTTAAGATCTACTTGAACCAATGATTCATTATTATATTTTAAATATTTTTTAAATATTTTAGGATTATTTGTTATGGTTGAATTATACCTCCAATTGGTTGTAGATTTATTATACCAATACTGATTGGTTTCAATATCATTTATTGTCAATAACCAGATTCCAATTTTATTTTTAAGAACCAGTAACTGATTGTCATTTGTTAATTCTTGACGCAGGGTATCGTATATGTGTTTTACATGATTCTTGTACCCTTTTTGTATTTCTAAGTTGTAGTTGAAGTAACTATCTAATAACTGGGTTTTAGAGGGTGCTGTTTTATGTTCTCTCCTTATGGTTTTTAATACCTTATCTTTTTTTTGATATTGATCGTTTAACTTGATTTTATTACACCTCACACCTTTTAAATAATTGACATCTAACTCAATCACATTTTTATCTTTTAATAGATCTAAAATCAATTTATAATCTCTATTTAAGATCATATTGAGTTCTTTAGAACACAATCCGGTGTATCCATTTTTATCAAACTTTTTAATATTTTTATGTGTTGCCACAACTCTTGATATCAAATGATATATTTTCTCTTTAACATATTTCTGTCTTCGATTAGAGAGATTCAATTCTTCAATCAATTCAGGTACGTTTAAATTATTTGGCACTAAAACTTTCATTATTTTATGCTGCTACAGTTAATTCTTCTACTTCCTTATACTCACTATTGATAATCTCTAAATCATTCTGATTGATCTCTTCAATTGTATTTTCAAGAACCTTACAACCCACCCTGTGATAGTGAGTTGAAAGTTCGGTACCTAAGTATTGTCTGTTGAGTAGTAAAGAAATTCTACCAGTGGTATTAGCACCCCCAAAAGGATCGTACACCAAATCAGTTTCGTCTGTTGTCATTAAAATCGGTATTACTGGAAGAAGTTCAGACATCAATGCAGGGTGACCTGTTGGGAAGGCATCGTATGCTGGTTTATTTTTACCTGTGGCACACTTAATCATATGATCCACATCTTGAGCTGCAATGTGGTTGTAGATCTTCTTATAGGGTTTTGAGAGTGATTTTGTTTTCTTAGATACATTCCCGTTTTTATCCACGTCTTTAGCACCAGTCGTAATCCTTACCTCTTTTTCCTGATCCGTATATTTTAATAAGTTGTACTTCGATTTTGAAGGATCAACCACGAACCATAAAATATATTCAATCTGATTTATGGGTCTTTTTACTTGTTCTCCCTGTGGATGAGGATTCGGTTTGGACCAGATGATACACTCTTTGTATTTAAGTTTTGTGTGTTTTAAGATCGCTGCTTTCACCAAACCCGATATATCCATGGCACAACCATTATCATAGGTGTCTCCAACATTTACAAACACATTTGAAGTTTCATTAAGAACTCCTTCAACCTTCCCAAAAACCTCCCCAATGTTATCCGCAAACTCTTCAGGTGTCTTTTCATGTCCCAATTCAGATGACAAGTTTTTCTTATCATAACCACGCAACATATAATACGGAATGGAAGTAAACAAGGTTGCTACACTTCTTGTATACGAGGGCACATCAACTATATCAACACAATTCATTTTAAAAGAAGTTGCCTTATTCGGAATTACAAAGGTGTCCTTATAATTGTTTTGAAGGTTCTCTTTTTCTTCAATAAATTTATTGACTTGTTTAATGGTAAGGTCTCCTTTTGTTAACTCTGCTGTGAATCCATGATTTTTGGTTAAATCAATCTCTTTTAATTCACTTAGATATTTTTCACAGTCAGATAAACTCCACCCTTTGTTCACAACTCCGTTTAATAACAAATTATTCTCAAAGTCATTTTCGATAATTTTATCAAACTGGCGGATTGCCTTGGGAGATTTCCAGCGGTAGTTTAGTTTCTCTTTGACAATCTCGTAACGATCGTAAGATTTTCCGTTGTTCCCTTGACCTTGTCGTTTTTCAACCGATTTAAAAACCTGTAACACTTCTTTAGTAAGGTCGTTGGCGGTCTTTACTCGATATATATTAAAGGATAAACGTAGGTCGATAGATGGTTCTATATCTACAAATTGAACTTTTACTTCTGTTTTACATAAAGCACATAGTAACTTAAGTCGGCGATAACCATCAATTAATTGAAAATCTCTTGAAAGAGTTAAAGGCAATAACTGTCCTTCCTGTTCTAAAGAAGATTTTAATTGGTTTTCAGAATCATCGGTTTGTGATTCATAGAAGTTTTTAAATTCTTCAACTTTTACGATTTGATCGATTTTTACAACTTCGAATTGTTCCATTGAATTTTTCATGATATAAAGTTTTAAATTATACCACAAAGAAATCACGAAAGGAAAAGGTATACCTCAATCGCAGCGCTGCGATTGAAATTTAGGATATCAGTAATTCACTTTAAAACTCAAAAGATCTGAGGGAATACTTAGGTGTTCTGGGGAGATATCAATGTAATACACTGTAACATCTTGTTTTGTATTTGAAGAGTTAAAACCATACTTATGAGCCAACGCCTCAATATTCAATTGATTTTTTATACGGGTGGAAATCCTTGAATGAACTGATGTTATACTCTTCACGTACCGATTAACCTCATCTTCATATATTTTACTATATATATGATTATATAATAACATGAATTTTTCGTGAGCCACACCACCTATTGAAAGATCCTTACGTCCAAACTTAGACTTGTGATTGATTAAGTAAAAGAGATAAACAATATGAGATAATTTACCTTTATGACCAAAATCCAAAGGTTGCCCACCAATTTCAATTTTATAATTTTCAGTTACCTGAATTTTCAATTCATTATCGGAAAAGTTAAAGTCATAGTTCTCTCTTAACCGATTACTAATTCTACTTAAGATGTTTTTAATTTGAATAACATAATCATTGGAGGTATAATTTAATGCTGATTGTATACAGCTCCTACAAATGTAACCCGATCTAATTTTCCCCTTAGTTTCATTTGGTTTTTCACAAAAATCATTAATACAAACTTCTGTTTCCATATGAATAGAATCTTGTAAACGAATAGAATTTAAATCCAGTTTACCGAGGTATTGAAATATATTTTCAATGATTTGATGAGCAATAGCAAGATATGGTTTACCCTCTGTTATATTACTCCAACCACCTGACTTAACTAGTATATTCTGTTCGTAATAGAAACTATACCAATCTTTTAATGATGTAATATTAATTACTGAGGCATCAATAGTTTTTTGAGAGATTACAACAACGAAGTCATCACTTCCTATCGAGTGATCTAACCTAATTAACCTGGACAATTCCTTCAAATCATCAATGGATATTTTTGTTAAATCTCGATGATATTGAAAGTGATCCGAAGAATAATTATTCTCAAGTAATTCAAAAGTCAATGGACCTCTATCCTTTGAAAACATATCAACAACTTCAGCTATGTTGTCACGTCCCTGTGAATTTAGATATGAGATTTTAACTTTCACTTACTTAGATTTATGTAAAAATAGCAAACTCAAAAGCGGTGTGCAAGATTACTTTTTTTTGTCTGACATATTTTATTTTCTATGATATTTATAAATAAACACACTTATGAAAGAGAAAAAGTCAAAAAGAGTAATAGTTCGAATAACCGAGAGTCAATTCAATAATTTGATGGAGTGCGTTATAGATGAACAAATAAAAATTTCAGATATTCTAAGAGAATCTATAATAGATAAACTTCAAAAACTAAAGAAAGATGATAAAAGGAAAAAATAATTTAAACTATGAGTATTATAACCAATACCTAATCAATTGTGGGTCTAATAATCCACCTAATATGGAGTTACTAAATGATTTTTTTAATGAAAAATTAAATATTCTACCTGAACAAGAAATAGAACCATCCCGTGTAGTTTTACTAGATAAATTGATAGTTTTTTGTCGTAATAAATTTGACAGTTAAATAACACAAAGCACCCACAGGAATAATTACTAATTCTCGATTGTAAATGCTGAATACGTGATTTTGAATAACGTAGTAAATTAAATCTAATTGGCACGATTGGTTGGGGTATTGAACTATTTGTCAAATAAGAACCATTTTTAATTGTTTTTCAAATAGACCTTTGTGAGAGTTTCTCCCATAGTGTTGCAAAGAATTTCCTGCGGGTGTTGCGCCAATGAGAATTGTTCCAATTGATCATGGTAGAGTTTAGACTTAGATTCTGATGTAATTAAATAGTAATGGAAATACTCATGGATGACGGTATTGATTAGTTCTCTGCGTATTACATTGTTATCCTTATAAATAGTAATTGTGTTGTTGTAGAAACAATATTCCCCCGCAAGATGAGATTTACCCGTCAACTAAAGTAAGTAGTGGTTTTTGTTTTCGAATTGGATACAACATTAGAGGCACCAGTTCAACACATCCTCTGCCAAATGAAATTGCCAGTCTTCACCTTCAGCTAGTGAAGAATTTAATTAGCACAGATATCAAGTTTAGAGTGAACAATCCCTCCAACAACAAAAAAGTAAATAGTGAAAAAGGTATCCATTATAAATGTCGTTTAACTTTAGTGATGGTATTCACATGAAGCTCCGTGATCTTAGCAACCTCAATATTTTTATATCCCTTTCTTAGTAAGTCTAACGCCTTTTTATTTTGTGGTTTTGATAAAAACTTAATTGGATCTTCGTTAGAACCTGGTTTTCTTCCAAGATATTTTGTTGGATCTAATTTAGCCAACTCAATACCCTCACGTTGACGTTCTTTTGAAAGTTTTCGTTCCATTTCAGCAACCACTCCAAGAATTGAGATTATCATTTTAGAGATCGGATTTTCCTCTTTGTCTTCATTGAGTGTGCATAGACCTTGCGATAAAAAATTTACAGGGATTCCTCTCTCAGTGGTGTAATGAATAAAATTTATAATATCTCTAAGGTCACGACCGCAACGATCAATTTGCCAAACAGAAATTGACTTGATCAATTGTCGATCTATAAGGGTTTTTAGGGTTGAACCCTCGGGTCTTTCAAAAATTGGAATGGCTCCCGAACATTTATCTTCGATAACTTTATCAAATTCATCCTCTTTTACTCTTTGTCGATCCGTTTTCTGATCTACACTCGAAACTCTTGTATATAATATTGAAATACTCATAATTTTAAGGTTTACCTATCTATACCCTAAAATTATAGCAGCCACACCCCTCATGCAGCATAAAACCTATATTTTATCGCTATCAAAACACTCACAAATTAAAGTGTACGCTATTATTGTGATTAATGGATTTTGCCGACTAAAATTGGTGAAGGATCATACCGTGGGGGACCTCCCTGCAGCACTCCCTGCCGTATCCCCCCTTAAATACCTCTTTTTTTGGTATCTGTAGAGGGGGGCAATGACCTGAGCGAATATTTTTCTGGATTTTTTGTAAAAACTCAAGTTTTTTAAAAAATAAATTTTCCAGAATTTTCTCTAAAAATCAGTTTTACACCTGAAGTAGTTTCTCTACCATTGTTTTTTATATTATCCACAAAATCCAAAACAGAATTAAGAAATGACTTTGCAACACCATTGCATTGAAATTTATTTATCTTTGTGCCAATGAAATTTATAACTATCATACTATCATTATTAATTCTTGGTTTGTCAATCAAACCTTGTTCTGACGGAAATAATACTGAAGACCAACACCAAGAAGAAATATCTGCTGAACACAATCATCAAAACGATAGTGATGATACTTGTCCAATAACTTGTATTTGTAATTGTTGCGGAATCGCAATTACATATGAACCAATTCAAACTTTTGAATTAGGTGTTAATAATCAAATCTCTACAGAAATATTATCTGTCTATCAATCAATCTACAGATTTAACTTTCATTCCAATATCTGGCAACCGCCACAATTAATTAGCTAAAAATATCGACTAAAAGTCAAAATTTTAAAGTTAATTAATATTTACATTTTCAATGAATAAATACATATTGAGCGCAATGCTCACAATTATAACGTGCTTTTCTGCTAAAGCACAAACATCTGATATACAAATAAAAGTAATTTCAGAATCCGAAAACGAGCCAATATTTGGAGCAACAGTATATTTTGAGGAATTAGAAAAAGGAGCAGTAACCGATTTTGACGGAATTGCAACTTTTAACGAAATTCCGAATGGCGAACATATAATCATAGTTTCTTTTTTAGGCTTTGAAACTCTAAAGACAACTATTCAAATCCCAAGTAATTCAGACTTGATTTTCAAATTAAAAAGCGGTGGAAACGAATTGGATGAAGTTGTATTACAATCTTCAAGAAGTACAAGAACCGTAAAAAAAATTCCAACAAGAATTGAATTTATTGGAGTTGAGGAAATGGGAGAAAAAGCAATTATGAATCCAACCAATATTTCTATGGTTCTACGTGAAAGCACAGGAATTCAAATGCAACAAACCTCTTTAAGTAGCGGAAGTACAAATATTAGAATTCAAGGACTCGATGGTCGTTACACACAACTTTTGAGAGATGGATTTCCACTTTATGGAGGCTTTTCAAGTGGTTTGAGTATTTTACAAATTCCACCTTTAGATTTGCAACAATTTGAAATTATTAAAGGAAGTTCATCTACACTTTATGGTGGTGGAGCAATTGCAGGTTTAATAAATATGGTATCAAAAACACCAGACGAAGAACCTGCTTTAGATATTATGCTTACGCAAACACAAGCGTTGGGAAGTACTGCAAATGTATTTTACAGTAAACGGAATGAAAAGTTTGGTATTTCGCTTTACGGTTCTGGTCACTATCAAAAAGCTTATGACCCAGAAGATGATGGTTTTAGTAATTTACCAAAAACTAAATCTATTTCATTTAATCCAAAATTCTTTTATTATCCTTCTGACAAAACTACGTTTTGGTTAGGTCTAAACGGAACTTATGACGATAGAATTGGTGGAGACATTACTAAAATAGAAAGTGGCGAAAATGGAATTCATCAATATACAGAGGAAAACATTTCAAAAAGATTGAGTAGTCAAGCAGTTTACAAAACTCAAATAGATTCTATTAGTTCTTTGAGCATTAAAAATAGTGTATCCTTTTTCGATAGAAATTTAACGATTCCCGATTTCAATTTTGATGGTAAACAAACCAACACATTTACGGAAATCACTTATCAAAGAGAGACTTCAAAAGCGGATTGGATTTTTGGAGCAAATTTATACACTTCCAACTTTGATGAAAATGATAATGCAACTTTGCAACGTGACCAAACCGACATCACTTACGGTTTGTTTGCTAACAATATTTATGACCTTTCCGATAGTTGGATTTTAGAAACTGGATTAAGAGCAGATTACAATACTGATTTTGGCTTTTTTCCGCTTCCAAGAATTTCTTTGCTTTATAAAAATGATAATGGATTTTCAAGCAGAATTGGTGGTGGTTTAGGCTACAAAATTCCAGATATTTTTACAGAAGAGGCTGAATTTATCAATTTTGAAAATATAATTGGCATTGATAAATCTTCATTAAAAGCAGAACGTTCTTATGGTGTAAATCTTGATTTCAATTATCAAACACGTTTATTTGAAACCATTGGTTTTTCCATTAATCAACTTTTTTATGTTACAGCGATTAATAACGGATTGTTATTAAATAGTACAAATAACGGTTTGTTTGCATTTGAAAATGCAACTGACGAAATTTTAAGCAAAGGAGCAGAAACAAATATTAAGTTTACTTATAAAGATTTTAGATGGTTTTTAAATTATGCACTTATAGACACGAAACTGAACTATTTGGCAGGAAATCCACAAAAACCATTGACAGCAAAACATAACGCAGGAAGTGTATTAATGTACGAATCTGATAAATGGCGAATTGGTTACGAGACATTTTATACAGGAAAGCAGTTTTTATCAAACGGAACTGAAACGACAGATTTTGTCACAATGGGATTATTGTTAATGCGAAACTTTAAATTTGGTAGTGCTTTTGTGAATTTTGAAAATTTCACAGACAGACGACAAAGTAGGTTTTCGCCTTTGGTTTTACCACCACACGAAAATCCAGAATTTCCAGAAATTTATGCACCAACAGACGGCTTTATTTTTAGCGTAGGAATTATTATTAAACCATTTGGTAACGAAGAACATTAAAAATTATGCAAAAAATAGAACAATTTTTAGACTCAAAAAATATTAGAGTTACAGCAATGCGATTATTGATTTATAAGTTTCTTGCCGAAAAACAAGTTGCTGTAACATTAAGCGATATAGAAAATGCTTTCGAAAAAGCAGTCTAACTTACACTCGTTACTTAAGTATTTTAAAGGAAGGAGAATTGTATATCGTCCAAGTTAAGTGGATCGTTAAAAGAAGAAATTATGCTGCAACTTTGAATAATAGGGGGAGGGGAAATCAAAATTCAAACATCTCAATCTCCTTATTTTAATTTCTTAATTTTGACTCATGTCAAGCACTAATTCAAAAGATAAAGACAACCCTTCAAAAAGAATAGAATACAGAGGAAAAAATGTCCGAGTTTCAAGAACTGGTGGTGTTTCTGCAACGAAAACATTTAAAGGAGATGGAGTTGGCGCTACTATAAACACTAAACACGGACTTCGTCTTCACAAACGATTATTTAAGGGAGCAAGAATGGGTTTCCAAAACGGAAACTTTCAGTTCATTGGAAGATACAATAGTGGTCCTTTTAACTTTAATGTTTCAAAAAATGGGATTAGTACCTCCCTCAAAAATAAAAGAGGTTCTTATAACATCCTAAAACCGAATTACTCCAGTTTCAAATTAGGAGGTGTTCAAGTAAGAGGGAAAAACGCTGCTACTTTTCAAATGATCTACATGTTGATCATTCTCTTTGTTAATTTCATTAAAGTATTTTGGCACATTTTCATCTCTATTTTGTGGTTTAGTTTTTTATCCATTAAATGGATTGTAGATTTTACAATTGGATTTTTTAAAGGTTTTAGAGAAGTTGACTAACGTTACTGGTAACTAAAGCACCTTATAACTTTATAATTTACACATTAAAAAATCCCTGTCTCAGTATATGTCGGGTGCGCTCATCTGATGTGATTCTAATATACTTAAGAAATTCCTTTTCAGTTTTATGACCCGAAAAATGCATGATATCTTGAATTGACATTCCTTTTAAGTACATATTGGTACAGAAACTTCTACGTGCAGTATGTGACTCCAACATTTCCCACTTTGGACGAATATAGGTTCTTTTTACTCCTCCCTTTGTATCATGACATAAAACATCTTCATTCATATCTAATCTTCTACCAATCAACTTGAGATACTTGTTTATCTTTTGGTCTGATAGTTTTGGAGGGGGTTGGTTATTATATCTGTGCATAATTTCTTTTAGTTCCTGTGTGATTGGACAGTTAACCTTAACACCACTTTTCTTTTGAAGAATTTCAAAAAAATGGACCCCATCCTTTTCTACAATATCAATACCAGATAATCTATTGTAGTCACTAATTCGTTGTCCAGTATAACAACCCACTAAGAAAATATCTCTTGCCAACTCCATAGTCTTGTCATTTGAAAGATCTAAATCCTTCATCTTACATATTTCATTCTCACTTAAATAAATCTTTGTTGGCTCCTCCGTTGGAATTGAAAACAACCTGAAATCTACATCTCCAATTAAACCTCTCCTCTTCCCCTCCAACACAATTGTTTTTATTGATTTGAAATGTTTTGAAATGGTGTTTAATTTAAACCCTTGTTCAACCTCCAAAAACCTCTTAAAGTCGTTTAAAATAGGTCTTGTGAAAGATGTGAAATCAATTGATGTTGTGGAATCTGAAAACAATTTAAGTTTCTTTAAGGACTGTTTATATAGTAGTAAAGTAACATTTTCAATACTACCCCTCTTCTCCTCGATGAACTCATCTGCAAAAACAAAAAAATCATCTTGAATTACTTTTACTTCTGATTCAATATTTCGATTTGTCAACCTATCGAGAATAGATCTTAAAACTTCATTATTGACTTCTTTTCCCTCCAATACTAATTCCGAATGATCACGAATGAGTTCATTCTGTAACTTGTCAAGGTACCTATTAACTGTTGCTGAATTAATTATAAGACTTCGATTTCTTCTAACCCTTTGTCTTTCAAAATCCCAATCTGCATAACCTACTGATATTCCAATTGAATATCTTAATCTTTGTCGTTTCCCATAGGAAAACCACAATGAAATTGGACTTTCTTTTCTACTTTGTTTTAATGTCTCTTTGGACTCCTTCAAATTGTACCTTACAGTTCCTAATTGTGGTTTAATTATTTTCTTCATACGGCTAATATACAGCGCATAAAGGGTGTGCTCAAAGGTGTGCGCAGTTTAGTTATTTGTAGTTTATTTGTCTTTATTTCATTTTATGTCTTTATAATAAAAATGATGTTATATCATTAATTTTTAATGATTTAGGTGTTTTTGAGATTAAATGAAATAAAGTAATTTCTTCCTGGAGGCACCACAAAATTATCCCGTAACTCATTTATAAACAATGATTTACGGGTTTTTTGGTTTTTAGGGTTGCTCCAAAGGTTGCTCGGGAGGTATAAAAAGATAACTGGAAATGGGTTATATTGTGTTCTAAAAGTTAGGTTACTGGAAACTAAAGTTACGTTTTAACAGCGCACGATATATACAGCGCATTAAAACCAGCACATCACGCTCCATATCTCTACCCAAACTATACTTGTATTCTTTAGGGAAATTTTTGGTACTTACAAAAATTTCTAATACCAATTTATATGTATCCCTATATACAGGAAGCGCTGTGTGTAATGCCATTTTTAAAAAATAAAAATCGTCCGCTTACGCGGCACTAATTAAATTGATAAATAATTAAATAACTAAAAAGCTCGAACTGCACGCACGCTAACGTGGTGTTGCTTATCGTAGTAGCCCTGACCACCATTGCCGAAATACTGTACCCACGCGGTATTGCTATCGTACTCCGTAGAACTCCAGTAGTTATTAGCAGAAAAATCACTACCACTATTTGCTGCAGCTGTAGTGTTTATAGTTGCCTTATTTAAATACATTTTGTTTAACTCATCTTTTGAGGGTAAAAACCAATCGGTATAGTCCTCCTCCAGTATATGCCCTTGCCAGGCCTGCTGCATAAGATGTTTCGGTTGTGCCTTGTTCACTTATAATTGCGTTGTATTGGTAGCTCCTGTGCCTATAACTGTCCCTGTTGCCCCTGTAGTAACATAACTGCCATTATACCATCGTATACCAGAACTCTGGTCTGCTACTGCTGCAATCAAACCGTGGATTTGTCCTGCAACATAACCTGTTTCTCCTTCTTCAAATAGGTGAAAAACAACGCCGCCTTGGAGAAAATCACCTACCACTGATTGGCATTTACATCAGCCTATTGTGAGTTTTACTCCAACTGACGTACCATTGTAATCGTAAAGTTCTGCCTGTACCATCTGCATTGGTCATAAAATCATTAGATCCTGTGGCTGGAGAGCTAATCGCATCACGCTGGGCTGCTGTCATTCTTGGCATTAATAACCCCTTTGTGGTAGAGGTAATATCTAATGCAGACGAAGCGTCTGGAGTTGTTGTACCTACACCCACTTGGGCATATGTTGTTGCAGTGAATAATACTGCTGCTAAAAGTGTGAAAAATTGTTTCATTGGTGTATTTTTTAATAGTTTGTTCTTTTATCGTTGTTTTATTACCCCAATTACCACCAGGATCTGGCGGTGTAGATTGCGCTTGTGCCTTTTTAGGGTTGAGAATCATAAATGTTCCCAGCGCTGTTAGTGCAGCATACTTTCCCCATTTTCTTTACGGCCTCTTTTCTACTGATATCATCGGTACCGTTAGGTGTGTTTTCTGTATTTTTCATGTGGAATGTTCTTATTCTATTGACTAATTTTTTTGTGAAAACAATGTTTTCTGCCTGTACTTTTAAGATGTAAACTCCTGTCTTCAACGCCTATAGTAGAAAGCAGCTCTTTCTGTGAAGGGTTTTGGATCGTTTCTTGAAAGTATTTTCATCCCTAATACATTGTAAAGGGTAAGATCTGCTGGCTCTGAGAACTGCTGTAATCCTTCTAAAGAGATATAGGTCATTTCCTTTTCCTTTATAGGCGGCTAACCAATGAGGAACTACTGCTTACGGTATCTATGGAAAGAGTACGCCTGTAGTAAAGTGAATGAAAAACCTGCCCGCACCACTCAAAGTAGTTTGTGCTGTGAGCTCAAAACTCTCATTGGTAAGAAGTGTAAACGTGTTTTCTACTGTGTCTTCTAAATACACATTTATATCCTCTGGAATCGTACTATTTGCTATTTGAATTTCAAGAGCAATCACCAGCTTCTTGATTTATTGCTAGAGGAACGATTACATTGCTCATAGCATCTGTAGGCATCGCATTGATACCCATGCCAATACCATTGTCTTGTTCTACAAGTCTCGAACTTAAACCTGAAGATTGATTGAAGGCTCCGGCATCATACCCTGGGTCTAATCCTAAGGTCAATCCTTCTTTAAAATAAAATTTAGTATCTGTACTTTAACAGCATCACCATGCATGTCTAAAACCAATTCGTAACTCGCAGAGGATCTTGCGGCAACAAAATCATCTGCTCCTGTAACTGTTTGCATCGCTTGGGTAAAATGATTGTTTGATCCGCTCCACTTCCTGCTGCGGCTACAAAAAAACCTTGACCAGGGGCAATGTAAGTGGCTGCACTTGTATTGTTGTAAATTTCATATCCTGTTCCATCAGCTTTCCATCCATAGATTGCCTCAAAATTATCATCAATTGCTGCTGTATTTGCAGTTAAAAAATTGTTAGTACCATCTGCATTAGAGTTTCCATGAAGATACGACGCAAATGGATTGGCAATTAAATTCCAACGCCTTCCTGCTCCTGAATTTGCTGCATTGTTGTTGTTAATGGTAACACTTTGGTCTCCATTGGCAATAGCTCCTGTAAAAGAAAGGGTGCCTCCACTTGTGGTAGCCATTTGGTATCCTTGCCCTAATGCTAAATTACCTGTGGTTGCATTGGTAGCATTTGTCCAAGTATCTAGTATTGTCATAAGCACCTACTGCATAAACACCACTTCCGTTTGTGGCAATATTGGCATCCGTGATTAAAGAACTAAATGCCATACCAGATACTGGCGCACCTACTAAATCCCATTCTCCATGCGCCTACTATATTTACATAGCGGTTATAGGTGATATCTCCTGAGGCAGCACCACTTACCAATAACGATGAAAATTCATCCGAATCGGAATGTAAAGTTACAGTACCTGCTGTGTTGGTAAAATCACCGCCAACAAAAACATAACTGTCTTTGGGTATTGTGATACTTCCACCACTTATTACCGTTAAATTTTGACCTACTGAAATGTAAGACATTAATAAGAAAATAACTAAATGTATCTTTTTCATAAATAGGAGTATTTTGAAAAATTGATTAAATTAAATCATAATAAATAATTCTGTAAGGTATGGTAAATTAACTTAGATTAGGCCTTTAAATTATTTTAAATAAATTTAAAGGTAAATAACTCAAGCAACCAGCCGTGAGTTATTATACACATCTTCTTTTCTATACAACCAGAGATTCTAAATCTACTTGGCTTAAGTTTTGAAATATATTCTCCACTATTTGATGTGCAATACCGATTATAAAGAAACAATAAGAATGATTAAACTAAGTAATTCAAAGAAATTATAAAATACTTGGTTACAATTAGATCAAGTAAATAAGTGAAAAAAATCTACTTATTTTGTGAAAAAACCAACATCATTGAATAAAAAACTTAAACAAAAATTGTATTTTAGTGAAAAAATTTGGTGCAGCCATGATTTCACTTCTTGAAATTTTCAGAAAACGAGAAATTAGTATAAGATCTTATAATGTTTGCAAAGAGAACAATATAAATTCCATAAGAGACTTAAAGCAATATTACTTTAAACACAAACATTTCTTAAAATTTAAAAATTGCGGGAAAAAGTCAAATATTGAATTAAAAGAAATTTGCAACAAATATCAAGAAGAATATGTTTATGATAGAGAACCTGAAATAAGCAAAGTAAATTCATTAAAAAAAATTATTCCTGATTTAACAAGAGTTCAAAGAGAAGTAATAAACAGCTTCATTCTTGTAAATACAAATAGTCTTTCCGTAAGAAGTAAAAATGCAATTTCACTTCATTTAAAAGGTAACTTGAAAATTAAAAATTTTGCAGAACAAATTTTGTTTTCTGATGATTTTACAGTTAAAAAAATAAAGAATGTTGGAGCAAAATGTATACCAGAAATAGAAATTTATATTTCTAAAATAAAAGATTTTTTGACTGAAGTAAGTCAATCGATTGACGAAAAACGGTTAGTTTCACTTAAGAATAATTTTTTAATTCAACGCACATTTTCTATTTCAAAAATCCCAAGTGAAATACTTGAATCAGAATCAATATTCTTACTTACAGATTTTTTATTAAATCAAAACGCGCTATACAACGAAACTCATACAATCATTGTAAAGAAAGCTTTTAAAATTTATCAAAACCAAAAAGATTTAACCTTAGATCAAATCGCAGAGGATATAAACTTGACTAGAGAAAGAGTAAGACAAATTAAATTAGTATGTCTTGAAAATCTGTTTAACAAACTATTATTTACTCAAAATTTTACCGATGATTTGTATCAAAAATATAATATCGACATTAATTCTAATCAACTAGAAATTGACAACGAAATTGTGGATATAATTAACAATACAAATAACACAAATTTATCTAGAGAGTTTATTACCTACATATTATTTGCGTATTTATGGGATAAATTTTCTCTAATTGGAGAAATTGAAGATGTTTTGCAACCAAGATACTTTAACGATCGGAATAGACATAATTGGAAGAGTTTCTATTTAATAGAAAAAGAAATAGTCAAAGAAATTGATTTTAATGCTTTAGCTAATGATATTGAAAACAGAATAAATGATAGAATTGTAGAATCCTATTCATTTAATTTTAAAAGCTATTTATCGAAATTTTTAACTAATAATAATATCGAAATTTTAGATATAGCTTTTCCAATTGGAGAAAAGATGATAAATGACGAATTTGAATTGTATCTTGATTTAGACGAAAATTTAATATTCAAAAGAAATACAAAAAAGCAAGCTCACGAATACGCCTATGAAGCACTTGAACATTTAGGGAAACCATCAAAGGTTAAAGAAATCTTTGAAAAAGTTTTAGAGTTATATCCTAACTATGATACAGATGAATTTAAGGTTAGAGTTTCGATGAAACGAAAAAATGGTTTTGTTCCAATAGGGAGAAAAAGTGTCTTTGGCTTAAAAAAGTGGGAAAAAGAATTAGACAATTTTAAAGGTGGTACAATTAGACATATTGTGAAAGAATATTTATCTCAATTTGCTGAACCAAAACATATATTTGAAATTACTAATTACGTTTTAAAGTATCGTCCAAAATCAAACCAGTATAGTATCTTACAAAATTTAAAACTTGATGAATCTGGTTTATATATATTTTATAAAGGCTCACATATTGGTTTATCAACAAAAAAATATACTGAAGCACACATAAAATCAGCTTCAATAGATAAATCTGTCAGAAAGTCTTGGGAAGAAAGATTTGATGATCTACTAAACTTCGCTCAAATAGAAAAAAGGCTACCCTATTCAAATGGAGTTTCAGAAAAAGAAATTAAACTTTACCGTTGGCTTAATGTTCAGAAAAGTAAAATTAACAAGGGAAAATTTAATGATAATAAAACAAATAAAATTAACAATCTCATTAATAAATTCCCAAGTATCAATGGAAAAAGAAGATCTAATTCAAATGAAAAATATGGAGAATTAATTACTTTTGTTAAATCAAACTTCCGTTTACCATCTGCAAGTAAAAATGGAGAAGAAAACCTATACCACTTCTTTTACAAACAAAGGAAACTTTTTGATAAAGACAAACTAGAAACGTTAGAAGAAACACAGTTTATTGAAGTTGCAAAACTTCTTCAAAATTTTAAATATGAAAATAAAAGAAACTAAAATATTGCAAGCCCAAAGGCTGAAAGAAATCTGCAATGAAAAAAATGTCAATTTTGAATCTATTGAGATTCTACTTGAATCTGTAAAAACTAAAAAATTGCTGAAAAGAAATAATTACCATCAGCAAAAAATTAATGATATTATTGAAAAGACTACAAAATGAAGTTATCTAATATAGAAATTAACAATTTTAGACAATATTACAATGCTGTTAATATTGACCTTACTACAAATTCAGATGAAAATATCATTATAATTGGTGGTAGAAATGGGTATGGTAAAACAAATCTTTTATTATCAATAGTTTGGTGTCTTTATGGAGAGAAAATATCTCAAATCGATGATAATTTTAAAAAGGAAATTCAAAAAGAAAAGAACTATTCATCATTTATGCAACAATCCATAAATTGGACTGCAAAGAAAGAAAATAAAGATACATTTTCGGTTAGCATACTTATATCAGAAATAGAATTACCAGAATTAACGAAATTGAATTCAAACTCTGAAAGTGTAATCATTACTAGAACATTTAATGTTACTAATATGAATGAAAAACTTTCAATTTCAGATCCTATTACAAATGACGAAATATTTGATGACGAAGCAGAAAAAATAAACTTTATCAATGATTATATAATCCCAATAGATGCTGCAAAATTTGTGTTTTTTGATGCAGAAAAGATATCTGAAATCGCCAATTTATCAATTAAAGAAGAGGGAAGTTTTATCAATGATGCTTTAGGTAAAATTTTAGGATTAGATACTTACGATACACTAATTGAAGATGTAGAGTTTTATATCAATAATTTAAAAAAAGAAGGTGCAGCTAAAAATCTGCAAGAACAAATTGTAGATAAAGAAAAAGCTATTGAGCTTTCAAGAATTGACATTGAAAAACTTGAAGAAGAAAATGCAGAAAAACTCAAAGAAATAGATGATTTAACGAAGACTATTAGACAATACAATAATCTTATATCTCAAAATAGTAAACAAGGAAATTCAACTTTTAATAGGGAATCTATCCTATTAGAAATGGAGAAACTAAGAACAAAAGAGCTTGAACTTACTGAAAAATTTAATGAATTAAGTGAGGTTATTCCGTTAGCAATACTAACTGGAAAACTTGAAGAAATTAATGAGCACCTTGAAATTCAAGAAAAAAATGAATTATCACAAAAATCATCAAAAGAAAATTTTGAAAAAATAGAGAATTTCATTGAACTTCTCTTTAATAAACCACCTGAACCAGATAATTCTAGTATGTCTTTTAAAGATAAACTTTTTTATTATGAGAAAGCTCAAAATTTAGGTTCGGAATTGTTTAGTAATATTGGAGATTTTCAAGAATTAGAATTTGAACACGATCTCAACAATGCTGATAAAGAGTTTAATTTCAGACGCAATAAACCTTATTAATTCTCAATCAAAAGATATATTCGAAAAAACGATTGAAGAATTTAATGAAGTACAAATTAAATTTTCAGAATTAAATAAGACTTTGAGTAAAGTTGATGCTGATTTAGAAGATGAATTGATTTTAGAGTATTCTTCAAAAAAAGACACAGCAGAATATAATAAGACAGAGAATAATATAAAAATCGGAGGAAACAACCAACAAATCACAAAATTAAAAAATGATATTGTAAGATTAAATCAACAACTTTTGACTTTTGTTAAAAAAGTAGATGTTAATGCTCAAAATAAACTTAAAATCAAGGAAAGTCAAAAATATATTGATGTTTTAAATTCCTTTCTTGATGAACAGAAAAGCAAACATAAAGACAGTTTAGAAAAAACTATTTTAAGTGAGCTAAAAATTCTAATGCACAAACTAGGTAGTGAAGAAAACAGCAGTAAATTTATTGAAGATGTAAAAGTTACTATTTTAGCGTCAGGTCAAGGAATGAAAATCACATTGTTAGATCAAGATGATAACGAAATAAGAAAAGAAAGTTTATCATCAGGTGAAAAACAAATTTACATTTCATGTTTAATAAAAGCAATATTAAATGAATCTATTCAAAGTTTACCTATTTTTATAGATACACCTCTTGGTAGACTTGATGAAGAACATAGAGATAACATTACTAAAAAATATTATCCTGCTCTTTCCGAACAAGTCGTATTATTTTCAACAAATAGTGAGATTACACCAAAACGTTACAAAGATATTTCTGAAAACATTTCAAAATCCTATCTATTATTCAATGATGGTGCAAATACAAATTTAAAAAACGGTTATTTTAATACTAAAGACAATGGATAGATTTTACAATAAAAATTGATGAAAATAGTACTGAAATATTAGATAGAATTACAGGTGTCTATAATTTCAAAAGAGACACAATTACTGCAAGAATAGCTTTTTCTTTGAGTATCGAAACTGGAAAGAAATTTCATGAAGATGATGTCAGTCCTTCAAGATGGAAGAAAATATACAAATACAAGTAATCTATTTGGATCTTATGTAAATGATATAGATAATTCTACAATTTACAAGTCAGTTTTAGATCAATACTATTCAAAAGAATTAACTCAAAATGATTTTTTTAAAGTTATATAGACTTCATTTAAAGGATGGTCTTGAAATCTGGAATAATAAACTAAATAATAGTGATATTACCAAAGGAGATCATATTTCTCTTTTATTGGAACCAATAAAGAAAGGTTTAAATAAAAGAAAGTCTAATGTTTACATTCCAAATTCAGACAAAACAGAATCAACTAATTTAATTAATAGCACAAATAAGCCTATTGAACTAAATCTTGGAAATGAACTAAATGGCGAACCTATTAAAATTAAAATAAATGATGAAACAGAATACACAAGTCGTCACTTTGGAATTGCAGGAACAACAGGGTCAGGAAAAACACAACTTGTTTTTGATTTAATTTATCAAATTTCAAAACAAACTGACTATGAACTCAACTTTACGTTTTTTGATTTTAAAGGAACTGACACAAGAGAAAAACTTGATTCTTTTTTATCATCTACTAAAGCAAACTTTGTAGACATTAAACATCAAAATGGGTTTCCATTTAGTCCATTAAAAAATTATGATTTAAGCAATCAAAACTATATAGAATCTTTTGCAAGCGATTTAAGAACGTTTTTTAAAAGTATAGGTCAAGTTCAATCTGCTAGTTTGGTAAGAGAAATAAAGGATTATTATTTTGACAATAAGTCATCACCAACATTAGATGATTTATTAGAGAATATTTTAGAAAAAAATAAAGGTAAGTTTGACACAACTACAAGCGTTCTTCAACAACTAATAAACTCTGGTATTTATGATGAATCCAAATCATATTCTATATTTAATCAAAGTACATATATTTCAATGCCTTCTGAGGTTACGAAAGAGATTAAACAATTTGTAACTTTTAATCTCTTAAAGTATATGTATGACAATATTAAAAAATCTGGAGATACAGCCGTTACAAATAATATAAAAGCTTTAAAACACGTAATTATTATTGATGAAGCACAGAATTTTTTACAACATAAAAATGCAAGACCTGTAATTGAGTCAATGTTGAGAGAATTACGCTCAATGGGTATAATTATAATCTTAATTGCTCAAGAAACTCAAGATTTTATTTACAAAGATTTTAATTTTATGTCACAAATTCAATTCCCTATTTGTGCTAATGTTAAAGATAAATCTTCAAAGAGAATTATTCCATTTCTTGGGAGTGTGAATAGTGAAGTTAAATTAACTGCTCAATTAGCGAAACTGGAAGGAGGAAAAGCTTTAATTAATATAGGAGAGCCAAAACTAATTGAATTAAAACAATGGTGGAAAACTAAACAACGATAAGTCTAATTTCAACATTTGATTTATTTCATCTTCATTCAAATAAATTGCGGTTGTTTCTTCCGTGGTAACTTTAAAATATTTTAAGGGAGGATTCGATATCAAACCTTGATTCTTGGCTTCAATTACATACATTTTAAGGTTTTTAAAGTGTTTTGATATCGTATTTAGAGCCAAGTTCTCTCTAATCTCTAGAAACTGTCTAAAATCATCTAAAAAGATTTTGTTAAACGAACTAAAGTCAACTGTAACTTTTCTTATTCGTGTATATTTCTTCAATTTTGTTAATGTCCCTTTGTATAAAGTAAATGTTGGTTTCTCTATTCTATCTTTCTTTTGGTAAAGATAATTTTCAGAAAACTTAAAAAAATCAACAGGAACTATTTCTTCTTTTTCAACCGGTTCTATTTTACCTGTTATAATATCTAACGTTTCTCTAATTAGTCCTTTTGTTATTACTCTTTCTTCATCTATATATCGACCATAAGTGATTCATCAATTCAGTTTCCAACTTATTTAAGTAATTATTGACCGTATGGGAATTGATAACTCTTGATTTATTGGTTTTAACGCGTTGTTTTTGATAATCCCAATCTGCATAAGAAACAGAATATCCTGTAGAATAACTAACCCTTTTATCTGCACCTCCAAAGGAGAACCACAATACAATTAAACTTTCTTGGCATCTATTTTCTAATAATACTTTTTTGAATGTTTTAGACTAAATCGAATTGCTGCCTTAGAGGACTTTAAAACCTTAAACATATTTTTTAAATTTAATGACTAAGGCTAAGATATGGCGAGAATACCGGTTGCTCGAGAGGTTGCTCCGCAGGTTTAAATCCTTGTTATTTGGTTTGATTTCTCTTTACTATTTTATCATGACTTAGTCATTATACTGTTGATTTTCATTGACTTATATAAAAACACATAAAATGAGGTAAAACCTAAAACTTCCTGGAGGTACCACTTTAAAAACCCACTTATTTTAAGTGGGTTTTTTTTATATTTCATATCTGCATTATGAATTACAATTAATTAGTTAGATATTTGTGAAGAACAAAAAACTATAACAAAAGCGTGAGTCCTTTTCAAATCAAAAAAAACAGCTCTTTGTATTCAATTGTGAGTCTTAGTGTACTGCTTGGATTTCTAAGCTGTAACCAAATGCCTCAGAAGGTCGACAACCCTGAAGCACCTATAAAATCATCTATGTCTTTAGAAGAAGTTTTGGAAAACAATGCCACTTTTTCAAATTATTCAATTCCACCAGAATTTTCGGATTGGCTTAAATACCATGACTTATATATCGATATAAAAAATCTAGAAAATAATGCGTTTAATCTTTTAGATAAGCCAATAGAAGACTTAGATCAATTATTCTTAGAGCTCAAAAAAACCATTCCAAACCTCTTAAACGAAACCAGTATTCTATCGCGATTGAAGGTTATAGAAACCTTGACTTATAAATTGAGAGAAAGCTATTCTCTTGGCCTTACAGACTCAAAAGAATTTACACTCACCAAAACTGAACTCTTACAGGCGCAAACTAATTTGATATTTCAAATCAATAAAACTTTCGAAAAAAAGAAACAACAAATCACAAAACCCAATTAAATTTCTTTTGGTTTTTACAAATTTTGAAATAAAATAATGTTAATTCTCGTTTATAACTGTAACATTTTTAGTTAATTGAACGTCTATTACTATGTATAACACTTACTAAACACTAAACTCATGAACTTAAAACAGCTTACCGTATTGTGTGCAATTGGACTTCTAAGTTTCCAGGCCTGCAAAACCAAATCGAAAAATCAGTTTTCTGATGCTGAAAAAATTCCAGGAATTATCTTGGAAAACATGGATACTACAGTAAATCCAAAAGATAATTTTTATGATTATGTGAATGGCAATTGGATGAAAACCAACACGATTCCTGATGACGAGTCCCGATGGGGTGGCTTTGGCGTCCTTAGAAAATCTACGCGAAAGGATGTGCTCGACATCATAAAAACATCAAAAGAACTGGGCACTTATGAGGAAGGTTCTGATCAGAAAAAAGCATTACTGTGTTTGAATCTGAACTAGATTCAGTGGCCAGAACAGAAGCTGGAATCAGCCCTATTCTTCCACTTTTAGAAGCTATCAATAGCATTCAAAATATTGCAGACATGCAAACCGTTTATGCAAAAACAATAGGTGTTTCAGCCCCTTTTGCTGGCATTGGAGCTCAGGCCGATTTGAATGACAGCAGTATGAATACCGCTTGGATATATCCTGGAGGTTTAGGACTGCAACGGGATTACTATTTAGATCAAGATTCAAAAACGAAAGAAATTAGAGGACAGTATGTGGATCATGTGGCACGCATGTTTAGATTTATTAATTATGACGATGCGAAAGCAAAATCTGCAGCACAACGCGTTCTCGCCTTAGAAACTCAGCTGGCCAAACCTCGTCTAGACAAGGTGCAAAGACGTGATATTCGTAACTTTAATAATCCACGCTCAATTGAAGAGTTGAGTGCAATGACTCCAGAAATCGATTGGAATAAATTCATTAAAGATATGGGGGTCAAAAAATCTTTAGACACCGTCTTAGTGATGCAACCGACCTATATGAAGGCTTTAAATACTTTTCTAAGCACAACTCCAATTGAAGACATCAAAACCTTAATGACTTGGAGTACACTCGATAATGCCGCTGGATATTTAAGTCCGGAGATAGAAACTGCTAATTGGGAGTTTTATAGCAAAACTCTTAGTGGATCTAAAGCACAACGTGCTCCGGAAGAACGCGCTCTGGGAACTGTGAATGGATCTGTCGGAGAAGCCATTGGAAAATTATATGTAGAAGCAAAATTTCCACCAGAAGCCAAAGAAAAAGCAGAAAAAATGATTGCAAATGTAATCAAAGCCTTTCAAAATAGAATCCAAGTATTGGATTGGATGAGTGATGAAACCAAAACCAAAGCCATTGAAAAACTAGATAAATTTACCGTAAAAATTGCCTATCCAGACGAGTGGGAAGATTATTCTGAACTCCAAGTCAAAGAAGGTAATAGCTATGCAGAGAATATGATGGCCGTTGCCGAATGGAGTTTGAATAAAAATATTTCCGAAATTGGTCTTCCTGTTGACAAATCGGAATGGGGTATGCCTCCACAAACCGTTAATGCGTATTTCAATCCTTTAAATAATGAAATTGTATTTCCAGCCGCTATTTTACAGCCGCCTTTCTATAACTATACCGCAGATGAAGCTGTTAATTATGGAGGAATTGGTGCCGTAATTGGACATGAAATTTCGCATGCTTTTGATGATTCTGGTGCGCGATTTGATGGCGATGGAAACGTTAATAACTGGTGGACAGAAAAAGATTTAAAAGAATTTGAAAAACGTGGCAATGCTTTAGCAGAACAGTACAGTGCAATTGAAGTACTGGACAGTGTGTATATTAATGGGAAGTTTACTTTAGGAGAAAACATTGGAGATTTAGGAGGTGTTCTCGGTGCGTATGATGGTCTTCAACTCTTTTTTGAAGCCAATGGTCGACCAGAGGATATTGATGGATTTACAGCTGAGCAACGTTTCTTTATGTCATGGGCAACAGTATGGAGAACGTTGACTCGTGAAGATGCCTTAAGAAGACAAATAAAAACCGATCCTCACTCTCCAGGAATTCAGCGTGCGACGCAACCACTTAAAAATATTGATGCCTTTTATGAAGCGTTCGATATTCAGGAAGGCGATAAAATGTACCTTCCCGAAGAACAACGTGTTCGGATTTGGTAATTTTATAAAACAAAAAAAGCAGCGCTATCGCGCTGCTTTTTTTTGCATTTATTTTGAAAATCTATTCCGTTTTTGGCGTTTCTTTTTGATTTCGTATGGCATTAACGGCCAAATTGGCCATGTTAAAATTAGGCGCTAATTGAAGTGCTTCTTCTAAAATTGCAATCGCAGCATCGTGATTTGTTTCTGGATTCTCTCTAAATTTTGAAATCGCTTTTAAATACACAAAACCTGCAAGTAAAGGAACTTGATATGGTGTTTGAGTTTCATAATAAGGTTTCATCATGTCCGTTGTCGTATTTGCAATTCCATAAGTTATATTTAAAGAAGCCCCTGTTAAATCATCTGTTTGAATTTTTAAATCCGCAAGTTCATACGCAATAGATACCGAAGGTTTTTGTTTGAAAAGTACTTCATAGTGCTCAATAGCTCGTTTAGGCTCGTTCAGAGATTTTAAACTAACCGCTTTCACTTCTGTTGCTAATGTGGTGTCTGTATCTAGCAATTCTATTCCAACAATATTTAAGGCTTGCATATACTTTCCTTCATTCATATAAAGAGCCGCTAACGTATCTTGTCTTTTTACATTTGGCTCTAACACTACCAAATGTGTCATTGCATTTATAATCCCTTGAATATCGCCTTGCTGTTGCATCTGTTTATAATAGGCCTTATAATGAGGCACTAAAGCGGATTGGTTTTGTGCTTGAACTTTGATCCCAAAACAGATGACTAAAAGTAGTGTATATTTAATAGTTTTCATTTTATAAAATTTTTATCCAAATGTAATAGATTTTTTTGGAACCTTGTGAATTACATATTCGCTTTTGAGCAAAAAAAAAAAACACCACTAGCGTGGTGTTTTCCAAAATTAACCAATTTAACTTTTAAGCAATATATAAGAATATTGTCACTACAAATATATACGATCTTTACAGTACACACAATACCAAAGTAATGAACGGACAAATCATGTAATAAGCGTAAATATTAAATACTTAAACGGAAATTCATTTTCTAAAGGATATGATCTTTTACGTTTTAAAACAAAAAAAACACCACTAGAATGTGGTGTTTTCAAAAATTAACCAATTTAACTTTTAAGTAAGATATTAAATTACATAAGTCAAATATATGTAGCTTATAAAACCTTCCCAACCCTCATGTAACTAACGATCTTATCACGTAACAAACGGTCGATTTGAGTGTATAAGCGGAAATAATTGTGATTAAAAAACGGATCTATTCGCGTTTAACTACGGCGTAATACTGATTTTCTAAAGGTAAATACCCTTGGTCATACACAAAATAGTAGACAGTTCCAGATTTTGTGGTATAAATACTTGTAAAGTAATTAAAATCAAAACCCGCAGCAATAAGTTTATCTCGAGTGGTTTTTGTTTTTTGTTGTGGATTAATAGACTCAAGAATACGCCAGTTTTTTCGCAATCGATTATTAATGTTTCGAATCAAGTTTTTTTGATCTTTATTAACTCGATTATTATAGCTATTTCTACAGCCATCACTACAAAACTTCTTATCGGTTCGTCCTACAATTGGATCATTACATTCGGGGCATAACTTTTTCATTTGAGCTTAATTTGAGATTACAACAGATAAATATACAATTTATTTAATCAATTACAAACGACTACAAATATTTACAAACGAAATTAAATAGGTAAATACCGACTAAGATTTGGACAGCATCACATCTTTGCACTGTCGAATAGTTCGATAGTAAAACTGTAATAACCTTAAAATTAATTATGATGAACACACTTAGAAACAAAGTACAGTTAATTGGAAACTTGGGAAATGACCCAGAAATCATCACTTTAGATAGTGGTAAAAAATTAGCAAAATTTTCACTCGCAACAAACGAGTACTACAAAGATGCTGATGGACAGAAACAAACCAAAACAGAATGGCATAATCTCGTTGCCTGGAACAAAACTGCGGAACTCATTGAAAACTATGTCACCAAAGGGAAAGAGATCGCAATTGAAGGTAAACTTACCACTCGTACCTGGGACGATAAAGAAGGAAACAAACGTTACACCACCGAAGTGGTCGTTAGTGAAGTGGTATTGTTTGGCAAATAGAATACATATCCTTTTGACACAAGCTCATATTTATGGGCTTGTGTATTTTTAAGATGACCCTCGTACTGATAATGTAGAACTTATCACAACTTGATTCATATCCTTAGACTTTGACCTAATAGCCTCAACAATCATAGTTGCAGCTGCGTTCCCTATCGTATAACTATGTTGATTGATCGTTGTGAGTTCAGGGGTTAGATTTCGTGCCATACGCTCACTAACATAACCTATTACCGCAACATCCTCTGGAATTTGTTTACTATTTGTTTTAACCGCTTTTAAAGCTGCCAAAGAAGCATCTGTATCCAAAGCTATAATAGCATCTACAGGGTTGTTATTTAAATATTCGGTCATTACTTCTCCAACATGTTGATCATCAGATTCTAAAATTTTAGGCGATAACCCTGACGCATTCATTGCTTTTATATACCCTTGAGCGCGCTGTTGTCCAACGTTCAACTTATGAATTGTGGATAATAACACGATGTGCTGACGCGCTGAACTAATTAGTTTTTGAGTCGCTTCTGATAGGGCAGAAAAATCATTAGTGGTTACTTTTCCACAATTGACTGCATCGACAACCCGATCAAACATTACTACCGATTTACCGTTAGCAATTGCATTGGTAAAATGATCGTAATTTTGTAAATTTTGAGTTTCTTCAGAAACGGCAACTAAAAACCCATCAACAACACCATTAGATAACATATTAAATGTTTCCACTTCCTTGATATGTGATTCTTTGGTTAAACACACAATGATATTAAAATTGGTTTCCGAAATTAGACTTTCAATCCCATACAATGCTCGTGCAAAAAAACTATTTTGAACACTTGGAATTACCACCGCAATAGTATTGGTTTTTCCTGACTTGAGTCCCACTGCAATTTTGTTGGGTTGATAGTTATGAAGTTTTGCCATCTCAACAATACGCTTTTTGGTTGCATCACTGATTTCATGGCTATCATTTAATGCTTTTGAAATGGTGGAAATGGACACCCCTAATATGGATGACAATTGTTTTAATGTAATATTTGATCCCGGCATAAAAGCATTTTGAATAATGAAGGCTAAAGGTACTATAACCAAAAGTCACAACAAAATTTAAGACAAAATTTGTCTAAAACACAATAGTATGTTGTTTGGGATACTTATTTGGATACTTTTAGAACTCAAGTGCTTATTTTTTCACCCTATAGTTTAGCTTATTTTCAAGCCATTAGTAGTCTCATGCGCTGCATCAGGATTTACAAACACAAGTTTTCCATCTGGGGTTTCAGTCATCAGGATCATCCCCTGGCTTTCGACTCCTCTTAGGGCCCGAGGCGCAAGATTCACTAATACAGTAACGCGTTTTCCTATAACATCTTCTGCCGTAAAACTCTCTGCAATCCCAGAAACAATGGTGCGCACATCAATTCCTGTATCGACTTGAAGTACCAATAATTTTTTGGCTTTCGGCATTTTTTCGGCTGCAATAATCGTCCCCACACGAATATCTAATTTTGAAAAATCATCAAAAGAGATCGTTTCTTTTTGAGGCTCTACGACGGCATTTTCAATGGTGTTTGCTAGTTTACTTTGTGCTAATTTTTCAAGTTGATTTTCAATTTCAGAATCTTCAATTTTAGCGAATAACAATTCTGCTTTTCCAATTTGATGGCCTGGCTCTAGCAAGGATTTACCACTTGCAACTGCTGCCCATGGTTGTGGTTGCAACTGAAGCATTGCTTTTAATTTTTGTGATGACCATGGTAAAAAGGGTTCACTTACAACCGCTAAAGCTGCTGAAATCTGAAGTGCAACATACATAATCGTCTGCACACGCTCTGGATCTGTTTTTACAACTTTCCACGGCTCTTCATCTGCTAAATATTTATTTCCGAGTCGAGCCAGGTTCATTAGTTCTTGACTTGCTTCTCTAAAACGATAGCGCTCAATCGATTTTGACAAAATACCTGGATAGGCTTTTAACTTGTTTAAAGTCTCAGTGTCTATAGCTGATAGCTCGTGTGGATGTGGCACACTACCTTCATAATATTTATTGGTTAAGACTAACACACGATTAATAAAGTTTCCAAATATAGCAACCAATTCATTATTGTTTCGGGCTTGAAAGTCTTTCCATGTAAAATCGTTATCTTTAGTTTCAGGAGCAGTGGCTGTTAATACATAGCGTAATACATCCTGTTTATCAGGAAAATCTTTCAAATACTCTGGCAACCATACCGCCCAATTTTTGGAAGTTGATAGTTTTTGTCCTTCTAAGTTTAAAAACTCGTTAGCGGGCACATTTTCAGGAAGAATATAACTCCCTTCAGCTTTGAGCATCGCTGGAAAAATAATACAGTGAAACACAATATTATCCTTTCCAATAAAATGAACTAAAGTTGTCTCTTCATCTTTCCAATACGGTTCCCAATCCTTACCTTGACTTTGGGCCCATTCTTTGGTAGACGAAATATAGCCAATCGGGGCATCAAACCACACGTAAAGAACTTTTCCATCACCGCCCTCTACTGGGACGGGAATACCCCAATCCAAATCACGCGTTACGGCACGTGGTCGTAACCCATCATCAATCCATGATTTACATTGTCCATAAACATTAGGTTTCCAGTCGGCTTTATGGCCCTCTAAAATCCATTGCTTTAAAAATGCTTCATGTTGATCTAATGGCAAAAACCAATGTTTGGTTTCTTTTAGGGATGGCGTGGCACCTGTAATGGCCGATTTTGGATTAATTAAATCTGTTGCATTATGAGAAGTACCACAGGCCTCACATTGATCGCCATAACTCTCTTCATTTCCACACTTTGGACAAGTTCCTACCACAAAACGATCGGCTAAAAATTGTCCTGCTTCAGCATCATATAATTGCGCCGTTATTTCTTCAATAAAATCACCTTTTTTATGTAGTGTTTCAAAAAATTCCGATGCCGTTTCATGATGAATTTTTGCTGAAGTTCTGGAATAATTATCAAATGAAATACCGAATTCTTCAAAAGACATTTTGATATTTGCATGGAAATGATCTACAATATCTTGGGGAGTTACCCCTTCTTTTTTAGCTTTAATTGTAATGGGAACTCCATGTTCATCACTACCACAAATAAAAGCCACATCATGGCCTTGTAAGCGTAAGTAGCGCGCATAAATATCCGCAGGAACATATACCCCCGCTAAATGACCAATATGAATAGGTCCATTGGTGTATGGAAGAGCAGCGGTAATCGTAAAACGTTTTGACATTGAATTGTGAATTGTTAGCACAAAAATACATAATATTACCTCCAATTAGAAACAGAATTTTAGAGAAATTGCTATCTTTACAAAAAGCCCTTCGAAATGATACTTAATACTTTAATGTGGTGCCTTTTAATGGTGATAAATACAAGTCCAAACAAGACACTTATGGAACGTTCTACCCCCCTAAACCCATCTGAAATGATTCGACCTTCCAATTTAAAATTAGGAGATACTGTGGCCGTAATTGCTACTGCAAGCATTCTAAAACAAGATGCCGAAGTGATTCAAAAAACAAAAACACTGTTGACAAGTTGGGGCTTAAATGTTGTATTTGGCAATCATCTTGAAACAAAATCCCATCATTTTGCAGGCACTGACGCACAACGAACAAGCGACTTACAATGGGCCTTAGACCACCCAAACATAAAAGCAATTTGGTGTGCGCGTGGCGGATATGGGACTCTAAGAATTATTGATAATTTAGATTTTGAAGGGTTTAAAACTCACCCTAAATGGGTCGTTGGATATTCCGATGTGACCGTTCTTCATAATACTTTGAACAATTTAGGATATGAAAGCTTACATGCCATGATGTGCATCAACCTTACAGAAGACTCAGAAGCTATAAAACCCTCAATAGAAACCTTAAAAAATGCGCTCTTTGGACAGCTAAAATCCTATGAAATCGATAGCCATTCTGAAAATAAAACAGGAAAGGCATCAGGACAACTCGTTGGAGGAAATTTATCACTATTAACAGCTGCACTAGGCAGCAACACTAGTATTGATACTTTAGGTAAAATTATTTTTATCGAAGAGATTGGTGAATATAAATACCATATTGATAGGCAATTTCAAAGTTTGAAACGCGCAGGTTATTTTGACCACTGTAGTGCTGTAATTATTGGCAACATGAGTAAACTGGAAACCAATACTCCAGCTTGGGGGCAATCGATTGAAGCTCTCATATTAGAGGTTCTTAACGACAGGAATATTCCCGTTGTTTTTGGATTTCCAGCAGGACATGAGCTTGAAAATAGAGCGTTATACTTTGGACGATCTATCCAAATTGAAGTGACCAAATCAAAAACAAGGGTCCTATTTTAAATTACTCTTTTTATTATGATTGCAAATACCCCTCAAGCCCCCTACTACGCTGTTATATTCAGCGCTGTACGTACCAGTGAAAATCAGGGATATGCTGAAACAAATACGTTCATGAATCAACTTGTCACCAAGCAAGATGGCTTTTTAGGAATGGAAAGTGCACAGTCAGAACTTGGAATTACGATTTCCTATTGGCGTGATTTGGAAGCTATCAAAACCTGGAAAGACGACTTGGACCACAAAGCCGCACAAATAAAAGGTCAAAAAACTTGGTATAGCCACTACAAAGTTCGTATTGCCAAAGTAGAGCGCGATTACGAATTTATAAAATAAGCAACTATGACCGAACAATATAATCGTGGTATTACTGGTGAACGTCTTGCGGTTGTCTATTTGATCTCAAAAGGCTATCGTATCCTCGCACAAAATTTTCGTTATTTAAAAGCTGAGGTGGACATTATTGCCCAAAAGGACAATTATTTGGTGGCGGTTGAAGTAAAAACACGATCTTCAATAGCATTTGGTACTCCTGAAGAATTTTTGAAACCAGCCCAAATTCAACGTATTATCAAAGCAGTGGATTATTTTGTCACGTCCAAAGACCTCAACGTTGAAGTACGTTTTGACATCATTGCTATTGTGCTCTCCACAAAAAAACCTCAAATAGAGCATATAGAGAATGCATTTTATCACTTTTGATCTAAAACCTACTTTTAGACCTTCTAAGACATAGTCAACATTAGTATTTTGGAGGCATCAAACACAAAGTAGCTATTTAAAGATGAGGCGGTGTGTGTCTAGTTTCCAAATAGGATCATCTAAACTAAAAAATCAAGAATTATAATAAAATAGGTTTTAAGGCTTGGAGTCCCTGTTGGACTGAGTTGATATTTGAAAAACTCATCAAAAGACGTAGGCCCACACGCATTTGTTTTTCTTTTACAGTACACGTCTGCGGATGGGCTTGAACGTATTGCAGGACTTTTGAAAAATGTATACTTTGATAAAAGCGACTCTCTTGATCGCTTACAAAAAAACCAACGAGTTTTTGATTTTTCATAACTATTTTTTCAAAGCCTAAAGTTGTGGCTAACCATTTGATTCGTACACTATCTAACAGGTCAACAACTTGAGTTGGAAGTGCTCCAAATCGATCTACTAAATCGCGTTCAAAACGCTGTAAATCAGCTTCATTTTTCAAGGTGTTTAATTGTGTATAGAGGCTTAAACGTTCGGTTATATTATTTATATAATCATCGGGGAATAGTAGTGAGAAATCGGTATCAATAGTGACATCTTTTACAAATTCTTTAGTGTTTATATCTTCATTGTAAAGCGATTTGAATTCTGTTTCTTTGAGTTCTTCTATGGCTTCATTTAGGATTTTTTGGTAGGTTTCAAATCCAATATCATTGATAAAACCACTTTGTTCTCCTCCTAATAAATCTCCTGCTCCACGAATTTCTAAATCCTTCATCGCAATATTAAATCCGCTACCTAAAGCGGTGTATTGCTCCAATGCAGAGATACGCTTGCGCGCCTCATCAGTCATCGCGTGGTAATCAGGAGTAATAAAATAACAAAAGGCTTTCTTATTACTTCGTCCTACACGCCCCCGCATTTGGTGTAAATCACTTAATCCAAAATTATTGGCATTATTTATAAATATTGTATTCGCATTAGGCACATCTAATCCACTTTCAACAATAGTCGTACTAACCAAAACATCAAACTCACCACTCATAAAATCAAGCATGAGCTGTTCTAGTTTTCGGCCTTCCATTTGTCCATGACCCACCCTAATTTTGGCGTCTGGCACAAGACGTTGTAAAAGCCCAGCAACTTCCTTAATATTTTCAATTCGATTATGAATAAAATAGACCTGCCCCGCACGTTGAATTTCATATTGAATCGCATCACGTATCGTTTCCTCGTTTAAACGTATAACCACACTCTCAATCGGAAAACGATTAGGTGGCGGTGTTGTAATTACCGATAAATCTCGAGCAGCCATCAAACTAAACTGAAGAGTTCTTGGAATTGGTGTGGCCGTAAGTGTGAGCACATCTACATTGTCTTTGAGTGTTTTGAGTTTTTCTTTGACAGCAACTCCAAATTTTTGTTCTTCATCAACAATTAACAGCCCTAAATCTTTAAACTTAACCGATTTATTTACCAATTGATGTGTTCCGATAATGATGTCTAATTTCCCCGATTCTAAGTGCTCTAAAGTTTCTTTTCGCTGTTTGGTGGTTTTAAATCGATTGATATAATCGACTGCAACTGGAAAATCTTTCAACCGCGATTTAAATGTTTTTGCATGTTGAAATGCAAGTATGGTTGTGGGCACTAAAACCGCAACTTGTTTGCCATTATCAACGGCTTTAAAAGCTGCTCTCAGGGCAACTTCAGTTTTTCCAAACCCCACATCGCCACAGATCAAACGGTCCATGGGACGATCGCTTTCCATATCTGATTTAATAGCCGCAGTAGCGGTAATTTGATCAGGTGTATCTTCAAACACAAACGACGCTTCTAACTCCAGTTGCATCGTACTGTCTGGGTTGTACCTAAAACCGGTTTCTAACTTACGTTTGGCGTAGAGTTTTATGAGGTTGAATGCAATTTCTTTTACTCTTGATTTAGTTTTTTGTTTCAGTACTTTCCAGGCCTTACTACCAAGTTTATACACTTTAGGTGGCTTGCCATCTTTACCATTGAATTTTGTAATTTTATGAAGTGCATGGATACTTAAATATAAAATATCGCGTTCGCCATAAAATAGTTTTATAGCCTCTTGTTTTTTGCCTTCAACATCAATTTTTTGTAACCCTCCAAACTTTCCAATACCATGATCAATATGAGTAATGTAATCGCCAATTTCAAGTTTTGTTAATTCTTTAAGGGTAATGGATTGCTTTTTGGAGTACCCATTTTTAAGATGAAATTTATGATAGCGTTCAAAAATCTGGTGATCGGTATAACACACTATTTTTTTATCATGATCAATAAATCCTTGATATAAAGACAGTACAATAATTTGGCAATGCACATCTTCCTCGACAGTTTCAAAAATATCATAGAACCGCTGTGCTTGTTGGGCATTTGAACAACATATATAGTTCTGATAACCGTCCTTGTGATGGGTGTTTAAATCTTCTATTATAAGATTAAACTGCTTATTAAATGAAGGTTGAGGCGCTACATTTACTTCAAATTGATGGGCTTTTGAAGGTGACAAAACTGCTGAACTTCCAAACTCAACTACTGAGAAATTTAATAACTGAGACTTAAAGTTACTAGACGTACAGAACAAATCTTCGGGGCGGCTATGATTTAGGTCTGGCGAAAGAACTCCGTAAGCCTCTGATGCTTTGTCTTGAAGTGTATCTGTTGCCGCTAAAAACGCAGGGATATTTCTACAAAATACTACCGTATTTGAAGTTATATACTCTAAGAAACTTTGACGGGTTTCGTTTAGGAGTTTATGTTCAATATTCGGAATTATATGTAGCTTTTTTATGGGCTTAATAGAAAGCTGTGATTCCACATCAAAGGTGCGAATACTATCAATTTCATCTCCAAAAAACTCAACTCTATAGGGCTCGTCATGCGAGAACGAAAATACATCTACAATACCTCCACGCACAGAAAACTCACCTGGTTCTGTGACAAAATCAACACGCTTGAACTGATAATCAAAAAGAACCTCATTAAAAAAATCTAAATTAAGCGTTTCGCCAACAGCAACTTTAAACGTTGATTTTTCAAGTGCTTTTCTGGATAGTACTTTCTCAAAAAGTGCTTCAGGATAGGTTACAATAAGTGCTGGTTTTTTTTGAGAATTGATACGGTTCAAAACCTCAGCTCGCAGCAAAACATTCGCATTGTCTGTCTCTTCAATCTGATATGGTCTGCGATAACTCCCGGGGTAAAACAATACTTCATTATCATCCAACAAAACTTCCAAATCGTTCAAGTGATATGCTGCTTCTTCTTTGTTGTCAAAAATCAATAAAAAGGGAAGCTTTGAGGATTTAAATATATTGGCAATGGTGAAGGATAAAGAAGACCCTAAGGCTCCTTTTAAATGTATTTTTTCTTTGAAATTGGATGTGACAATGATCAGTTTTTGATGAATCAAAGACTGTTGAAATGCTTGAGAGATAATGGTTTTACTCAACTAAAAAATTTTTGCAAAGATATAATAATAGTCTTTGAATTTAATTGTTAATAGTTTTAAAATTAAAACAACATTTTAAAAAAAATATGTAGGTTTGTGTACCTAAATTTATAAAATATGTCCTTTGCAGATTTATTCAATAGTGGTTTCACTACTCGAAATCAAGACCATTTTGCTTCCATTGTAAGAGTTGCTTATAGCGACGATATTATTAGCGAAGAAGAAAAAGCATTTTTAGATCGACTTTCGCAAAAATTAGACATTTCGAAAGAGCGCTATGCCAACATCTTGAAAGACTACAAATCACACCCCATCAACCCACCAGCTTTTTTAGAAAAACGCATAGAGCGGTTGTATGACTTAACACGAATGGTATATATCGACCACATAAAAGATAGTCACGAAATTCAACTGTTAAGTAAAATAGCTATTGGCCTAGGGTTTGACACTAAACTAGTTTCAACAGTTGTTCATAGAGCCTTAAAACTCGTGTCTGAAAAATCAAATTATAGTCGTTTTAAAGACGAAATAACTAAGCTGCTATAAACCTTAAATAGTTCCCACTTTAGAGCCTTGATTTAAAATTCGCATTAGTCCTTCTTGAGCAACTGAAGCAATCAAATTGCCTTTAGCATCGAAAATACTTCCTCTAGAAAACCCTCTCGAATTTGAAGCACTCGGACTATCTATAGCATACAAAAGCCAATCACTAATATCAAAGTCACGGTGAAACCATATGGCATGATCTAAACTTGTATAAAATACCTCTTTTGAGTTTAGAAATTCACGGTGGGGCATGGATGCTGGACGCAGAATATTATAATCTGAAGCATAGGCTAACAATTGGTGTTGAAGCGGGATATTGGTGGCGAGCTTTTCAGTAGTTTTAAACCAAATATTGTCAAAAGGCGGACTGTTTTTTACTAACTTAGTTAGCATATTATCAACAGGTTTAAATTCAAATATTTTAGGTAAAAATGCTTTGTATCGCTTGTACGTATCTGGAATTACGGCCTTGAATTGTTCAATTTGTTTATGACTATTCATCAATTCTTCAGGTGGTAAAACATTGGGCATCGAAATCTGATGATCAACACCGTCTTGTTTTAACTGAAATGATGCTGACATATTAAAAATTGCTTTTTCGTTTTGAAACGCCACTACACGCCGGGTTGTAAAACTGCCTCCATCTCTAATGACATCGACTTCATATTTAATTGGAACATCTATATTGCCTCCTAAAATAAAATAGCCATGCATTGAGTGTGCAACGCGATCATCAGGAACCGTTTGATAGGCTGCATGAAGAGATTGCGCTAAGACTTGCCCCCCAAATACACGCCCCCAAGGCGCTTTATAGTTTTTACCTATGTAGGTGTGGTCATTAATTTTTTCAAGGGTTATTAACTCGATAAGTTCAGAAAGGGATTGCATAATTTTATATTTTATGCAAAAATAGGCTTTTGTAATCAAAAATGATTTCAAAATTATTTTAACAAACTGTTAAAATATGTAACATTCGAACCGCTTTATAGTCTAATGTATTAACATATGGATATTTTATTAATTAGTATTGCGGCGTCTTTTATGGTTCTTGGAATCATTGGAAGTTTTCTACCAGTTCTACCTGGACCAATTACAAGTTGGATTGGTATTTTGGTGCTGTACCTAATGCCCGAAATTGACGTCAGTACTGTGACGCTGTTGATAACACTTATCATTGCCATCCTAATATGGATTTTGGATTATTTCATACCTGCTATGGGGACCAAAAAATTTGGAGGTACAAAAGCAGGGATGATTGGCACAACGGTTGGGCTCATTATTGGCTTAATTGCTCCAATTCCAGGCGGCATAATTATTGGACCTTTTGTCGGGGCATTTTTGGGTGAAGTCATTAACAAAGCAGATTCTAAAACAGCGCTTAAAGCTGCTTTTGGAAGTTTGCTGGGATTTCTCACTTCTGCTTTTATTAAATTTGTGGTCACAGTAATATACTTAGGCGTATTCATTTCTATTTTATGGAACCAGCGCTCTGTAATCTTTTAATCCTTATGCGCTTTTAACAAAATTTTTAACCAATATTTTATAATTTACATTATTTTCACACTCTAATTTTTAAACTCTATTATCTATGAACAAGTATATCTCTATTCTTTGTTGTGGTTTATTTTTCTTAACAACAGATCTTGTAGCACAAGAAAAAACTACCTCAAATTATGACTATAATGAGGCCTTTGGGCACGATTTTTATAGTAAAAACGGGACTGCAACCCGTTCTGCTAGCGGAAAGCCAGGACATGCCTATTGGCAAAATAGCGCCGATTACACAATCGACGTTAATTTGAATGAATCGACGAAAGAAATTTCGGGATCTGAAACCATCACTTACACAAACAATAGTCCAGATGCTCTTGAATTTTTATGGATGCAACTGGATCAAAACTTATTCAAACTGGATTCTCGAGGAAAGGCAATTGTACCTTTGACTGGAAGCCGAAATGGAGATAAAGGTCAAGATTTTGACGGTGGATATGGTATTAATAACATCAAACTAATATACAAAAAAGGACGGCGATCTAGAGAAGTAAACACCACCTATTCGATAGTGGATACTCGAATGAAAATCAACCTTCCCAAAGCACTCGAAGCAAATGGTGGAACTGTTGGTATTAAAATTGATTTTTCGTTCACTTCTCCTGACTATGGATCGGATCGAATGGGTGTTTTAGAAACCGAAAATGGACGCATTTTCACACTTGCACAATGGTATCCTAGAATGAGTGTTTATGACGATGTGAGTGGATGGAACACCCTTCCTTACTTAGGTGCTGGAGAATTCTATTTAGAATATGGCACTTTTGATGTTAACATCACAGCGCCTTCAAGTCACCTTGTAGTATGTTCTGGAGCCCTTTTAAACCCTTCAGAAGTTTATACCGCTGAACAACAAAACAGATTGAAACAAGCCGAAACTAGTGATGAGACTGTAATGATTCGTTCGGAAGCAGAAGTCACGCAGGCGAGTTCTCGACCAACAAACACCTCGACCTTAACTTGGAAATTTAGAATCGAAAACGCAAGAGATGTCGCTTGGGCTTCTTCAGCTGCATTTATTTTAGATGCCGCACGTATCAATTTACCGAGTGGAAAAAAATCTCTTGCCATGTCTGCATATCCTGTTGAAAGTGTAGGACAAGATGCATGGTCGCGCTCTACTGAATATACCAAAGCCTCTATTGAGCATTACTCTGAAAAGTGGCTAGAATATCCTTATCCTGCAGCAATTAATGTTGCCGGAAATGAAGGTGGTATGGAATATCCAGGGATTGTGTTTTGTAATTACAATTCTAAAACAGCACGTTTATGGGGTGTTACAGATCATGAATTTGGTCACATTTGGTTTCCAATGATTGTGGGCTCTAACGAACGTTTACACGCTTGGATGGATGAAGGATTTAATACGTTTATTAATTCTCTTAGCACCGACGCTTTTAATGACGGTGAATATAAAGAACGTAAATCAAACATGCACCGTATGTCAGGTATGTTTGTTAATGATAGACTCGAACCAATCTATACGTCTCCAGACAACTTAAAAGAACGAAACTTAGGCATTTTGGCATATTACAAGCCAAGTATGGGACTTATACTGCTACGTGAGCAAATCTTAGGTCCTGAACGTTTCGACGAAGCCTTCACAGCATATATCGATCGCTGGGCTTACAAACACCCAACACCAGATGATTTCTTTAGAACCATGGAAAATGTGGCTGGCGAAGACTTGAGATGGTTTTGGAGAGGATGGTTTATTAATAGTTGGAAATTAGACCAAGCCATCACAGAAGTTAAATATGTTAAAAACGATCCGTCTCAAGGTGCAATTATTACCATCGAGAATTTAGAGAAAATGCCAATGCCGGTGGTTATTGAACTAAAAACAAAGAGCGGGAAAGTAACTCGAAAAACATTGCCAGTTGAGATTTGGAAACGCAATACAACTTGGACATTTAAGGTCGATACTACAGAAGAGTTGACCAAAGTGGTCATTGACCCAGACTTTGCATTACCAGATGTAGATTCAAGCAATAATAAGTGGAAAGCATCTGACGGTGCTGGGAGTGTCGAGATTTTATCGGATTATTTCGGAGTCTACTCCTCTCCTGCACTTCCAATGAAGATTACTGTTACTGAAGCTAATGGAGCCCTTGTTCTAGAAGCAGAAGGACAACCCGCATTACCGTTAGAGAGCGAAGGCGGTGGTGAGTTTTCTATGGAAGAAGCTGGACTAAGTATTCAATTTAATGCAGAAAAAACAGGGTTCACCTTGGATCTTGGTGGTCAGAAATTTGATATGACTAAAGAATAAGTTTTATAAATTACTACAAACAACAAAGGCGAACCGATTGGTTCGCCTTTGTTGTATTCTAAACGCTTAAAATTAGTATTTAACTAGTTTGTGAACGGAAGATTCTATGTTATTTTTTAACGTCAAAATATACAACCCGTTTTGTAAGTTTTGAGTTTGCACCTTAGCTTTTCCGTTTATAAATTCTAGATTCCCACTAAGGACGCGTTGACCAAGGTAATTTCTTAACTCATACGATGTTTCTAAATCTTGATTTTCGGACTGGACAAAGACATCTGTTCTGAATGGATTAGGATATACAGACCACTCCGCAAGTGTTTCGTTAGGAACATTTAAACTTCCATCATAGCAACTTTGGGGAACCAAAAATTCGGATTTAATCAGCTCTGCTATTTTCAAATCTGTAAAACTTTCACTGTTTATATTTCCTACAAAAGCAGCATCTACTACAGCATTATTAGAACCTAGAAAATCTTGCATAATGGTTGCAAAAGTTTGCCTATAATCGTGCTGAACTGATTGGATTTGAAAATTATTTGATGAAACTGCTTCACTCAAATCAACATTTACACCAGAAACGCCACTTTTAACTGGTTTTCCAAAAGCAAAAACGGGCGCAACTTCGCCATGATCCGTTCCTAAACTACCATTTTCTTGCGCCTTTCTTCCAAATTCAGAGAAGGTAATTCCCAAAACATCATCTGCTAAACTATCGGCATTCAAATCTGACATAAAAGCTTCAATAGCTCCAGAAAGTTCTGACATTAATTCATTATGTTTTCCTTGAATATCTCCGGAAGCTTGGTTTTGATTATTATGCGTATCAAAGCCTCCTAGTTTGACCATAAATATTTTAGACTCAATACCACCTCGCATCAACCTGGCAACTGTTTTGAGCTGATCTGCAAGGTTTGTATCTGGATAAGTCGTAGTCGAATTGTTAGAACCTGAATTAAATGCGTTAGAAATAATTTGAGAATATTGATTGGAAAGCGCATCGACGTTTATTATGTTCTGAAGTTCTGTGCCGTAGTGTGAGTTTGGAATATTTTCTGGTGGATCTCCCCCCAAACCACTTAAAATAGAATAAAAATTTTCCGAATCTTGACCATTAATGTTCAGGGCCAGTCCATGCTCGACAATGCCATGAAACCCAAGATTTGTGTTTTGTGAGCCGATCTGAATTCCCAATGGATAGTTGGCTGGGATTAAATCCGCATACGCGTGTTCCATATAGCGACCTATCCAACCACTGTCGCTTCCGTTATTCCAATTACTCCCATCATTTCCTGTGGAATAAATATCTTTAGACGCAAAATGACTCTTGTTTTGAGAAGGATAGCCTACAGATTGAATAATTCTAAGCTGATCAGCTGCATATAAATCTTTAAATCCTGTAAGAGCAGGATGCAATGCAATGTCCTGATTTGTGCCAGCTAAACTAGAGTCAATCTGATTAAGCGGAAGGTATAAAGCTGATGGAATGTGAATGTTTGGACGTAAGGTTTGATAATCCGTAAATGCACTAATAGGAATCAACGTATTAAGCCCATCATTTCCACCTGAAAGTTCTACCAAAACTAATTTCCTGTTAGAGACATCACAATTAAAAAATGAATTCATTAATTTTAAAGAGGCATTCACTTGAAAAGGCATGAGCCCGAACGCAGAAGCTGTGGATGATAGTTTTATAAATTGTCTTCTCTTCATTGGTCTTAGTGTCTTACATCAATTGAAATTCTGGGGCATTAATCATTTTAGTAAATAAAGCATCAAGTCGAATTTTGACCTGTACATCAACCCCTGACTGAAGATAGCTGTTCCAAGCTGAGTTCCAATAAAAGGGATCCATTTCATTAAGAACCGTCATAAAATAGTCAATTCTACTTTGATCTATTGCTTCGCAATAAAGCAATTCTGAAATTTCGGTGACTAAAGTTTGGGCATCACTCGCTAAGGAAAAATGGCCAGAGTTATGAACATAATCAACACTGTTAAACAACACCCGAATGTTGAAGTTTGGGTTATTGATTTTATTTTTTCCAGAGATAAAACATTCAATAAGTTTATAGCGTGAAATAACGGTATTGGAAGAAAACCAACTCCGATCAAAATCTGGCGTTTGATAATCGCTAGGATAGCCAGCAACTGTTTCAGGCGAAAATGGATTCATTCCAGCCCCAGCAAAGTAACCGAAGTAGCAAAAATTAAAATAAAATTTATAGAAATTATCTTGATCTGTTGTCCAAGATGTCGGTGGATTTGCACTGCTTGCAGCAGGGTTTGGTAACTCAATTTGCAATAGACTCAAGGTTTCACTTAACAATTGAATTGGATTTTTGACTATACTTCCAATAATTTCATTTGAGCTGTCTAAATCATCTTCATCATAGAAATGTTTCGATTGTAAAAGCGTCTTAAGGACGTCTAATACGTTATAATCTGATGCTATCAACTGCGCTGAAAGTGGCGTAATGATATCATTTTCGACTTCCTGATCCCATTCACTTTTCACGAAATATCTATAAATTTTCCTCACATAAGCCTTTGCTGTTTCTTCTTGCGCAAATACCATTTCTACATAATCGTCTAATTCTTGTTTGATGCCTGCTTCACTAGACTGCCCAGGAATTGTTTGAGTATTAAATGCACTACTAAATGTTTTGGAATCCGTATTGTGTTGAGTAACTTTTGCATAACCCATCGGGATTCACGTATCAGGATCAATCACGTCTCTATTGGGTTTCATTTTTATTCCGGAAAAAACTTTAGCCGTGGTTTGAATATCGGTCTCGGTGTAATTCGTATAGTTTCCTTCTCCAATTTGAGGGCCCTTAAGAATTGTAAAAAGCTCAAGAAATTCGCGTGCATAGTTCTCATTAGGATTGTTTTTATTATTTGTTGTATTATCCAAATAATTTAGCATTCCATTATCGTAGGAAATTTTTTTGGCGAGTGTTTTAATGTTTCCAAAAGCATAAAAGTCTAATAACTTTAAATAGTCATAAAAATAGGAGGACTTACCGACGCCATTATCCTTTGATACTGTAAAAGTTGTGTGTAAAAAAAAGATAAGTTTGTGCTTAAGGTTATTCTGTTTATAAGCGTTGTACCACCACCATCCAGAAAGTATGCCTCGTTTTCGAAACTGGCCATAAGGAAAATCTGAGGGCACTGTATTTGGTGTATGAATCCAAAAATCATCAGATACTCCAGTCTGAACATTGACTTTCATATCATAAGGATCTTCCCAAAAAACAGTAGGTTCTACAGTAAGTTGCGCCAGTGCTTGTTCTGGAGTTAGCAACGCGAACTGTTCTAATACAGCTTTGGAATATTGGAAACAACTACGTCTAAGCAAGTGTTTCGCTTTTCTAACCCCTAAAATTGATGTTGAAGCTTGTAATGATGACATCTGTTATTGTTGAAACTTTTTCTTTAAAATTTATACAATATACAATAAAAACCATTAAGAGGTATAATTCTTAACGTTGTGACCTAGAATCACATCTTAAGAGGAGCTAAACTTTGGGGATTAGACATAAAAAAAGCCCTCCATTTTCAGGAAAGCTTCTCACTGGTTTTGTCACAAACCACGGATAATCATATGATTATCACAACACAACGTCTTAATTACTATTTGTATTTAAAAAAAATACTTAGCGGTCTGGACGGGACTCGAACCCGCGACCCCCTGCGTGACAGGCAGGTATTCTAACCAACTGAACTACCAAACCGTTGCGTTATTGCGGTTGCAAATATACACTGCATTTTTCATTTTACAACTATTTTTGACTTTATTTTCTACTAAAATCAAAATTATCTAAATTTCTGACGCTCGACCATATAGGTCGTCAGGATTTTATCAAAACCGTCTTGAATATCTACCCCAACATAATTAATTTTATACTGCCCACACTTCATACGCAAGTCCTTGAAATAGCGTGCTGTAGCCGTCTCGTAATTGGCTTGCAGTGACTCTGGATACAAATCCACTGCTCCCCCTGTTTCTACATCCACAAAGCGTCTTGGGGTGTTGTCAAATTTAAAATTATATTCCGTGGCTTTGTCATAGACATGAAAAAGCACCAATTCGTGTTTGTTATGATTCAGATGGCGTAGTGCTTCAAACAATTGTTCTGCTTCTTGATCGGGCTGTAGCATGTCTGTAAACAAGAAAATCAATGAACGGCGGTGGAGCTTTTCAGCAATTTGATGTAATACCTCATAGGTTTTGGTACCTACCGCTTTTTGAGCACTGTTTAAGGTCGTGTTTAAATTGTCCATTAGCATTTGGTGGTGGCGCTCACTTCCTTTTTCTGGGGCATAGTAGTCGAGCGTTTCTGAGTAGATACTCAACCCAACCGCATCGCGTTGTTTTTTTAGAAGCTGCATCATCGCTGCTGCAGCCAACGTAGAAAACCCAACTTTGTTTAGGCTATTAATAGAGTGGTTTTTAAGTTTTGGATAGTGCATAGAACTGCTATTATCTACAATCAAATGACATCGCAGATTGGTTTCTTCGTCATAACGTTTGGTATAAAGCTTATCTGTTTTGGCAAACAACTTCCAATCGATATGACGTGTACTTTCGCCATTATTATAAATTTTATGCTCAGCAAACTCTGCCGAAAACCCGTGAAAGGGGCTTTTATGCAGCCCAGATATAAAACCTTCTACAATGGATTTAGCTAATAAATCAAAGTTCAAAAACCCCGACGCTTGCTGTAATTCCTTTTGAATATCCATAGCTCTAAACTAAAAAAGGTTTGTCAATAAGACAAACCTTTTTAAACTTCTTTTTAAAGTAGTGTATTTACAACAAGGCGTCAATCGCTTCTGTGTATACATTTTTTGGAGATACGCCTACTTGACGCCCTACCACTTCACCGTTTTGAAATACCAAGACTGTTGGGATGTTTCTAACACCATATTTCGCTGCAAATTCTTGATTTGCATCTACATCAACCTTTCCGACTACGGCTTTGTCAGCGTATTCTGCACTAACTTCTTCGATGATAGGCCCTACCATTCTACAAGGACCGCACCATGCTGCCCAAAAATCAACCAATACAGGTTTTGTACTTTTTAGGACTGTTTCTTCAAAATTTGCGTCTGTGATTTCTAATGCCATATTTTTTATTTTAACTGTTTATATTTATTTAATGTATTCATAATCTTTGTAATGTACTTAAGCGCTTATCATTAATTAGGAGCTTCCAGTTTGCCTAGATAATTTGTAATAATAAAAACTAGACCAATAAGGATTTCTACTACGAAAATAGTATTAAGTTCTAATTTTTCAACACTATTAACTACACCACTTAAAATTAAAAACAAACCATAAAAATAAAAGAATACTTTTCTAACTTTTGCTTTCTTAACCGCTTCTAATTTCATCAATTTAAGTGATGAAAAATTTAGTAGCGCGATCACTGCAAAGACTGTAAAAAGTATCAACAAACCTTTTATCATAAAAATTCTAATTGTTTGTTTCTAACATATGACAAAATTAATTAAAAAACTTTGAATCTAATTTCTTAACGATTAGTTTTACCTATAACTAAATTGTTGATTGTTATACGCTTTTAATTTAACTTGTAATACACCTCTTGGGCTTTCAATTCTTCTAACAATTCTTGAGAAATTTTAATTTTTTGCGAGCGACTCCCCATCTCTAGTTTTAGCTCTTCCTCATCGTCATAGATGACAAATTTTAGGTTGTGTTTCCCTGAATGCATTTGCAAAAGCGCTTTTATGTTTTGCACTTTTTCTTCTGAAATTTCTTTGATGTTTAACTGGATCGCTAGTTTTTTAGCATACGACTCCATAACGTCATGCAACAACTGAAAACTATTGAATTGTAAGCGCGGATCGCCTTTAGCTCCTGTATCTCGATTGGTCCATCCTTCCCTAATCAAAGCGCGTACAAACACAAAATTATTAGGCATCAAAAAGTGTTTAAACTTCAAATACTCTTCACCAAAAATCCGAAATTCATGGCTGTTCATATAATCTTCGATCGTAAACGTTCCCCAGCCTTTGCCTTGTTTACTCACTCGGTGCTGAACATCCGTGACCACGCCACCAAAAGAAATTTCTTTGTTTATAAAGCTTGGCATATCATGAAATACAGAAATATCCCCATTACAAAAATTTTGCATTTCAAGTTTAAAATCATCCAACGGATGTCCTGAAATATAAATTCCAACTACTTCTTTTTCACGTGCTAGTTTTTCCATGGTTCCCCAAGTTTCACAAGGAGGAATTTCGGGCTCTTCTATCTGTACGTCACTCGATTCTCCAAATAGACTGACTTGTGCCGAGTTTTTGTTTTCTTGGTAACGGTTGGCATATTTTATGGTTTTTTCTAAAAACGTGATCCCATCACCATCATCTTGAAAATACTGTGCACGATGGGTATTTGGAAAACAATCAAATCCGCCTGCATTGGCTAAGTTTTCGAACGCTTTTTTATTGGCCGCTCTCAAATCGATACGTTTGGCTAAATCAAAAATAGATGTGTATGGCCCTTCATTTTTACGGTGTTCTACGATGGTTTTCACGGCACCATGACCAACGCCTTTAATCGCCCCCATCCCAAAACGAACCGCATTGTCTTTATTGACGGAAAACTTATAATAACTCTCATTCACATCTGGTCCTAATACGTTTAATTTCATACGTTTACATTCTTCCATAAAGAACGTTACTTGCTTGATATCATTCATATTATTAGACAATACCGCAGCCATATATTCGGCTGGGTAATGGGCTTTTAAATAGGCGGTTTGATAAGCAATCCACGCATAACAGGTGGAGTGGGATTTATTAAAAGCATAACTCGCAAATTTTTCCCAATCCGTCCAAATTTTTTCAAGCTTATCCGCTGCCATTCCTTTGGCAGCCGCTTGATTTATAAACTTTGGTTTCATTTTATCGAGTACCGCAATTTGCTTTTTACCCATGGCCTTACGCAACACATCGGCTTCACCTTTGGTAAAGTCAGCTAGTTTTTGTGACAAGAGCATTACTTGCTCTTGATAGACCGTAATTCCGTATGTTTCCTTTAAGTATTCTTCCATTTCTGGAAGGTCATAACTAATTTCTTCATCGCCTTGTTTTCGACGAATAAAACTAGGAATATATTCAATTGGTCCCGGACGATACAAGGCATTCATGGCAATTAAATCCGCAAAAACCGTTGGTTTTAGATCGCGCATATGCTTCTGCATTCCAGGTGATTCATACTGAAACACACCGACCGTCTCCCCGCGTTGGAACAGCTCATAAGTCAACTCATCATCCAATGGGAAATTATCAGGATCCAAGCTGATATCATGTTTAGCTTTTACAATTTTAACGGTATCTTTTATAAGGGTTAATGTTTTGAGTCCTAAAAAATCCATTTTTAGAAGTCCTGCATCTTCCACTACAGAGTTATCAAACTGGGTCACATACAGCTCCGAATCTTTAGCGGTAGCAATAGGCACATAATTGGTAATATCTCCAGGCGTAATAATAACCCCACAAGCATGAATTCCTGTATTTCTAAGTGACCCTTCGAGTACTTGTGCTTGATTGATGGTTTCGGCTTCTAAGTCCTCGCCTTCCGACAAATTAAGCAACTGATTAATCAGCTCCATATCTTCCGATCTAAACTTTGCTTTCAGCTCCTTTTCTGGCGTATTAAAAATTTTGTTCAGCTTGGCCATGTTTGGGATCAGCTTTGCAATGCGATCGGCATCGCCAAGAGGCAAGTCTAAAACTCTGGCCGTATCTCGAATAGAGGATTTGGCCGCCATGGTTCCATAAGTAATAATTTGAGCTACTTGACTGGATCCGTATTTTTGGATGACATAGTCCATTACACGTCCACGCCCTTCATCATCAAAATCAATATCGATATCAGGCATACTCACACGATCGGGATTTAAAAACCGCTCAAAAAGTAAATCGTATTTAATGGGGTCAATATTGGTAATCCAAAGGCAATAGGCAACCACAGAACCGGCGGCTGATCCACGACCAGGTCCTACCGAAACCTCCATGGAACGTGCAACTCGAATAAAATCTTCTACAATTAGAAAATACCCTGGATATCCTGTATTTTCAATAGTTTTTAGTTCAAAATCCAGACGTTCTTTTATGGCGTCTGTGAGTACTCCATACCGTTTTTCGGCGCCTTGATAGGTCAAATGTCTTAAGTAAGCATTTTCTCCAAAATTAGTACCGTCTGTTTCATCGGCTGGATGTATAAATTCTTCTGGAATATCAAACTTTGGCAGTAAAACATCACGTGCCAATTCGAAAGGTTCGATTTTATCGACTACCTCTTGGATGTTCACAAGCGCTTCCGGAAGATCTTTAAAAAGTGATTTCATTTCGTCAGAGGACTTGAAATAATACTCTTGATTTGGCAACCCATAACGGTATCCACGTCCACGTCCGATTGGCGTGGCTTGTTTTTCACCATCTTTGACACACAACAAAATGTCATGTGCATTGGCATCTTCCTTATTGATGTAATACGTATTGTTTGTGGCAACAACTTTGACCGCATGTTTGTTGGCAAGACTGATCAATACTGGATTAACGCGGTCTTCATCTTCTTGGTTGTGACGCATAAGCTCCACATACAAATCGGCACCAAATTTAGCTTTCCACCACAACAGCGCATCTTCAGCTTGGCGCTCGCCAACATTTAATATTTTGGACGGCACTTCGCCATATAAATTCCCCGTTAGGACTATTAAATCGTCTTTAAATGTTTCAACAATACTGCGGTCAATTCTTGGCAAATAATAGAACCCATCGGTATAGGCCTTGGACGACATTTTGACTAAATTATGGTAGCCTTTTTTGGATTTAGCTAAAAAGACTACTTGGTAACCGTTGTCTTTTTGAGACTTATTGGTATGGTCTTCACAAACGAAAAATTCACAGCCTACAATCCCTTTAATTTCTTGTGCATCTGCGGGTTCGTTGGCCGCTTCAGCCTCTTTATTTTTTTGACGAATGCTTCTGTTATAATTGCCTATTTCTTTAACAAAATGAAAGGCACCCATCATGTTTCCATGATCGGTAATTGCTACGGCAGGCATTTTATTATCGGCCGCTGCGGCAACTAAATTTTTGACACTTATAGTAGATTGCAAAACCGAAAACTGGGAGTGGTTATGCAGATGGACTACATTGACATCGTTAAGAATGTCCGGTACTTCCGTTGTATGATGCTGAGGCGTTACCGCTTCTTTTTCATTTTGAATACGTGCCGCAATTTTTGCCGATTCTTGTTTGAGGTTGACATGCTTTAGACCAATAGGCGTAATTTCATTGGGGTTTTCAGATTGAAAACGCTCATAAAAATCATTGGTGGCTTGAAGTTGAGCAATGGTGAATTCTTTACGTCGAATTAATTCTAAAAAACAACGGGTAGTGGCTTCAACATCGGCGGTAGCATTATGCGCCTCACCAAAGGGTTTATGAAATAAAAATTGATGGAGTTCTGTTAGTGTAGGCAATTTAAATTTTCCACCTCGACCACCAGGAATCTGGCATAAGGTCGCCGTTTTTTCGGTACAGGTATCTAAAACAGGGAGCTCAGCTAAAGGCGATGCAACTTGCAGGCGGTGAAATTCACAGCCCATAATATTCAAATCAAAACCTAAATTCTGACCGACTACAAAGGTAGTTTTTGAAAGAGCGGTATTGAATAATTCCAAGACTTCTAAAAGTGGTAAGCCTTGTTCGGATGCTAGTTCTGTGGAGATGCCATGAATTTTTTCGGCATCATAGGGGATATTAAAGCCGTCGGGGCGGATTAAATAATCTTGATGCTCGAGACAGTTTCCGAGTTCGTCGTGCAACTGCCATGCAATCTGAATACAGCGAGGCCAGTTATCCACATCGGTAATGGGTGCATTCCAACGCTTTGGCAAACCGGTTGTTTCGGTATCAAAAATTAAGTACATAGGTGTATGTTATAAGCAATCAATAGAAGCCTAAATATAAAACTATTTAGGGGTTTGAACACCCCTGTGTGCTATTAATTATAAACAAATTCAGTACAGAAATTGTTTATGAAGGTTTGATTTAATATTGTAATAAATTACAATTTTGTTTAACGCCTTAAGTCATAAACTAAACATAGTCAATTATTTATGTTAAAATTCAATACTTTTTTGGAGGTTGAAAAATTCTTTATTACATTTAAATGATTTTAGCCCCCAGGTCGAAATCTTCAAAACACACCAATTTTTCTAAAACACAAGACAACTACGGTTGTTTTTGCAGCAGACAGGAACAAATTCTCAAAATGAATTTATGGGACTTTGATCAGCGAAGCTGTGGAGTGTTTGGGAAAATAAGGGATTTTTAATTTGTTACAATGGAATGAAGACAATACAATTAAGACCGCAAATTTTGAGAAATGAATCTATTGTTATGATTCAATTTCCCTTTGACAAGGAACTTATTAGTTGTGTAAAATCAATTGATAACAGTCATTGGAGTCAATCCTTGTGTTCATGGTATGTGAAAAAGAGAGCTTTTGATTTACATCGTGTTTTTAATACACTTTACGTTTGCGCTGAATGAGCGCAACTTAAAAAAAGAATGTAGACTTTAGAAAATGATAAACGAGAACAAAAGTTCCTGTTATCCGGAAATGGAGACGGATAAACAGGAGGTTTGTTCTCCATATAACCAGTTAGGTGTCATTTGAAAAACAAACCCGAAAATGATTATAGGAAGAAAACTTAATGAATCTTTTGAATTTAATTCAGAGCATACTTATTTCTTCCATCAAGGAAATTGGTATCACCATCTCAAAAGATTTCCTTGAGTGTTAGCTGATTTGAATGGATATGTGAGATTTGAAACCGAAGAAGAATATCTCAATGACCCTGACTTAAAACACGGACAAAGACTGCACATAAAAAATGGAATTAAATCAATGAAGAATTTCGTTGAATTTAATGAAGAGCAGCTTTACACTCTCAATCAAATAATTAATAAGAAACTTACTGAAGATTCACAATTAGACGACAATAATCAAGCGGAAAGAAAACCGAGAAATATTGATTCTATAATTCGGAATCAAAGACTTGTTCGAAAAGTCAAAGACTTAAGAGATAACACTTGCCAAATTTGTGACATCAAACTTAAAATTGGACCGAACTCTTATTACTCGGAAGTTCATTATATAAAACCTTTAGGCAAACCGCATAATGGACCTGACGTATTAGGCAATATGCTTTGCGTATGTCCAAATTGTCATAAGAAATTGGACTATGGATTTATGCGAATCGAAGTGAAATTAACGAATTTACCAGAACATAAAATTGACAAACAGTTTATTGAATATCACAATAAACGAGTAATAAAAAACGCCACCTAACCCCTGCTAGCGCGAGCGTCCCGCTCGTGACAGTAAGAGTAAAAAGATAAAAATAATATAAACAATGAGTAGAAAATATAAATTTCATAACGAATCAGGAGCATACTTTATAAGTTTTGCTACCGTGTATTGGTTAGATGTTTTTACTCGACAAGTATATTTTAATGTATTAGAAGAAAGTATAGATTATTGTAGAGCAGAAAAAGGAATGGAAGTATTTGCGTATTGTTTTATGCCAAGTCATGTGCATTTAATTTTTAGGTCAAGTAATGAAGACCCTTCTGGATTAATAAGAGATTTTAAAGGTTTTACAGCAAGAAAACTAATAAAGACTATAGAAGAAAACCCACAAGAAAGCAGAAAAGAATGGCTACTTTGAAAATCCCCTAGGAATTAAATGGGCCACTGATTTAGTTCAAACCAAAAAAAACAGCTTAAGGGACAACTGTCGTCACTGGTAATTTATAGATAATCCCCTCAGAAAAATTCAACCCACGGTCGCCGTCAGCGTTATAAGCATTAAAATAAAACGAGGCTGTAATAGTTCCAGAAACAGTATCGTATTCTTCGATAGTAATTGTGCCATCACTAACATAAATATTACTTCCATTACCATTGTTCAGGGTTGAAAACAAGAGATCCTCTTCGGCATACATAGCTAAGGCTGTAGCATCAGCACCAAGAACAAACGGTCCTAAAGTAGTCGAAGGCACTATAAGTGTCAACGTTCCTAAGCCACCAACCCCTGTAATAGTGAGCACACCCGTTGCATCAACCACTGCAGTAGATGCTGTAGATTTCCATAAGTAATTGGCATCTTTTAGACCTTGAAAAGCAGGGGTATTAGATTCGAGTTTATCTTGACAACCAAAAAGCGCTAATACCAATAGAGAAGTGAGAATAGTTTTCATAATTAGAGTTCATTTTTGAATGGGGCAACATTACCTAATACTCAATTTTTTAAGCTTAAAGTCAAAAGTATAAAAAAAATAAACAAAAGCGTGTAGAATATAAAAATATAGTATATTTGCGCTCTCATTAATAACAGAGGTCGAGAACCTCACAAATTAATTATTATGCCAGTAAAAATTAGATTACAAAGACACGGTAAAAAAGGAAAGCCTTTTTACTGGATCGTTGCTGCTGATGCACGATCAAAAAGAGATGGTAAATACCTTGAGAAATTAGGGACTTACAACCCGAACTTCAACCCTGCACAAATTGAGATTAATGTTGATGGTACTGTAAAATGGCTTCAGAATGGAGCACAACCTACAGATACTGCAAAGTCAATTTTATCTTACAAAGGTGTGATGTTGAAAAATCACCTCGCCGGTGGTGTTCGTAAAGGCGCTTTAACTGAAGCACAAGCTGAAGCTAAGTTTCAAGCATGGATCGATGAGAAAACTGCTAAAGTTGATGCTAAGAAAAGTGATTTAGAAAAAGCTAAAGAAGCAGAAGCTGCGAAACAGTTTGAAGCTGAAAAAGCAACTAATGAAGCGCGAATTGCTGCTGCTGCACCTGTTGTAGAAGACGTTATCGAAGAGGCTGCTCCTATTGTAGAAGAAGCATCTGAAGAGGCTGCTCCTGCTGAAGAGGCTACTACTGAAGTTGTTGCTGAAGAGGCTGCTCCTGCTGTAGAGGCTACTACTGAAGCTGTTGCTGAAGAAGCTGCTCCTGTTGAAGAAGAGGCTGCAACTGAAGAGGCTGCTCCAGAAGCACCAGCTACTGAAGAAAAGTAAAAAAATAATTTTTTTTTATACCTTTAAAACCTGGCAATTTTGTCAGGTTTTTTTTATGACATAAATCATGACAAAAGAAGAGTGTTTTTATTTAGGGAAAATCGTTAAAAAATACAGTTTCAAAGGAGAACTCCTTGCGAAGCTTGATACGGATCAGCCCGATATTTATGAGAATTTAGACGCCATTTTTATTGAAGTGAATGGCACATTGATTCCCTTTTTTATTGAAAAATCGCAGTTACATAAATCCGATTTACTTCGACTTAAGTTTGAGGATGTCACCAATGAAGCCGATGCTGATGCCTTGATGAAATGTCACCTCTATTTGCCACTAAATTTGCTACCAAAGCTCGAGGGTACAAAATTTTATTTTCATGAAGTTATAGGCTTTCAACTGCACGATGAAAATTTTGGACCAGTTGGTGTTGTCAAAGGTATCAATGACTCAACAGCACAAGCCTTATTTGAAGTAGATCGTGACGGGACTGAAATTCTAATTCCGATGAACGATGATTTTATAAAAAGTCTGGATCGTTCAGCCCAAACAATTACAGTCAACACCCCTCCAGGGTTGATTGAATTATACTTAGACTAATGTCGAAACCGTTTCAATTCAAACACTTTAAAGTTGAGCACGACCGTTGTGCCATGAAAATTGGAACCGATGCCGTCTTATTAGGGGCTTGGGCCAGTTTAGAAACGCAACCCAATTCCATTTTGGATATTGGTGCCGGTACAGGTGTTTTGGCTTTGATGATGGCTCAACGCAGTGGCGCTGAACTCATAGATGCTCTCGAAATTGATGATGCCGCCTACGAACAATGTGTTGCTAATTTTGAAAACTCCGATTGGGGAGATCGCTTATTTTGTTACCATGCAGCATTGGATGAATTTACAGAAGAAATCGAAGAATGCTATGATTTGATTATTTCAAATCCACCGTTCTACACAGAGGCTTTTAAATCCGATAATAAAGAACGTAATACCGCACGGTTTGAAGATGCAATGCCTTTTGAAGCACTTCTAAAATCAGTGTCCAAACTTCTGTCAAACTCTGGACACTTCAATGTGGTGATTCCTTACAGCGAACAACTCTCATTTATTGAGTATGCAAAACATAAAGGCCTATATCCCTACCGAATTTTGAATGTAAGAGGACAACAATCAAGCCCCCTTAAACGAAGTTTAATTGGATTCTCATTTCAAAAACAGACGCTTAAAACCTCGGAACTGACCATAGAAATCGAGCGTCATCGCTACACAAATGACTACACAGCACTAACAAAAGATTTTTATTTAAAATTGTAGAGTTTTCAAGCGGATTAAGTATTTTTGTATAGTTATTATGTAATTCACATTTTTTTGATTAAAAAATGAATTAAAAACAAAAAATACCAATGAAAGCAGATTTATTTGAAGCGCCTGATTATTACAACTTAGATGATTTATTATCAGAAGAGCACAAACTCGTTAGAAGTGCAGCTCGTGAATGGGTCAAAAGAGAGGTCTCACCTATAATAGAGGATTATGCGCAACGCGCAGAGTTTCCAACACAAATCATTGGAGGCTTAGCAGAAATTGGTGCTTTTGGACCTTATATTCCCACAGCATATGGAGGAGCAGGTCTAGATCAAATATCTTATGGGTTAATCATGCAAGAAATTGAACGCGGGGATTCTGGTGTTCGAAGTACAGCTTCAGTTCAATCGTCCTTAGTCATGTATCCAATATGGAAATATGGAAATGAAGAACAGCGGCAAAAATATTTACCAAAACTCGCTAGTGGCGAATGGGTTGGTTGTTTTGGACTAACTGAACCCGATCATGGAAGTAATCCAGGAGGCATGACCACTAATTTTAAAGATATGGGCGACCATTATCTATTGAATGGTGCCAAAATGTGGATATCAAATTCACCAATTGCTCAACTCGCAGTAGTATGGGCTAAAAATGAAGAAGGTCGTATTCATGGATTAATTGTTGAGCGCGGGATGGAGGGCTTTTCAACCCCTGAAACCCACAACAAATGGTCGTTACGCGCAAGCTCGACAGGGGAACTTATTTTTGATAATGTCAAAATCCCAAAAGAAAATTTATTACCCAATAAATCTGGACTCGGTGCCCCTTTAGGGTGTTTAGATTCGGCACGTTACGGCATTGCTTGGGGTGCTATTGGTGCGGCGATGGATTGCTATGACACCGCATTAAGATATAGTAAAGAACGTATTCAATTTGGAAAACCAATTGGACAATTTCAACTCCAACAAAAGAAACTTTCAGAGATGATTACCGAGATTACCAAAGCGCAATTATTAACGTGGCGTTTGGGAGTGTTAAGAAATGAGGATCGGGCCACAACAGCACAAATTTCAATGGCAAAGCGAAATAATGTAGAGATGGCCATAAAAATTGCCCGTGAAGCTCGACAACTCTTAGGGGGGATGGGCATCAGTGGCGAATACAGTATCATGCGCCATTCTATGAATTTAGAGAGCGTAATTACTTATGAAGGCACCCATGATATTCACTTATTAATCACAGGACTCGACATTACTGGCTTAAACGCCTTTAAATAAATTATAAACGTATGCGTTTAAAAATAGCGACTCTAAATCTAATAGCTGGGTGTCTCTTAATTGGCTGTAACTTGAAAACAGACCAAACGACATTCTCTAATACAGACCCAGAGGACACCACAACAGAAGAATCAACAACTTCAAAAAATTTCAAGCTTATAGCTCTCGGTGATAGCTATACAATTGGTCAAAGCGTGTGTGAAACCTGTCGGTTTCCTGCACAATTAAAAGACAGTTTACAAACATATTACACAGCCCTTGATACCTTTAATCTTCAAATCATTGCACGTACTGGCTGGACAACATCCAACTTGAAAAATGCAATCGCTTCGGCAGAACCACAAACAGATTTTGATTTGGTAACCCTTTTGATTGGGGTTAATAATCAATACCAAAACAAACCTTTTTCACTTTACGAAACTGAATTTATTGAACTCATAACCACCGCTATTTCATTAGTTGGTAACGATGCGTCTAAGTTAATTGTAGTCTCAATTCCTGATTATGCCTATACTCCATTTGGACAAGGTCGTAACCCGGAAAACATTAGCGCACAACTCGAATTATATAACTCGTATGCACAAACCTATTGCAAAAACAATGACTTAAAATATGTCAATATTACAGATATTACGCAAGAGGGCTTAACAAATCCGCTGCTAGTAGCCTCAGACAACTTACACCCCTCAGAACTGGCATACACAAAATTCGTAGAACGTATTTTGCCACTGGCATTAGATATTTTAGAGTAAATACTTTTGATAGGAAGAGATTACTCTTCAGGTGCTAATTCAATTTCAAGACCTTCCATTTCTGGGGTGATTTGAATCTGGCATCCCAAACGGCTATTCGGCTTAACATTAAAGGCTTCGCTAAGCATGGCTTCTTCTTCATCCTGCATTTCGCGAAGTGGATGTGCTGTTAAAACATAACACTGACAAGAGGCACACATGGCCATTCCTCCACAAATTCCTATAGTGCCTTCTGGGGCTAACTCATATAATCGAACTACCTCCATAATATTTAGAGCCATATCTGTTGGAGCAGCTATTTCATGTAATGTTCCATCACGATCTGTGATTTTTATTTGTACGTCTTGATCCATTAATTTATTGATTTTACTACGGCTTTTGGCGCTTCTTTACGAGTACCGTCAAAGCCGTCGATTCCGCTTACAGTTGTATATTTTAATACGTAGCGTTTTCCGGGGTTTATAATTTGATAGGCAGCCTGACACATCAAAGTGGCTTCATGGAATCCACAAAGAATAAGTTTGAGTTTCCCAGGGTAGGTATTAACATCACCGATAGCAAAAACGCCAGGAATATTGGTTTGGTAGTCCAGAGCATTATTAACCTTAATTGCATTTTTTTCTATTTCTAAACCCCAATCGGCAATCGGGCCTAGTTTTGGCGATAATCCAAATAACGGCATAAAACAATCGGTTTCTATACGCACTGGTTGCTCTCCAGACTTGGTCACTTCAATAGCTTCAAGTTGATTTTTTCCAATTAGTGCAGTCACCTCAGCTGGAGTTATGATATTAATTTTTCCATTATCTTTTAATTGTTGAACTTTATCTACGGAATCTAAAGCCCCTCTAAATTCATTACGACGATGGATTAAAGTGACTTCACTAGCCACTTCACTTAGAAAAATACTCCAATCCAGAGCAGAATCACCACCGCCAGAAATGACTACTTTTTTATCGCGATAGACTTCAGGGTCTTTAATGATATAGGCAACGCCTTTATCTTCATAAAACGCGATGTTGTCGAGTTGTGGTTTGCGAGGCTCAAAACTTCCAAGTCCACCTGCTATTGCCACCACAGGCGCTTTGTGTTTTGTTCCTTTATTAGTGGTCACAATAAACGCACCATCAGCTTGTTTTTCGATGGTTTCAGCACGCTCACCTAAAGTAAATCCAGGTTCAAATTGTTTGCATTGTTCCATTAATTTTTCCGTCAAATCGCCGGCAAGAATTTCTGGATAAGCTGGTATATCGTAAATTGGTTTTTTGGGATAAAGCTCAGAACATTGACCACCAACCTGCGGTAGTGCATCTATAAGATGACACTTCATCTTAAGAAGTCCTGCTTCAAAAACAGCAAACAACCCTGTTGGTCCTGCCCCAATAATTAAGATATCCGATTCAATCATTTTTAAACTTCAATATTTATGACGGATTGAATATGGGGAGCATACTTTTTAATGGTCATTTCTACACCAGATTTAAGTGTCATTTGGTTGACGCTACAAGAGGAACACGCACCCACTAACTGCACTTTGACAATTTCGTTATTTTCGATGCCAATAAGGTTAATATTACCGCCATCATTTTCAAGAAATGGACGAATTTCATCCAAAGCTTTTACAACGTTAAGTCTCGTTTCTTCTGAATTCATAGCCTTTATTTTTTGACCGCAGAACAGCCTGCCATCGTTGTTATTTTTATTGCATCTGTAGGGGGCAATGCCGTATTGCGACGCACCACTTCTTGCGCTACATTTTTTGTAATTAAATTAAAAGCATCTTCAACTGCAGTGGCCTCTTGCATTGCCGCAGGGCGACCTAAATCTCCAGCTTCTCTTACGCTCTGAACCAATGGAATTTCTCCTAAAAATGGAATATTCAAATCTTCAGCTAAATGCTTCGCGCCCGCTTTTCCAAATATATAATATTTATTTTCTGGCAATTCTTCTGGAGTAAAATACGCCATGTTTTCAATAATCCCTAAAACAGGCACATTGATACTGTCTTGCTGGAACATGGCCACTCCTTTTTTGGCATCGGCAAGTGCTACTGTTTGTGGAGTACTGACCACAACTGCGCCAGTAATTGGTAAGGACTGCATGATGCTCAAATGGATATCTCCGGTTCCCGGAGGTAAATCTAGAAGTAGAAAATCTAATTCTCCCCAAGCCGCATCAAAAATCATCTGATTCAATGCTTTTGCTGCCATTGGCCCTCTCCAAACAACCGCCTGATCTGGTTTAGTGAAAAATCCTATGGATAAAACTTTAACGCCATAACTTTCGACAGGCTTCATTTTGGACTTGCCATCCACATTAACCGCCAAAGGTTTTTCGTTCTGAACATCAAACATGATAGGGATTGATGGCCCATAAATATCGGCATCTAAAATCCCTACTTTGAACCCCATTTTGGAAAGCGTTACTGCCAAATTAGAAGTCACCGTCGATTTCCCAACGCCTCCTTTTCCTGAAGCCACAGCTACTATGTTTTGAATCCCAGGAATAGGCTTTCCTTTAATTTCGTTTTTAGGCTGGGTTGACGCCTCTACTTTTACATTCACTGTAATTTTGGCTTTGGCATATACCAATTCATGAATGGTTTTTAGGATATCTACTTCTGTGCGTTTTTTGGCTTGTAAACTTGGATTGGAAATAGTGATATCCACAATAACCTCATCCGCAAAAACCATTATATTTTTCACAGCTTTGCTTTCGATCATGTTTTGACCCTCGCCTGGAACTGTTATCGTTTTGAGCGCTTGCTCAATGTCTTGTTTATTAAATTTCAAAGTCTCTAATTTAGATGGATTCTAAAGTACAAATATACTGTGAAATGTTTTAAAAGAGAAGTGGATTTTAGGAAATGATAAACGATACCTTTAAAGTGCTTTTGCAGGATCCCAAAATACAGATTCAAACTGTTGAATTTGATTATCTACGATTTGCAAACCTTCACTTTCCAACAACTGTTGCATTAGGTTGGTGCCTTCAAAATGGTGCTTTCCTGTCAAAAGTCCTTTACGGTTCACCACACGGTGAGCTGGAACATCTTTGCCATGAGATGCAGTCATAGCATAACCCACCATTCGAGCGGAGCGGGCTGCTCCTAAATAAGTCGCAATGGCGCCGTAACTGGTGACACGACCATAAGGGATTTGCCGGGCAACGTCATAACATTTCTCGAAAAAAGTAGGTGATGTAGGCATTTGGATTATGAGGCGTTTATAATGTTTATTAATGTTGATAAAGAAATTAGAGCTGTAATAATTCCAATGGTATAATTCATGCGCTTTGGCGCTGTAAATTTTGAATTTTTTATCTTATCAAAGAATAAGATGTAAATATAAAGCGCTACAAAAGTCCCAGAAATGGCTCCAGCCACATAGGATCCAATAGCGAGTCTGTCTAGTGAAAGCCAATTATAAGACATTAGAGTTGTTACAATATAGGCTTGGTATGGAATTGGAAATACATTTAAGGCAGACATCAAAATGCCTTGAAAAAAACGGCTTTTTTTGCTTTTAAAAGTATCCACTTTTTGAGGGCTCGAGTTGCGTTTGGCTAAGAGAAAAAAATAAATTGAAATTAAAATAAAAAGCACTAAAGCAACACGTTTTAGGATATCGATTACATCGGGATGCTGATTTAGATATTTCGCAAATATGGTGGCTAAATAGGTTTGAACTCCGACAACGACACAGACTCCAATAGAATATACAAACCCCCTAACATGCCCTTCTTTTAAACTGATTTTGGCTGCAGTCATATTGAGCAATCCAGGCGGAATAACACCAACAAAGGCCAATAACAGTCCGAGAAGAAAAACAATTGATATCTCCAAAATTTAATTGATTTTGAATCTAAGATACGTAATTGCTTTTTGAGTCGCTAAATATTGATTTTCATAAAACGTTTGAATGGCCGTCACTTCTTCAGGACTCCCTTCTTGGCGGTACACATCGTGGTTGGCATACTGCACCTCATGGCCTTGTCCGTGTAAAAGCCCCAAAGTATAGCCATGCATAAATTCGCTATCGGTTTTGAGATGCACAATTCCGTCAGCATTAAGGATATTTTTGTAACGTTTCAAAAACGTATCGTTAGTCATTCTGTGTTTGGTACGCTTATATTTTATTTGAGGATCCGGAAATGTAATCCAAATTTCATCGATTTCATTAGCCGCAAAAAGATGTTCAATAAGTTCTATTTGTGCACGAATAAATGCCACATTAGGCAATTCGTTTTCAATGGCTGTTTTGGCGCCTCTCCAGAATCGAGCCCCTTTGATATCTATTCCAATGAAGTTCTTGTTGGGATAGCGTTCGGCTAAACCTACGGTGTATTCGCCTTTTCCACAGCCAAGTTCCAGAACTAATGGATTGTTGTTTTTGAAAAACTGTGAATTCCATTGCCCTTTAAGCGGATATACCGCATCGACTAGTTCTTCGCGCTTAGGTTGAAATACATTATGAAATGTATTGTTTTCATTGAATCGTTTGAGTTTATTTTTACTGCCCACTGGAATTTATTTTTGGCAAAAATACGGAAAGTAATCTGGATTACTCGTTTTGTTTTTGAAGTGTAAAAGAGAATTCACTTCCAATCCCATATTTGCTCTCTACATAGATTTTTTCCTCGTGCGCTTCAATGATGTGTTTCACGATGGACAACCCAAGGCCTGAGCCACCCTCTTCTCTTGAACCGCTTTTATCGACTCTATAAAAACGTTCAAACAGACGTGTCAAATGATTGTGCTCAACGCCTTCGCCGTTATCGGTTACTCGAACAATGAGTTTATCAGAATTAAGGTTTTCTATACTAATTTCAGTAGTCCCATTTTGGTGGCCATATTTAATGGAATTTACAACCAAGTTGGTCAGCACTTGTTGGATGCGTTGGCGATCGGCAATGACCATAACTGGAGTTGGATAGTCTTTATCAAAAATTAAAGAAATGTTTTTTTTCTCGGCTTTAATTTCAAGCAAATCAAATACGTTGGTGATGCAGTCTATAATGTTAAACGGTTCTAGAGTGAGGTTGGCATCGCCTACTTCTAGTTTGGTAATCATATCTAAATCCTTCACAATATAAAGCAAGCGGTCCACGCCCTTATCGGCACGTTTGAGGTATTTATCTCTAATTTGTGGATCTTCGGCTGCACCATCAATCAAAGTTGAAATATAGCCTTGCACAGTAAAAAGCGGGGTTTTAAGCTCATGAGAGACATTCCCGATAAATTCTTTGCGGTATTTTTCTCGAATTTTTAAAGCCTCTAATTCTAATTTTTTATTTTTCGCATAGGTATCAATTTCTTTATACAAACTTTCCATATCGGTGGTGATTGGGCTGTTGTTAAAGGAGGTTGCATCTAAAAATGTGAGCTCTTTATAGATGTTTTTGATACTATTAAAGACATACGATTCTAATCGTAAATAAAGTATCAAATAGGTGAGCATAAACGAACAGAGGAACCAAAATAAAAGAAATGATGTTTCTAAGTGGTAAAAACTAACTAAAAAAATGGCCAATAAAAGCGTTTGTATCCCTGTTATAAAAAATGCAGTGAGTAATGAAAATAGATGAGAGTTTTTTATTTTTTTATCCATCAAGATTGAAACTTATACCCTACTCCTTTTATGGTTTTAAACGAATCGTCTCCAATTTTTTCACGTAGTTTTCGGATGTGCACATCAATAGTTCGCCCCCCAACAACAACTTCATTACCCCAGACTTTATCAAGAATTTCGTCTCTCTTAAATACTTTTCCAGGTTTGGATGCTAACAAAGATAGCAATTCAAATTCTTTTCGCGGCAACACAATTTCGATGCCTTTATGTACAATCTTGTAGGCTTCTCTATCAATTGTAAGGTCTCCAAGTGTGATGATATCCGAGTTTTCAACAGGAGTTGTATCATGGCGTCTTCTTAACAACGACTTAATTTTACTGACCAACACTTTAGGCTTGATGGGCTTTGTGATGTAATCATCGGCGCCTGCTTCAAATCCTGCGACTTGAGAATAATCTTCGCCACGCGCAGTTAAAAAAGTAATGATTGTCTCTTTTATTTCGGGAATGGTTCGGATTTGCTCGCAGGCTTCGATACCATCCATTTCGGGCATCATCACATCCATAATAATTAAATCTGGCTGGTTTTTTTTGGCTTGTTTCACGGCTTCTAAACCATTTGCAGCGGTTAAAACAGTGTAGCCTTCTGCCAAAAGATTATAACTCAGAATTTCTAAGATGTCTGGCTCGTCATCAACGAGTAAGATTTTAATGGATTCGTTGCGCATTATAATGGATCTAATTAGGATATAAAGATAGAAAAATTAAATCCCGTAGCGAAACTTATAATTTTAATAACACTTTAATAACAACTTGGTAATGTTAATATAATGTACAGAGAATCTCATAAATTGTTGATAATAAATTGTTAAGTAATTATTAAATGGAACTATTATTGTTTAGATTTTTCTATATTTGGTTAAACAATAATTAACCAAAAATATATATTATGAAAAAAATTTACATTTTACTTTTTACCATCCTTTCTTTTCAAGGATTTTCACAATCTCTTTACTTTAGCGAATACGCTGAAGGCTCTTCCTATAACAAATACCTAGAAATTTATAACCCAACTAGTTCTACTATTGATTTGAGCGCTTACGCATACCCAAGTGTATCAAACGCTCCTACTACAGCTGGTGAACACGAATACTGGAATACGTTCGATTCAGGTGCATCGATAGCTCCTGGGGATGTTTATATCATTGCTCACGGTTCAGCTGATGACGCAATTAAAGCTCTTGCAGATGAATTTCATGCTTATTTATCTAATGGTGACGATGGTTATGCATTGGTTTTAGGAACTGAAGAGAGCTTCACAGTAATTGATGTAATTGGACAAAATATTACAGATACAAATTATGCAGATCCTGGTTCAGGATGGGATGTGGCAGGTATAACCAACGCTACGGTAAATAAAACTCTTGTACGCAAGGCTAGTGTAACCGAAGGTAATACTGATTGGGCTGGCTCTGCAGGAACAACAGCAGAAAACTCTGAATGGATTGTTTATGACGTAGATACATTTGATTATTTAGGAGCTGCTCCAGGACCAGCTACATTGTCAATTGATGCAACAGAACAATTTCGATTCACATTATTTCCCAACCCAGTATCTTCTAATATTGTTACTATTTCGGGTATTGCTGGAGTCAAAAAAGCAGTTTTGCACGACTTAATGGGGCGTGTAGTTCTTGAAACTGAAATCGATAACCAATTAAATGTATCGGGGGTTAATTCTGGAATATATTTATTGGAACTTACAAGCGGAGGTAAAAAAGCTACTAAAAAACTGATTATTCAATAATCTAATTTTTTATAAACTTTTAAAAGAGCGTTGCCACATGGTAACGCTCTTTTTATTTTTAGCTATTTTTGTATTGGAATAGTACTTATATGATTGCCACAGATTTAATTTTCAACATCCAATCCGAAGCCGATTTTAAAGCCGTTGCTTTAGCCATTTTCAAATTTCAATTTGAGCATAACGGGGTATATCGATCATTTTGTGATTTACTCTACAAACATCCAAGTGATATACATTCTATTGAGGAAATTCCATTTTTACCGATTGAATTTTTTAAAACTCGCACCATAGTATCTACCAACCAAGCTGTCGAAGCCACTTTTACAAGTAGCGGGACCACAGGCAGCATCGTGAGCAAACACCATGTGAGTGATTTGGAGGTTTATAAACAAAGCTTTAGGCGTGGTTTTGATTCGTTTTATGGAAACATCGACGACTATGCGGTTTTGGCCTTGTTACCCTCATATTTAGAGCGTGAAGGGTCCTCTTTGGTCTATATGGCGAATGACATGATTGCACAGTCCAAACAGCCCGAAAGCGGATTTTATTTACACGATTTAGAGGCTTTAAAAAACACCTTATTAACGCTCGAGGCCCAAGGTCAAAAAACCTTGCTTATCGGCGTTTCTTATGCGTTGTTAGATTTGATTGAAGCGTATTCATTTGAACTAAAACACACCATCGTGATGGAAACTGGCGGCATGAAAGGTCAACGAAAAGAACTTGTAAAATCAGAATTGCACGCCCTTCTAAAATCCGGATTTGGCGTGGATACCATTCATAGCGAATACGGCATGACGGAGTTGCTGTCACAAGCCTACTCTAAAGGGAAAGGTCTTTTTGAAACTCCAGCTTGGATGAAAATATTAACAAGAGATCCTGAAGATGCACTTTGCATTCAAACTGATGGAAGATCAGGTGGGATCAATATTATTGATTTAGCCAATGTGAATTCTTGTGCGTTTATTGCCACTCAAGATTTGGGTAAACTAAAGTCCGATGGACGCTTTGAAATCTTAGGACGCTTTGACCAGTCTGATATCAGAGGTTGTAATTTGATGGTACTTTAAACCACTCGAATGATAAAGGTGCTACGTTTGCCACGATTGATGATCACATAGGTGTCATTGATCAAGTCTGCACTTGATATTTTATAGTCCTCCCCTACTTTTTCTTTGTTTACCGAAATTGAATTTTCTTTTAACGCACGACGTGCTTCACCATTGGAGGCTAAAAAATTGGTCTCAGCAGACAACGCAGCGATCATATCCAATCCAGATTGTAAAAGCGACTTTGAAACCTCAGCGGTTGGGACCCCTTCAAAAACATCTAAAAACGTAGTTTCATCCAAAGTTTGAATATCGGCTTTGAACGATTTACTGTATAAAATGGTAGAGGCTTTTTCGGCATTTTCAAAATCAGCTTGGCTGTGAACCATCGTGGTGATTTCTTGTGCCAATCGTTTTTGGAGTTGTCTTAAATGCGGTTGTTCTGTATGCGTTTCTACAAGAGACTTGATCTCTTGTTCTTCTAAAAACGTAAATATTTTAATGTATTTCTCAGCATCTTCATCAGACGAGTTTAACCAATATTGATAAAACTTATAAGGTGAGGTTCGTTTGGCATCTAACCACACATTTCCACCTTCACTTTTACCAAATTTAGAGCCATCTGATTTAGTGATTAAAGGGCAGGTAATGGCAAATCCTTTTCCATTGCCCACACGTCTAATTAGCTCTGTTCCAGTGGTGATGTTCCCCCATTGGTCACTTCCACCCATTTGAATGGTGCAGTCATGTGCTTTAAATAAATGCAAGAAATCATAACCCTGAACGAGTTGATAGGTAAACTCTGTAAAACTCATCCCATCAGCACTTTCTGAAGAAATTCTATTTTTTACAGAATCTTTGGCCATCATATAATTGACCGTAATATGTTTTCCAACGTCTCTAATAAAATCTAAAAAGGAAAAATCTTTCATCCAGTCATAGTTATTGACAAGGACTGCGGCGTTTTTTTCACCGTTATCAAAATCTAGAAAATGAGCAAGTTGTTGTTTGATCGCTTCTTGGTTGTGCCGCAGTGTTTTTTCGTCTAAAAAGTTACGTTCAGTAGATTTCCCAGAGGGATCTCCAATCATTCCTGTTGCCCCGCCTACTAAGGCAAAGGGTTTATGTCCACACTGCTGGTAATGCGCCAAAAGCATAATTGGAACCAAATTTCCGATATGTAAAGAGTCGGCTGTAGGATCAAAACCAACATAAGCACTTCGCATTTGCTCCATCAAATGGTCTTCTGCTCCAGGCATAACATCATGGATCATTCCTCTCCAACGTAACACTTCAATAAAATTACTGGCCATTATTATAAATTTAATTAAGACAAAGATAACAGTTTCGTTAGTGATGGGAAAAGAAAAAATAGTAATTTAGTGCTATGGTTTTAGTCACGGGGGGTACAGGATTAGTAGGCAGTCATTTGTTGTTTGAACTTAGCAAGTCACAACTCAAGATTCGCGCCCTATATCGAACCAAACAAACCATTGAAAAGGTCAAAACAGTATTCTCATTTTACAGCAATCAGGGTGATGATTTCTTTAACAGAATTGAATGGTTAGAAGCAGACTTAGAAGACCTTCCAAAACTAGAAACTGCATTCGAAGGTGTTACTCATGTGTACCATTGTGCAGCCTTAATTTCTTTTGACCCAAGCGCTTATTATAAACTCCGAAAAACTAATGTTACAGGTACTGCAAACATTGTAAACCTTAGTATCATTAATGGAGTTCAGAAATTGTGCTATGTGAGTTCTATTGCAACTCTGGGCTTTGATCCTGTGAAAATTACGGAAGATACAAACTGGAGTTCAGAAGACAGCCAGAGTGTGTATGCAATGACAAAACACGAAGCTGAAATGGAAGTTTGGCGTGGGATTCAAGAAGGGGTACCAAGTGTTATTGTAAACCCGGGTGTGATTTTAGGACCTGGATTTTTTGATTCGGGTAGCGGTCTTTTATTTAAACGCGTCTATAAAGGGCTAAAACACTATACTTCAGGAGTTTCGGGATATGTCGCTGTTGGAGATGTTATAAAGAGTATGATTTTCCTTATGAATAGTGACCTCAAAAATGAACGCTATATTATGGTTGCCGAAAATATCTCATTTTTAGAGCTCTTAACACTAATCTCAAAAGGGCTAAACCAACATCCGCCGCAAAAAGCTGTGGGTAATTTTGTGCTTTCTATCGCTTGGCGTTTGGATTGGCTAACTCATCTGTTGACGGGAAAAAAAAGGAAACTCACAAAGAATTTGTGCAAAACCTTAACCAAAAAAAGCTACTATAGTTCGGATAAATTTTTAAAAACCAATACGGCTTTTAAATTCAAACCTATTTCTGAGGAAGTTTCTGAAGTGTGTCAACTTTTCTCAAAGACCGTTTAAGCTTCGCTTCAATTTGTTTTTGACGCTTTAGGTTCAAGGTGTCTAGTTTTGGTCTCCTATTTTTTTTCAAAGAATCCTTTACCCGTTTTTCTTCCGCTGCCAAAGCTTCATAAACCTTTTTTTGAGCCTCTAATTTCTTCTCAATTTTCTCATAAATGGCTTTATAACTATCGCTTTTATAGGTATAATAGGCGTTACTTTCTACAAACTGAAGGCTATCGATATTATATATTTTATAAATATATTTTTCAGGATTTTTGATATTCTTCTCCAACAATTGCTTATTGATGCCTTTCGCGGAGTTAATGAGGATCATATCATATAAAATAGCCGCCATTTGATCCTCTGAAATCAAATTAGAGGGCTTTTTCATCGCTTTGTTTTCACAAGCCATAAACACAACAGCAAACGCTACTAAAAGACTCGTTTTCATCTGTTGAAGGTTAGACGCATTGCTGCTTTTTGATTTGTAAATTTTGCATTTTCATAAACAACTGTACCATTTAGAATGGTATGAGTAACTCTGGACTTAAAGGTTGAACCTTCGAATGGCGACCACGCACATTTATACAGTATATTGTCCTTATTTACTGTCCAAGGGTTATTTGGGTTTACCAATACTAGGTCTGCATAATACCCTTCCTTGATATAACCTCTTTTTTCAATTTGAAATAGAATTGCAGGGTTGTGACACATTTTTTCAACCATTTTTTCAATCGTTATTTTTCCATTGTGGTGTGCCTCCATCATAGCAACTAATGCATGTTGTACTAAGGGTCCTCCAGAAGGCGCTTTGGTATAAGTATTTGATTTTTCCTCCAAAGTATGTGGCGCATGATCAGAAGCAATCACATCAATCTTGTCATTTAGAAGTGCTTTCCACAACGCTGCTCTATCTTCAACTGATTTTACGGCTGGATTCCATTTGATCAATGTCCCTTTTTTCTCATAATCCTGATCTGAGAACCAAAGGTGGTGAATACAAACTTCAGCAGTAATTTTCTTATCTTTTAAAGCTTTCTTGTTAGAAAATAAGGCCGTCTCCTTAGCCGTTGAAAGATGAAATACATGTAATCGAGCTCCCGTTTTTTTGGCCAATTGAATAGCTTTTGAAGAAGATATATAACACGCCTCTTCACTTCTTATTTCGGGGTGACATTTGATTGGGATGTCCTCGCCATAGGTTTCAAGATATTTGGCTGTATTTTGTTTGATTGTTTCTTCATCTTCGCAATGTACTGAGATTAATAAGTCTGTACTTTTAAATATGGTTTCAAGGACCTCTGGATTATCTACAAGCATATTTCCTGTTGAAGACCCTAGAAACAGTTTAAGCCCTGCAACTTTCAGCGGGTCTACTTTTAATATTTCCTCTAAATTATCATTAGTACCTCCAAACATAAATGAATAGTTTGCCGAAGAGGTCTGGGCTGCAATTTGAAACTTATCTTCAAGTTTATCAATGGTGGTGGCTTGCGGACTGGTATTTGGCATTTCGATAAAGGAAGTAATTCCTCCAGCAATCGCTGCTTTCGACTCGGTTTCAATGGTTGCTTTATGAGTCAATCCGGGCTCTCTAAAATGAACTTGATCGTCAATAACACCTGGAATAAGGTAATTATTTTCGGCATCAATTACCGTCACATTTGAGCTTTTGACACTTATAGAGCTTGCAATTTCTTTGATATACTGGTCCTCAATTAATACATCGCCTTCGAAGATTGTGCCTTCATTAACAATACGAGCATTTTTTATGAGTATAGATTTTTTATTCATTTATGATGTTCCTAAAATTGTTTTTAATCGCATTTTGATAACGCCTAAAATAGCTTCTTTTATGATTCCTTTGTTTAGTTTGGAAACGCCATGAAGTCTGTCGGTAAAGATAATTGGGATTTCTTTGATATTAAAGTTTTTTTTGTAGGCTGTATATTTCATTTCAATCTGAAATGCATAGCCAATAAACCGAATCGCATTTAAATCAATCGACTCCAGAACACTACGCTTATAGCATACAAAACCTGCTGTAGGATCTAGAACGCTCATCCCTGTAATCAATCGTACATATAAAGAAGCGCCATAAGAGAGTAAGACTCTAGACAACGGCCAGTTTACTACGTTTACTCCTTTGATATATCGTGATCCCACAGCCACATCAGCATGTTGGTGTTTACAGGCTTCATATAGGAGCTTAAGATCCTTAGGGTTATGAGAAAAATCGGCATCCATCTCGAAAATAAATTCATAATGGCGACTTAAACACCATTTAAAGCCTTCAATATAAGCGGTTCCTAAGCCTAGTTTTCCACTACGTTTTATCAAAAAAAGACGTTCGCCATAGGTGGCTTGAAGGGCTTCTACTTTTTGCGCAGTTTGATCTGGTGAATTATCATCTACAACCAAAACATGAACCTCATTGTACTGAGAAAACACAGCCGTTAAGATAACTTCTATATTTTCACTTTCGTTATAGGTTGGTATGATGACAATGGCATCTTGCATTGAGTAGAAAAATTTTAACAAAAGTAAGTTATTTTTGGCGGACTCTTTTTATAAATTTTCTTCATAGCTTTGTATATGCTTAGAGCGGTTCTATTTAATGATTTATACACAGCTATTATTGTAGTCAGTCTGGCCAGTATTGTAACTGCTAAGGCTCTAAAACCGCAACGCTTTACAGCGCTTCTAAAACTGGTTGGGAATTCAAATTATTTGAGAATCCATCTGAAAGATCACAAGTTTTTAGATCCTTTTGATATTATTTTGTTTTTGAATTTTTGTATTAATGGCATGCTCACTAGCTTACTAACATACCAAGACTACGTAAAAAAAATAGAGATCGATTCTTTGTTATTTCTAAAACTATCAGCGGGCTTAGGAGCTGCTATACTAGTAAAGATTTTAATAGAACTGGGAGTTGGCACTTTATTTGATCTCCAAAAACTATTCCATAGCTATGTTTTTCAACAGGTTAGTTCCTTAAATTTTCTAGGAATCGTTTTACTTCTTTTAAATTCTATCCTAATTTATGGTGTTCCAAACAACCGTTTTTTATTGATTTTTATTTTATCTGTTTCTGGGCTAATTTTATTGATTGGGATGCTCAAATCAATTAAATTATATCAAAAGTTACTAATCAATAATTTATTTTATTTTATTTTGTATCTTTGCGCACTCGAAATTGGGCCTTACATCATTTTATGTAATCTGTTTTCGTAAGATATAAAATTAACATTCTAGAGTAATTGATCTATGAAAGTAAAAACAATTTTGGTGTCTCAGCCAGAACCAAAAGTAGAAAACTCTCCTTACTTTGATTTGCAAGACAAACAAAAAGTGAAAATTGATTTTCGCCCTTTTATTCATGTTGAAGGCGTTACTGCAAAAGAAGTGCGGTTACAAAAAGTTGATTTTTCAAGCTATACTGCCATAATTATGACCAGTAGAAATGCTGTCGATCATTTTTTTAGAGTTGCAGATGAAATGCGGTTTAAAGTGCCTGACAGCATGAAGTATTTTTGTCAATCAGAAGCAGTGGCCTTTTATTTACAAAAATATGTGGTTTATCGTAAACGTAAAATTTATGTAGGTAAACGAAATTTTCAAGATCTTTCCCCGCTTATCAAAAAATATAAAGACGAAAAATTTTTATTACCGTCTTCTGACAAACTAAAACCTATTGTACCTTTAATGCTAAATGAACTTGGTGTTAAATGGAAACAAGCCGTATTCTATAACACTGTTATTAGTGATTTATCCGATTTAGCAGATGTGTATTATGATATTTTAGTGTTTTTCAGTCCATCAGGAATCGATTCCTTGTTTCACAATTTTCCAGACTTTAAACAAAACGATACACGAATTGCTGTTTTTGGAAATACTACCGTTAAGGCCGTAGAAAACAAAGGACTCCGTGTTGACATTTCGGCGCCTACAAGCGAGATGCCTTCAATGACTATGGCACTAAACAAATACATTCAAAACGTGAATAAAAAATAATTCTCCTTTTATACGATTTTAAAAACCTGCTCAATGAGTGGGTTTTTTTAGTTTCAGAGCGAACTGAAAAATAACAGCAACGGCCCTAAGTATCCATCACAACTGTTCATTTTAAGAAAATACGATATAAATAAAAACACCATACAGAAACACCAACAAAAACCCTTCGATCTTTTTAAGTTGATGCCGTTTCAACACTAATGCAAGAGGTAATAAAAGTGCAGCAAATACCAACATCCATATTAAATCTCTCGACAAAATTTCAGGATCTTCAACCACAATAGGCTTAATCATTGCCGTGAGTCCGAGAACAGAACCGATATTAAAAATATTAGAGCCGATTAAATTTCCTAAAGAAATTGCTTTTTCATTTCGAAGTATAGCAACTACAGACGCCGCCAATTCAGGAATGCTAGTCCCCACAGCAATAACAGAGACCGAGATTACGGCCTCACTCACCCCTATATTTTGAGCAATTACAACTGCACCATCAACGAGCCATTTGGCCCCGAAATACAGGGCAACACCGCCAATGCTTAACCATATTAAAATTTTAAAGTTGGAGGTTGATGATAAAGCATCCATAGCATTATCCTCATTGATTTCATTTGGTTTTTTGAGAGATAAAATCACAAATAAAATTAAACTCAAAAATAAAACTGCTCCTTCGATAGCGTCTAATTTATTATCATTATATAAGAAAAAATAAAAGGCAAGTGAAAAAATAATCAATGCAGGCCAAGTGAATTTATAAAATGTTTTATCGATGTAAATCGTACCCATCACAGCAGTGATACCAAGAACCATCCCTATATTGGCAATATTGGAGCCCACCACATTATTTATCGCAATCGAAGGTGATCCGTTCAAAGCGGCATTTAAACTAACTAAAAGCTCAGGAAGTGAGGTTGCAAACGACACCACTGTGAGTCCAATAACCATTTTGGAAACATTAAGTTTCAAGGATAAGGCAACAGAGGCACGAACCAGAAATTCACCACCTATAACTAAAAGACCAAATCCAAACAGCATCAAAACAATATCCATAACCATATATTTTTTTTGCGAAGATAAATCTAAGTTATGGAATTTATATACAATTAGAATAAGATTTTCTATTTTTGGCTGATGAATTCAAAAGTAATTTTTAAAATCTTAGCACGGCTAAACAAACAACTCCTTCCAAGTTTAACCAAAAAACGTATAGACCTCAGTAAAGCCTCTAAATTGCAGATGGCATTGTTTGGATGGCGACTTTACGTTACTAAAAACGCATTAGATTAATAACTCACAGCCGCATAGATAGGATGAGGTTCGAGTTTTTTTGCACCATCTAAAAAATCAAGTTTCATAATAAAATTACATTGAACAATTTGACCGCCTAAGGATTCTACCATTTTACAAACAGCTTGAGCAGTACCACTGCATAGGATGAAAACCCTAAGAGCAAAAAAGCTAAAAAGAAGTAACGCATTGTTAAATTTGGTTTTTTCAAATATAATAATTTATCTCATTGTGTACACAACGTACTCCAATTATCGAACTTATTCTTGCAAGACCTTGAAAAGCTAAGAATGTTTACAGACACATATAAAAACAGAAAGTTATTAGAAGTTTAAGTGTTTTTTTTAATTGGTAATATTGTTAATAATTCATAGCTGTCAACCAAACTACGTAGCTAATTATTGCCGCATTATTATTAAAAACTCGGCCTCTTCTCTCTTTTCTAAATAATAAACTTATTAAAAAGGGGAGTAATATCCCAAAGATACTGATACATTGAGAAAAACCAATTTTATATTTTTTGGTTTCAGAATTATTGGCACATCCAAAAACGAAAATCAGAAATAAGAAAGTAATTGGTATTAAAATATTAGATATTCGAATTTCCATAAATTATTAAAGTTTTGGAAGTTTAAAAAAAATAAATTTTTAAATGAATAATGATTTTTAGAATTTAAAGATAAAAAAATATCCCCAAAAACAATAAATTATTCTTGAGGATAATTTGTGACCCAGAAGGGATTCGAACCCCCAACCGTCAGAGCCGAAATCTGATATTCTATCCAGTTGAACTACTGGGCCATTATATTTAAGACAGTTTAGCTTTCACTAACGTTGATATTGTTTTGCCATCGGTTTTGCCTGCGAGAGTTTTGCTGACCACACCCATCACACGACCCATGTCTTTCATTCCTGAAGCTCCCAAAGACGTTATGGTTTCAACCACAACCTTTTCGACTTCAGACTCCTCTAGCATTTGCGGTAAAAACTGACTGATAACATCCGCTTCAGCCAATTCAGGTTCTGCTAAATCTGTGCGGTTTTGCTCCATAAATATAGCAGCACTATCGCGGCGTTGCTTTACTAATTTTTGTAATAATTTAAACTCATTTTCTTCTGTTAGTGCCGCATCAGAACCACTAGTACGTGCCAATAAAATAGCAGATTTTATCGATCTTAGTGCTGTAAGGGCTACGGTATCTTTGGATTTCATAGCGGCTTTAAGCGCGGTCATTACTGAATCTTGTAAACTCATAAAAATTAATATTTAATTTGAGTGCGAATATAACTAAAACAAAAAAATTAGTCTTTAAAAGATAAAAAAACCTGATAAATAAATTCATTTTTCAGGTTTTATAATTTAATATATGAGGCGTTAATCTACATTATCGTGCAAATACGAATTATTTGAGCGCAGTTGGACCTCATCATTATCGTCAAGTCCTATTGTTGTTCTTGAAGACTGTACATCCGAGGAATGGGCTACATCGTTCAAATTTACACCTTGACGTTTATAGGCCGGTTCTTTTTCAATGTCATCAATTTTTGAAGTATTGAATTTATAATTAAAAGCCTTCATTTTTTTTCGTCTCTCATCAGCTCTTTCACGAAGCGATGTAGAAATTGGACTGTTATAAGGATCTGTTGTTTCTTCAGGCGCTTTGGTTACTGCACGTTCTTTGACTGTTACTTTAGTAAAAGTCATTTCTTCATCCACATCAACTCCGGCCTCAGCGGATTGTTTTTCGCCCTCATATTTTTCTCCTGTCTGTTCCAAAACAATATGATCATCTAAAACATAACGTGTTTCGCCTTCATCATTTGCTTCTGTAACTGGAATTAGTTCAATATAGTCATTTACTTCAATGCTATTTACAGTAGCATCTTCTAATGTAAAAACTTCCACCTCCTCAGATTCTGATAGCGTTGATTGATTTGAAATCGGCAGGTCAAACGTTAACATCGTTTGATCGTCTTGAACCGCTTCAATATCATGAGCTTCAGGCTGTAGCGAGGTAACTTCATTGATTATAAAATCGTCTTCTGGCTCTTCAGAATTCATGACCTCACAATCAACATCTAAATCTCTTATAGCTGCTGTAGTTGAAATCAAATCTGAATCCGAAAACGCTTGTGTTTCAACAGCAGTAATCGCTTCTTCATCTTCCTCTTCTTCGAGAGTGTGAATCACGGTAGTTTCGCTTACGGGTTGCTTAGGCTTTGAAGGTGTGCTTACAGGATCAACAGGCATTAAATCGTGTACCATTTTTTGTTCATCTTCAAGGGCATGAACTACTTTTTTGACCTCAGTATTTGTAATATCATTTTGTTGATCTACGTCAAATCCCGTTGCAATAATAGTTACCGAAACTGCATCTCCTAAAGTTTCATCTTCACCAACACCCATAATAATATTAGCACCGAAACCAGCTTCAGCTTGAATATGATCATTTATTTCTCCTATTTCATCAATCGTAATTTCTTGAGCACCAGAAACGATAAGCAGTAATACGTTTTTGGCACCCGTAATTTTATTGTCATTAAGTAATGGAGAATCTAATGCATTTGTGATCGCTTCCTGTGCTCTGTTTTGTCCAGATGCAGAAGACGACCCCATAATAGCAGTACCGCTATTACTCAATACGGTTTTAGCATCACGTAAATCAATATTTTGTAGGTAATGGTGTGTGATCACCTCAGCAATACCACGTGCAGCAGTAGAAAGCACTTCATCGGCTTTAGAAAACCCTGCTTTAAACCCTAAATTCCCATAAACTTCTCTTAATTTATTATTGTTTATGATAACTAATGAATCCACTGTTTTTCGAAATTTTTCAATGCCCTGATGGGCCTGAGCATTTCTGATTTTGCCTTCAAATTCAAAAGGCATAGTCACAATACCAACAGTAAGGATATCCAATTCTTTTGCCATTTTTGCGATGATGGGCGCAGCTCCAGTTCCTGTTCCACCACCCATACCAGCTGTGATAAACACCATTTTAGTATTTGTTGTTAGCATGGCACGAATATCTTCTAGACTTTCGACAGCAGATTGCTCACCAATTTCTGGGTTAGCGCCGGCACCTAATCCTTCAGTCAAATGGACTCCAAGTTGAATTTTATTGGGAACGCCACTATTGTTCAAGGCTTGTGAATCTGTATTACAAATTACAAAATCGACTCCTTTGATCCCTTGTTTAAACATGTGGTTAATAGCATTACTTCCTCCCCCACCAACACCAATGACTTTGATGACGTTAGATTGGTTTTTTGGGAGATCGAATGTGATTCCAAAATCGTTACTGCTGCTCATATACTTAATTTTACTGGTTATAAATTTTATTCTGCTTTATCTAAAAAGTCCTTAACTCGTTCAGTTAATTTATCAAGAAAACTTCGATTATCTCGAGGGGACTCCACAGGGATTTGAATGGTTTCTTCTTCTGTGTCCTCTTCTTCTGAGGTTTCAACACTTCGTTTTTCTTGTCGCAACAAGCTATCCATGACTAACCCAACTGCTGTCGCATACATTGGACTTGTAATGTCGCTATCACTATCGCCTGCCAAATGCTCGTTCGGATAGCCAACTCTAGTATCCATACCTGTGATGTATTCTACTAACTGTTTCAAGTGTTTCAACTGACTACCACCACCTGTCAATACTATACCTGCGATGAGTTTTTTCTTCTGTTCTTCATGACCATAATTTTTGATCTCCACATAAACTTGTTCAATAATTTCAACCACTCGGGCATGAATTATTTTTGATAAGTTTTTGAGTGTAATTTCTTTTGGGTCACGACCTCTTAAACCTGGTATCGATACGATTTCATTTTCCTTATTTTCTCCTGGCCAAGCAGATCCAAACTTTATTTTTAATAACTCCGCCTGTTTTTCTATAATTGAGCACCCTTCTTTGATGTCTTCTGTAATCACATTACCACCAAAAGGAATCACGGCGGTATGACGAATGATGCCATCTTTAAAAACAGCTAAATCTGTTGTTCCCCCTCCAATATCAATCAACGCTACACCAGCTTCTTTTTCTTCTTGGCTTAAGACTGCATTTGCCGAGGCTAGAGGCTCTAAAGTAATACCATCTAAATCTAAGCCTGCAGTTTGTACACAACGGCCTATATTTCGAATAGATGACACTTGACCTACAACCACATGAAAATTTGCTTCTAGACGTTCGCCATACATCCCAATAGGTTCTTTGATTTCGGCCTGCCCATCTACCTTATAGTCTTGAGGCAAAACATGAATGATTTCTTCTCCAGGTAACATCACTAGTTTGTGGACTTGATTGATAAGCCGATCAATATCCTCTTCATTAATCACAAGTTCAGAATTTTCTCTGGTGATATAATCACTATGTTGAAGGCTACGAATGTGTTGTCCTGCAATCCCAACGGTTACGTCTCCAATCTTAAGACCTGAATCCGCTTCCGATTCTAAAACAGCCTGTTGGATGGACTGTATCGTTTGTGTGATATTATTGACAACTCCTCTATGAACTCCTAAGCTTTTGGACTTTCCAATGCCAAGTATTTCTAATTTGTCATATTCATTTTTACGACCTATCATAGCCACAATTTTTGTGGTACCAATATCTAATCCTACTGAAATGTTCTGAGCTTCCATACCTTTATTTTTTTGTACAAACAACTTGATTCTTAAACTGTAAATTCACGCTTTTATATATATCTAACATCTTATCTTTTTTTGCTTTTTGATAAAATGCTTTTAAATTTTTCATTTTCTCATCTAATCTGTCGAGACGTCCTACTATGATTTCAAAATCCAACACCCTCATCCTCAAACTAATACTCCCTGTTTCATTTTGATGTATTTCTGTGACATACGTTTTTAAAAATGAATCGGTATCTATTTTTAAAGCCATACGATAAACAGCTTCCAATTGATCTTTTTCGACTTCACCAGTAACCAAAGGCACACGCGCACTGTGTTGGGGAGACAAAGGCATGTCTAAACCGTCTTCATCAATATAAAATATTGACCCAGACTGAACTCTTGCAATCGGTCGTCGTTGTTCTACTTTTGCCCTAACCTCTCCGTTTACAGTGAGATACACCTGAGCTGACTTTATCATGTCATCTAACTCTAGTAAACGCTCCATCTCCTTCAAATCTAAATTATCTTTAGGTAAGTTATACAGTTCCTCTTGATTTTGTATTAACAATTTATTAACCATTTCTGAAGTAATATAAACGTTCTCACTTCCTGTAAACTGCACAGCTATTTTGGACACTGGACGACGGTTGTTTTTATGAGACGAAAAAGCATATAAAAATACTACTAATCCTAGCAACAACACGCCTTTGAAAATATTCCAATTAATACGCATAGCTTAATTTTTCTTTTAACTTTGATACTTCGACTCCAATATCTCCTGCTCCAAGAGTTATAAATATTGGATGCCCAATATTTTTTATTTCGCTTACAATTTGCGATTTGGATATTAGTTTTTTGACCGGGCTTTTGATTTTCTCTAATAACCAACGCGATGTAACTCCTGAAATCGGAAGCTCTCTTGCAGGATAAATCTCCAACAAAAACACCGCATCAAATTGAGACAAACTCGCTGCAAAATCATCCACAAAATCCTTAGTTCTACTAAATAAATGAGGCTGAAACACTACTGAAACTTTTTCAGTGGGATACATTTCTTTGACAGCCTGATACACTGCATTTAATTCTGTAGGATGATGAGCATAATCATCAATAAACACAAAATCATCTGTTTTTATTTGATAGGTAAATCGTCTTTTGACCCCTTTATAGGTCTTTAATGCGTTTCTCAAATCCACTGCAGCACAACCAAACTCTAGCGCCATCGCCATGGCGGCGACTGCATTAGATAGATTATGTGTACCCGGCAAATGAAAAAGTAGATTTTCGATACGGCCAGTTGGGGTTTGGAGATCAAACCGGTACGCTCCATTCTCTACCTGAATATGTAGTGCTGCATAATCAGCGTTCTCATTTACGCCATAAGTAATGCCCTCTAAAGGCAGTCCGTTTCTAACAAACAGTTTTCCGGATGGCTTAATCTTTTTTGTGAACGCCCTAAATGTTTCTACTAAATCTTCTTCAGAACTATAAACATCAAGATGGTCGGCATCCATTGAAGTGATACATGCAAAATCTGGACGCAGTGTTAAAAATGAACGGTCAAATTCATCCGCTTCAACCACTGATATCTCCGTCCCATTTTGAATTAAATTGGAGTGATAATTCTCTGTAATACCTCCAATAAATGCCGTTACTTTTTCATTACATTCATACATTAAATGTCCCAAAATACTACTTGTTGTGGTTTTACCATGTGTCCCCGCAACAGCCAAACATTGAGTCTGTTCCGTAACTAATCCTAAAAGCTCAGAACGTTTTAAAACCTTAAAATCATTGGTTTTAAAATACCGAAAGATTGCATTTGATTCTGGTATTGCCGGGGTAAACACAACAAGCGTTGCCGTTGGATTCATGAAAGATTCATCTATTTGATCTAACAAGGTTTCAAATTGAATTTCAACCCCTAAATCTTCAAGTGACGCCGTAATTGTGGTAGATACTCTATCATATCCACCAACATTTTTCCCAGCAGCAACACAATATTTTGCAAGCGCACTCATGCCAACACCTCCGATGCCAATAAAATAGACGTTATGTACGGATTTTAAATTCATTTATGTAGTAGCTTTTCAATTTCATCCACAATAGATTGTGTTGCGTTTTTTAAGGCTAATTGTTTGATAGCGGTTGACAGTTCGAGTTGTGTGGATTCAGAACTAATAAGTGCTGAAAATTGAGATTCAAAATTTGATTCTAAATCCTGTTCGCGAATTAATAGCGCAGCGCCTTTCCCCGAAACCGCTGATGCATTTTTGGTTTGATGGTCTTCCGATACATTTGGAGATGGAATAAAAATCACAGGCTTCCCAACCACACAAAGCTCAGAAACCGAACTTGCACCAGCTCTGGAAATTATTACATCTGCCGACGCATAAGCTAAATCCATTCGATTTAAAAAGGTATGAACCTGCACGTTAGCATTTGAATTATAGCGACTATAATCCTCTTCATATAATTTTCCACATTGCCATATAAGCTGAATATCTAATTTTTTGAGGTAGTCTAGCTTAGACTCCACCAACTGATTTATACGGCGCGCGCCTAGACTTCCTCCCAGTACCAGCAGCGTTTTTTTATGGGGATCTAAACCAAAAAATGTATTAGCTTCCGCTGATTTGCCTTCTAAATCCACCACATCTTGACGCACTGGATTCCCAGTTAATATTAGCTTTTCTTTTGGAAAAAACCGCTCTAAACCTTCATAGGCAACACAAACTTTAGTTACTTTTTTGGACAATAATTTATTGGTAATTCCTGGAAATGAATTTTGCTCTTGGATCAGTGTCGGCACACCCTTCATAGCAGCCACTTGAAGTAAAGGGCCACTAGCAAATCCACCTGTCCCAATAACGACATCAGGTTTAAAGGAGTTTAAAATTGCCATAGACCTAAACAAACTCACAACTAATTTAAGAGGAAATAATACATTCTTAAAAGTTAATCGTCTTTGAATTCCTGAGATCCACAGGCCAATAATAGAATAGCCTGCTTGAGGCACTTTTTGCATTTCCATCTTATCTTTTGCACCGACAAACAAAAACTCCGATTTTGGGAATCGTGCTTTTAGCGCGTTTGCAATGGCAATCGCAGGATAAATATGCCCTCCTGTTCCTCCACCCGATAATATGATTTTATATGCGCTCATTACAATGCTTCACTTAATATTTCTAAAGGGTGTTGACCTTCGGTTTCTTGTGTGTTTTCGACATCTGGTTTAACGCTTACACTTAGGACTATTCCTAGCGCTAAGCATGTAACCCAAATAGAAGTTCCTCCGCTACTTATTAGCGGTAATGTTTGTCCTGTTACTGGAAAAAGCTCTACTGCAACACCCATATTCACTAAGGCCTGAAATACAATCGGAATCCCAACGCCTATGGTTAATAGCTTTCCAAATACTGTGTCGGAATTTTGGGCAACGATTACAATTCTAAATAATAACCACAAATACAAAAGCAGCAAAGAAATCCCTCCAATCAGTCCATATTCCTCAATAATAATAGCGTAAATAAAATCGGAAGACGACTGGGGTAAAAAGTTTTTCTGAACACTCTTGCCAGGACCTAAGCCTTGAATACCACCGGTTGCAATTGCTATTTTGGCTTGTTCGATTTGATAATCTTCTTGAGTAACCTCTGTGTTCATAAAACTAGAGATTCGACTGGTCCACGTATCAACTCTATTGGGCATCAAATTAGGAAATGCTTTTGCCGTTAATACAAAAAACATCAAAACAAGAATACCCGAACCTACAATAATAGCTAAGTATTTTAATGGATAACCCCCCAAAAACGTTAACAAAATAGCCATTGAAAAAATGAGGGCAGTAGTTGAGAAATTAGCAGGAAGAATTAAGGCTAATACGATAAAAACTGGAAGCCATAACGGAAGAATAGAGGCTTTAAATGTGACCACTTCATCTTTTACTTTTGATAAATAGCGTGCTATATAGACCATTAAAACCAAAGCAGCCAGTGTCGAGGGCTGAAATGTAAAACCAACAATAGGCACTCGAATCCATCGACTTGCATTGGCTCCTCCAATAGTTGTTCCTTGTAGCATTGTGACCATTAATAATATTAAAACCACAGGGATCATCACTAATGAAAGACCTCTAAAATAGCGGTAAGGAATTTTATGAACACCATAAATAATTGAAAACCCTAAAAACAAATGCACAAAATGCTTGATAAAATATCTAAAAGTATTGCTACCGTCTCCAATGTAAGCTAAATTACTAGCCGCACTGTACACCGGAAGAAATGAGAATATAGCCAGCAACGCGGCAATAGCCCAAATGATTCGATCTCCTTTTATGTTATCAAATACTGTTTTCATTATAATTGTCTCACTGCTGCTTTAAATTGTTGACCTCGGTCTTCATAATTTTCAAATAAATCAAAACTTGCACAAGCAGGCGACAATAATACAGACTCCCCAGCTGTGGCAATATTATACGCAATTTTAACAGCTTCACTCATGTATTGCGTTTCAATAATAGTATCTACCATAGATCCAAACGCATCAAACAATGCCTCATTATCTTTACCTAAACAGATTATTGCTTTAACTTTTTCATTTACAAACGGAAACAAGGAGGTGTAATCATTGCCTTTATCGACACCACCAACGATCCAAACCGTTGCTGTATTCATGCTTTCCAAAGCAAAATAAGTCGCATTGACATTTGTTGCTTTAGAATCGTTTATATAGTTAACTTTATTGATTGTTAGGACTTGCTCTAAGCGGTGTTCTGCGCCTTGAAACCCCTCCAAACTTTCTCTGATCGTAGCTTTTCTGATTTTCAATAAATGCGCCACTGTGGATGCAGCCATCGCATTTTTAATATTGTGCTTCCCTTCTAAAGCTAAGTTTGTTGTTGACATAATTATATTTCTTTTATTAATATCTATTACTAAATTGTTTTGTTCTAAATACGCCCCATTTGCTACAGTTTTTGTAAGCGAAAAAGGCACTAATGTCGATTGAATTGGATGTGTTTCTATATAGGATACGATAACCTCATCATCAGCATCATATATCAAATAATCCTCTGAAGTTTGATTCATTACGATTCTAAATTTTGAAGCGATATAGTTTTCAAACTTATGATCATAGCGATCCAAATGATCTGGAGTAATATTGGTGATAATAGCGATATGTGGCCTAAACTTTTCAATACCGTCCAACTGAAAACTACTAAGCTCCAAAACGTAATTGGCATTGGCATTAAGGACTTGTTTTGCAAAACTTTCACCAATATTTCCACCCATTGCTACATCTAACCCTGCCTGCTTTAAAATATGGTGCACCATTAGGGTTGTTGTCGTTTTACCATTACTTCCCGTAATTCCGATAATATTGGCTGTTGTGTATAATCCAGCAAATTCAATTTCAGACACCACTGCAATAGCCGCCTCTGACAAATTTTGAACCAGCGGGATATGATCGGGGATTCCAGGGCTTTTTACAACTAAATCTGCTTTTAAAATTTCAGATTCAGTATGTCCTTCCTCTTCCCATTCAATCTCATTATGTGTAAGAACGTCTTTATATTTTTGGGTGATCTTTCCTGCATCAGATAGAAACACCTTATATTCTTTTTCTTTTCCTAGCAGAGCAGCACCTACTCCACTTTCACCCCCGCCAAGAATTACCAATCGTTTCATCTAGCGAATTTTCAAGGTGACTATCGTTAAAATCGCTAACAAAATTCCTATAATCCAAAACCGGGTTACGATTTTGCTTTCATGGTATCCTGATTTTTGATAATGATGATGCAAGGGAGCCATTTTAAAAATGCGACGCCCTGCTCCATATTTTTTTCTCGTATATTTAAAGTAACCTACTTGCAATACCACCGATAAGTTTTCTGCTAAGAAAATTCCACATAATACAGGAATCAACCATTCTTTACGAACCGCAATAGCTATAACTGCAATAATGCCGCCTATGGTCAGGCTTCCTGTGTCGCCCATAAACACTTGTGCTGGATAAGTATTATACCACAGAAAACCTATCAATGCTCCAACAAAAGCTGCGATATAAATCGTGATTTCCTCGACACGTGGGATGTACATTATATTCAAATAGTCTGAGAAAATGATATTACCTGATACCCAAGCAAAAATCCCTAAAGTCAGTACTATAATAGCAGATGTACCTGCTGCTAAACCATCAATTCCATCGGTTAAATTAGCTCCATTTGATACCGCAGTTATAATGAAGATGACTGCTAATACAAATACAATCCATGCATATTTTTCAAGACCAGGATGTATCCAAGTGATTAAATCTGCATAATCAAATTCGTTTGACTTCACAAAAGGAATGGTTGTTTTGGTTGATTTTGTTTCAGGATAGAACTGAATACCCGTCTGTTCGGCTGCTGATTCAATTTGTAGATGTGCAGGGATTTTCTCTTTGACCGTCACTTCACTATGAAAAAACAAGGTCGTACCAATAATAATCCCTAAGCCAATTTGACCTAACACTTTAAACCGCCCTTTTAACCCTTCTTTATCGTTTTTAAATTTCTTGATATAATCATCTAAAAACCCAATTACTCCCATCCATAAGGTTGTAATTATCAATAAAATAATATAAATATTATCTAATTTGGCTAATAGAAGAACTGGAATTAGAGTCGCTAAAATAATAATCAGACCACCCATTGTTGGAGTTCCTGCCTTTTCCTTTTGCCCTTCCAACCCTAAATCGCGTATGACTTCACCAACTTGTTGTTTTTGAAGAAAACTAATAATTCGTTTTCCAAAAATAGTAGAAATCAATAGTGACATAATAATAGCCACTGCCGCTCTAAATGTCAAGAACCCAAAGAGGGAAGCTCCAGGAAATTGGTGCGATTCTTCTAAATATTTAAATATATAGTACAACATCTTATTTTTGTAATTCTATTAATATGGTTTGTGTTATTTTATAATCGTTGAAATCCGATTTAACGCCTTGTATCTCTTGATAGGTCTCATGCCCTTTACCCGCAACGAGAATAATATCGTTAGGTTGTGCTAATTGACAGGCGGTTTTAATAGCTTGTTTTCTATCTGTAATTGATAAGGTTTTTTTAAAATTTTGAGCTTCGACTCCAGACTCCATTTCCGCAATAATTTGATCTGGATCTTCAGATCTTGGATTATCACTTGTGAAAATAACTTTGGTACTCAAAGCAGAAGCTATATGTGCCATTTTTGGACGCTTTGTTTTATCCCGATCACCCCCACACCCAACTACAGTAATGAGCGTTTCATTAGTAGTTCGAATTGCATTGATGGTTTCTAAAACATTTTTTAAAGCATCGGGTGTATGTGCATAATCTATGATTGTTGTAATATTTGCATCTGAAGTAAAATATTGAAAACGTCCGTTCACATTTTCAAGCGTACTCATGATACGAAGTGTTTCTGTGGTTTTCAATCCTAAAAGTTCAGCTGTCGCATAAATGGCAGTTAAATTATAAGCATTAAAACGCCCAATCAATCGAACCCAAACTTCATTATCGTTCAGCTTTAATAATAAGCCTCTAAATTGATTTTCAAGAATTTGAGCTCGAAAATCAGCATAGCTTTTCAAAGCATAAGTGTAGGACTTTGCCTTGGTGTTTTGCAACATCACAGCGCCGTTTTTGTCATCGCCATTAACTAAGGCAAATGCATGCGCTGGCAAGTGATCAAAAAATGATTTTTTTACATCTCTATATTCTGCAAAGGACTTATGGTAGTCCAAATGATCATGCGAAAGATTTGTGAATACACCACCAGCAAAAGTTAATCCTTCAGTCCTAAATTGATGAATACCATGAGAACTTACTTCCATAAAACAAAACTCCACCCCTTCAGTATTCATTTGGCTGAGGTACGCATTGATCACCAATGAATCTGGAGTTGTATGGGTCGATGGGAATTCTTTGTCATTTACCCGAATCTTTACGGTAGAGAGCAACCCAACTTTGTAGCCCGCACTTTTAAATAACTCATATAATAATGTTGCTACAGTTGTTTTACCGTTGGTTCCTGTTATACCAATAAGCTTTAAATTGTCTGAAGGATTGTCAAAATAATTTGAAGCCACAACCGCTAGTGCTTTCCCTGAATTGACAACTTTTATATAAGTTACGGACTCTATTAATTGATCTGGAAAATCTTGACATATCACTACACTAGCGCCTTGATTGATGGCTTTAGAAATAAAATCGTGCCCATCCAAAACACCGCCTTTAATTGCCACAAACACATCGTCTTTTTGAATCGCTCGAGAATCATATTGTATCATCGCCACTGCCCTATCGGTTGAGCCGACAACGGATTCAATAGACACTTTATACAATATGTTTTTTAAATTTTTCAAGATAGTACGAGAGTTACTGTTGTGTTAGATTTAATTTTTTGACCACTTTTAATGGATTGTTTCGATACAGTTCCACTACCTTTAATCTGAACTTTTAGGCCCATATTTTCTAAAATAGCAATCGCATCCATCGCCGACATTCCTCTTAAATTTGGCATTATGGTGATGTACTTTTGTGCAATTGCATAATACTGATCATAATCACTTTCAACTGGTTCTGCCTTTTGATTAATGTCATTAACCTCATCAACTAAAGGAGAATCTGTATATATTTTTTGTGCAATTTTTTTGAATACTGGTCCCGAGACATCTGCGCCGTAATAGCCAACACTTTTATCGGGTTCATGAATCACAACAATGCAAGAATATTTTGGGTCATCAGCAGGAAAATATCCTGAAAAAGAGGATATATAATTCAGTTGCTCTTTATTGACATAATCCTTTTGACAGGTTCCTGTTTTGCCTGCCATTGAAAAATCGCTCGAATACAATCCATGTCCAGTGCCGTGCTCTTTTTCAACCACATTTTTAAGGAGCGCCTGAAGCTTTGAAACCGTTTCTTTTGAACAAATTTGAGGGTTAATAACTTGCGTCTCAAACACTTCTATTGAGGTATCGATTGCTTTAATTTCACGTAAAAATTTTGGACGCACCATCACCCCATTATTTGCAATTGCATTATAAAAGGTCAAGGTTTGCAAAGGTGTAAAAGACACGCCATAACCATAGGCCATCCATTGTAAAGCAATACCACTCCATCGCCCGTTTTTAATTCTTGGATCTGGAATAATGGATTTTCCTTCTCCAATCAGTGGCAAGCCTAACGAATCTTGAAGGCTCATCCTGTATAGGCCATCTACAAATTTTTCTGGATTATTTTTGTACGCAGAATGAATCGCTTTAACTATCCCTGTATTAGAGGACACCTCAAAAGCTTTCGCTATTGATACGACTCCATAACCTCCTTTTTTTGAATCTTTAACTTTTTTACCATAAAAAGACAAAACCCCTTTTTTGGTGTCTACAAGCGATGTGGTGTCTATAACCTTATCTTCCAAAGCAACTGCCAATGCCATTAATTTAAATGTAGAGCCAGGCTCATGCGATTCGCCAACAGCATAGTTTAGACGTTCATAATAAAGACCGCTTTTATTACGTCCCAAATTAGAAATTGCGCGAATTTCTCCTGTCTTAGTTTCCATGACTACCACAGTACCGTGATCGGCTTTATATTTTTCTAATTGTTCTAGTAGCGCATGGTGAGCGATATCCTGAATATTAACGTCAATGGTGGTATATACATCATAACCATCTTGGGGTTCCACTTGGTTATAATCCTCAATAGGCTTCCATTGGCCCTTACCAATTTTCTGCTTGCGCCTTTGACCATCTTTGCCTCGCAAATACTTAGCACCAAAAGCACCATCTATTCCTACTCGTGTAACATTCCCTTGATCGTCAAAACGTTCATACCCTATCAGTCTTTGCGCTATGGATCCCATTGGATAATCGCGTTTCGTTGTCTGCTCAACAATAAGCCCACCTTTGAAAGCGCCTAGATCTAAAAGGGGGAAATTTCTAAACTGTAAATATTCCGAATAATCTAAATTACGTGCCAATAAAAGATAGCGGTTTTTATTTTCTCGGGCTAAGCGCAATTTGCGTTTAAGTTCTGCAGACGAGGTATTGTGAAAATTTGCAAGCGAATCACACAAAGGCTCAATAAAGGCTTCATAATTTTTATTTGATGGCGCTACTAAGTCAATACGAATATCATACTTAGGGACTGATGTTGCCAACAGACTTCCACCCACTGAATAGACATTACCACGATTGGCTGGGATTTTTACAGCTTTCGTTGTTCTTTCCATGGCTAGGCCTTTGTAGCGTTCGCCTTGCATAAACTGGATTGTCAATAGTTTATAAATCACTAAAAGCGCAAAAACAAACAGCACTCCAGAAGTGAAGTAGAGCTTGCTCATTATGGACTTTTTAGTTGACTGCATTTAATTCGTTGGTTTAGATGTGATAATAATTTTGAAAGGGGGATTTGTGGACGGCTTGATTCCTTGATCCGATAACCGTTTTCGTATTTTCGACTCCATTTTAAGTGCCATTAATTGTGCTCGGGTTTCAACATAGGTGGAACGAAAAGCCTTCACTTGTTCGTTAAGCCTAGCAATCTTATGCACCTTACTGTCTGCACCATGAGAACTTGCAATCATTATAATTGCGAGAGCTAAAAAAAAGAAAATAAGACGCCAATTTTTAAAAGCACCATCGCTAACAAGAAAGGTTCCTTTTAAAATATTGTACATCTTGTTTTTCATTTTATTCTAAGATTTTACTTTTCAGCTATCCGCAGTTTGGCACTGCGCGCTCTATTATTTAATTTAATTTCTTCTGCATTTGGTACAATTAAACCGCCTGATTTTTTTAAGGGGACTTCAAAGTTTCCAAAGACATCTCTTTCTGGCTCTCCTTCAAATAATCCGTTTCTTATAAAGCGTTTAACTAAACGATCTTCAAGCGAATGATATGAGATCACACTTAAGCGCCCCCCTTCGTTTAACAACTCAGGTGTTTGCAATAAAAATTCTTTTAAGACTTCAATTTCCTGATTCACTTCAATTCTAATTGCTTGATATATTTGTGCCAAAATTTTATTTTCTCTTCCGTTAGGCAAATGCTTTTTCAAAACAGACTTTAATTCGAAAGTAGTTTCAATTGATTTATGCTGTCGTGCTTCTACAATAGTTCTTGCCAATGCAGGCGCCGTTCTTAACTCCCCATATTGCCAAAACACACGCTTAAGATCTTCTTCCTCATAAGTGTTTACCAAAGAATGAGCAGATAACACATCCTGTTGATTCATTCGCATATCCAATTGCGCATCAAATCGAATTGAAAAGCCTCTGTCAGCTTCATCAAATTGATGTGACGAGACTCCAAAATCTGCCAAAATTCCATCTACAGATTTTATACCATGAAATCTCAAAAAACGTTTGATATGCCTGAAATTCTCATTGATCAACAAAAAACGAGTATCATCAATCGTATTTAAAAGAGCGTCTTTGTCCTGATCAAAAGCAATCAGCCTTCCCTTAGGACCCAAAAATTTTAGTATTTCTCTACTGTGACCACCACCACCAAATGTCACATCCACATAAACCCCATCCGCTTTAATATTTAAACCCTTTACGGTTTCCTTGAGCAATACGGGATTATGATATTCCATCTGCATCGTCTTGACCCATTACATCCTCAGCTAAATCTGCAAAATCATTTGCTGCATCATCGATTGCTTTTTCGTAGCTATCTTTATCCCAAATTTCAATAATATTTACTGCAGAAGTCACTACAATTTCTTTTGTTATACTCGCAAAACCAACCAAGTCTTTAGGAATTAACAACCGTCCTGAAACATCTAAATCTACAGGCTTTACTCCAGCCGTAAATCGTCTGATGAAATCATTGTTTTTCTTTTTGAACCGATTGAGCTTATTCACATTCTGCATCATAGACTCCCACTCTTGCATTGGATACAACTCTAAGCAAGGCTGAAAGACCGCTCGCTTTAACACAAATCCGTTTTCCACAACAGAAGCAAGCTGCTTTTTAAACGCAACTGGCAGCATTAGCCGCCCTTTTGCATCTACTTTGCACTCATATGTTCCAATTAATGTATTCACGTGGATGTGTTATGCTTTAAATAAATTATTGAATTCAAATTTAAAAAATATTTACCACAATTTACCACAATTTACCACATTGTTAATAAATTTCTATAAACGGCGAAATACTTCGACTAAATGCATGTTATTTGTTGGTATTCATTGGGAAATCAATGACTTACAAAGTGGGAGATGCTATTAACAAACTACTGTTAATTACTTTTATTTGGCTAAAACAGGACTTTATTTGGGTCATAAAAAGGATAAAAGCCGTTGATGAATCCCTATAAATATTCAAAATATTTTAAATTAAATTGTGTAGATTTGCCAGAGATCAATTTTTTAAGCATTCTATGGATTATAGTTTAAAACAAGAGGGGAAATTCAACTATGTTGAAATCGGTGAAGGGCGTCCAATTATAATTCTTCATGGGTTAATGGGCGGATTAAGCAATTTCGATGGTGTTGCAAATTTTTTTAGCAAAAATGGGTATATGGTTGTACTACCAGAACTCCCTTTGTACTCCTTAGCTTTACTAAAAACTAATGTTAAAAGTTTTTCAAACTACCTTAATGATTTTATCGAGTATAAAGGCTATAAAGATGTCATTCTAATCGGAAATTCATTAGGAGGACATATTGGTTTATACTACACTAAGCTCTTCCCAACTCAAGTAAAGGGACTTATTCTTACAGGAAGTTCTGGGCTCTACGAAAGTGCTATGGGTGGAGGATACACCAAGCGTAGCGATTACGAAGTGATGAAAGCAAAAGCACAAGAAGTGTTTTATGATCCTGAAGTGGCTACAAAAGAAATTGTAGATGAGGTTTTTGAGACTGTAAACGATCGTGTTAAGCTAGTTAAAATACTAGCTATTGCCAAAAGTGCTATACGCCATAATATGGCCAAAGATCTTCCTAACATAACAGCACCTACGTGTATTATATGGGGCAAAAATGATATTGTAACCCCTCCAAACGTAGGAGAAGAATTTAACAATTTACTTCCTGACTCTGAATTATTTTGGATCGATAAATGTGGGCACGCCGCAATGATGGAACACCCAGATCGCTTCAATGAACTTGTATTTGCATGGCTCACTAAAAGAGAGTTGTAAACTAAAAGATTATGCAAATTAAAACGGCAAAATTTGTGGTCAGTAACCAAGAAGTGCACAAATGCCCCACAAATCAGCTGCCAGAATATGCTTTTATTGGACGTAGTAATGTTGGCAAATCATCGCTGATAAATATGCTCACCAATCAAAAAAATTTAGCAAAAACATCTGGGCGACCAGGAAAAACACAATTAATAAATCATTTTATTATTAATGACAATTGGTTTTTAGTCGATCTCCCTGGCTATGGATATGCACGTGTTTCCAAGTCTGCTAAAAAAACGTTTCAAAAATTTATTACAGCATATTTCAGAGAACGCAAGCAATTGGTTTCTGCATTTGTTTTGGTGGATATTCGCCATAAACCTCAACCGGTCGATATGGCATTTATGCAGTGGCTAGGAGAAAACGGCATACCCTTTTCAATCGTCTTTACTAAAGCAGATAAGCTACGCCCAAAATCAATTGAAAATCATATTGAGACTTATAAAACTATTCTTTTAGAGTCTTGGGAGGAGTTTCCAAACTACTTTATCACCTCATCATCAAATTATGCTGGAAAAGAAGCGCTTTTAAATTATATTGATGCCATTAATACCGATCTCGACGAACAAGCAGCTAATCAATTGCCTTTTCAATAACAGTTCCTGTAGATCCACTTGGAAATGCAATTCCTAAAAGTGCAGCTATTGTTGGTGCCACGTCTGTGACATTAGTGCGGGCAAATGTTTTTCCTTGCCGAATTCCATTACCGTAAAACAATAACGGCACATGCGTATCGTACGTATATCCAGAGCCATGAGTGGTGCCTTTGGGTCCGTATGCAATTATCCCTGATTTAAGCGTAAATAGTACATCTCCAGAAAGCTTCTGATTATATCCATTTTGAAGTGTCTTTTCTATACCATCCTTGAAATAACTTGTTTGCATTGTAGCAGCAGTATAAGCCTTTGAAACAGCGGTGTATGTAATTATTTCGTTTACAATAAATTCTTGAACCTCCACTAAATCGAGTTGCAGTGATTTAATACGATCAGAGTTAAGAAAAATCTGTTCATTACTAATATTTTTAATTAAATCCGAAACCCCATACTTAGCTTTAAGAGTCGCATAAAGCGGTTCAAACATATTTTTTTGTACATATCCGCCAGGAGCATCTATATCCTTTAAAAAAGAGGGTACTTCGGCTGCACCATGATCAGACGTTAAGAATAATGTATAGTTTCCTTTTCCAACCTTAGTGTCTAGATAATTAAGTAAACGTTCAAGCTCTAAATCTAAGCGTAAATAAGTGTCTTGTAATTCGACAGAATTAACTCCAAAATCATGACCAATATAGTCTGTGGACGAATAACTTACAGTTAGAAAGTCGGTGTACTGATCACTACCCAATGCTTCAGCCTCAATAGCAGCTAACGCAAAGTCTGTAATCATAGTGTTTCCAAAAGGTGTATTTTTAATAATATCATAGCCCTCATTAAATTCCATAAGTGCTTTTAAGTCGTATGGGAAAACAGGGGCAGACTTTCCTTTAAATGGCTTCTCATAAGTGGAGGCATCTGGACCACTTTCATTGTAAAGACTAATATCATAGAGTGTGTTCCATGTTTTTAGGTAGCTAGAAATATTAGACGTGGCGTTAAATTTCTGAACCCATACTGGAAGTTCATCCATATAATAGGTACTTGTGACCCATTTGCCTTCTTCTAAACCTTCAAACCAATAGGCACCATTTGCGGTATGACCAGAGGGAAATATAGCTCCACGGTCTTTAATTGAAACGCCAATCGTTTTGCCTTTCATCTGAGTGAATAACCGATTCTGATCAGGAAGAGTTGTGACTTTTAGATTAGATGGAGAAACACGTCCATATTTTACAGCAGCTCCAACTGGGGCATACGCTGGATCAGTTGTGCAATATACCATTTCGTCTTTATCCCTATCGTACCAATCATTTCCAATTATACCATGAACACTAGGCGTTGTCCCTGTAAAAACAGAAGCATGTCCTGGGCCAGTGTAGGTCGGAATATAATTGAAATGATGGTCATTACAACTATAACCTTGATTGATTAGCCTTAGAAAACCATTAGAAGTATACTTATTTTTGAACCTATTCAAATACTCAAAACGCATTTGATCAACCACAACGCCAACTACAAGTTTAGGTTGGGTTAGCTCAGAATATGAATTATTTTGAAAAGAACTCTCAGTAGACGTTTTACATGAGAAAAAACATACAAACAAAAGCAGAAATAAAATTTTATTAAACATTATAGTATGAATTAATTGGGAAACAAAAATACATGTTTTTTAATGATTCCATTTTAATAACACCAATTTAATGCTTAGATTTTTTTATTTTAGCAGTAATTATACACAAATGAACTACCTCCATAATATTGGATCTTATTTTTTAATGATTGGCGAGATGTTTCGTAAACCAACTAAATGGTCCGTTATGAAGCATTTAATTCTCAAAGATGTTGAAGATTTAATTATAGGTTCAATTGGCATTGTGGCCTTCATCTCTTTTTTTGTTGGTGGAGTTATAACAATACAAACAGCCCTTAACATCGACAACCCTCTAATTCCAAAATACTTAGTAGGTTTTGCAACTAGACAATCTGTTATTTTAGAATTTGCTCCAACATTTATTTCAATTATCATGGCTGGAAAAGTAGGATCCTTTATAACATCAAGCATTGGAACCATGCGCGTAACAGAACAAATTGATGCCTTAGAAGTCATGGGAATCAATTCTGTAAATTATTTGGTATTCCCAAAAACTATTGCACTCCTTCTTTATCCTTTTGTAATTTCTATTGCCATGTTTCTGGGAATTATTGGTGGAATGGCAGCTTGTGTTTTTGGTGGATATGCAACCTTTGAAGATTATGTGATTGGAATTCAAACGGATTTTACTCCGTTCCATATGGCATATGCCTTTATCAAAACAATTGTGTTTGCATTTTTATTAGCTACCATCCCCGCTTTTCATGGCTATTACATGAAAGGTGGTGCACTCGAAGTGGGTAAAGCGAGTACAACAGCATTTGTTTGGACCAGTGTTGCTATAATCCTTTTAAATTATATTTTAACTCAAATGTTACTAAGCTAATGATCGAAGTTAAAAATCTGCATAAATCATTTGAAGATATCAAGATTTTGAAAGGCATCTCTACATCTTTTGAAAAAGGAAAAACAAACCTCATCATTGGACAGAGTGGATCGGGAAAAACAGTTCTACTAAAGTGTCTTCTTGGATTATTTGATTATCAACAAGGGAGTATTGCGTATGATCAGAAACTTTTTTCATCCCTAACAGCTAATGAAAAAAGAATCTTGAGATCCCAAATAGGTATGGTGTTTCAAGGCGGTGCCTTGTTTGATTCTCTTTCGATTGCAGAGAACGTAATGTTCCCTTTGAAAATGTTTACAAAACAATCCCGGAGTGAAATGGAGGACCGTGTAAATTCTGCTCTAAAGCGTGTAGATCTTGAAAATGCGCACCACAAAATGCCTAGCGAGGCTTCTGGAGGAATGCAAAAACGTGTGGCCATTGCACGCGCTATTGTAAACAACCCTAAGTATTTGTTCTGTGATGAACCCAACTCAGGTTTAGATCCTAAAACTGCCATTGTCATTGACAATTTGATTCAGGAAATCACTAAAGAATTTGATATTGTCACCGTTATTAATTCTCATGATATGAATTCTGTAATGGAAATTGGCGAAAAAATTCTTTTTCTAAAAGATGGCCTAAAAGCTTGGGAAGGCAGTAATGACACTATTTTCAAAACAGACAACGAGGTTGTAACAGACTTTGTATACTCGTCTAATTTATTCAAAAAGGTACGTAAAATGTATCTCGAAGACCATGACTAATTAGTCACCAACAACTTCTACGTTATCTAAGTTCAACTCCAATTCAACCCAGCGTTTTAGAGCCTGTTTTCGAAGTCCAACCAAGCTGTCAGAAAGTGATGAATTCCACTGTGTTTTTACTACAGAAATAGTGTCTGTACTTCTAAAGTTAGACGATGATAACATTTTTGCATATCCAAAAAACTCTAACTCAGAAAATTGAATTTTCGCATCTTTCGATAGGTTTGAAAACGCATTCAAATCCATCTCGTTTTTGTTAGAACTTAAAACAAGTTTCAAACTATCGATGGTGAAATTACGAGAACTAATGATACTATCTCGTTTTTCAATTTTGTCAATAGCCATATCATAGAGCTCCAGAATTTTATCTGTACTTCTGTTCTTATTTCCATTAATTACTAGGCTAAACTCTTGAAGATACTCATAGCCTTTCAATTCATTTATTAGATCTGATTTAGTGGCCTCACTAATTTCACCATTAAAATTTAAAGTAATTTTCTTAGCTTCTGTATCGAGTGTTTCACGTTGAAGCCAAAGGTTGTCATTTTGATTGATTTCAGATTCTAAATATGTTTTGTAATTCTGTTCATATCGCGTCTCTTGTAAAACGTCATAAAAAGTCCATCCAGCTGGAAGCATCGCAGCAACAGCAAGAAAAGTTACAATACGAGCAATATTTTTTCGACGTTGGGAATTAGCATACCTCAACATTGGAAATCTCAAAATCTTTAGAACGATAAAGGTGGCTAGAGCTATAAAAATTGTATTAATTGTAAACAAATACATCGCGCCAAAAAAGTAATCGAAATTCCCTTGAGATAAACCATAACCCGCAGTACACAAGGGTGGCATTAAGGCAGTAGCAATTGCCACTCCAAATATAACGGAAGCAATAGTCCCTTTTTTAGTTCTAGCGATAATGAGTGCAAGACCACCAAAAAACGCAATAAGCACATCTCTGATATCCGGCTTGACACGCCCTAATAGTTCTGAATTATCTTGGCTTAAAGGAAATAAGTAAAAAAACATAAAAGCAGTTAACAAACTCAAAACGAGCATGGTTGCCAAATTAATCAGAGATTTTCGAAGTGTATCAATATCATTAATCGCAATCGACAGTCCAATTCCAAGGATAGGCCCCATAAGAGGCGATATTAGCATCGCGCCAATAACCACTGCCGTTGAGTCAGCGTTTAGCCCAACAGAAGCCACAAAAATAGAACAAATCAAAATCCACGCTGTAGCTCCTTTAAAAGGAATATCTGCTTTTATAGCGGCTATTGTAGCCTCTCTATCTGTATCGTGTCTGAAGTCTAAAAGCTCAATAACGAATGTTTTTAGAGACGCCCACAGTCCTTTAGCATCCGCTTTTATGGCTGCTTTGGAGTCTTCAGAATTCGTGTTATGCAAATCTTGATTTAAATTATTTTCCATCATTAAATATGTTGGTCACCAAACTTATCCTTCACACGATTGCGCAATTGCTTGATGTCTTGTTCTTTACTTTTCGGAAAGATAAGTAAAATTTCGTTTTCTTCTACAACTATAAAATCATGCACCCCCTCCAAAACTACTATTTTATTGGTGTCTGTTTTAATCATGTTTCCAGCAGAATTTTCTGCTAACAAACGGGCATTGACAACTGCATTTTCGGATGGGTTATCCACAATTTTATCATACAAACTTCCCCAAGTCCCTAAATCATTCCAATCAAAAGTAGCAGGAATAACATATACGTTTTCACTGGGCTCCATAATGGCATAATCCACAGAAATATTTTCTGACTTACTATAATTTTCCAAAACAAAAGCTGACTCAGCTTCGGTATTATAATGTTCCAAACCTTCTTCAAAAAGAGAATATAGCTTGGGTTGATGGGTTTCAAAAGCGCTCAAAACACTCGATGTTGACCAAATAAAAATACCTCCATTCCAAAGGAAGTTCCCCTGTTTCAAAAATCCTTTTGCAGTCTCATAGTCTGGTTTTTCACGAAATTGAAGCACTTTCTTTTGAGATGTTGTACTTGTTTTGTCATATTCAATATACCCGTACCCGGTATTGGCAAAAGTGGGCTGGATTCCTAAGGTCATCAAAACATCTGAATGTTCAGAAAAATCAAAAGCATTTTGAAGATTCGAAATAAATGCAGCTTCATCTTCGATCCAATGATCACTTGGCGCGACGACCATGACAGCGTTTGGGTTTTGTTTATGAATTTTCATGGCTGCCATTAAAATACACGGCGCTGTATTTCGCATAGCAGGCTCTGCAATAATTTGATTTGTATTAATTTGAGGTAATTGTTCCAATACCAAATCTGTGTAGCGCTCATTGGTTAAAATAAGGATATTTTCTTTGGGAATGAGGGTTTCCAGACGAGACGCTGTTTTTTGTAAAAGTGTCTGCCCAGTCCCTAACATGTCATGAAATTGTTTTGGAAATGATTCCTTACTGACTGGCCAAAACCGAGAACCAACTCCGCCAGCCATGATAATTGCGTAATACTTTTTATTCATCTGATTTATTTGATTCATTTAGTAATTCAACTTCTGCATTGGGATTAAAAACATACAACCGACCTGTAGCCATATCAGTACATTCGAAACGTTTACGTCTTTTAGGGCCTTTACGGAACATTTTACCATTGTACAGTGTAAACACAGCACCCTCTGGAACTTCAAAGATAAATGTTTTTCCGTTAGGCAGATCAAATTGCTTTAACTTCAATGCCAAAACAGTATCCGAATCACTACTCGCTTTTGGGTTTTTGAAATGTGCTGCCAAAAAAGGCAAGACGGTACTGGGAAATATTTCAGGTCTTAAAAAGGGCAACATTAAGTGCTGAAAAATAGATTTCCACTCTGGACCGTGGGGCTTAATTAGTTTACCATAGGATTTATAGGCCTCAAAATGAGCGATTTCGTGAATTAGAGTGATTAAAAAACGGTATGGATTTAAATTTGAGTTGATGGTAATCTGATGTTTTCCATTTGGCAAGCGACGGTAATCACCGTGACGCGTTTTACGCTCTTGCTTAATTTTTACCACCAAATTATCCTGTGAGAACAGCTTGGCAACTTGTTCTAAAGCAGCATCTGGAATATAACCTTGCAATACGTCTAGCATAAAACTTAAAATTACATGCGTTCAGGAACAGCAATTCCCAACAAGCTCAATGCATTTTTAATGGTATTGGCTACTGCTCTTGAAAGCTGTACTCTGAATTTAATTTCAGTAGCAGTTTCAGCTCCCAAGATAGATACATTCTGATAAAAGGAATTGAATTCTTTAACCAAATCATATACATAATTGGCCACTAGAGCTGGGCTATAATTTGCAGCTGCTTGTTGTATCACTTCTGGAAATAATTGCAAGTGCTTCACTAGTGATTTCTCCTTGTCATGCAACTGATAATCAAGGGGGACCTCACTATCAATTTCTAATGGAGATTTTCTTAAAATAGCTTGAATTCTTGCATAGGTATATTGTATAAAGGGCCCTGTATTTCCCTGAAAATCTACGGAAGCCTTAGGGTCAAACAAAATTCGTTTTTTAGGATCAACTTTCAATATAAAATACTTCAATGCTCCTAAACCAATGGTGTTATAAGTCTGTTCTTTGTCGCTTTCAGAATAGCCGTCAAGCTTTCCTAATTCTTGCGAAATCTCTTTGGCAGTTGAAGCCATTTCAACAATTAGATCATCTGCATCAACTACTGTTCCCTCACGGCTTTTCATCTTACCACTTGGTAAATCAACCATTCCATAACTTAAATGCATCAAGTTTTTTGCCCAGTCAAACCCTAGTTTTTTTAAGATCAAAAACAACACTTTAAAATGATAATCTTGCTCATTCCCAACCGTATAAACCATCCCTCCAACATCTGGAAAATCTTTTAAACGTTGAATCGCTGTACCAATATCTTGCGTCATGTAAACCGCAGTGCCATCTGCTCGTAATACTATTTTTTCATCTAAGCCATCAGGGGTTAAATCACACCACACAGAACCGTCTTCTTTTTTGAAAAACACCCCACTTTGAAGACCTTCTTTAATGAACGACTTTCCTAATAAATAGGTTTGACTTTCATAATAATAGCTATCGAAATCGACCCCCAAAGTTTTGTAAGTCAATTCAAAACCTGCATATACCCATGAATTCATCTGTTCCCAAAGCGCTACAACTGCTGTATCCCCAGCTTCCCATTTAAGGAGCATGTCTTGAGCTTCTAACAAAATAGGGGCTTGTACTTTGGCGTCTTCAGTAGAAAGCCCTTTAGCTTCTAATGCTTTAATTTCTTCTTTATAAACTTGATCAAATTTAACATAGTAATTTCCAACAAGTTTATCTCCTTTTAGGCCTGTAGACTCAGGGGTTTCATTATTTCCGTAGCGTTGCCAAGCCAACATACTTTTGCAAATATGAATTCCACGGTCGTTAATAATTTGAGTTTTATAAACCTTTTTGCCGGAGGCTTTTAAAATTTCTGCCACACTATAACCTAAAAGATTATTTCGGATATGTCCTAAATGTAAAGGCTTATTGGTATTTGGAGATGAATACTCAACCATCATCGCTTTAGCGCTTGAAGGTTTTACAAAACCAAAAGTCGGATTTGTATTAACCGTTTGAAAAAATGCCATAAAATAGACATCAGAAATCACAAGATTCAAAAATCCTTTAACAACATTATAGCCCACAACTTCGTCTATATGCTCAGATAAGTACGCTCCTAAATCTTCCCCCAATTGAGCAGGATTCATTTTTATGGTTCTTAGCATTGAGAAAGTAACCACCGTGATGTCACCTTCAAAATCTTTACGGGTGGCTTGAAACTCGACCGTTTCTAAAGGGGTATTGTAAAGCGTAACAAATGCTTGTTTTATATGTTGTGATAAAGATTCCTGAAGTGTCATTTTACATCTTATTGCAGCTACAAAGATACATTTTTTTTAATCCTAATTTGAAGCTGTTTTTGGTAAAAACACTTCGGCCATCATGCAGCGTGCACTCCCGCCTCCACAAGCTTCGATTGTATCTAATTTACTAGAGATGATTGTTGCATGTGCTTCTAACAACTGCACTTGAGCTGGTCGTAACGACTCCAATGCCGATTGACTCATTACCAAATAACTTTGACCATTTGTACCTTTGAGCTGCAACATATTTCCTGCAAAGTTATTGACTTGATCTTCAGAAATTTCAATAACTTTTTTCCCATCTTCATGAAGATGTTTGAGAAGGTTTTTTCGCTCTTTTTTATCGTCAATACTTGCCAAACAAACTACAGCAAACGTAGTCCCTAAACACATCATCACATTGGTATGATAAATGAGTTCACGTTTATTATTTACGGTTTGGTAGGCGGAAAATACAACTGGTGTATATTCAAAATCTTCACAAAACTCAATAAATAATTCTTCGTCAGCTCTTTCAGAAAGTGCACAATAGGCTTTTTGGTTTTCGCGATCTAACAAAATACTCCCTGTGCCTTCCAAATAATAGCCATCGTCTTCTGCTGCTGTATAATCTACTACGGTTTCAATTTTGAAACCTTCAGCTTCAACTGCCTCTATAATAGAAGCTTTTCGTTCAAGACGTCGATTTTTGGCAAACATAGGATACAGCCCAATGGTACCATTTTTATGAAATGAAATCCAATTGTTAGGGAAAATAGAATCTGGTGTATCAAACTCTTTTGAATCTTCTACAACAATCACTTGAATGCCTGCGTTTTTAAGCGTTTTAACCATGGTATCAAATTCCGCTACGGCTTTTGTATTTACGGTTTCAGGAAGTGTGTGTTCTAAAACTTTTTGATAGTAATTATTTACCGCTGTCTGTTCGTTCATACGAAATTGAACTGGGCGAATCATTAGAACTGTATTTGTAATTTGTGTCATTTTAATCTCTTTTTAAAGGAAGTGTTGAACAGCGAAGCAACCCCCCTTGTTTTGATATTTCTGCGTAAGGCACTTCTTCAACTGTAAATCCATTAGCAACAAGCCACGAATTTAAGCGTGTGAAATTTTGTTCAGAAATCACGACGTCATCTGAAATAGAAAATACGTTACAATTCATTTGAGACATTTCTTTTGCGGTAGCTTCAAAAACATTTTCTTTTCCAAAATAATTAAGCACCCACTCATAGTCCTCAGCATTTAAAAATCCGCGATCATGAACCAGTGCTTTGCCTAAGCCCAAAGGTTGAAAACAACAATCTAAATGGAGTGCATTCTCAAGGGAGTTGGAGTTAGATTTACGAAGTTCAAAAGTTTTGACATTCTTTTGTGGAAATAATTCCTGAATTGCTTTTGCAGCATTAAGATTAGTTCTGGCTGTAATATAGTCTGGATAATCTGAACCAGAATACACACCAATAAAAATATAATCATCACACAAAATAACATCACCACCTTCTACGTGACAGTCTTCTGGAAGTTCAATTATATGATCTGAATTGAGTTGAGCCAAAAGGGTTTCTAAGGCTTGATACTCATCTGCTCGATCGGGAAGGATGTTTGATTTTATGAATTTATCATCAATGACAAACGCAATATCACGAGCAAATATTTGATTGCAATTTTCGATAATATTTGGTCGAAAAACTGTAACATCGTATTTTTGAAATACTGCCATCACAGAAGACATTTCTTGTTGCATCGCTGTTTCCGTTGGATAAGTCCCAGCTAGAACATGTGCTAAACTACTGGGATCATAACAATTTTCTGCAGAGGGAATTTTCCCGTTACTTTGCGCTGTTCCGAAAAGGACAGCTCTCAAACGTGCATACTCATTATTCACATTTAGTGCTAGCATTTTTTATCCATTATCTAAGACTCTTACTTTGCTACAGATTCAAACGAACGTTGTGTGCTTCCAGTGTAAATTTGACGTGGTCTTCCTATAGGTTCCTTGCGTAAACGCATTTCGCGCCATTGTCCAATCCAGCCTGGCAAGCGTCCTAAGGCAAACATTACTGTAAACATCTCAACAGGGATACCCATAGCACGATAAATAATTCCCGAATAAAAATCAACATTTGGATATAATTTTCTATCTACAAAATACGCATCTGTTAAGGCTTCTTTTTCTAGACCTTTAGCAATATCCAAAATAGGATCTTCGATGCCTAAGTCGTTCAGCACTTCATCGGCGGTAACTTTGATTATTTTAGCACGAGGATCAAAGTTTTTATAAACTCTGTGTCCAAAGCCCATAAGTCTAAAAGGATCACTTTTATCTTTGGCTTTTGCCATGTATTTCTTAGTATCACCACCATCGGCTTTGATCGCTTCTAGCATTTCTAGAACGGCTTGATTTGCCCCACCATGAAGTGGACCCCAAAGCGCTGAAATTCCAGCCGAAATTGAAGCAAATAAACCCGCATGAGAAGACCCAACGATTCGAACCGTAGAGGTCGAACAATTTTGTTCATGATCTGCATGAAGGATGAGTAACTTATTCAAAGCATTTACTATAATTTTATTTTGAACGTAATCTTCATTAGGTTGCTTGAACATCATTTTTAAGACGTTTTCAACATAGCCTAAAGTGTTATCACCATAATCTAATGGCAAGCCTTGTTTTTTACGCATCGCCCAAGCGACTAGAACTGGGAACTTACCTAAAATACGCACAACAGATTTGTACATATCTTCTTGTGAATCTACATTAACTGAAGAGGGATTAAAGGCCGTCAGTGCGCTGGTCAGAGATGATAACACGCCCATTGGGTGTGCTGACTTCGGAAACGCATCAATTATTTTTCTGATATCATCATCAACGACAGATTCAGATTTGATATCGGCATGAAACTTACCTAACGCTTCTTTGGTTGGTAATTCTCCAAAAATTAATAAATAAGCAACTTCTAAAAAGTCCGCTTTTTCAGCCAAGTCTTCAATTGAGTATCCTCTATACCGAAGAATTCCTTTTTCACCATCCAAAAATGTAATTTCGCTTACACAGGACCCTGTATTTTTAAAACCTGGATCAATAGTTGTGACACCATTTGTGACGGCTCTTAAAGAAGTTATATCTATAGCGACTTCGTTTTCAGAACCAGTAACTGTTGGGAATTCATGTTTTTGTCCGTTGATTTCTAAAATTGCTTTATTTGACATTTTTGGGATGTATTATCTATTGTGAGTATTGAGTAGCGAATTTACAAAAAAAAAATGTTTTATCGAAGAGCTTAAGAGAGAAAGTATAGGTGTTTTTCTATTTTAAAAATTCAAGTATTTTAATACTTTATTGTAGGATTAAATCTTAAAATAGGGCAAAAAAAAAAACTGTCTTGATAGACAGCCTTTTTTATCTTCAAAAGAAATACTTATTGTATTTTAAACGCTTTTTCTTGTGGAAAATAAGCCGTTTCTCCCAACTCTTCTTCGATGCGAAGCAATTGGTTATATTTTGCCATACGATCACTACGTGAGGCAGAACCTGTTTTGATTTGACCTGTGTTTAACGCAACTGCTAAATCGGCAATAGTGTTGTCTTCGGTTTCACCAGAACGGTGCGACATAACTGAGGTAAACCCTGCATTGTGTGCCATGTTTACGGCAGCAATGGTTTCAGTCAGTGTTCCAATTTGGTTCACTTTAATCAAAATCGAATTGGCTATATTATTTTCAATTCCTCTAGACAAACGCTCTACATTCGTTACAAATAAATCATCCCCAACGAGCTGCACTTTATCACCAATTTTGTCTGTAAGGTATTTCCAGCCTTCCCAGTCATTTTCATCCATTCCATCTTCAATTGAGATGATTGGATATTTGGCGGCTAGCTCCGCTAAATAATCAGCTTGTTCTTGACTCGTACGTACTTTTCCGTTTTCGCCTTCAAATTTTGTATAGTCGTAGTTACCATCAACATAAAATTCTGCAGCAGCACAATCTAAAGCGATCATCACATCATCCCCTAATGTATATCCTGCATTTTTAACTGCTTTTGCAATAGTTTCTAAGGCATCTTCTGTTCCGCCTTCTAAGTTTGGAGCAAAACCACCTTCATCACCAACAGCAGTACTTAAACCTCTGTCGTGTAATACTTTTTTCAGGTTGTGAAAAATTTCAGTTCCCATTTGCATGGCATGGGTGAAGTTTTTAGCTTTTACAGGCATAACCATGAATTCTTGAAATGCGATCGGAGCATCACTATGAGATCCTCCATTAATGATATTCATCATTGGCACTGGAAGTGTATTGGCACTGACTCCGCCAACATAACGATATAATGGCATCCCAAGTTCTGCAGCTGCAGCTTTTGCAGCCGCTAAAGACACGCCTAAAATTGCATTAGCTCCTAGTTTTGATTTATTTGGGGTGGCATCAAGATCAATCATAATTTGATCAATTAGATTCTGTTCAAATACAGAAACACCCAATAATTCTTGAGCAATAATAGCATTCACATTTTCAACCGCTTTTAAAACGCCTTTCCCCATGTAGGTAGATCCCCCATCACGTAATTCAACCGCTTCGTGTTCTCCTGTTGAGGCTCCAGAAGGTACAGCAGCTCTGCCAACAAATCCGCTTTCTGTGGTAACATCAACTTCGACTGTAGGATTTCCCCTTGAGTCTAAAATTTGACGTGCATGAATGTTAATTATGATACTCATAGTATTGTATTTAAGTTATTTATAGATTGCAAATTTACGAAAATGAATGTTTTTAAAATTATCCTCGCAAAGAATTATATTAATTATTAGCTAAAACGTTTTAGTAGTAGAAAAAAGCCACAAAATTGATGTTTGTGGCCTATTTTTTATAGTATTTTATTTAAGGTTTTGAATGAACTGATCAAACAAATACGAAGAATCATGAGGCCCTGGGCTTGCCTCTGGATGGTACTGTACAGAAAAACAATTTTTTGACTTCATTGCGATTCCCGCAACCGTATCATCATTTAGATGTAAATGGGTTACTTCTAAGTCCGCGTGTTCTTCTGCTTGTTCTCTATTGACAGCAAAACCATGATTTTGAGAAGTGATTTCTCCTTTTCCAGTTACAAGATTTTTTACAGGATGATTGATTCCTCTATGACCGTTATGCATTTTATAGGTTGACACGCCATTTGCCAAAGCAATGACTTGATGTCCTAAACAAATACCAAATAAAGGCAGATCTTTTTCTATGATAGTTTTTGCTAACGCTTGTGCTTCTACCAAAGGTTCAGGATCTCCAGGTCCGTTGGACAAGAAATAACCATCAGGATTCCAAGCACTCAAGTCTTCAAAAGTTGAATTATAAGGAAATACTTTTATGTAGGCATCGCGCTTAGCAAAATTACGTAGTATATTTTTTTTAACCCCTATGTCTAGTGCTGCGATTTTATACGTTGCATTTTCATCACCAAAATAGTAAGGTTCTTTAGTAGAGACTTTAGAAGCCAGCTCCAAACCTTCCATTTGTGGAATGTCTGCAAGCTGTTTTTTTAAGCCCTCAATATCGTCAACATCTGTAGAAATAACGGCATTCATAGCGCCATTATCTCGAATATAACTCACCAATGCTCTGGTATCAACATCAGAAATTGCGAATAAGTTGTGAGTGTCAAAAAAATCTTCAAGTGAGCCATTGGCATCTACTCGAGAATAGTTATAACTAAAGTTTTTACAAATAAGACCCGCAATTTTAATAGAGTCAGACTCTATTTCGGTAGCATTCACTCCGTAGTTTCCGATATGAGGATTTGTAGTTACCATCAATTGACCATAATATGATGGATCTGTAAAAATTTCTTGATAGCCTGTCATTCCCGTATTAAAGCAAACTTCTCCGAAAGCTGTACCTTCTTTTCCTATTGCTTTGCCATAAAAAACGGTGCCATCCGCAAGAAGTAATACGGCTTTTTTTCGTGTTTTGTATTTCATTAGTATTGAACTCTTATAAGATTTTACAAAATTGCATAAAAAAAAGGATAAACTAAAAAAGTTTATCCTTAAAATTTCAAATGCTTATTAACATTTATTCTTCTTCTGAAGTTGTAGTCGTTTCAACAGCAGCTACAGGTTTTGCAGCGCCTCCTCTACGGCTTCTTCGCGTAGCTTTTTTCTTAGGCTGTTTGTCAGCATTGTAAATTTCATTGAAATCTACCAATTCGATCATTGCCATATCAGCATTATCACCAAGACGATTTCCTAGTTTGATAATACGCGTATAACCTCCAGGACGATCGCCTACTTTAGTGGCTACACCACCAAATAATTCAGAAATCGCTTCTTTTTGTCTCAATCGGCTAAACACAATACGTCTGTTATGTGTAGTATCTACTTTAGATTTTGTAATTAAAGGCTCAACAAACTGTTTTAAAGCTTTGGCTTTAGCAACAGTTGTATTGATACGCTTATGCTCAATTAATGAACACGCCATGTTTGCTAACATTGACTTTCTATGCGCCGTTTTGCGACCTAAATGATTTGTTTTTTTTCCGTGTCTCATGACATTCTATTTAAACTTTATCTTGCATCAACTCCGTTAGGAGGCGCAAATTATAAAGTAATTAATCTTTATCTAATTTATATTTACTTAAGTCCATTCCAAAGCTAAGGCCTTTAACATTAACAAGCTCTTCAAGTTCAGTTAATGATTTTTTACCAAAGTTTCTAAACTTCATTAAATCGTTTTTGTTGAACGACACCAAGTCACCTAAAGTATCGACTTCTGCAGCTTTCAAACAATTAAGCGCACGAACAGAAAGGTCCATATCGATTAATTTAGTTTTAAGCAACTGACGCATGTGAAGTGATTCTTCATCGTAAGTTTCTGTTTGTGCAATCTCATCCGCTTCTAAAGTGATACGCTCATCAGAGAATAACATAAAGTGGTGTATTAAGATTTTTGCAGCTTGTGTAAGTGCATCTTGAGGATTAATTGAACCATCTGTTTGGATTTCGAAAACTAATTTTTCGTAATCTGTTTTTTGTTCTACACGAAAGTTCTCAACACTATACTTCACATTTTTTATTGGTGTATAGATCGAATCGGTAAAGATTGTTCCAACTGCAGCTGAAGCTTTCTTATTCTCTTCAGCAGGTACATATCCACGACCTTTTTCTAAAGTCAATTCCATGTTAATGGTTACTTTAGGATCTAAATTACAGATTACTAAATCTGAATTTAACACTTGGAAACCAGAAATAAATTTCTGAAAATCTCCTGCAGTAATTTTATCTTGACCAGAAATTGATATGGAAACAGATTCGTTATCTACTTCATCAATTTGACGCTTGAAACGCACTTGTTTCAAGTTAAGAATTATTTCGGTAACGTCTTCTACAACGCCGGGAATCGTAGAGAACTCATGTTCTACACCATCCATCTTTACTGAAGTAATTGCAAAACCTTCTAATGAAGATAATAACACTCTACGTAAAGCATTTCCAACTGTTAATCCGTAGCCTGGTTCTAGAGGTCTGAATTCGAATTTACCTTCGAAATCAGTAGAATCAATCATGATTACTTTGTCGGGTTTCTGAAAATTTAATATTGCCATAATTGTCTTCGTTTTAATTGTTAATTAGTTGCGCGATTTATAAGTTTGAAGACCACTAATAAATCCTTTGGCTAAATACCAATATGATTATTTATTATTTAGAGTAAAGTTCAACGATAAATTGTTCGTTGATTTGTTCTGGAATTTGAATTCGTGCTGGAACAGAAACATAAGTACCAGACATCGTGTCGTTGTTCCATGTAATCCACTCATAAACTGTAGAAGCATTTGATAAAGCAGATTCTATAGTTTCTAATGATTTAGATTTTTCTCTTACCGCCACAACATCGCCAGCTTTAAGAGAGTATGAAGGAATATTTACAATGCCTCCATTTACTGTAATGTGTCTGTGAGAAACCAACTGTCTTGCTCCACTTCTTGAACGCGACAATCCCATTCTAAAGACTACGTTATCTAATCTAGATTCACATAATTGTAAAAGCACTTCACCAGTAATTCCACGTGATGCAGTTGCTTTTTTGAACATGTTTCTAAATTGCTTTTCTAATACACCATAAGTGTACTTCGCTTTTTGCTTCTCCATTAGTTGGATTGCATATTCAGACTTTTTACCACGGCGTCTGTTGTTTCCGTGTTGTCCTGGAGGATAGTTTCTTTTTTCAAAAGACTTATCTTCTCCAAAGATTGCTACGCCAAACTTACGGGCGATTTTTGTTTTAGGACCAGTATATCTTGCCATTTTGTTTTGTTTTTGAGAGTGCTTGTGAATTAAGGTCTTAAGCTTATCCTTCGACAACCGTTGATCTCTCGATTATACTATTAAATAAATTATACTCTTCTTCGTTTTGGAGGTCTACACCCGTTGTGAGGCGTAGGGGTTACGTCAATGATTTCAGTAACTTCAATTCCACTGTTGTGTAAAGAACGTATTGCTGACTCTCTACCATTTCCAGGGCCTTTAACGTATACTTTCACTTTCTTAAGACCTGCTTCTTTTGCAGGGCCAGAAGCGTCTTCTGCTGCTAATTGTGCCGCATAAGGAGTATTCTTTTTTGACCCTCTAAAACCCATTTTTCCAGCAGATGACCATGAGATCACGTCGCCTTTTTTATTGGTTAATGAGATGATAATGTTATTAAAAGAAGCGGTTACGTGTGCCTCTCCCGTAGATTCTACGATAACTTTACGTTTTTTAGTACTTGACTTTGCCATATTACTAATTATTATTTAGTTACTTTTTTCTTGTTAGCAACAGTTTTTCTTCTACCTTTTCTAGTTCTTGAATTGTTCTTCGTACGTTGTCCACGTAAAGGAAGACCCGCTCTGTGGCGAATTCCTCTGTAACAACCGATATCCATTAAACGTTTGATGTTTAGTTGGATCTCTGAACGAAGTTCTCCTTCAATTTTGAAAGTGCTTACCGCTTCACGAAGTCTTCCGATTTCTTCATCGGTCCAGTCGGACACTTTAGTACTTTCATCAACTTTTGCTTCTGCTAATATTTCTTTAGCTCTACTTCTACCTATTCCATAGATATAAGTTAAAGAGATTACTCCTCTTTTTTGTTTTGGGATGTCTACCCCTGCAATTCTAGCCATAATTAACCTTGTCTTTGTTTGAACCTAGGATTCTTTTTGTTTATAACGTAAAGTCTTCCTTTTCTACGCACAATCTTACAATCTGCGCTTCTCTTTTTAATGGATGCTCTTACTTTCATCTTTTACTTCTTGTTAGTATCTATAAGTTATTCTTGCCTTAGATAAATCGTAAGGACTCATTTCTAATTTTACTTTATCTCCTGGTAATAATTTAATATAATGCATACGCATCTTCCCAGAGATATGAGCGGTCACAACGTGACCATTTTCTAATTCTACTCGGAACATCGCATTTGATAATGCTTCGATGATGCTTCCGTCTTGTTCTATTGCTGCTTGTTTTGCCATGTAGTTATATTGAGCCTATTGAATTGCTTTTCTATTTTTACCAGTTTTCATCAAGCCATCGTAGTGTTTGTTCAACAAGTATGAATTTACTTGTTGCATGGTGTCGATTGCAACTCCCACCATAATTAATAATGAAGTCCCTCCAAAGAACAATGCCCAACCTTGTTGGATATCCATCAAGCGTACAATGATTGCTGGAAACACAGCAATAAGTGCTAGAAAAATAGAACCCGGTAAGGTAATTTGTGACATGATTTTATCAAGGTATTCTGAGGTTTCCGAGCCAGGTCGAATTCCAGGAATAAAGCCTCCACTACGTTTTAGATCATCAGCCATCTTATTAGTTGGAACTGTAATGGCAGTATAGAAATAGGTGAAAATGATAATTAAAAGTGCAAACACAATGTTGTACCATAAACCAAATAAACTATTTCCTCCAAAATTACTAACCAACCACTGACCAGCTGTTGAATCTTTAAGGATATCAAGACCGCCTATTAAGCCCGGCACAAACATGATTGCCTGAGCAAATATAATTGGCATAACTCCAGAAGCATTAAGCTTTAGAGGAATGTATTGTCTTGATCCCATTATGTTTTTTTCGTATCCGCCAGATGCTGTACGTCTTGCATATTGAACTGCTATTTTTCTAACCGCCATTACTAACATAATAGATGCTAAAATAATTACAAACCATATCACGATTTCAATTAAGATCTTAATTAATCCCCCTTGAGATTGGTTTACTGCAGAATCAAATTCTTGTGCAAACGACAAGGGCATATTGGCAATAATACCCACCATTATTAAGAGTGAGATCCCATTTCCAATTCCTTTATCTGTAATTTTTTCTCCTAGCCACATTGCAAAAACACAACCTGTAACTAATATGATAATTGAAGAGAAATAAAACACGCCACCTTGCCCTAATAAAAATGCATTTGGACTTTGGATTAGTGCTGGTAAGCTCGCAAGATAAGCTGGTGCTTGCACCAAACAGATCCCAATCGTTAGCCAACGCGTAATTTGTGTTATTTTTTTCTGACCACTAGCCCCTTCTTTTTGTAGTTTTTGAAGGTATGGTATAGCTATACCCATCAATTGTACAACAATAGACGCAGAGATGTAAGGCATAATACCTAAGGCAAAAACCGATGCTTTTGCAAAGGCACCACCTGTAAATGCATTTAAGAGTCCAAGAAGTCCAGAATCTGTTTTAGATGCTAATGATCCTAGCTGTGAAGCGTCAATTCCTGGAAGTACAACTTGTGCACCAAAACGATATACTAGTAACAGTCCTATAGTTAGAATAATTCTATCTTTAAGTTCTGTAATTTTCCAAACGTTTTTTAATGTCTCTATAAATTTCATCTTATGGGGTATTATAGTGTTACAGCTTCACCACCAGCAGCTTCGATTGCTGCTTTTGCTGTTGCTGTGAATTTATGAGCCGAAACTTTTAACTTCGCTTTCAACTCACCTCGTCCTAGAATTTTAATTAATTCGTGCTTACGTCCTAAACGCAATTCAACGATAGTATCAAAATTCAATTCCGTTTTAATTTTCTTTTCGTCAACTAACAGTTGAAGCGTATCAAGATTAATACCTTGATAATCTTTACGGTTAATGTTGGTAAAACCAAACTTAGGTACACGTCTTTGTAATGGCATTTGACCACCTTCAAAACCTACTTTTCTAGAATATCCAGAACGAGACTTAGCCCCTTTGTGGCCACGAGCTGCCGTACCACCTTTACCAGAACCTTGTCCTCTACCGATTCTTTTACCTTGACTTTTAACTGAACCTGCTGCAGGTTGTAAATTACTTAAATTCATTTTTCAGTATATTTTAAGCTTCTTGTACAGAAACTAAATGTTTTACTTTATTGACCATTCCTAAAATATTAGGTGTCGCCTCATGTTCTATTGTTTGTCCAATCTTTTTAAGACCTAATGCTATTAACGTTCGCTTTTGTCTCTGTGTACGATTGATCGCACTTTTTTCCTTTGTTACTTTTATCTTAGCCATCGTGTCGTAAATTAACCGTTAAAAACTTTAGCAAGAGAAATTCCTCTCTCACGTGCTATTGACTTTGCATCTCTTAATTGAAGTAAAGCATCGAAAGTCGCTTTTACAACATTATGAGCATTTGAAGAGCCTTGAGATTTTGATAAAACATCATGGACTCCAACTGCTTCCAAAACTGTTCTTACAGCTCCACCAGCAATAACTCCCGTACCAGGTGCTGCAGGGATAATATTTACTCTTGCTCCACCGTACTTTCCTTTTTGTTCGTGAGGAAGTGTTCCTTTAACTAAAGGAATTCTTACTAAGTTTTTCTTAGCATCTTCAACTGCTTTCGCAATTGCACTTGCAACATCTTTAGATTTTCCTAAACCGTGTCCAACGACACCAGCTTCATCTCCAACAACTACAATCGCTGAAAATCCAAATGCTCTACCTCCTTTTGTTACTTTTGTAACTCTTTGCACACCTACCAAACGATCTTTTAATTCCAATCCACTTGGTTTTACTAGTTCTGCACTTTTGTATTTTTGATACATAATTTCTTTAGAATTTAAGTCCTGCTTCTCTAGCGCCTTCCGCTAATGATTTTACTCTACCATGATATAAATAACCACCTCTGTCAAAAGTGATAGTTTCAACACCAGCCTTTAATGCTTTTGCTGCCACTGACTTCCCAACTAATGCTGCGATTTCAGTTTTAGATCCTGTAGCAGAACTGATGTCTTTATCTCTAGAAGATGCTGCACTAATGGTTACACCAGTAACGTCATCTACTAATTGAGCATAAATTTCTTTATTACTTCTAAAAACAGCTAATCGAGGCTGAGACGCTGTCCCAGAAACAATTTTTCGTATTCTGTTTTTAATTCTTTGTCTTCTATCGTTTTTTGATAATGCCATAACTAAATTATTAAGCTGATTTACCTGCTTTTCTTCTTAATACTTCGCCTACGAACTTAATCCCTTTTCCTTTGTATGGTTCAGGCGCTCTGAATCCACGGATTTTTGCAGCAACTTGTCCTACAAGTTGTTTGTCGTGAGACGTTAATTTGATAATTGGGTTTTTCCCTTTTTCTGAAACTGTTTCTACTTTAACTTCAGCAGCAATATCCAAAACAATATTGTGAGAAAATCCTAAAGCTAAATCAAGTTTTTGCCCTTGATTAGAAGCTCTATATCCAACTCCTACAAGTTCTAATTCTTTTGACCATCCAGTGGTTACACCTTCAATCATATTAAAAATTAAAGCTCTGTAAAGACCGTGTTTTGCTTTGTGATCTTTGTGTTCTGAAGGCCGTTCTAAAATAACGTGACCTTCTTCTATTTTGATACTTACAGCAGAGAATTCTTGAGTAAGCTCACCAAGTTTACCTTTAACCGTAATAAGGTTATCAGAGATATCTATGGTAACTCCTTCTGGAATCGCTACTGGGTTTTTTCCTATTCTTGACATTTCTTAAATCTTTAAAATTAGTAAACGTAACACAATACTTCACCACCAACATTCTCTCGTTGAGCTTGTTTGCCAGTCATAACGCCATGAGACGTTGACACAATTGCAATTCCAAGACCGTTAAGAATACGTGGATGATCGTTAGACCCTGAGTATTTACGTAAACCTGGTTTACTTATTCTTTGGATTTTTTTGATTACAGGTTCTTTGGTGTCCTTATTGTACTTCAGTGCTATCTTAATAGTACCTTGTACAGTAGTGTCATCAAATTTGTAACTTAAAACATATCCTTGTTCGAATAATATTTTTGTAATCTCTTTCTTTAAATTAGATGCAGGAATCTCTACAACTCTGTGATTTGCACGAACTGCATTTCTAATTCTTGTTAAATAATCCGCTATTGGATCTGTATACATAGTGTATTAATTTGCGGTTTTGGTTTTCTATTTTTTAGAACCTGAAACCAATTTATAATTTTACCAACTTGCTTTTTTGACCCCTGGAATTAATCCATTGTTAGCCATTTCTCTAAACATAACTCTTGAGAGTCCAAACTGACGCATGTAGCCTTTTGGACGACCGGTTAGTTTACATCTGTTATGCATACGAATTGGTGATGCATTTACAGGTAATTTTTGTAAACCTTGGTAATCGCCAGCTTCTTTTAACGCTTTGCGTTTTTCAGCATATTTAGCAACTATCTTTGCTCTTTTGACCTCACGGGCTTTCATTGATTCTTTAGCCATAGCTTAATTCTTTTTAAAAGGAACCCCTAATTCTGTTAATAATGATTTTGCTTCTTTATCGGTATCGGCATCTGTAACAAATGTGATGTCCATTCCTGAAATTTTATTGACCTTATCAATATTAATTTCTGGAAAAATAATCTGTTCCGTAATTCCTAAATTGTAATTTCCTCTACCGTCAAATCCATTTGCTTTAATCCCGTTGAAATCTCTAACACGTGGAAGTGCAGAAGTCACAAGACGATCTAAAAACTCATACATTTTTTCGCCACGTAAAGTTACTTTAACACCAATTGGCATCCCTTTACGGAGTTTGAATGTTGCAACATCTTTTTTAGATATTGTTGCAACTGCTTTTTGTCCAGAAATTTTAGTAATCTCGTCTATTGCATAGTCGATTAATTTCTTGTCAGAAACAGCAGCACCAACTCCTTTAGATATTACTATCTTTTGCAGTTTTGGAACTTGCATTACATTTTTATATCCGAATTCTTCTGTAAGAGCAGACATTACTCTGTCTTTATACTCTTGTTTTAATCTTGGAATGTATCCCATAATTCTTAAATTACCTCGTTAGATTTTTTTGAAAATCTTACTTTCTTACCGTCTTCCGTTTTGTACCCAACTCTAGTTGTTTCTCCTTTTGAAGTTAACAACGATAAGTTTGATATTTGGATTAACGCCTCTTTTTCAACGATACCACCTTGAGGGCTTTGAGCACTAGGCTTCATGTGTTTTTTAACCATGTTTACCCCTTCAACGATCGCTTTATTTTTAGCTATCAATACCTTAATAACTTTACCTTCAGATCCTTTATGATCTCCAGCAATAACTCTTACGGTATCTCCTGTTTTTATTTTTAGCTTTCCCATGTTTCTTAAATTAAAGCACTTCAGGTGCTAATGATACAATCTTCATGAATGACTTATCACGAAGCTCTCTTGCTACAGGTCCGAAAACACGAGTACCTCTCATTTCACCAGTAGGATTCAAAAGAACACAAGCATTGTCATCAAATCTAATATAAGATCCATCTGGACGTCTAACTTCTTTTACAGTTCGTACCACTACGGCTGTTGAAACTGCTCCTTTTTTGATATTTCCGTTTGGTGTAGCATCTTTAACCGTCACAACGATCTTGTCACCTAAGGATGCATATCTACGTTTCGTACCTCCTAGAACACGGATGGTTAACACCTCTTTTGCTCCAGTATTATCAGCTACTTTTAATCTTGATTCTTGTTGTACCATAATTATTTAGCTCTATCAATGATTTCTACTAGTCTCCAACATTTAGATTTACTTAAGGGTCTTGTTTCCATGATCCTTACAGTATCTCCTTCGTTGCAGTCATTTTGTTCGTCATGTGCTACATACTTCTTAGTCTTTAGCACGAACTTTCCATACATAGGATGTTTTACTTTTTTCACTTCTGAAACCACAATCGATTTCATCATTTTGTTACTTGTAACAACGCCTATACGTTCTTTTCTTAAATTTCTTTTTTCCATCTTTCAGCAGAATACAATTATTGCACTTCTCTATTTGTTAACTCCGTTGCCAACCGTGCTACAGATCGTCTTACAGACCGTAATTGGATTGGATTTTCGAGTGGTGATATTGCGTGGGTCATTTTCAGATCCGCGTAAGTCTTTTTCGTATCACTAAGTTTCTCTTGCAACTCAGCTGTCGATAGTTCTTTAATTTCAGATTGTTTCATAATATCAATAAAATTAAGCTTCGTAGTCTCTAGCGATTACAAATTTTGTTTTAACTGGTAACTTTTGAGCGGCTAAACGCAATGCTTCTTTTGCAACGTCTAGTGACACTCCACCAACTTCAAATAATATTCTTCCAGGTTTCACAACAGCTGCCCAATATTCAACGGCACCTTTTCCTTTTCCCATACGTACTTCAAGCGGCTTTTTGGTGATCGGTTTGTCTGGAAATATTTTAATCCATAACTGACCTTCTCTTTTCATATGGCGTGTTGCAGCAATACGAGCAGCTTCAATTTGACGTGAAGTTAAAAAATTTGAATCGAGTGATTTTATACCAAACATTCCGTTAGAAAGTTGGTGTCCTCTTTCCGAGTTTCCTTTCATGCGTCCTTTCTGGACTTTACGAAATTTTGTTCTTTTTGGTTGTAACATTTTCTTTTAATTTATAAAAAATTACTTTCTACGGCGAGGTTTTGAATTCGATGAACGGTTCCCTTTATCTTGTCCTTTTGAAAGACCTACTAAAGGAGATAACTCACGTTTTCCATACACTTCACCTTTCATAATCCATACTTTGATCCCTAATCTACCGTAAGTAGTATGGGCTTCAACTAATGCATAGTCTATGTCAGCTCTAAATGTTGATAAAGGAATTCTTCCATCTTTATAGTGTTCGCTACGTGCCATTTCAGCACCATTTAAACGACCACTAATCTGAATCTTAATCCCTTCAGAGTTCATACGCATCGTAGCCTGAATAGCCATTTTGATTGCACGTTTGTAAGAGATACGATTTTCAATTTGACGAGCAACACTAGTTGCTACTAAAAACGCATCTAATTCTGGACGTTTAATCTCAAAGATGTTTAATTGAACTTCTTTACTAGTAAGTTTTCTTAATTCCTCTTTTAACTTGTCTACCTCTTGACCGCCTTTACCAATAATGATACCAGGACGAGCCGTTGTGATAGTAACGGTTACAAGTTTAAGAGTTCTTTCGATTATTACTCTAGATACACTAGCTTTTGCTAAACGAACAAAAATATACTTTCTGATTTTATCATCCTCAGCAAGCTTGTCTCCGTAATCGTTTCCTCCGTACCAGTTAGATTCCCATCCTCTGATAATTCCAAGGCGATTTCCTATTGGATTTGTCTTCTGTCCCATTTATTAATTGCTTTGTGTGTTATTTTTAGCTCCAAGTACCACTGTAACATGATTGGATCTTTTTCTAATTCTGTGTGCACGACCTTGAGGTGCTGGACGTAGTCTCTTTAACATAGACCCTCCATCAACTGTAATTTCTTTTACAAAAAGATCAGCCTCTTCAATGTTTGCATCTTCGTTTTTAGATTGCCAGTTTGCAACAGCCGATAGAACTAATTTTTCTAAACGACGTGAAGCTTCTTTGGAACTAAATCTCAAAACATTAAGTGCTTTTTCTACCTTTTCGCCTCTTACTAAATCAGCTACTAAGCGCATTTTTCTTGGTGACGTAGGACAGTTATTAAGCTTTGCAAAAGCAATTTGCTTTTTACCAGCTTTAATAGCGTCTGCCATTTGTTTTTTACGACTTCCCATAGCTCTTATTTTTTACCTTTATTTTTAGCACCTGCATGCCCACGGAATGAACGTGTTGGTGAAAATTCTCCTAGTTTATGACCTACCATGTTTTCAGTTACATAAACTGGAACAAATTGACGGCCGTTGTGCACTGCAATGGTTTGTCCAACAAAATCTGGTGTAATCATACTGGCTCTAGACCAAGTTTTGATAACAGTTTTTTTGTTAGCTTCTACATTAGCAGCTACTTTTTTCTCTAATTTATAATGAACGAAAGGTCCTTTTTTTAATGATCTTGCCATGTCTTATTATTTCTTTCTACGTTCTATAATATACTTATTGCTTGCTTTAGTTTTAGAACGTGTTCTAAATCCTTTCGCTGGAATACCGTTTCTTGAACGTGGGTGTCCACCTGATGATTTTCCTTCACCACCACCCATTGGGTGATCGACTGGATTCATCACAACTGGACGTGTTCTTGGACGTCTTCCTAACCAACGGCTTCTACCTGCTTTACCAGACACCAATAATTGGTGATCCGAGTTAGACACAACTCCAATAGTGGCGTTACAATCTAATAGTAATAAGCGTGTTTCACCTGATGGTAATTTTACCGTAGCAAACTTACCATCTCTTGCCATTAATTGAGCAAAAGCTCCAGCACTACGTGCCATAACAGCACCTTGACCTGGACGAAGTTCGATACAAGAAATGATTGTTCCTAATGGAATTTCGCTCAATGGCATTGCATTTCCAATTTCTGGAGCAACACCTTTACCAGACACTAACTTCTGTCCTACTTGAAGACCGTTTTGTGCAATGATATAGCGTTTTTCACCATCTTGATAATTTAGAAGTGCAATAAATGCCGTTCTGTTTGGATCGTATTCTATAGATTTCACCTCGGCTGGAATCCCAGCTTTGTTTCTTTTGAAATCGATAATACGATATCTCTTTTTATGACCGCCACCGATATAGCGCATGGTCATTTTTCCTTGACTGTTTCTACCACCTGAACGTTTTTTCGGAGCTAATAAACTCTTCTCCGGCTTATCAGTAGTAATGGCGTCATAACCGTTTACTACTCTAAATCGCTGTCCTGGGGTGATTGGTTTTAATTTTCTTACTGACATGTTTGTCTAATTAGATATTAGCGTATAAATCAATCGTTTCACCTTCCGCCAGTTGTACAAGTGCCTTTTTAACAGCATTTGTTTTACCATGTTGAATCCCCGTTTTTGTAAACTTGGTTTTTCGATCTGGACGGACATTTATTGTACGAACTTTTTCAACAGAAACACCGTAAGCAGCTTCAACTGCTTTTTTGATTTCTACCTTGTTCGCCTTCGTATTCACCTGAAAACTGTAGCAGTTTTTCAACTCACTCGCTAGTGTAGCTTTCTCTGTGATTATTGGTTTAATTAAGATACTCATGGTTTTCTTATTTACTTAAATTCGTTTCAATATTTTTCAATGCACTTTCAAAAAGCACAACTTGATTCGCGTTTAGAATTTTATAAGTACTTATTTCTGAGTCAATTAAGACCTCAGAACGCTTTAAATTCCGCGACGACAAATATACATTATTATTTGAGCCACCCAAGACAAACAATGATTTTTTGGTATCAAGACCTAAGGCCTTTAATACCGCTGTAAAATGCTTTGTTTTTGGAGAGTCAAACGTAAAGTCTTCTATAACCGTTATTGATTTTTCAGAAGCCTTAATTGTAAATGCAGATTTACGTGCTAAACGCTTTACATTTTTATTTAACTTGAACCCGTAATTTCTTGGTCTTGGACCGAACATACGACCTCCACCTCTAAATACACCGGATTTGATACTACCCGCACGAGCTGTACCAGTTCCTTTTTGTTTCTTGATTTTTCGAGTACTTCCCGAAATCTCAGCTCTTTCTTTTGATTTATGAGTTCCTTGACGTTGGTTTGCAAGATATTGCTTAACGTCTAGGTATACCGCATGATTATTTGGCTCTATAGCAAATACATCTTTAGAAAGGTCTGCCTTTCTACCTGTATCTTTTCCGTTTAAATCTAAAACTGCTACTTTCATTATTTCTGAATAATTACATAAGCGTTTTTAGGACCAGGGACACAACCCTTAATCACTAGTAGATTTTTTTCAGTTACTACCTTTAAAACTCTTAAATTTTGAACTTTAACTGTGTCGGTTCCCATTCGTCCTGCCATTTTCATTCCTTTGAAAACTCGAGCTGGATACGAAGCCGCACCAATAGATCCTGGTGCACGTAAACGGTTGTGCTGACCGTGAGTCGCTTGACCCACACCTGCAAATCCATGACGTTTTACAACCCCTTGAAATCCTTTACCTTTTGAAGTTCCAGAAACATCAACAAATTCACCTTCGGTGAAATGGTCTACTGTTATACTGTCTCCTAATTTGTACTCCTCGTCAAATCCTTTAAATTCCGCGACTTTTCTCTTAACAGAAGTACCTGCTTTCTTGGCGTGACCTAAATCAGCTTTCGTAGCACTTTTTTCTGTCTTGTCATCGAAACCTAGTTGAAGGGCTGCATAGCCATCAACTTCTTCGGTTCTGACTTGGGTAACAACGCATGGTCCAACTTCTAAAACGGTACATGGCATATTTTTACCATTCGCGTCGAAGATGCTGGTCATTCCGATTTTTTTTCCTATTAACCCAGACATATTTATTTATTTATTTAATTTTTTTAAAAAAAATAAGGGTCAAAACACATTTCAACCCTTGAATTGTACTTTTTCCGTTTTTCCCTCGCACTAAGCTTGGGACATGTAAATCACTGATTTTCAGTGACTATGTCAAACAACAAGGTCGTGACCTATGTTTTTCGAGCTGCAAATTTAGATAAATTTAATCTATTCACCTAAAATAATTAGAACTTATTTTAAATACTTTACAGTTTAAAGACGCCCTAATACCACACTATATCTATATGCAAAAAAAACAGTACTATAGTACTGTTTTTTTTGCATATAGTTATCGCATTAAATAGCGGTAAAGTTATAATTACACTTTAATCTCTACTTCTACACCACTAGGTAGTTCAAGTTTCATCAATGCATCGATTGTTTTTGATGAAGAACTATAGATATCTAATAGTCTTTTGTAAGAGCTTAATTGAAATTGTTCTCTCGATTTTTTGTTAACGTGAGGAGAACGCAATACAGTGAACAATTTTTTGTGCGTTGGTAATGGAATTGGTCCTGTTACAATAGCACCTGTACTTTTTACGGTTTTCACAATCTTATCAGCAGACTTATCTACTAAGTTATGATCGTAAGACTTTAATTTTATTCTGATTTTTTGACTCATGTTCTTAACTTTTAAGATTGGATTCCTTTAGCTTCTTTAATAACGTCTTCTGAAATGTTAGAAGGCGTTTCAGCATAGTGTGAAAACTCCATTGTTGAAGTTGCACGACCTGATGATAGCGTTCTAAGCGTGGTTACATAACCAAACATTTCTGAAAGAGGCACTGTAGCTTTTACAGTTTTTGCACCTGCTCTATCGCCCATGTCACTTACTTGACCACGGCGACGGTTAAGGTCTCCTACAATATCTCCCATGTTTTCTTCAGGAGTAATAACTTCTAATTTCATGATTGGTTCCATGATCACTGCTTTGGCTGCTTTTGCTGAGTTTTTAAACCCAAGCTTGGCAGCTAATTCAAATGAGAGTTGATCCGAATCCACATCGTGGTAAGATCCATCTTTCAATGTTACTTTGACAGCATCAACTTCGTAACCTGCAAGTGGCCCATTGACCATTGCCATTTTGAACCCTTTTTCTATCGAAGGAATAAATTCCTTTGGCACGTTTCCACCTTTAATAGTAGAAATAAATTGAAGCCCTACAACACCTTCGTCTGCTGGCTCAATTGTAAATACAATATCAGCAAATTTACCACGACCACCAGATTGTTTCTTGTAAACTTCTCTGTGATCGGCAGTTTGTGTGATCGCTTCTTTGTATTCTACTTGTGGTTGACCTTGATTAACTTCTACTTTAAATTCACGACGTAAACGATCTACAATTACATCTAAGTGCAATTCACCCATTCCAGAGATAATTGTTTGACCTGAAGCTTCGTCTGAACGCACAGTAAATGTTGGATCTTCTTCGGCTAGTTTAGCAAGTCCAATTCCTAATTTATCTACATCCGCTTTTGTTTTTGGCTCTACTGCGATTCCAATTACAGGATCCGGAAAGTCCATTGATTCTAAAACAATAGGATGTTTTTCTGCAGAAAGTGTATCACCTGTTTTGATAGATTTAAATCCAACAGCTGCACCAATATCTCCAGCTTCAATAAAATCAATTGCATTTTGCTTGTTAGCATGCATTTGATAAATACGTGAGATACGTTCTTTTTTACCTGAACGGTTATTTAAAACATAGGAACCTGCATCTAAACGACCTGAATAGGCACGGAAAAATGCTAAACGTCCAACAAAAGGATCGGTTGCAATTTTAAACGCCAAAGCCGCAAACGGCTCTTTTACATCTGGCTTACGAAGTTCTTCTTGATCTGTATCTGGATTCACACCTACAATACCTTCTTTATCTGTTGGAGAAGGTAAATAACGACATACAGCATCTAATAGAAACTGAACGCCTTTATTTTTAAATGCTGACCCACAAATCATAGGAATAATAGCCATGTCCATAACAGCAGCTCTAAGTGCAGCATGCACTTCTTCTTCTGTGATAGACTCTTCATCTTCCATGAATTTCTCTAAAAGATTCTCGTCATAACTTGCAACTTCTTCAATTAAGAGTGCACGGTATTTTCGAGCTTCTTCTTTCATATCCTCAGGGATTTCGATAACATCGAAAGTGGCGCCTTGAGTTTTATCATGCCATACAATAGCACGGTTTTTAACTAAATCGATAACACCTTTAAAATCATCTTCATCACCAATGTTTAAAACGATTGGCACTGCGTTTGATTTTAACATGTCTTTGACCTGCTGACAAACGCCTAAAAAGTCTGATCCTTGACGGTCCATTTTGTTAACAAAACCTATTCTAGGCACTTTGTAGTTGTCTGCTAGTCTCCAGTTTGTTTCAGATTGTGGCTCAACACCATCCACTGCACTAAACAAGAATACTAACCCATCTAATACACGTAATGATCTGTTTACCTCAACGGTAAAATCAACGTGGCCAGGGGTGTCAATAATATTAAAGTGGTAGCCTTTAGTTTCTGGAGTTGGTTCTCCATTTTCGATTGGGAATTTCCACTCACAGGTTGTCGCTGCAGAGGTAATCGTGATTCCACGTTCTTGCTCTTGCTCCATCCAGTCCATTGTTGCAGCACCATCATGTACTTCTCCAATTTTGTGTGAAACTCCTGTATAATAAAGGACACGTTCTGTCGTCGTGGTTTTTCCAGCATCAATATGAGCTGCAATACCAATATTTCTTGTAAATCTTAAATCTCTTGCCATGTCGCTATTAGAATCTAAAGTGTGAGAATGCTTTATTTGCTTCAGCCATCTTGTGCGTATCTGTACGTTTCTTTACAGCAGCACCTTCTTCTTTAGCAGCTGCTAAAATTTCAGAAGCTAATTTTAAAGCCATAGATTTTTCATTACGTTTTCTTGAAAAACTAATCAACCACTTCATCGCAGTAGATATTTTACGATCTGGTCGTATTTGCATTGGAATTTGGAAGGTTGCTCCTCCAACACGACGACTACGTACTTCTACGTGAGGCATCACATTTGATAACGCATCTTTCCAAACTTCTAGTGCTGTTTTTTCTTCGTCTGTTTTCTTTTCGTCTACGATTGCAATTGCATCATAAAAAATTTTGAATGCAGTTGATTTTTTACCATCCCACATCATCATGTTGACGAAACGTGTTACCAATTGATCATTAAATTTTGGATCTGGTAACAGCGGTCTTTTTTTCGCTTGTTTTTTTCTCATGTCTTCTTAATTAAAACTAATTATTTCTTAGGGCGTTTTGCACCATACTTAGATCTACGTTGTGTACGACCTGAAACACCTGCGGTGTCTAAAGCCCCACGCACAATGTGGTATCTAACTCCTGGTAAATCTTTTACCCTTCCACCTCTAACTAATACTATCGAGTGCTCTTGTAGATTATGTCCTTCACCTCCGATGTATGCATTGACTTCGTTTCCATTTGTCAACCTAACTCTGGCAACTTTACGCATTGCTGAATTTGGTTTTTTTGGAGTCGTCGTGTAAACACGAGTACACACACCACGTCGTTGTGGACAAGAATCTAAAGCAGCCGATTTACTCTTCTTAGTTATTTTGGCTCTTCCTTTTCTTACTAATTGTGAAATTGTTGGCATATTATATATACTGTTTTTTTTAAAATCCTCTTCTTAGAGGGCTGCAAAGGTAAACATTAAAATCAATTATTCAAATCATAACTCTATAATTTTAAAATATTTACGTTTTTTTAGTGTTGTGTAAATAATTAGATATCTTTTTACGTTAGTTTTACATTAAATATTAAATGTGTCCAAACAATTAAAATTAATTTTTGCGCTTTTGCATTTGTGTCTAGCCTACAATATAGGAGCTGCACAACAACTTCAATTAAAAATTTCAAGCTCAGACCCTGTCGAAACCACTCTAATAAATACTATTGGCTATTCAAATACCTTTGAGGACTATAAAACTTTGGAAGCTGAAATATACACGCTCAAAAAACAACTCCTTCAACAAGGCTTTATTGAAACTCAAATCCTTCAAATTTCTAAACAAGGAGATCTGGTAGTTGCACAGCTATCTTTAGGGCAACGCTATGAATCTATCCATCTCTATGCCGAAAAAAGTCTTTTTGAATTTTTAGAGCTTGATGACATTAAAAACCTCGACAACAGTCCTTATTATATTGTAAAACTTTCAGCACTCGAAAATTTCCTCGAAACTCTCACCTCTTTTCTAAGTACAAAAAGTTATCCTTTTGCGCGCATTACTTTAAAAAACATTAGCCCAATTGAGGCTTCTACTCTCAGCGCAGATTTATCTGTAATTACAAAAAAAGCCCGTCAGCTTCATTCGATAAAAATTAAAGGGTATGAGAAATTTCCAAAGGCGTTTATAAAACACTATTTGGGGATAAAACCAAACACACCCTTTGATTTAAACACCATTCGTTCCAAAACAGAAGCCCTGAACCAACTCAATTTTAGCAAACAGCTTCGCCCTGCAGAAGTATTATTTACGCCGGACTCTACTCATATATACCTCTACTTAGAACAAACCAAAAGCAATCGGTTTGATGGGTTTTTAGGGTTTGGGTCTGATGAAGCTACTGGCGCTTTAGACTTAAACGGTTACCTCAACCTCAACCTTGTCAATACTTTAAATTTTGGCGAATCCTTTCGCCTCAACTATAGGAGTGACGAAAATGAGCTCAAAACATTTAGAGCACAACTCACCCTCCCCTATTTATTCAAATCCCCAATTGGAAGTGAACTTGAGCTTAATATTTTTAAAAAAGACAGCACCTTCACCACCGCTGAACAGGCCGCTAATCTGTTTTATCAAATTAACCCAAAACAAAAACTGTTTTTAGGCTTACGAGCTTCCAATCCAATATCCTAGCTGCAGAAAACACCACGACTCTTAGTAATTACAAAACAAACGCATACGAGATCAAATATACCTACCTAAAACGCACAACCCAAAATCTATTATTTCCAATACGCAGCACATTAGAAATTCGCTTTTCCAAAGCCCTCCGAAAAACAACAGACACCCAAACAGACCAATCGCTGTTTCTACTTAAAGGCGCCAAACAAATTAATTTAAACGCTAAAAATAGTTTTTATGTGCGGTTTCACGCGCAGGCCATAGAATCTGAAACCTATTTGTCAAATGAACTAATTCGTTTTGGAGGCATAAACTCTATACGCGGGTTTGAAGAAAATAGTATCGACGCCTCAAGACTAGGCGTTTTAGCTTCCGAATACCGCTACCAACTTAGCCCTAACCTATACATACACTCTATTGTAGATGCTGCCTATTTTGAAAGCCCTTTACTTGACCGCCAAAAACTTTATGGGTTTGGATTTGGATTTGGACTACGCACTGAGGCTGGCCTCTTAAAATTTAACCTTGCCAATGGAAAAACAGAGACTCAAAACTTCAAGTTCTCTGAATCCAAAGTTCACCTTAGCATTACAGCTAGTTTCTAGTGATGTGTTAACATTTCACACTTTAAAGTGTTAAAGAATTGTTAAAATATAAGGGGTTTATTTTTTTTATTAACTTATTATTAAGACTTTTGGATTAGACTAATTCAAAACATTAAAAGAATGAAAACCAAATTTACAATGATTTTAACGCTATTTATGGCGTTAATTGTGCAAGTAACGTTTGCACAACAACAAACAGTTTCAGGAACGGTTTCAGATGAAAACGGCTTACCCCTCATTGGTGCCACCGTAGTCATTTCGGGCACGTCTTCTGGAACCACAACCGATTTTGATGGCAATTACAGAATTAATGCCCGTCAAGGGGAGTAGTGACTAGTACAGGTAGTCCCAATGCTACTCATTTCAACACCTTTGGACCAGGTGTGTATGGAAATGTTGGAGGTTTTACTTTTAGTTGTGTTGGTTTCATTGATTTAACAATAACATCACCTGGTTTTATTCCAAACTTTTTTACTTTAGAAAAGCAATAAATAGTTTCTCTACAATAAATATTATAAATAAAAAAGACTGTCTAAAAAGGCAGTCTTTTTGTTTTAATAATTTAACCAACAAATTATATAGATTCATAAACTAATGAAATTGCCTTAAAAAAAAACTAAATAGTGGTTTACAATTGTACAGAAGTATTATCAATTACTGAAATTAATGACCTTGACGATATAATTAGCATATATCCTAACCCCTCTAGAAAATTTAATTTAAAACTTAGAAATCTTTCTAATTTTACTTTTGATCTTTATGACATTACAGGAAAAAAGTAATTACTAAAGTTCATATAAATAAAAATGATTTTGTATTGGATCTAAATCAATTTCAAAAAGGTTTGTATTTTATTATATTCCAATCAGATATTGGCTCAAGCACTAAAAAATTAATTTTACAATAAATAAAAAATATTCTCTTAAACCAAAAACCACCCATTCGGGTGGTTTTTTTATGTCTTTATTCTAAGGATTATAAAATGATGCGCCGATGTATGATCTTTTAAAACGTCATATATCCTAATTCTGACTAGTAGAACAGCTCAGTCAAATTTAGAAATACCAAAAAAAATGACTGACACACTTCCCTGAGATGGCTCAACCTAAACTATAATATTAAAATCCTAAAATCAAGTCTAATTTTTAACTAAATAAATTAAACATAATGCATTAATACCATAGTATTTACCTTAAAATGTTTAATTAATATCTAATTTTTATAAACAAAAAGTTGTTTGTTTGATGAATTATCGTCACATTTGCGATGACTAATTTAAATAAATAACAAAAATGAAAACAAAGTTAAGAATCATTCTAACGCTATTTTTGGCGTTTACTGTGCAACTTTCATTCGCACAACAACGTACCGTAACAGGTAATGTTTCAGATGACAGTGGCATGCCACTTATAGGCGCTACAATTGCAATTGCAGGCACCTCAACTGGAACGTCATCAGATTTTGATGGAAATTATTCCATCTCAGTTAACCAAGGTGATGTCCTTAGTTTTAGCTATGTAGGCTATTCTACTCAGGATGTAACGGTTGGCGAATCTTCAACTGTAAATGTAACTTTACTAACGGATAACACTCTTGAAGAGATCGTTGTAACAGCTTATGGTATACAGAGACAGAAGAAAACATTAACATACCAAGCAGAAGCTGTAGGAAGCAAAGAACTTATGAAAGTTGCTCCAACACGTGCTGCTAGCGCACTTGCTGGAAAAGTTGCCGGTGTACAGATTAATGTACAAAGTAATGGTGTGAACCCATCAACACAAATTCTTTTAAGAGGTCTTAGATCTATAAGTCAGAACAACAGTGCGTTGATCGTGATTGATGGATCGGTTGCTTCTCAAGGAGCATTTGATGCGTTGAACCCAAATGATATTGAAAGCTTAAACGTTCTTAAAGGCGCTACGGCAGCAGCACTATACGGTTCTGCAGCAAGTAACGGAGCAATACTCGTTGAAACTAAAAGTGGTGACGACGGAGAAGCGTTCAAAATAGGAATTACTACAGCTAACACTATGGAATCTGTAGCTTACATGCCAAAGTTTCAATCTGAATATGGAACAGGTTGGCAAGGGGTTTATGACCCAGTAGAAAACACTAACTGGGGACCTCGTTTCGATGGGACATCTAGACAAATTGGACCAACCTTCCCTGAAGGTTATCCACTTCAAACTCAAATGGTAGATTATGCTCCAGTTGATAATAACTTACTAGATTTCTACGACACTGGTAATACACTACAAAATACAGTTTATGCTTCAGGAAGTTCTGAAGGAAGTTCATTTTACATGTCTGTTGGTAATCAAAAAACAACTGGAATCGTACCTAGTGATACCTATGACAGAAACACATTTAGAATTAATGCTTCTAAGAAACTTGGAGACATTACTTTAAAGTTAGCTTCTAACTACTTAAGAGATAAGCAAAGTGTTGTTGGATCTTCTATTGGAGATCAAGACAGACCTTTATACTGGTTTGTATTGAATACACCTGCAAACATTCCATTATCGCGTTACAGCGATTGGAGTAATCCTGAAGGATACGGTTATGCTGACAACTATTATAATGCTTATTACCAAAACCCATATTGGGCTATAGGGACTAACAGAAATAGTTCTAATAACTCAAGATTAACTGCAAATATTTCTGCATCTTGGGATATTTCTGATTCCACTAACTTCACAACCAGATTAGGTGTTAACACCGGAAATGGTGCTGGAAAAAACTGGAGAGCTGCTCAAACTTACAATAGCGATTTACAACCTGCACACTCTGCAGTGTCTTCTTTTGTAACTGATTCTGAGAGTTCTTACATTACGTATACAACAGATGCGATTTTAAGCACTAAATTTGATCTTACAGAAGACTTAAATGTAATTGCACTTTTTGGTGGAACAAATAAGACACAGAAATCAAGAAGCAGTGCTATTGCTGTAACAAACATTAGTATTCCTGGTTTCTACGATGTATCAAACGGTACAGGGCAACCTGTTGTAAGTGTAAATGAATCCATTAAAAAATCTTATGGTGTATTTACTGATTTAACGTTTGGATATAAAGATTACTTATTCTTAAACTTAGCAGGTCGTTATGATTTCACATCTACACTGCCTTCAGGTGACAATAGTTACTTTTATCCATACGCAGGTCTTTCTTTTGTTGCTACTGATGCGATACCATCTCTTACAGACGGTGCATTATCTTATTTAAAAGCGACAGTGAGTAACTCTACAGTATATAACGATTTAGGGCCTTACTTAAATAATGAGACTTACGGACAATCTTCAGGGTTTCCTTTTGGAAGTCTAAACGGATTTTTCCAAACAGGAACAGCTGTAGATAGCGGCTTAACTAAAGAGATGATTAATACTACTGAATTTGGTGTAAATGCAGCATTCTTCAACAATAGATTGACAGTTGACGCAGCATATTACTTAACGAACTCAACAGACTTAATTACGTTTACTACTCCTTCATTATCTTCAGGAGCTGGATCTTTCTTAACAAACATTGGTGAAGTTGAAGGAACAGGTTATGAATTCACTATTGGAGGAACAGTGCTCAAAGCAACTGATTTTTCTTGGGATGTAAATGTAAATTATACTGCTAATGAGCAGAAAGTAAAATCTATTTCTGAAGGCGTTAATGAAATTACAATTACTTCTACTGGAGAGGTTGGAATTTTTGCTATTGTAGGAGAAGATTTCCCACAAATGAAAGCGACATCATACCAAAGAGATCCTCAAGGGCGCGTTATTATTGATGCGGCTAGTGGAAATCCACAAGTTGGAGAGTTGAAAAACATGGGGAAAACAACACCTGATTACATTTTAGGTTTAACCTCTACTGTAAACTACAAAAACTTTAGCTTATCAGCTACAATGGACTACAGAACAGGTCATGTGTATTATGAGCAAGGATCAGATGCAATGGAATTCACAGGAAGATCATTAGAATCAGTTTCTGCTAACAGACAAGATTTTGTATTCCCTAACTCAGTAGTTGAAACTGGAGCTGGTACCGGAGTATATGTGCCAAACACAAATATTCCAATTACAGATGGAAAACAAGATTACTGGACAAACACGTACAATGAAATTAAAGAAAACTACGTGAAAGACGCTACAGCTCTTAAAATAAGAGAAGTTGCTCTTAACTATACACTTCCTGCTGATGTGTTGAAAAACACTCCTATTAGTGCTGTAAATGTTGGATTTATCGGAAGAAACTTATTCACTTGGTTACCATCAGAAAATCACTTCTCTGATCCTGAATTTAACAATTCAAATAGTAATGCTATTGGTATTGGTGGATACTTCCAGTCACCTCCTACAAGATCTTACGGATTTAGTGTTAATATCGAGTTTTAACCAAAAAAAAGAAACATTATGAAAAATATTTTAACAACAATGAAAACGCTACTTGTCCTTTTAGTCTTAGGTTCATGTAGTGATAGTTATCTGGATGTAAATACCGATCCAAATAACCCATTAACGGTAAGTCCTAACTTGATCTTACCAGTAGCACTTAACTATACAGCTGGTATCGAAGAACAAGACAGAGGTCAAAACCACTTAGGAAACATGTTCATGGGCGCTTGGAGCCAATCGGACGGATTCTCATGGTATAATGATGAATTCTTGTACTTAGTTACGCCATCGTTTTATCAAAGAATTTTTGATACAACATACGGTACTGTATTGAAACAATATAAAGGTTTAGAAGTACTTGAAGGTGCAGAATATGGTAATTACCAAGCAATTTCAAAAATCATGCAATCAATGCATTTTCAGATCCTAGTTGATACTTATGGAAATGTTCCTTACTCGGAAGCACTACAAAGAGGTGCAAACCCAACTCCTAAGTATGATGATGCAGAAACAATATATGACGGTCTCGTTAGTCAATTAACTGCTGCAATCAACTTGATCTCAGCAACAGCTGATGTGACTGGAGCACTTGTACCTAGCGACGATGACGGTGTATTTGGAGGTGACATGACTAAGTGGAAGCAATTTGCAAATTCTCTTAAGTTAAGAATTCTTGTACGTCAGTCTGATCTTGCTGGAAAATCAGCTTATATCCAAGAAGAGTTCAATGCAATTAATGCTGAAGGTTCAGGATATATGACTGACGATGTAATGATCAATATTGGTTACAGCCAAACAGAATCTCAACAAAATCCAAAATGGAATGGTTTAGGAGAAGATGTTTCAGGAACTAAAACGTTGACTAACAACGCCACGTGTGCAACGCCTTATGTATTAGACAGATTAACTGATACCAATGATGGAAGATTAAACTTATTATTTGAAGAGCCTGACACAGGACATTTAGGTGTTGTTCAAGGTCTTCAGGAGTATGATAGTCCTGTAGTGGATCAATATGTTCCAGACTTAGTGTCAAATATTGGCCCTGGTATATTAAGAGGACCAGATCAAGGTGCTGTAATTTATACTGCTGCAGAAGCGTATTTCAATTTAGCTGAAGCTGCTCTAAAAGGCTTTATTGCTGACGATGCACAAACAATGTATGAGTCGGGTATTACTGCTTCTTTTGACTACTTAGGAGCTTCAGGAGCAAGTACTTATTATGCGCAGAACATTGCAACTGTTGGTTGGGATGCGTCTACAGACAAGCTTGAAGCAATTATCGTTCAAAAATGGTTAGGTGTAATGGGAATCAACGCGTTACAAAGTTGGTTTGATTATAACCGAACTGGGTATCCATCAGATGTGCCAATGTCACTATTATCTACAAAGCCAAACCGACCAGTTAGGTTAGCGTATCCTTCTAGTGAGATCACAGCAAACTCTAATAATTTACCAACCCAACAAGATGTATTTTCATCTAAAATATTTTGGGCAAACTAATTCTAAATATCAAAAAAAATGAAAAATATTAAAAAACTATTATATCTTTTTCTTGGTGCGACACTTGTAATGTCTTGCGTGGAAGATGATACGACATACGAATTAAATGGAGAAGGACCTAACCTAGTTGGGTTTGTGAAATCTTCAATTAATGCTTCGGTAGTAGCTGATGGTGCAGACAAAGAGTTTTTAATGACTGTAAAATTAGCGGGACCTACAGCAGCAGAATTTAGTGAAGATTTTGACGTTACTGTTGAAATCGATCCTAGCTCAACTGCTATTGAAGGTGTACACTACAGACTAGACAGTTTTTCTCTTGCACTTAGTGCATCAGGAAACTATATTGACAATTTACCACTTACTGTAATCACAGATGGTATAGCACCTCCTTTAGATGTAAATCCAAAGTTGAAATTAAACATTGTTGAAATCTCTAACGGTTCTGTAAAACCTAACGGAAGAACTAGCAGTATCGATATCACTATCGAATACTTATGCTACTCACCTATAACAGGTAAATACAGCACAGCTGATGCAGCATATTGGAGAATTGGTTCAAACAATGCAACTGCTTCTTCATGGCCAGAAGAAACTGAAATGATCTACATCTGTAACGGCGTTTACAGAGTCTTGGAATACTGTGGATTATTTGATGGAAATGAATGGTATTTTGAAGTAGAAACTGATGAGTTTGGCAATGTGGCTGATGGTGCAGAGATTACATATCCTGCGACAACTCCAGATGGAGATCCACAAATGTTAAATGGTCAGCCTTTAATTACTTGTGAATTAAACGCTTCAGATTTATCAAATGTTGGATGTAGTAGTTCAAATTATGTTTCTATAAGCGGCGATGATGTAACACTATACATGTCATATGGTTACTTCACTGCAGGTTCTGGATCAAGAGAGTTTTATCAAGAAATGAATAAAATCAACTAAAAAAGAAAAAAGATGAAAAAATTAAAATATATAATATCTTCAGTCTTGGTTGCGGGATTATTAGTAGGCTGTGATGCCGAGTCTCCAAAACAAGATTCTAGTGGCATCGGAAGTACCGATAGATACCCTACACCAACATTTACTTTCAACGGTGGTGAATTAACTGCTAACGAGAGTTTAGAAACAGTGTATACATGGACTGTAACTTTAGATAAAGCAACAGATAGAGCTGTAGAATTTAACTTTGAAGATGCTGGAGGTACAGCAACTATGGGAGAAGATTTCATAGTTACTAAAGCTTCTATAGCTGCCTATGACACAACAGGAACACTAACATTAACTGTACTAGCCGATACGACTCCTGAAGAAACGGAGACAATCAAGCTAAAAGCTAATAGTGGTACTGGATTAGGAACTAAGTATTTGGTAAACCCTAACTCTGAATATCCTTCATTTGAAGCATCAATTGAAAACTATACTTCTGATCAAATCACAGCAACATTTAACTGGGAAACAGATATGATTTTTGATGGTGATCCTTATTCTGCATGTACATATGTTGATATGGATGTCTACATTACTGAAACCGCTGATTGGGGATGGGCTAATGAAATAGGAAACTATGACGGAGCAACAGGAGATTGTCCAGAGGATATTGATATCAATGCATTAGGCGATGGTACATTTTATTTCTGGTCTGATCTGTGGAGTGTTCAATACGCAAGCCTTTGGGCTCCTGGGTTTATGCCAATCACTACCACAATTAGTCAAACAGGGGTAGTATCGTATACATTTGTACAAGATGAAAGTGATTCTTATACAAAAGAAGGTGGAGATACTCAAGGTGGTAATAGCTTACTAATGAAAGTTGTTGTCTCTGGAGATACCTGGGAAGCTACACAAAACTAAATAGGAAAATACACTCTTATTTAATACTAAAAAACCCCGCAATAGCGGGGTTTTTTTATGCCTTTAAATTAACTGCTATTGTCATCCGATTCCTTACTTTTGCACTATGGAGAAAGCAACCAAAATTTACGGCCTTCGTGCTATTATAGAAGCCATTGAAGCAGAGAACACCATTGATAAGGTTTTTTTACAAAAAGGACTCAGTGGCGAATTGTATTCAACACTAGAAAAACTGTTACGAAAACAAAACATCAATTTTTCGTATGTTCCCGTAGAAAAGCTCAACCGCCTAACCCAACACAACCACCAAGGTGCAGTAGCCAACATGTCGCCGATTGCATTTTATGATTTAGAAGAATTGATATCTGCCGTTAAAGAAACCAAGGAAAATCCCTTGTTTTTACTCCTAGACCAGCTTAGTGATGTGCGAAATTTTGGCGCCATCATTAGAACCGCAGAATGTACAGGCGTTGATGGTATCATTATTCAAAAAAGTGGTGGAGCACCCATAAACGGCGATACCGTTAAAACGAGCGCAGGTGCAGTATTTAATATTCCCATATGTAAAGTAGATCATATTAAAGATGCCCTATTTTATTTGCAAGCCTCGGATATAAAGGTTGTAGCAGCAACCGAAAAAACAGAAAATACCATTTATGATATCGATTTTTCACAAGGCTGTGCTATTATTATGGGCTCCGAAGATCGAGGAGTCAACCCTTCTATTTTAAAATTGGTGGACGCTAAAGCCAAACTCCCTATGTATGGCAGTATTGCCTCATTGAACGTTTCTGTAGCTTGTGGTGCTTTTCTTTATGAAGCCGTCAGACAACGCCTCTAAACATCCTTTTCTTTATAGGTATAATGAAACGCTTTGGCTGAATCTGCAGTAGGCTCTTTTTCTGTGTCTAACTCTATAAAATTCCCCTCTGCATCAAACTGTTGCAGAAAAGGGTCTTCTGTTTCGTCATAATTTGAGGCTTCCCAAGCATATTTAGGCGGTTTAGGGATATCGGCTCTAAAAATAATTGCGAAAACCAAGCCTACAAACAACCCTGACAAATGGCCTTCCCAAGACATGTTCTCTTTAACCGGAAATACATACCACAACATACTGCCGTAAAGAAAAATGACTACAAATGATAGTGCTATTAAACGAAAATGTTTAGAGAAAATTCCTTTAAAAAGAGTAAAACTCATCAAGACATAAATAAGTCCACTCGCACCAATATGATAGGCAGAACTCCCAATTATCCAAGTACATAAACCAGAAAGTAAAATACCATATAAAATAACGTTCCAAGCCAATGGGCGATAAAAATAAAACAACCCCATTGATAACAACAATAAAGGGGTGGAGTTGTGATAAAGGTGTTCTAAACTCCCATGAATAAATGGGCTAAAGATGATTCCTTTTAAGCCTGATAGCGTTCGGGGGTACACCCCAAAATCATTCAATCGATATCCAAACCGAAGTTCGATCCAATATACAATCCATATCACTAACACAAACGCAATAGGATAACCAATCACGCCTGTAGAAAATCGAAAGGGTTGTTGTGAATTCATGCTTATAAATTTACTAAACACTAGCAAATAACCCGCCAAAAAAAGCCAATATGTTAGAATGTCATATTTATATAAAAAAAAACTTTAGTTTTGTAATATGAATGCACCATTAGCAGAACGTTTACGTCCAAAAAAATTGACAGATTATATAAGTCAATCCCACCTTATTGGACCCAATGGCGCACTGACACAAGCACTAAAACAAGGGTTGATTCCTTCCATGATTTTTTGGGGACCACCGGGCATTGGAAAAACAACACTTGCCACCATCATAGCCACAGCATCTGAACGTCCCTTTTATACGCTCAGTGCGATCAATTCCGGGGTCAAAGAGGTTAGAGAAGTTATTGAAAAGGCAAAAACAAGTGGCGGTTTATTTACCACCAAAAACCCAATATTATTCATTGATGAGATTCATCGTTTTAGTAAATCGCAACAAGATTCCCTACTTCAAGCGGTAGAAAAAGGATGGGTAACGCTAATAGGAGCTACTACCGAAAACCCAAGTTTTGAGGTCATCTCTGCCCTACTCTCAAGGTGTCAAGTCTATACTTTAAAACCCTTTGATACCAAAGATTTGGAAGCGCTGCTAAAACGTGCGATTGAAACAGACGAAGAACTTTCAAAAAAGAACATTAAACTTCTAGAAACTGAAGCCTTACTGCGGTTGTCTGGTGGTGATGCTCGAAAATTACTCAATATTTTTGAGTTGATTGTTAATTCTGAAACAGCAACTAAAGTGAGCATCACAAATCAGTTGGTTCTAGATAAAGTTCAAAATAGTACGGTTTTATATGACAAAACGGGCGATCAGCATTATGACATCATATCTGCGTTTATTAAATCCATTCGAGGCAGTGACCCCAATGGCGCAGTCTATTGGTTGGCCCGAATGTTGGAAGGCGGAGAAGATGCGAAATTTATTGCACGGCGGTTACTCATTTTAGCGAGTGAAGACATCGGGAATGCTAACCCAACAGCCTTGGTATTGGCAAACAGCACCTTTCAATCTGTCGCAGCAATAGGCATGCCCGAAAGTAGAATTATACTAAGCCAATGTGCCACTTACCTCGCCTGCTCTCCAAAAAGTAATGCTGCCTATATGGCCATAAATCAAGCCATTGATGTGGTGAAAAACACAGGAAACCTTGCTGTGCCACTCGACATTCGAAATGCACCTACGAAACTCATGAAAGATTTAGGATATGGAGCGTCCTACAAATACGCCCACAATTATGATCTGAATTTTACAGAACAAGAGTTTTTACCAGAAGGCATCGAAAATACACGGTTCTATAAACCTGGAAATAATGCCCGTGAAAAGGCGCAACAAGAATTTTTAAGTCTTCGCTGGAAAGACAAGTATAAAGACTAGATCTAGCGTTTAATATCCAACGCCTCAATCGTAGTTTTTCCATTTTCGATATACTCACGCACCCAGTTTTGTCCGCGTTTATAAATAATACCCGCTTGACCTTCTATAATATAGACATTTTCAAACAGCGTCGCATGTACCGAATATTTGATTGATTTAGAACTTGAATCAATAAAATCATAGCCCGAATTCGTTTGTGTAATTTCTAATCCTGAAGAAACTGTTAAGGACGTTTTGGAATCTACAACTTGTGGCGCTTGTTTGGCAGCGGTAACCTCTTTCGTTACTGTAAGGGGTTGTGAATCTTGGCGAGCTAAGGGCTGTATGGCAGGTTTTGGAGACGTTGGTGAAATTTCAGAACTAGCATTGCCCGTATATGCGTAATTAAAATTAGTTAATTCAAAAACTTTTCGAAGCGCTTCGAAATAAGCGTCTTTATAATTCTTGAGTTTAGAACTCCCTATTTCAGATGTAAATATAACCGTATTCATACAGTTGGTAAGGACCAATTGTAATTTAGTTTTTAAAAACCCTTTCACTTTAATCACATTTGCTTGTAAATTTAAACAGTTATTTTGCGCTAAGTCTTGGGGGTAATCATTTTGTTTATCAACAACTATAAATCCTTTTTTTTCAAGTAGAAATGCGGTTAGAGAATTTAACTGATATTGATCAGAAGACTTTAAAAAATCAAAGCGTTCATTGACCGTAACATATTTATAAGCATTGATTGAAGGTTGTGCAAAGGTATTCATAGTACTGCAAAGCACTAGTAGGAGAATGTAAAGTTTAGTGTTCATAAGTTCTCAATATTGAGTTAAAATCTAAAGATACATTTTTAATTCTAATAACTGATCTACGCCAATGACTTCTGACCCTAGGGTTTCTTTGTGGTAATTAAAACAAATCGCATCCATTCCAAAATTAAGGGCACCCATAATATCAGCTTCTAGGTTGTCTCCGATCATCACGCTCTCTTCTGCAGTGGCTTTGGCCATTTGAAGGGCATGTTTAAAAATTTTAGGGTTTGGTTTCTTAACTCCTACCATCTCAGAATTCGTGACCGTCTGGAAAAAATGGTCGATGTTAGATTGATTTAATTTACCGTGTTGGACTTCCTTAAAGCCATTGGTAATAATATGCAGCGTATACTTGGGCTGTAGATACTCCAAAAGAGCAATCGTATCAGGAAATAAATGGTTGAACGTACTGAGATGTGTAATATAATCATCAGATAATTGATGAATCATTCTTGCAGACACCTCCAAGTTTAAGGCCTTAAATGCGTCATTAAGGCGTGCAAATTTCAAACTCTTTTTATCAATTTTTTCCTCACGATACAATTTCCAATACTGTAGATTTATAGGTACATAAACTTCCAAAAAGGCGCTCAAGTCGATATGCAAATCGTTTAATTTGAATATTTTCTCAAAGGTTAATGCGGAGTTTTTATCAAAATCCCAAAGGGTATGATCTAAGTCTAAAAAAATGTGTTTTTTATGATGAAATGTCATTTGGTATGTCAATTATAATATTAAATAAAGCTTTGAAATCGGTCCATTTTTTAAGCGGACTAAACGCATAATTATGAAAGACAAATGTAAACGTTCCATCTACCTTTTTAACTTCTGAAATGGCTTGCAATAAGGTTTCTTTTTTATCTAAAAAGGAGGCTTTTTTAAGCAGGGCAGAATCCATCAATTGATAGGGATGAATCATTAGAGGAGTTTGAATTTCATAATCCAAATCATAAAATAAAAAAGGCGTACAGGTTCCTGCTCTAAACCCAATAGTTTTTGGATAGCCCATCGTATAATCTGAGGTAATTTCAAGATCAATATAATTCCGGTAAGTTGTAGGTAAATTAACTTTAGAAAACGATGAACGTGCAGATGTCGTAACGAAATTTAAAACGCCATCCATTTGCCGTTTTTCGGATTTTAAAACAGCCATAGAATCGAGCGCCATATAGGACGCCTTAATGCCAACATTACAATAATCGGCAACCGACTTGATTAGCGAAACAAACTGTTTTTTATTGAGACTATTATTTTTGTCATAAGTGGTTAAATTTCCAATTAAAAAAAATACGTTAAACCTTGTTTCTGTAGTTTTTTGACGGTTAATAATCCATTTAAAATTATCATAAGGATCTTTTTTTAATCCAAACAAAACAGGAAAACGATTGTATGAAAACTTCAACCGAAAACGAAATAAATCCGAAACTATACCACCTAATGTTCTGAGTAGCCCTTTGTTTTTAAAGTAATAGGCTACTGGAACATCGATCACAGGGTTAATTGAATACTGGCGAAGTTCAAATTTATAGTTTGGATACTGTTCTTGTAAGGCTTCTTTGAATTTATAGGCCCAAAGATCTATCACTGGTTGGTGCAAAAATCCAAATTGAAAGGCTAAACTTTCTTCTTTTGTAAAGCGACCATATGAATCTTTAACATGGGGTAAATACTCTTCATATCTACTCAATAAATAAAAGGCTGCTGAAAAAATATCAAATGGGATATGGCTTTTTTCTCCACTACTAAAAAAACACTTTGTGTCCTCCCAAGGTTGTACATTTAACTCTAAGTCCGAAATCCCTTGATCAAACAAAAGGCCATTACTTTTCACGAAAAATTCGCTCCCTAAAGGCTGGGCACCATACGACATTTTAAGACTGTCATGTGCAATAAACGCTTCAATTGTATTTGTAAATGAAACAGGGATTTTAAGAATTCGTGTACAGATTTGTTTAAACACAAATTTGAGTCTCGGAGTAATTTTAGACGTATAAACTAATAACATTATAATAAGCTTTCATCAGAAAAACTAAAATAGGTCTTTTCTGTGACAATTATATGGTCTAAGACTTTAATGTCTAAACTTTTCGCAGCTAATTTAAATTTTTGTGTTAATTTTTTATCTGACTCGCTGGGATTTAGTCCCCCAGAAGGATGGTTATGCACCAAAACAATTGCAGTTGCAGAGTGCTCCAAGGCTTCTTTTAGCACAATACGAACATCGACTATAGTACTGGTAATGCCGCCTTTGCTCAATTGTGTTTTTGCTAAAATTTTATTTGAGTTATTGAGGTATAAAACCCAAAACTCCTCGTAAGCAAGATGCCCTAAAAGGGGATGCATAAGCTCAAAAACCGAAAGACTAGAATTGATTTTATTTAAGCGTTTTAAGGGTGCTTCTCGTCGTCGTCGACTCAGTTCCATGGCTGCTCTAATTTTGACCGCTTTGGCTTCGCCAATACCTTTAAACATCATTAATTGGGCAATCGTTAACTGCCCCAACCCTTGTAAGTCATGCTGCACACTCGACAAAATGCGTTTCGATAAATCTACGGCACTTTCTTGGACTGTTCCAGAGCCAATTAGGATCGCAATTAATTCGGCATCACTTAAAAATCGAGAGCCCTTGTCTCTAAGTTTTTCACGAGGCTGGTCATCTTCAGACCAATTTTTTATAGAGAATGATTTGGGGACCATTTTTATAAATTTATGTGTTACTAATACAATTTCAAACCATCAAATGGACTTCTATACTTTATTTTTAAGCACTTCAAAATCCAAACCGCCATAACTTCCAGAGCTCATTAATAGCACTGTTTTATGATCATATTTCAGAGCCATTAAATATGCTTCAAAAAGCGTTGGATCTGTAAAAATAATCAAATCTTCACGCTCAAAAGCAGTTGCTATTTGAGTTTTGCTAACCGCTTCTAATTGTTTGATTTCAATAGCGTCTGGTGAATAAAATACAACTGCAGTATCTGCGGCGTCTAATGTGTTTTTATAATGCTCCAAAAATTCGGCATTTAAACTACTATAAGTGTGAAGTTCTAAACACGCCACAAGTTCACGTTTTGGATATTGTGACTTTACGGCTTGGGTCGTTGCTTTCACCTTACTTGGGGAATGAGCAAAATCTTTATAAACTACACAATTTGTATTTTCTGCAACTTTTTCTAGACGCTTACTTGCTCCAGAAAAACTTGAAATTGCTTCATAAAAATCATCCTGATCAACACCCATTTGCTGACATATCCATTTAGAACCTGCTAAGTTATTTAAATTATGGGCGCCAAAAACTTCTAATGGAAGTGGTCCTTCTTCAGTATCCAAATACGTTAAACCTGCCTCAATTTTATGTTCGGGAGTTTGGTAAGGGAATTTGCGGATTTGGTTCTCACTTTGCTCAACGATAGTTTTTACATTTATATCTTCAGTGTTATAAGAAATACTCCCCCCAACTGTAATGCTATCTACAAAAATTTTGAATTGCTCTATATAATTTTCGAACGTTGGAAATACATTGATATGATCCCAAGCAATGCCACTCAACAAGGCAATATTTGGTTGGTATAAATGAAATTTTGGGCGACGATCAATTGGTGAACTTAAATATTCGTCACCCTCAAGCACTATAAAATCTGCATCATCTGTAAGCTTTACCATCACATCAAAGCCTTCCAGCTGCGCTCCAACCATATAATCAACATCAATATCATGATAATTTAAAACGTGTAATATCATAGCCGTAATGGTTGTTTTCCCATGACTACCCCCTATCACTACACGAGTTTTATGCTTGGATTGCTCATATAAAAACTCCGGATATGAATATATCTTTAGTCCCAATTCTTGAGCTTTTAAAAGCTCCGGATTGTCCTGTTTAGCATGCATTCCAAGAACCACTGCATCCAGATTTGAGGTGATTTTTTCTGGGTACCACCCAAATTGAGTTGGCAAAAGTCCCGCAGCATTTAATCGCGATTTAGAGGGCTCAAAAATAGTATCATCACTCCCTGTGACGTGTAGCCCATTGTTGTGAAGCGCTAATGCTAAATTGTGCATCGCAGCACCACCTATAGCAATAAAATGTACATTCATATTGAAAGTTTATGAGAAGTAAATATACGGAATGAGCTTAGATTTCTTTAAGGCTTTAACAATAAAATTAATTGGCGTTCTTCCAATGCCGCTGTAAAATCGGGTTTCAAAAGTAGGGCTTGCTCGAGTGTTGACAATGCTTTTGGAATATTATTCTGAAGCTTAAAAAGCTGAGATTGAATCAAATAAGCCTCCTCTAAAGGCTTACTGTCTTTTGAAGAAATAAGCTCTATATAGTTTTGTATGTATTGCTGCCCTAAAGCAAGTTGAGCGTTCTGTGAGACACAAGCCTTTGCGATTAGAAAATGTAATGAATTGACATGCATACTCGAGTGATTTGAGTGTGGCAATTTCGATTGAAAACACTCCAATTCTTTAAGCGATTCAAGTCCTTTTTTGGAATATGTTTTTGCTAAATCGTCTTGGCTTGAGCTTTCAAAAATATATGCTTTCGCCAAAAACCCATTTGGCTTAGAAAGTTGCTCTAACTGATCCGCATAAATTAGTGCTTTTTTATAACTCCCCCCTAAAAAGCTGGGCAGTTGGGTGAATAACTCTACTAATGCCCATCGCACATTGATGTGTGTTGGATCTAACTCTGCAGCTGTAATAAAAGAGGCTTTGACCTTAGAAATTTGACCGATCGAACTTAGCTTACGTTCGGTTTTGGCAAGCTTTCCTAAGACACCCGCATATTTGTAGTGGTATGTAACACGCTTTGAATCTATATCCAGAAGAGATTTATAAATGGTCACTGCTTTACTCCATTGACTTTGATATCCATAAGCATCCCCCAACAATTCAATTAATGCGATGTCTTTTGGTGATTCGATTAAATACCGTTCTAATGTTATAACCGCTTGATCATAGTTTTTAGAGGCAAATAAGCTCTCAATTTCTTGAGTATAGTTTTGGCCTGTTAAGAAGAATGGGCACAATAAAATCAGAACGAAATTTTTCATTCTTACTGTTTTTTAGCGGTTCAACATCGTCCACAAATGATCTTTAAGCTGCACAATACCTGTTTGTGCAACAGATGAAATAAACAAATAATCGATGGGTAATTCACCATCCAACTCTTGTTTTAACTCCGCTTTTAGCTCCTCGTCTAGCATATCACTTTTAGAGATGGCGATTAGACGATCTTTGTCGAGCATCTCCGGATTATACCGTCTTAACTCGTCTAATAAAATGTCGTATTGTTTTCTGATATTATCGGCATCTGCTGGAATCAAAAACAATAAAATAGAGTTCCGTTCAATATGACGTAAAAAATAATGCCCCAGCCCTTTTCCTTCTGCGGCACCCTCAATAATCCCAGGGATATCCGCCATTACAAACGACTGAAAATCTCTGTACTCTACAATACCTAAATTTGGTTTTAAGGTTGTGAATTCATAATCGGCAATTTTTGGCTTTGCCGACGTAATTACTGATAATAATGTTGATTTTCCAGCATTTGGAAATCCTACTAAACCAACATCTGCTAAAATTTTTAGCTCAATAGTGACATATTTCTCAACCATTGGAAGTCCAGGCTGAGCATACCGTGGTGTTTGGTTTGTTGACGATCTAAAATGCCAATTGCCCAAACCGCCTTTTCCGCCTTCGCAAAGTATAATCTCTTCTTGATTCTCTGTAATTTCAAAGAGAATTTCGTTAGTATCTGTATCCCGAATTACTGTCCCTAATGGCACCTCAATATAGACGTCTTCTCCATCAGCTCCAGAACTACGACTTTTACTTCCAGATCCCCCATGACCGGCTCTAAAGTGACGCTTAAATTTCAAGTGGTGTAACGTCCAAAGATGTTCATTACCGCGCACAATAACATGACCGCCACGTCCACCATCACCACCATCAGGACCTCCCTTAGTGATGAATTTCTCGCGATGAAGATGTACAGATCCTTTTCCTCCATTTCCTGAGCAAGCAAACATTTTTACATAATCTACAAAATTACCTTCTGTCATGAAATGTGATTTATTTTACAGTGTGTTTATTACTGTATTTAACCGAACAGTGATGTCTTCTACAGACCCTACACCGTTCACACCAAAATATTTATCCTTAGCCATATAATATGATTTCAGAATTGCTGTTTCAGCATAATATATTTTTATTCTGTTTCGAACCACCGTTTCATTAGCATCATCAGGACGGCCGCTAGTTTCACCACGTTTGAGAAGGCGTTCAACTAAAATTTCATCATCAACTTCCAAAGCTATCATAGCACTTATTTCTGTATGATGTGATTTTAAAAGTACATCTAAAGCCTCGGCTTGTAAAACATTTCTTGGAAATCCATCAAATATAAACCCGTTTGAATCTGAATTTTTAGCCACTTCAGCACTAAGCATATCGATAGTGACTTGATCTGGAACCAACTCACCTTTGTCCATAAAAGATTTGGCTAGTTTTCCTAAATCTGTTTCGTTTTTAATATTAAACCGAAACACATCTCCTGTAGAAATATGAATTAAATCATAAGTGTCTTTTAGAAAAGCCGCCTGAGTGCCTTTGCCTGCACCTGGAGGGCCAAATAATACTAAATTTTTCATTTCTAATTTAAACTTTAAATTATTGACTTTTTTAAAGGTCTTAGTAATTAACTAAAATCAAGGAGCAAAGATAGTCAATTGTAAAGGTTTTGGTTCCTTTTGATAGCCGATTTTAGTGTCCAATTTCATTTTTAAGTGTATTTTTGTAGTGTATTTATAAAATCGATCAAGAAAATCTTATAATGGAGTATTTTTCATCCCACTTCAAACTTGGTATTTTAGGCGGCGGTCAGCTCGGAAAAATGCTACTGTACTCAACCCGAAAATTCGACATCTACACTTGTGTTTTAGATCCTAGTGAAGACGCCCCAAGTAAACTGGCCTGTAATGAATTTGTTCAGGGAGACTTGATGGATTATGACACAGTTTATAATTTTGGAAAAAATGTAAACACCCTAACAATAGAGATTGAAAATGTTAATATTGAAGCCTTAAAAGCACTTGAAAAAGAAGGAATTACAGTATACCCGTCTTCAAAAACTTTAGAAACAATTCAAAACAAAGCAACCCAAAAGTTGTTTTATAATGCTCATAATTTACCAACTGCACCCTTTAAACGTTTTGCTTTCACAAATGAAATTCGTACCGCAGTAGAGCACAACAGCATAACGTTTCCATTTGTATGGAAGTGTGCGCAATTTGGCTATGATGGCACTGGCGTGAAAATTGTGCGTTCTTTAGACGATTTAGAAGCCCTCCCAAATGTGGAATGTATTGCAGAAGACTTAATCCCTTTTAAAAGTGAATTGGCCGTTAGTGTTACAAGAAACGAAAAAGGAGAGGTGAAGGTTTATCCTGTTGTAGAAATGGAATTCCATCCCGAAGCGAACCAAGTTGAATATGTTTTATGTCCTGCTCGAATTTCTAAAGAAATTGCAGAAAAAGCGAAACAAATCGCCCTAAAAACTTCCGAGGCATTTGCTCATGTTGGGCTGTTGGCCGTTGAGTTGTTTTTGACACAAGACGATGACATTATGATCAATGAAGTGGCGCCAAGACCACACAATTCAGGACATCAAACTATTGAAGCAAGCTATACCTCCCAATTTGAACAACACATTCGCGCAATTTTAGGCCTACCAATGGGAAGCACAGAAAATAAATTAAGTGGCGTGATGGTTAATCTGGTTGGTGCAGAAGGTCATACTGGAGAAGTTGTCTATCAAAATATAGAAAAAATCATGGAAATGGATGGAGTTACCCCGCATATCTATGGTAAAAAACATACACGTCCATTTCGAAAAATGGGACATGTTACAATTGTTCATTCTAATATCGAAAATGCAAGAACGATTGCTCAAAAAGTAAAACAGTCAATCAAAGTAATAAGTAAATAATATGGCACAAGTAGGAATTATTATGGGAAGCGACAGCGATATGCCTGTCATGAAAGAAGCAATTACAATTTTAGAAGGATTTGATATCCAAGTCGAAGTGGATATTGTGTCTGCACATCGCACTCCAGAAAAACTATTTGATTATGGGGCAAATGCACACAAACGTGGCTTAAAAGTAATTATTGCCGGCGCAGGCGGTGCCGCACATTTACCTGGAATGATTGCTTCACTAAGTCCTTTACCAGTAATTGGCGTACCTGTAAAGTCTAGCAATTCAATTGATGGATGGGATTCTATATTGTCCATTTTACAAATGCCTGGCGGCGTTCCTGTAGCGACAGTAGCGCTTAACGGTGCTAAAAATGCGGGAATCTTAGCCGCACAAATTATTGGAGCCTCTGACACTTGTGTTTTAGATAAAGTTTTAGTTTATAAAGAAGGGTTAAAAGCAAAAGTTCTAGACGCTTCCAAAAATATCAAATCCTAAATTTACCCTTAAAAAATCGTTATGAGTATACTTGATACGCGTTTTGAAACGCCCTATAATACTGCACCTTTTTCGCAACTTGAGATAGACGCCTTTTTACCTGCTTTCAAAAAAGCCATTAAAAGTGCTAAAGCTGAAATTGATCATATTACAAAAAACAAGGCTGTCCCTACTTTTGAAAACACGATTGAAGCACTAGAATTTACGGGTGAACAACTCGATCGGATTTCAAGTATATTTTTTAATCTAAATGCTGCAGAAACCAACGCCACGATTCAAAACATAGCACAAGACGTTTCACCATTGCTTACCGAATTTTCTAATGATGTCGCATTAAATACCGCTCTCTTTGAGCGTGTTAAAACCGTTTATAACACTAAAAAATCGCTCGCATTATCCGATGAACAAAGTACCCTTTTAGATAAAAAATATAAAGGGTTTTCTAGAAATGGAGCTAATCTAAACCGCGATCAAAAGGAAAAACTACGCGCAATTGATAAAACACTCAGTAAACTCCAATTGACTTTTGGCGAAAATATTTTAGCAGAAACTAACCGCTATGAACTTCTGATTACTGAATTCTCAGACTTGGAAGGCTTGCCAGAAGGTGCTATCGAAGCTGCCAAACAATTGGCTGACGAAAAAGATAAAAAAGGCTGGTTAATTACACTCGATTACCCGAGCTACATCCCTTTTATGACGTATGCCAAAAACAGAGCCTTACGGCAAGAACTCGCTTTAGCATTTGGCAAAAAAGGGTTCCAAAATGACGCCTTAGATAATCAGGAAATCGTTTTAAAAATCACTCAACTCCGTTATGAAAGAGCTCAACTTTTAGGCTATAAAACGCATGCCCATTTTATATTAGAAGAACGCATGGCTAAAACACCTGAAACTGTACAAAATTTCTTGGAAGACCTTTTATCAAAAGCATTACCAGCAGCACAAAAAGAGTTTAAAGTATTGGAAAACTTTGCAAAAAAATTAGATGGTATAGATCGTTTGGAAAAATGGGATAGCGCGTATTACAGCGAAAAACTAAAACAACAACTTTTCAATTTTGATGACGAACAATTAAAACCCTATTTCAAGTTAGAAAATGTTATTGATGGGGCTTTTAAAGTTGCACAAAAACTATTTGGATTACAATTTACACAACTAGACAATATAGACACGTATCACAAAGACGTTCTGACGTATAAAGTTGAGGATTCAAAACAAAATTTAGTAGCAATTTTTTATGCCGATTTTTTTCCAAGAGCCGGCAAACGCAATGGGGCTTGGATGACCTCCTACAAATCGCAGTTTGTTAAAAATGACATCAACGAAAGACCACACGTCTCTATTGTATGTAACTTTACAAAACCAACTTCAACAAAACCATCTTTACTGACATTTAACGAAGTTACCACTCTTTTTCACGAGTTCGGACATGCGCTTCACGGCATGTTAGCTGACACTATTTACCCGAGTTTATCAGGGACGAGTGTAGCCTGGGATTTTGTGGAATTACCAAGTCAAATTTTGGAAAATTGGTGTTATGAAAAAGAGGCGTTGGCGCTCTTTGCGAAGCATTATGAAACTGGAGAGAACATTCCGATGGCACTTATTGAAAAAATTAAAGCGGCTTCTACTTTTCAACAAGGCATGCAAACGTTAAGACAGCTTAGTTTTGGCTTATTGGATATGAGTTGGCACGGCATAAATCCGACTAAAATAGCAGACGTAAAAGACCATGAAACGGCAGCATTTAAAGCAACTCAATTGTTTCCTAATGTTCCTGAAAACTGTATGTCAACAGCGTTTGCTCACATCTTTCAAGGCGGATACTCATCAGGATATTATAGCTATAAATGGGCCGAAGTTTTAGATGCAGATGCTTTCGAATATTTTAAAGAAAATGATCTTTTTGATCCAGAAATTGCTGAGGCTTTTAAAACTCACATATTAAGTAAAGGTGGAACTCTAGACCCTTTAGAATTGTATATTAAATTTAGAGGACAAAAACCAAAAGTAGAACCGCTACTGAGACGTTCAGGCCTTTTGAATTAATACCATAATCCACAAAATACCAAGCGTCAGAATTGGAATAGCTTCTACCCAAAAAGCCGTGTAATACCGACTTCGTTTTGGTGTACTTTTAGCTAAAAATAAAATCAATATTACAACTAAAAAAACTACTATTAAAAACCGATTTTGATCAAACTGATGTTTAAAAAATTCTAATAACAACGCATCGCCCAACAAGGCATATCCAATAATTTTGGTGTTTCTGACCCCTATTTTTTGTGGTATAGTTGACAGGTAAATTTGATCTAAATCTAGATCTCTAATTTCAAAGGGTAGCATCAAAACAATGATTATAAAAGTGCGCTGTACTATTAAAATCCAATGCTCAAAATTAAGTAATAATTGGGATTCTAAAATTGGCAAAGCAACCGTAGTCATAGCCCAAACAAATGCAATAATATAAATTTTAACGCCACCTATAGACCTTAAATTTTTTGGAGTTTTTAGCCCCATTGGAATGGCATAAAAAAAAGTAATTAACCCTAAAAAAAATAAGAGCATTTGAGTCGCACTTTGAAGTTGTAAAAAGGCATACCCTAAGCCCAAGATACTTAAAGCTGAAACCAACTGAATGTATTTTAATTTGGTAGTAAGCGAGCGGTAATAAAATTTTGCTAATCCAAAATATTTTACAAAATTATAGCCAACGATTGCGGCGCAAAAAACAGCACTGAACAACACTATTGAGCTATTCAAATCCAATTCATAAGTCGTTAAAACACAAAAAGAAAGCACCGCAAGCGCCACATGCAAGCTGCTATTTATATAGAAATCTAAGAGGCGTTTTAGAAGCATCATACTGCAAAAATAGGCAAACTGTTAATAACCCTTAGAATTGTTTAATAACTTTCATTTTGAGAAAATTAAAACCTTATTAATTTCCTTAATTTTGTTTTTTATTCTTGAATCTTAAACGATGAAAACAGATGTATTTGCTCTGAGGCATATTGGGCCAAGAAATGAACATTTCAATGAAATGTTGAAAGTTGTTGGCGTAGGTTCTATTGACGAATTGATCGTTGAAACCGTTCCTGATAATATTCGATTACAGTCCCCTTTAGGCTTAGACACACCCTTAAGTGAACAAGAATACATCGAACACATTCATCAGTTGGCTTCAAAAAACAAGGTCTACAAATCTTTTATTGGAATGGGCTATCATCCTTCCAACCTTCCAGCCGTTATTCAACGTAATATTTTAGAAAACCCCGGATGGTACACGGCTTACACACCGTACCAGGCTGAGATTGCGCAAGGGCGTTTAGAAGCCTTGCTCAACTACCAAACCATGATTACAGATTTGACCGGTATGGAGCTTGCTAATGCTTCGTTATTAGACGAAAGTACAGCTGCCGCTGAAGCGATGGCATTGCTTTTTGCAGTACGTCCAAAATTACAAATAAAAACAGGGGTTGTGAAGTTTTTTGTATCCAATGAAATTTTACCACAAACACTATCTGTTCTCAAAACACGTGCAATTCCCATTGGAATTGAGCTTGTTATTGGCAGTGTTGAAAAGTTTGATTTTTCATCCGAATATTTTGGAGCGCTTTTACAATACCCAGGAAAATCGGGAGTAATTGTGGACTTACAACGTTTTATTTCTGAAGCGAATCAAAATGACATAAAAGTAGCCGTAGCTGCTGATATTTTAAGTTTAGTTGTTCTAGAAGCGCCTGGCAAACATGGCGCAGATGTGGTGGTTGGTACCACTCAACGTTTTGGTATTCCTATGGGCTACGGAGGGCCACACGCCGCCTATTTTGCAACAAAAGAAGTTTATAAACGTTTTATTCCTGGAAGAATTATTGGAGTGACCAAAGACATGGATGGCAATCGTGCTTTGCGTATGGCACTTCAAACCCGCGAACAACATATCAAAAGAGATCGCGCAACATCCAATATTTGTACCGCACAAGTATTGCTTGCAGTCATGGCAGGAATGTATGCCGTATATCACGGTCCAAAAGGATTAAAATATATTGCCCATAAAGTGCATTCTACAACTGTTTCTTTAGCCAATACTCTGGAGGGTTTAGGCTTCGAATTGGTACACCAATCGTTTTTTGACACCATCCAAGTTCGTGTTCCTGAGAATTCAAAGCTCAAAATTAAAGCGGAACAACAGGAAGTTAATTTTTATTATCCTGACGCTACAACAGTTTCTATTTCAGTAAATGAAACCACAACAATTTTAGATCTTAATCTCATTATTTCTATTTTTGGTGAAGTTTATCATAAAACTACGACTCCGATTCAGGCGCTTGTTTCAACTCATAGACTACCCGAAATGGCGCAACGCGCTTCCGATTATTTAAGTCAAGAGATTTTTAATAGTCATCATTCTGAAACGGAATTGATGCGTTATATCAAACGCTTAGAACGCAAAGATCTCGCTCTTAATTTCTCAATGATTTCATTAGGGTCTTGCACCATGAAACTCAATGCAGCTGTAGAAATGCTGCCCTTGAGTTGGCCAAATTGGGGAAACATTCACCCGTTTGCACCCCTAGACCAAGTGGAAGGTTACCGAACTGTACTGACTAAGCTCGAAGCACAACTCACCGAAATTACTGGGTTTGCAGGAACATCACTTCAACCCAATTCTGGAGCTCAAGGCGAATTTGCGGGACTGATGGTTATAAGAGCTTATCATGAATCAAGAGGAGATTCACACCGAAATATTTGTATCATTCCATCATCTGCACACGGAACAAACCCTGCGAGCGCGGTGATGGCAGGAATGAAAGTCGTTGTGACAAAATCATCTGAAAATGGAAATATTGATGTAGATGATTTAAGAGAAAAAGCAACCCTTCACAAAGACAACTTAGCTGCCTTGATGGTGACCTATCCCTCAACGCATGGCGTTTATGAATCTGCTATCAAAGAGATTACTAAAATTATTCATGATAATGGTGGGCAGGTTTATATGGATGGCGCTAACATGAATGCTCAAGTTGGGTTGACCAACCCAGGCAATATTGGCGCTGATGTATGCCATTTGAACCTTCATAAAACATTTGCAATACCTCATGGCGGTGGTGGTCCTGGGGTTGGACCAATATGTGTTGCAAAACAATTAACACCATTTTTACCTGGCAATCCATTAATCGAAACAGGAGGCTCAGCAGCCATTAATTCCATTTCAGGTGCTCCTTTCGGATCCTCGTTAGCCTGTTTGATTTCCTATGGCTACATCAAAATGTTAGGGGCAAAAGGACTAACCGATTCTACAAAAATCGCTATCCTAAACGCCAATTACATCAAGGAACGACTTCAAGGATATTATGACACTTTATATTCTGGAGAACGCGGACGTGCGGCGCATGAAATGATTATTGATTGTCGCAATTTTAAAGCTAAAGGGATTGAGGTTGTCGATATTGCAAAACGGCTTATGGATTTTGGGTTTCACGCCCCAACCGTATCTTTTCCTGTTGCTGGTACTATGATGATTGAACCCACAGAAAGTGAAAGTAAGGCGGAAATGGATCGGTTTTGTGATGCGATGATTGCTATCCGAAAAGAAATTGAAACGGCAACCAAAGACCAGCCTAACAACCCTTTAAAAAATGCGCCACATACACAAGAAATGCTCACCAACGATGCCTGGGAACTTCCTTACACAAGAACAGTTGCAGCATTTCCATTAGACTATATAAAAGAAGATAAATTTTGGCCATCTGTTCGTCGCGTTGATGACGCCTATGGCGATCGAAATTTAATATGTACATGCGCCCCAATTGAGGCCTATGTCGAAGCATAAAACACGCACACTATGAGTATCAAAATTACAGGAGTTGGGAGTTATATTCCAAAAATAGTACAGAAAAACGAGGCCTTCCAACAGCATTCCTTTCTAAATATTGACGGCTCAGAGATTCCGTCTTCTAATGAGGTTATTGTAAAAAAATTCAAAGCTATTACCGGAATTTCAGAACGTCGATATGCTGAAGACCACTTGACAACATCTGATCTTGGCGCGTTAGCCGCAGAACAAGCCATAAAAGATGCTAATATTGATCCTGAAACTATAGATTACATTATCCTGGCTCATAATTTTGGAGATGTTAAAGCTGGCGCTATACAAAGCGATATTTTGCCGTGTTTAGCAGCGCGCGTGAAAAATAGTTTAAAAATAAAGAACCCAAAATGTGTGGCTTATGATATCCTTTTTGGTTGTCCTGGTTGGGTCGAAGGCGTAATACAGGCTCAAGCATACATCAAAGCAGGCATGGCCAAACGATGTCTGGTTATCGGTGCTGAAACACTCTCTAGAGTGGTGGATCCTTATGATAGAGATTCTATGATTTATTCGGATGGCGCAGGTGCTACTATTATTGAATCAACAGAAGAAGAAGGCGGTATATTATCGCATGAATCAGCCTCATACACCCATGATGAAGTTTATCATTTATTTTTTGGATGTTCAAACAACAAGTCTTTAGATGAAGATACCCGTTTCATCAAAATGTATGGACGTAAAATATATGAATTCGCATTGTCTAATGTTCCAAGTGCCATGAAAACTTGTTTAGATGCTAGTGGCGTGGATATTAAGGATGTGAAAAAAATATTGATTCATCAAGCCAATGAAAAAATGGATGAAGCCATTATCAGTCGTTTTTATAGGCTTTACAAAACTCCAGTTCCTGAGGGCATCATGCCGATGAGTATTCATAAATTAGGAAATAGTTCGGTAGCCACAGTACCAACGTTATTAGACCTTATTAAAAGTAACCAAATGGAAGGGCATCAACTTCATAAAGGAGATGTTATTATATTTGCTAGTGTGGGTGCAGGAATGCACATCAATGCGATTACTTACAGATACTAATATGTACGGATCTAATTTCCCTAAAAAACGCTACAAGCATACGCTAAAATTTTTTAAGCGTCATGTTTCGCCTACAGAAACTATTTTAGATTTAGGGGTTGCAAATCCGTTTTCTGAAATTTTAAAACATGAAGGGTTTACGATAGAAAATACTTCGGGAGAAGATTTAGATGTTGATACGAGCACGTTAGACGCCGACACTTCTGATGTTGTAACTGCCTTTGAAATATTTGAGCATTTACTCTCGCCTTTTACCGTTTTGAAAAGCATCAAATCCAAAAAATTAGTAGCCAGTATTCCGCTTCGGTTATGGTTTGCTTCCGCCTATCGCAGTAAAACTGACCCTAGAGATCGTCATTTTCACGAGTTTGAATCCTGGCAATTTGACTGGTTATTAGAAAAAGCAGGGTGGAAAATTATTGCTACTGAAAAATGGACGAATCCTACAAAAAAAATTGGATTCAGGCCTTTACTTCGATGGTTTACGCCGAGATATTATATTGTTTACGCTGAAAGGATTTGAAGTTTTATATTGTCATACCGGCCCATAACGAAGCTGATTTTATTGGCACAACGCTTCAATCTCTAACAAATCAAACTTTACTACCAACCAAAGTTGTGGTGGTTGATGACCATTCATCAGATGAAACAGCAGCCATTGTAACAACCTTATCAAAAACGCACCCCTGGATTTCATTGGTTTCAAACACCTCATCAGATACACACCTACCAGGTGGGAAAATTATAACTGCTTTCTATAAAGGGTATGAAACTTTAGATGCTGAATATGATGTCATTTGCAAATTCGATGCCGATGTAATATTTCCTGAAAATTATCTTGAAACTCTCACAAAGCATTATCATAACAATTCGCGTTTGGGTATGGTTGCCGGACACTGTTATATAGAAAAAAATGGGCAATGGGTATTAGAAAATCTGACTTCAAAAGCTCATATTCGAGGGGGATTAAAAGCATACAGAAAAGTGTGTTTTTCAGATATTGGCGGTCTGAAAAAAGCAATGGGATGGGATACTCTTGATGAATTATTAGCACTTTACTATGGATGGGAATTTAAAACCGATGCTACTTTACACGTAAAACATTTAAAACCTACTGGCGCCCACTATAACCGAAATGCTAAACATTTGCAAGGAACTGCTCTCTACAAAATGCGCTACGGATTTGTATTAGCCTTTTTATCGGCTTTGAAACTCGCATTCAAAAAACGACGCGTGACTCTTTTTTGGGATTATATCATGGGCTATATCAAAGCATCTTTTCAAAGCGAACCTTTTCTCATTGACGCTGATCAAGGCGCGTTTATCAGAGCTTACCGGTGGAAAAATATCAAACGAAAATTTAGGCCTCTACAGTAACCATCCAATTTAATTCATCGGGAAGTGTTCCAATTCGAACGCCATTGATGGTGTCTAAAACAAGTTGCCCTACAGGACTCGTATCGGAAACATGAATCAGACTGTCTTTATAACCAATCTCTTGAATCATAGCGATCCCAACAGCAGTACCAGTTCCAAATGCTTCTTCTAATTTGCCAGAATTAGAGGCTTCAATAACCTCATCAATTGTAATGGGACGCTCTTCGACATCATAGCCTTTGTGGCGTAAAAATTCAATCACACTCATCCGTGTAATTCCAGCTAAAATGGAGCCATCTAATGATGGTGTGACAAAAGCACCATTAATTTTAAAAAAAATATTCATGGTACCTACTTCTTGAATATATTTAAATTCCTTAGCATCTAGCCACAGTACTTGATCAAAGCCTTTAGATTTAGCAATTTCGGTAGGCAGTACAGCAGCAGCATAATTTCCTGCAGCTTTTGCCTCACCTGTACCACCATGCGCAGCGCGAATAAAAGTGGTTTCTGCATACAAACGCACACGGTTGGTGTATATTGGTTTTGAGGGCGATGCCATCACAATAAATTTATAGGAGTTTGCAGCCCGCATCCCAATAAAGGCTTCATCGGCAAACATAAAAGGACGTAAATACAACGCACTTCCTTCGTGTGGCGGGATCCATTTTTGGTCCAAATGCACCAATTGTTTCAAGGCCTCTACAAAAAGTGGGATTGGAAACTCTGGCATACCCAAACGGCGGGCACTAAAATTTAAGCGTTCTGCATTTTTTTCGGGACGAAATAACAAAGGTGCGCCCTTTGTCCCGAGTGTGGCTTTCATGCCTTCAAACAAAGCCTGTCCATAATGCAATGCCATACATGCAGGATGCATTGGAATTGTATCCATAGGCGTAATTCTTGGATTGCACCATTGCCCTTCTTCATAGTCGCAAACAAACATATGATCCGTAAATGTGCGCCCTAAAGCAATTGTATCAAAGTCAAGTCCATCAACATTTGATTTCTTAACTGTTTTAACTGATATTGAATGTGCCATTACTATAAAAGGTTTAAATGAAATTAAACGCCTATTTACTTCTGTTTTTTAGTTGAGATTTTGTGAACTCACTCAAGACTAAGCGGCCACTTATAGCAGCGCGTTTTTTTAGTAATTCTGCCCAGTGTGCTGTGCCATCCCAAATTGTTTTTTTAAGCTGCATTAGGGCTTCTGGATTATAGCTACATAACTGTTCTGCGAATTGCTTCACTTCGGCATCTAGGGATTCTTTCGAAGAACATATTTTCATGTACAACCCCTTGTCGTGTGCCCATTGCGCTGAGAAAAATGTTGAGGCTTCTAAACTTAATTGAGTCATTGCACTTGATCCAATTTTTCGAGTTACGGCAGGTTCAATCACAAACGGACCAATTCCGATAGTGAGTTCGCTTAATTTTATATCTGAATGTGTTGTTGCCATACAATAATCGGTTGCGGCTGCTAACCCAACTCCGCCTCCAACAGCTTTGCCTTGCACACGACCAATCGTGAGTTTAGAGCAGTTTCGAAGCGCATTGATCACATTGGCAAAACCTTCAAAAAAAGCAGTCCCTTGTTCAGGATTTGAAATGGCTACTAACTCCTCAAAACTTGCGCCTGCACAGAACGTTCGGTCTCCTCCACTTTGTAAGACAATCACGCTAATAGAAGGGTCATTAGCTGCCGTTTCTATGGTTTCTGTAAGAATTGCTAATAAGGATGCTGGTAACGCATTATGAGGTGGATTATAAAATTCAATATAACCAACTTTATTTTCGACATTTAAATGGACGTAAGACGTTGACATAGTGTCTAGATTTGTTTAGGCTAATATACTAGAATTTTAGGGTTTTAAATAGATCTCATTAAAACTTCATAAACGGAAACCTTGATTCTAGGGTTTTAACCTTCACAGCCAACTTGGTCAAAAACGCTGTGTGCGCTGCCGCCAAAGGATTAAACGGTCTGTGAGCGAGCCCTTTTTGCAGCTGATTCACCTCTTGCATTATTGCTGTAGATTCATCACTAATCCATGAATATTGAAATCTTTTCCAAATATAGTCGATAGCAATCTGGTTTGGATGCACCATGTCTTCATTATAAAAACGATAGTCTCTAAGCTCATCCATCAACAGCTCATAGGATGGGAAATACTGTATGTTTTTTGAGGGTTCAACTACAGAATGGACAGCAGCCATAAGATGGGCTTTACTTTGGTTATTTTCAACAAAACCGTCTTTTAGATGGCGGACTGGAGAAATTGAAAACACAATAGTCACCTTTGGATTAAAAGCTTTCAAGACTGAAATAATAGTTGCAAAAATCTTTTGAAGTTGAGCAACACTCAGAATCGATTTTTCAAACTGGTCTTGAGGTTGTTTATGGCAGTTTGCCACAACAGTTTGTGATTGTATATGTTTATAAACCCAAGCTGTACCAAATGTCAGAAAGACATGAGAGGCGCTTTTTAAGTGGTCTTGAGTGGATTGCAAAGCCGTATTTAAGCCTGTTATCATTTCGGATTTCGAAGTGCTATTTAATCGAGAATGTGCTCGGAAACTTTGCCAACAATCATTACTATAAAAAACATCTTTTTCAGTGTATGGAGTCGATGCTTTTGCTCTAATCAATAGCTCGGAAATTGCTACGGGATTAAATAATACCCCAAGAGGATTAACCTTATTCTGAAACTTAAAATAGGACAGCTTTTTCGCCATATTTTCTGCAAAACACGATCCTAACAACAGCAGTTTTGAATCGTAGTCGATAGCTGGTGTTTGTTGTATTAAAGGAATCTGAGTTTGTAGCTTCACAATACTTAGATTACAAGATATACGATTTTGCTTTTTCTAGAGCCTCTTTTAACCCGTCAGGATGCTTACCACCAGCAGTAGCATAAAAGGGTTGTCCACCGCCTCCGCCTTGAATGTAACGTCCAAGTTCGCGCACAATGGTTCCCGCATTAAGGTCTTTCGCAGTCACGAGTCCTTTTGACACATAACAGCTGAGTAATGCTTTGCCGTTTTGTTCTGAACCAAAAAGTAACACTGCACTATCAAACGCTTGCCCTAGTTCAAAAGATAAATCTTTAATTCCCGCGGCATCTAAATCTACCTGTTTCGCTAAAAAATGAACCCCATTAATCAGTTCTACTTCTTGTTTTAAATTCCCTTTCATTGCCGCTGCCTTGTCTTTTAAAAGGGCTTCAATTTGTTTCTTGAGTTTAGAGTTTTCTGCTTTCAAATCCATAAGAGATTTGACAGGGTCACTTGAATTATTAAGTGCTGATTTTAAGCGTTCAAAGCTAGCATTGTTTTGAACATAAAATTCTTTAGCAGCATCATTTGTAATGGCTTCAATACGCCGTATTCCTGAAGCAACTGCGCCTTCCGACTTGATTTTAAAATGCCATATATCTGCTGTATTCTTGACATGCGTTCCACCGCATAATTCGATAGAATTACCAAAACGAATGGTACGAACCACGTCGCCATATTTTTCGCCAAAAAGTGCCATAGCGCCGTCTGAAACAGCCTGTTCCATTGGTACGGCACGGTGTTCTTCCAAGTCTAATTTACCTTCAATACGAGCATTGACAAAATTTTCAATCTCTTTGAGTTGTTCATCAGTAACTTTTGAAAAATGAGAAAAATCAAAACGTAAATATTTAGAATGAACTGCTGATCCTTTCTGCTCGACATGTGTTCCCAAAATTTCTCTCAAAGCTTGATGGAGCAAATGAGTAGCTGTATGGTTACATTCTGTACGAAAGCGTTGATTTGCGTCCACTACAGCCGTGAAGGTGTCGGTTATATTTTTCGGTAAATGTTTCGCCATATGAATGGCTACATTATTTTCTTTTTTAGTATCTAAAATATAAACTACATCGCCGTTAGCGGCTTCTAAATAGCCTTTGTCACCAACCTGTCCACCACTTTCAGAATAAAACGGGGTGAGGTTAAACACTAACTGGTAGTGTTCACCATCTTTAACAGAAGTTACTTTTCTGTATTTTGTGAGTTTAACAGTAGTTTTTAAGACATCGTACCCCACAAATTCCTGCACCGCATCATCTAAAACAATCGTCCAATCTTCGGTTGAAACCTCACTAGCAGCTCTGGAACGGTTTTTTTGTTTTTGAAGTTCCACCTCAAAACCAGCATTGTCTAAAGTCATTTCTTTTTCACTAAGGATCAAGGCCGTTAAATCGACGGGGAATCCATAGGTGTCGTATAATTCAAAAGCTTTATCTCCTGAGACTTGTGTGCCTTTTGTGGTTTCTATAATCCGATCTAAAAGTACGAGTCCTTGGTCGAGTGTTCTTAAAAAAGACGTTTCTTCTTCTTTAATTACATTTTGGATTAATTGTTTTTGAGCCAATAATTCTGGAAAAACTGCACCCATTTGCTTAGTGAGCACAGAAACCAATCGATACATAAAAGGATCTTTAAGCTCCAAAAATGTAAATCCGTAACGTACAGCCCGCCTTAAAATTCTTCGAATTACGTAACCAGCGCCAGTATTACTCGGCAACTGACCATCTGCAATAGAAAAAGCAACGGCTCTTACATGGTCGGCTATAACGCGGATGGCTATATCTTGTTTGAGTTGTTTACCGTAATCTAAACCTGAGATGGTTTCAATTTCGCGAATTATAGGCGTAAACACATCCGTATCATAATTAGAGGTCACATTTTGAAGCACCATACAAAGGCGCTCAAATCCCATACCCGTGTCAATGTGTTTGTTGGGCAGAGGGTCTAAACTTCCATTGGCTTTACGGTTAAATTCCATAAAGACAAGGTTCCATATTTCAACAACTTGTGGATGGTCTTTATTAATCAATTCATGACCAGGCACTTTTGCTTTATCTGCTTTGGAACGGATGTCTACATGTATTTCACTACATGGTCCACAAGGCCCTTGCTCACCCATTTCCCAAAAATTATCTGCCTTATTACCCATAAGAATACGGTCTTCAGGAATCAATGTTTTCCAAATGTTATAGGCTTCAGAATCCATAGGGGTATTATCGTCTTTACTGCCTTCAAATACGGTTACATACAGAATATCTTTATCAATTTGATAGACTTCAGTCAACAGTTCCCAAGCCCATTCAATAGCTTCTTTTTTGAAGTAATCCCCAAAACTCCAATTCCCCAACATCTCAAAGAGCGTGTGGTGATAGGTGTCATAGCCCACTTCTTCCAAGTCATTGTGTTTTCCTGAAACTCGTAAACATTTTTGAGTATCGGTAATTCGATTTTTTGGTGGGGTTTCATCTTCAAGAAAATAGGCTTTGAATGGTGCCATTCCCGAATTGACAAACAACAAGGACGGATCGTCTTTTACGACCATTGGTGCTGAAGCTAAAACTTGGTGTTTTTTTGTTTCAAAAAAGGCTAAAAATTGAGATCTTATATCTTGAGATTTCATGCAAAAATGTTAAGCTTAGTGTAATAATTTGTATTTAATTCGAAACAATTTATATCTTTGTTCAGAAGACAATCTTTAACTAGTGAAGATTATCTATTATTCAACAAAAATAGAACTTTTTAGGCAATGTCTAATGTAAAATATTATTACGATCCCGAAACACTTACCTATCGACAGATAATTCGGAAAAAAAGAACGGCATTTAAACAGACGTTTATTTTCTTATTAGCGGCGAGCATGTTTGGGTTTTTAATCGTTTTGGTAGCGGGTCAATATTTTGAATCTCCGAGAGAAAAAGCACTTAATAGGGAATTAGAAAACCTAACTCTACACTTCAATCTTCTTAATAAAAAAATGGAAGAAGTAGAAGCAGTTCTAACAAATATTGAAGATCGTGACAATGCCATTTACCGACTGTATTTTGAGGCGAATCCAATCCCTGAAGAACAACGTAAACAAGGTCTTGGTGGAGTTAACCGCTACAAAAAATATGAAGGATTCAATAATTCAGAATTAATCATTGATGCCAACAAACGGATAGACGTCCTTCAAAAACGCATCATTGTGCAATCCAAATCACTTGATGAAATCACTGAATTAGCAAAAGACAAAGAGAATTTTTTAGCTAAGATTCCCGCAATTCAACCTATAAAAAATGAAGATCTAACGCGTATGGCATCAGGCTATGGCTACCGAAGTGATCCCTTTACTAAGGTTCGTAAATTTCATTATGGAATGGACTTTACCGCACCACGAGGCACCCCTGTTTATGCCACTGGTGATGGCGTCATTAAGCGTGCAGATAGTCGATCTTCGGGCTATGGACGACACATTCGAATAGATCACGGGTATGGTTATAGTAGTTTATATGCACACCTCTATAAATATAATGTTAGAAGAGGCCAAAAGGTAAAACGTGGCGATCTGATTGGATATGTTGGAAGTACAGGACGCTCTCAAGCACCTCACTTACATTATGAAGTTTTCAAAGATAAGAAACGAATAAACCCTGTAAATTTTTATTACGGTAATCTGAGTCCTGAAGAGTTTAACACCTTGTTGGCCATCGCTTCACTTGAAAACCAATCTTTAGATTAAAATGCATTTAGACCTCCCCACAAAACGCTATTACAGTATTGGAGAAATTGCCAAAGCATTTGATGTTAATGCGTCTTTGATACGGTTTTGGGATAAAGAATTTGAAGCGCTTAAACCTAAAAAAAACGCCAAAGGCAACCGTAGATTTACACCTGAAGATGTTCAGAATTTAAAGTTAATCTACAACCTTGTCAAAGAACGCGGCTATACGCTTGAAGGGGCTAAAACTTATCTTAAGGAACAAGATCAAAAATCCTTAGAAAATTTTGAAATTATCACAAAATTAGAGCGCGTGAAAAATGAATTAATAAAACTAAAAAATCAACTCTAAACCCAATTAATTATGAAAAAATGGTTTATACCTTTAATACTTATTGCTGTAATCGTTTATGCAATTTATAGCACGGCCGTTGGATTTAACAATACTGCTGTAGAATATGAAGCCAATGCAAAAACCGCTTGGTCAAATGTCGAAAGTTCTTACCAACGCCGAAATGATTTGATTGGAAACCTTGTAAAAACAGTTCAAGGTGCTGCCGAATTTGAAAAAAACACCCTCACTCAGGTCATCGAGGCGAGAGCTAAAGCTACCGCTGTGAGTATTGATCCGACAAATATTACCCCAGAAAATTTAGCTGCATTTCAACAAGCGCAAAGCGGACTTAGTGGAGCATTGTCAAAACTTTTAGTAACAGTAGAACGCTATCCAGAACTAAAGGCTAATCAAAACTTTTTAGATTTGCAAAATCAATTGGAAGGCACGGAAAACAGAATCAATGTGGCTAGAGATCGATTTAATGCAGCTGTAAACATTTATGATATTTTCATTAAAAAATTTCCTAACTCTGTTTTGGCCGGATGGTTCGGATTTGATGACATGACACGATACAAAGCGAATGCTGGTTCAGAAAATGCACCTGATGTTGAGTTTGATTTTAACTAATGGCTACTCTAGAAAATTTCTTAAGTGCTAAAGATGAAGAACAAATAGTTGAGGCTATTCGACTAGCCGAACAAAAGACTTCAGGAGAAATCCGTGTGCATATCGAAGATCAGAGCTCACTTTCCGTTGAAGAACGTGCCAAAGAGGTGTTCCATCACTTGAAAATGGATCAAACTAAACTTCAAAACGGTGTTCTCATTTATATTGCTGTAGGCCATCATAAATTTGGTATTTTTGGAGACAAAGGCATTGATTCAAAAGTCGATTCAACATTTTGGAATGATACTCGAGATGTGATGCGCAACTTATTTAAAAAAGGGGAGTTTAAAGAAGGGATTATACAAGGGATTCAGACGGCAAGTCAAGCCCTCGAAATTCATTTTCCTTGGGAGGCAGATGACACAGATGAATTATCAAATTCTATTTCCAAAGGCGAGGATTTATGAATATTAGACTACAAAAAATAGCAGTACTCTATGTGGTCATTTTGATATTGACATTCAACTTTGCTCATGCGCAATATCAGATTCCCTCAAAACCGACAGTACAAACAAGCATTTATGACTATAGCAGTCTTTTAAGCCCACAAGAAGCTTCTGCATTAGAGCAAAAACTCATTCGCTACTCTGACAGCACATCAACTCAAATTGTGATAGCGATTATTAATTCTACCAAAGGCGAATACATCAATTATCTAGCGACCAATTGGGCACAAGAATGGGGTATTGGAAAGTCCAAAAAAGATAATGGCGTTTTTATTTTATTAGCCAAAAATGATCGCAAAATTAACATCAGTACTGGGTATGGTGTGGAGCATTTACTTACGGATAAAATGTGCAGCAGAATTATTCAAGAATCGATCATTCCTTTTTTTAAGAAAAACGATTATTATGGTGGGTTAAATTCGGGTAGTACTCAGATTTTCAAAGTCCTAACTGGGGAATTCAAAGCATCTTCTTTTCCCCAACAAAAGAGCGTTAATTTTGAAAAAATAATAGCACTAATTTTCTTCTTTATCTTTTTGATTTTAATTTTAAAAAATAAAAAAAACAGGGGTAATAAAAATGGCGGAAATCGTCGTCCAACGAGTCTACTAGACGCTATTCTATTGAGCAGTTTAGGACGTGGTAATTTTAGCGGCAGTTCCAGTGGTGGTTTTGGAAGTGGTGGTTTTGGTGGTGGCTTCGGCGGGGGCGGTTTCGGCGGTGGTGGCGCCTCTGGAGGCTGGTAAAGCTTATTTTTTACGCATATATACCGTAATTGGCACCCCTTTAAAATCATACAATTCTCTAAGTTTATTTTCTAAAAATCGTTTATACGGCTCCTTTACGTATTGTGGAAGATTACAGAAAAATGCAAATTGTGGCTGTGGCGTTGGCAACTGCATTATGTATTTTATTTTTACAAATTTTCCTTTCAAAGCCGGCGGTGGATAGTTTTCAATTATTGGTAATAAATCGTCATTCAGAACACTTGTTTTTAGGCGTTTTGATCGGTTTTTATACACGTCAAGGGCAGTTTCCATAGCTTTATAAATACGCTGCTTAGACAGTGCCGATATGAACACAATGGGCACATCTGTAAAGGGCTTGATTTGCTCCCGAATGTGCGTTTCATAGGCTTTGGTCGTTTTGGTGTCTTTCTCAACCAAATCCCATTTATTAACCAAAATTACAATGCCTTTATGGTTGCGTTGGGCTAACCAAAAAATATTTTGAACTTGACCGTCAAATCCACGTTGCGCATCACAAACCAACAAACATACATCGGCATGCTCGATAGCACGTACGGATCGCATTACCGAATAAAACTCCAAATCTTCTTTGACTTTTGATTTTCGGCGAATTCCTGCCGTATCGACCAAATTAAATTCAAATCCAAAGCGGTTGTATTTTGTGTCGATTGAATCTCGGGTCGTTCCTGCAATATCTGTAACAATATAACGGTCCTCGCCTATCAAGGCATTAATAAACGATGATTTCCCTGCATTTGGACGGCCTACAACTGCAAATCGAGGTAGGATTGATTCTTCTACTTCCTCTACTTCAGGCAACGCTTCGACTAAGGCATCTAGCAAATCACCGGTCCCGCTTCCATTGATACTTGCAATCGTAAAATACGCCCCTAACCCTAAAGCATAGAACTCTACGGCATCTTGCTCACGCATGGCATTGTCCACTTTGTTTATCACTAAAAAAACGGGTTTTTGAACTTTTCTAAGCAATTTAGCCACGTCTTCATCCATGCCAGTTACACCAGACTCCACGTCAACCATAAAAATAATAGCATCTGCTTCTTCTATGGCCAGCTCAACTTGTTTGTCGATTTCTGCCTCAAAAACATCATCGCTACCAAGGACATATCCACCGGTATCGATTAAAGAGAACTCTTTGCCGTTCCAATCGCTTTTGCCGTAATGGCGATCGCGGGTTACCCCACTCACGGCATCAACAATGGCTTCTCGCCTTTGAATCAACCGGTTAAAAAATGTAGATTTCCCCACATTTGGACGTCCTACTATCGCTACAATATTGCTCATATGCTTATAAAATTGCTGCAAAAATAGGAAATATCCTTTTGGTAAGCTGTTTTTTCTGAAAGTTTAAAAACGATATAAGCGGAAATGATTCACTTTAGATGTTTCTCAGCTGTGAAGAGATAGAAATTTGTACTTTAATTCTTTTGAAACTAGAAAACCCGAACAAATATGTTTAAATTTTTAGGAGTTATTGTACCCAAAACGTTTGAGTTGGTTTTGGCTAGATCTCCAGTTTTTATTGACTTTGACATACAATTCTAAGTGGACTTGCTTGCCAAAAAATTGCTCTAGATCTTTCCGCGCTTCTACACCAACTCGTTTCAAAGCACTTCCTTTATGACCAATAATGATTCCTTTTTGAGTTTCGCGTTCTACCATAATTACAGAACGCATCCGGATGATAGCGTCTTCTTCAAAAAATTCTTCTGTGACAACCTCAACGGCATACGGAATTTCTTTTTTGTAGTGCATCAAAATCTTTTCACGGATTTTTTCATTGACAAAAAACCGTTCGGGTTTATCTGTCAATTGATCTTTAGGGTAATAGGCAGGAGATTCAGGCAATAATTCTAAAATACGATCAAAAACTGTGTTCACATTAAAACCTTCCAAGGCAGAAATGGCTATAAATTCTGCGTTGGGAACTTTTTGTTGCCACAGCTGTGCTTGTGCTTCTAGTTGTTCTTGATTGGAGGTATCAATTTTATTTAACAGTAATAAAACAGGTTTTTTGGAGGCAGTGATTTTATTGAAAAACGCTTCGTCTTTCAATTCTTTTTCGCCAATTTCAACCATATAAATTAAAATATCAGCATCTTCAAAAGCAGATTTAACAAAATCCATCATTGAGCTTTGTAGCTCGTAAGCTGGCTTAATAATTCCTGGCGTATCTGAAAGAATAACCTGAAAATCATCGCCATTTACAATGCCTAAAATTCGGTGGCGCGTAGTTTGTGCCTTTGACGTAATAATGGATAACTTTTCGCCCACAAAGGCATTCATCAACGTTGATTTTCCGACGTTTGGATTTCCAATAATATTAACAAAACCAGCTTTGTGCATTTACTTTTAAATTTCGACAAAGTTACAACCTTACTTTTAAACTAGCTAAGCTTTAAATACTTAAGAATCCAAGGCAGAACGCATAAAATCTTCCACTTTATCTACCATAGCGCTACTTCCACAAACAAAAGGCACACGTTGGTGCAGCTTTGTTGGTACAATATCCAAAATTCGAGTTGTACCATCACTAGCTTTACCCGCAGCTTGTTCCGCTAAAAATGCCATAGGATTACACTCATATAACAAACGAAGTTTTCCGTTGGGATTTTTGGAACTTGTAGGGTATAAATAAATTCCGCCTTTAATCATATTACGGTGAAAATCCGACACTAGAGACCCTATATACCGCGAAGTATAAGGACGATTTCCTTCTTCCATTTGGCAGTATTTGATGTAGTTTTTGATGCCTTGCGAAAAATGTATATAATTCCCTTCATTTACAGAATAAATAGACCCGTGCTTAGGAAATTGCATTTTTGGATGAGACAAGTAAAATGTCCCAATCGCTGGGTTTAAAGTGAATCCATTGACTCCATCGCCAGTAGTGTAAACCAACATAGTAGAAGTACCGTAAATAATGTATCCCGCTGCAACTTGTTCGCTTCCTTTTTGTAAAAAATCTTGATCTTGAACAGGAGTTCCCAAAGGCGTTACACGGCGATAAATTGAAAAAATAGTCCCTACGGATACATTCACATCAATATTGGAAGATCCATCCAAGGGGTCTATCAGGACAATGTATTTATTTTGATGGTTTTTATCGTTGCTATTAATCGCAATAAAGCTATCCTCTTCTTCACTGGCAATACCACAAACAATATTACGGTTGACAAGCGTTTGAATAAATTTTTCATTGGCATAAACATCCAATTTTTGCTGGTTTTCGCCTTGGACGTTAGTATCTCCAGCAGTGCCCAAAATATCAACTAGACCGGCTTTATTCACTTCGTAGTTGACCACTTTAGCCGCCAATCGAATGGAGTTTATGAGTCGTGATAATTCGCCAGAAGTATACTTGAAAGACGATTGGTGTTCAATGATAAATTCTCCGAGCGTTTGGTGTTTTTGAGGCATTTGGTTCAGAATTTATGCAAATATCTAATTTTTTAGAGAACTACAACGTTTTCGTCGTTATTTTATTTGAGAAATTTAAAACGCTTTTAAGTATCTTTGGAGTTCCAAAAACAGCATATGAATTATCACATAAGAAAAGCAGTTACTAGCGATATGAGTCAAGTTTTAAACTTAATTACCGAGCTCGCTATTTTTGAAAAAGAACCTAATGCCGTCGAAATTACAGAAGCAGATTTAATTGCCAAAGGATTTGGCAACAGTGCTGAATTTGATTGTTTTGTAGCGGAAGTTGATCAGAATGTAGTGGGGATTGCATTGGTATATTCACGTTTTTCGACTTGGAAAGGCACTGTTCTTCACCTAGAAGATTTAATTGTTTCGGAGCGTATGCGTGGTCATGGCCTGGGCTCTGCACTTTTGGATCAAGTGATCCTTCATGCTGAAGATAAAGGCGTCAAACGTGTTTGTTGGGAGGTTATTGACTGGAATGCGCCTGCAATTGAATTTTATGAGCGTAAAGGCGCTAATGTGATGCGCGATTGGAATGTCGTTCAGCTAGACGAACAGGGAATTAAAAATTACATCTCAAAACTAAATTAATGCAGATTTTTAAATTTGGGGGCGCTTCTGTTAAGGACGCTGAAGGCGTAAAAAACTTAGCGCATGTTTTACAAACTGTTGGCTATAGCAACACACTTATCGTGGTGTCAGCTATGGGAAAAACAACAAATGCCATGGAAATGGTGATTTCGAATTATTTTGAGGCCAAACACGAGCTTCAAAGTTCGATACAAGATGTAAAAAAATACCACAATAATATTCTTTTAGATTTGTTTGAAAACGAACGGCATCCTGTGTTTGAAACTGTGGATCGCTTATTTCAAGGAATAGTTCAGTTTTTGGAGCATAACAAATCTCCAAACTACAACTTTGTATATGATCAAGTTATTGGATTTGGAGAATTAATTTCTACCACTATTATCAGTTCGTATTTAAATGATATTGGAGTAACAAATACGTGGTTAGATGTGAGAGATCTTATAAAAACAGATAATTATTACCGAAATGCAAAAATTAATTGGAATCAAACCCAAACGTTAATATCTGCGCAAGTAGATACCAAAAAATTAAATATCACGCAAGGATTTTTAGGAAGTGATGCTAATAATTTTACAACCACACTAGGGCGAGAGGGTAGCGATTATACGGCAGCGGTTTTTGCCTATTGTCTGAATGCTAATGCAGTAACAATATGGAAAGATGTGCCTGGCGTGCTTAATGCTGATCCACGTTATTTTGAGAATGCTGAATTGTTGCACCAATTATCTTATACCGAGGCGATAGAATTGTCCTATTATGGAGCATCTGTTATTCACCCAAAAACACTTCAACCTTTGCAACGCAAAGAAATTCCACTGTATGTCAAGTCGTTTTTAAACCCTGAAAATACAGGCACAACAGTGGGTAAAGATTTAGAACTAAACCCAAAAGTGCCGTGTTATATTTTAAAACAAAATCAAATTTTAATTTCAATTTCATCCCTTGATTTTTCATATATAGTCGAAGATAACATCAGTCATATTTTTAGTTTACTACACGAATACAAAATGAAAGTTAGTATGCTTCAAAATTCGGCGATAAGCTTTTCTGTATGTATTGAAAACAATTATAATAACCTCGACCGTTTAGTGTTACATTTAAAGGCAAAGTATAAAGTATCCACACACAAAGCAGTTAAGTTATACACTATCAGACACTACACCTCACAAGCTATTGAAGCGATGGAAACAGATAAAACTGTTCTTTTAAAGCAAATCACTCCTGAGATCGTACAAATTATTACGACCTAAATTCATTGTTTATTCATAAAAAAAGTATTTTTTTTAAGACCAAAACACTATGAGCATTGTAAGCCCCAAAGAAATTGCAAAAGCACTTAAGCTCGAAAACTACGGGATTATAGGGACCTTTATCGGCTGGATATTCATGAAGGTATTTAAGATTTCTAGGATTAATAAGATTTACACTAAAAACAAACACAAAAGCGATCTTGATTTTTTAAATGCCCTTTTAGCAGATTTTCAGATTCGATTCGAAATTCCCGAAGAAGATTTAAAACGTTTACCAAAAGACGGTGCTTATATTACGGTTTCTAACCATCCACTTGGTGGCATCGATGGAATTTTACTTCTAAAATTAATGCTTGAACAGCGCAGCGATTTTAAAATTATAGCTAATTTTTTATTGCATCGAATAGCGCCTTTGGTGCCGTACATACTACCGGTTAATCCATTTGAAAACCACAAAGAGGCCCAATCGAGTGTTGCTGGATTCAAGAGCGCTTTATTGCATTTACAAAATGGGCAGCCTCTGGGCATATTTCCAGCAGGGGAAGTTTCCACGTACAAAGATGGGAAACTTGTGGTCGATAAACCATGGGAGCCCGCCGCCATGAAACTCATTCAACGTGCCGAAGTGCCCATTGTACCCCTCTATTTTCACGCCAAAAATAGTCGCTTGTTTTACCGACTCTCAAAACTCAGTGCGGCCTTAAGAACGGCCAAACTTCCTTCGGAATTATTAACCCAAAAGAAACGAGTTATTAAAGTAAGAATAGGCAAACCAATTCCTATAAAAGACCAAAAAGAGCACCCGACTTTGGAGGGGTTTTCTGATTTTGTGAGGCGCAAAACCTATATGCTTTCAAAGAGTTTCGAAAGCCCTAAAATTTTAACAAACCTCACCTCAAGTTTAAAAATAACCAAGGCGCCAAAAACAATTGTGACGCCAGCACCTTCAGAAGAAATGTGTTCGGAAGTTGAGAATTTGAAAGCCGATAACCACCGGCTTTTAAAGAGCAAAAACTACGAGGTCTATTTGGCTGCTGCAGCCAAAATACCCACTATTTTACACGAGATAGGGCGCTTGCGAGAACTTACCTTCAGAGATATTGGAGAAGGCACAAATAAAGCCATAGACTTGGACAAATTTGACTATTATTATCACCATATGTTTTTATGGGATACCGATGCTCAGTGTCTTGTGGGTGCTTATCGGATGGGCTTTGGCAGTGAGATTTTTGAGGCCAAAGGTATTGATGGGTTTTACTTGCAAGACTTGTTTCGTTTTGAACCCGAACTGCATTCCATGATGCGTCAGTCTATTGAGCTAGGGCGGGCGTTTATTATCAAAGCCTATCAACAAAAACCAATGCCGCTGTTTCTATTGTGGAAAGGCATCGTGCATACTACCTTACGTTTTCCAGATCACAAATACCTCATTGGCGGCGTGAGTATTAGTAATCAATTTTCAAATTTTTCTAAATCCTTGATGATTGAGTTTATGAAATCGCATTATTATGATCCCTATTTAGCGCAATATGTGCACCCAAAGAAAGAATTTAAAGTGAAACTCAAAGATGCAGACAAGGATTTTGTGTTTGATGCTACTGCAGCTGACTTGAATAGGTTTGATAAAATTATTGACGACATTGAGCCAGGAGCTTTGCGCCTCCCTGTACTGCTCAAAAAATACATCAAACAGAACGCACGTCTCATTGGTTTTAATGTAGATCCTCTATTTAATAATGCCGTAGATGGTTTGATGTATATCCGTATTGCGGATATTCCCGAAAGTACCGTACGTCCAGTGATGGAAGAATTTCAAGCCAGAACTGGAACGTACCTATGGCCCTACGGAGGGAAACTAAAGAGACTGTTTGTAATTTCAGTTGATTTTTTTTGTAGTTTTATAGAGTCCTATCACTTAACCTAAAATTATGAAACGTAAAAAATTCAAAACCTTTTTAGCAATCTTAGTATTTTTGATAGTACTCGCCTTATTATTTATCAACTGGTATTGTTTCAAAGAAGGATTAGGCGCTTAATAGCTTCGCTTTAATTAGGTTTACTACACTTTACTCTGCAAAGTATCGCAATAAAAACACCTCAAAAGGGAACGCTTTTTCTAAAAACGTTCCGCCACAAACGCCTTCATATAGTCTTTAATTTCTGTACGGGCTTTTAGGAATGCGGCATGTTTTTCTTGATCAGTTCCAACAAGTTTAGAGGGGTCAAAAAAATCATGATGCAAACGCTCGGCATTCGGGCTGGCGATAAATGGACAATTTTCTTTGGCATGGTCACAAACCGTGATGATATAGTCAAAATTGATAGCTGCATATTCATCGACATGATTGGAGGTATGTTCCGAAATATCAATTCCATCTTCTTTCATAATGGCTGCAGCGCCTGGATTTATGCCGTGCGTTTCAATACCAGCACTGTAAATAGTAGCGTGGTTTGCTGCGAATTGATTTAAATAGCCGTGTGCCATTTGGCTACGGCAGGAGTTTCCTGTACAAAGGACTAAAATATTTTTCATGTATTTATTTTATTATTGCTCAAACGCACTATCAATCGGTTCCCAGAGCTCAATCTTATTCCCTTCAGGGTCTAAAATCCATGCAAATTTACCGTATTCGAACGTTTGTATTTCGCCTACAATAGTAACACCTTCTGACTTAAGTACGGTTATCAAATTGTTAAGGTTTTCAACCCTGAAATTAACCATAAAAGGCTGCTTGCTGGGTTCAAAATAGGTGGTATCGGCCTTAAAAGGCGACCACTGCGTAGAAGCCTTGTTACCTTCTTCGTCCTTCCACCAGAAGGTACAGCCATAGTCATCAACTGGCAAACCAAGGTGTTTGCCGTACCATGCTTTTGTTGCTTTTGAATCTTTGGTTTTAAAAAAAATACCCCCAAGACCTGTGACTCGTTTTTTCATATCTAGTTATCTTTTGATTTGAGATTCATAAAGAGAAATCCATTCATCAACAGAAAGTTTTGCCGCCAATTGCCCTATCAATGCATATGGAATGTCGTTCATGTTTTTAAAGCGCACACAGCTTTTCCCCATGTCTAACTTAGCACTACAATGGTTCGGATATTCCGCGACAAACCAATTCAAAATTTCTTTTTTAGCGTACATTCCCATGTGATAGACTGCTATGAAATTTTTCTGAGATGCCAAGTTCATAAACGGCAATGGCAACGTTGGGTTGCAATGGTAGCCATCTGGATAGACTGCAAATGGCACCACGTAGCCTAACATGCCATAGCTGATACATTCCTGAAATTTAGGGTCTAAATGTTCTAGAATAGTTTGTCTTAAATTCTGAAGCGGTCCTTTGCGGACTTCAGGTAATTGAGCAATATATGCTTTAGGCGTAGATGCCGTAGATTTCATAGTTTAAAGCGTTTGAGGACTCTAAATCTAATGAAAATAATTGACAATTTTATCAACTATGGTTTGTGCCAGTTTGTGATGACTTTCAACCGTCCATCCGGCGACATGAGGTGATAGAATGACATTATCCGCAGAAAGTAAATAAGCAAAAGCAGGTGGAGTTGTATTTGAAAACAAGCTCTCAAACGAAGTTTTTTCGTATTCTAAAACATCCAATCCAGCACCTAAAATAGCTTTAGACTTAAGCGCTGCAACTAAATCTTCGGTAACCACACAACTCCCACGAGCGGTGTTTAAGAGCCAAAAGGGCTGCTTAAATGCACTGATGAAATTCGTGTTTATCATTTGGAATGTCAATTCAGTATGTGGCACATGAAGACTGAGTACTTGTGCCTTTTCTTGAAGTGTTTCTAAAGAAACCTGTGTTGCATTTTCATCGCCAACATTGGGTTTAATATCGTAACACAGCACCTCAACATCAAAACCTCGAAGTTTTTTAGCAAATGCTTTGCCCATATGTCCATAGCCAATAATGCCAACAGTTTTGCCTTCGAGTTCAAGCCCACGGTTGGCTTCGCGTTGCCAATTCCCCTCACGAACCTCACGATCTGCGGTATGCAATTTATTGAACAATGCTAATAACAATCCAAGCGCATGCTCACCTACTGCATTCCTATTGCCCTCGGGAGCTGCTATTAGATGGATGCCTTTTGTTGCGGCATAGGTAGTGTCAATATTTTCTAGTCCAGCCCCTACCCGACCTATAAATTTAAGATGCGTAGCCTTATCTAAAAAACCAGCATCTATACGAAAACGACTTCTTATAATTATACCGTCATATAAATGCATTTTAGCTTCAATAGCAGCTTTTGAGCTTGTATAATCTTCGTGATTCGTATGGCCTAGAGCAGCTAATTGCTCAATTAATACAGGATGATTTTGATCTAAATGTAAAATTTTCATTTTAGATATTTAAAATCAATTTCGCAATTGTAAAGTAAATTAATATCCCAAAGATATCATTGCTAGTGGTTATAAAAGGTCCTGTTGCAATCGCTGGATCAATCCCTTTTTTATGGAGAAATAAAGGAATGAAAGTTCCGATAATTCCCGCTACAATAATCACAATGACTAAAGATAATGAAATTGCTAGGGCAGTACGAAGGTCTTCTTTCCATATCCAAACAAAGACAAATAAGAACAAGGCTAAAATAATTCCATTTAAGGCTGCTAAAAACATCTCTTTTAGCAGACGGGTATTTACACTTCCTCGCACTTCATCATTAGCCAAACCTTGAACGATAATGGCAGAGGATTGTACACCCACATTGCCTGCCATTGCGGCAATCAATGGCGTAAACAATAAAATAAGGGGGAAATCTTCGATAATGGTTTCAAAACCACCCATAATAACTGCAGCACCAACGCCGCCTATAAGTCCTAAAAACAACCATGGCAATCGAGCACGTGTTAAGGCGAGGATACTATCTTCCGCATCGACATCTTGTGTAATACCTGCGGCAAGTTGGTAATCTTTTTCAGCTTCTTCGATAATAACATCTACAATATCATCAATAGTAATGCGTCCTAAAAGGACTTTATCATCATCGACAACAGGAATAGCTTCTAAATCATATTTTGCCATTAATTTGGCAACTTCTTCGGCATCTTCATTTACGTGAACAGAGTCCACTTTTGGAATGTATATCGCTTTAATTTTAGTTTCGTTATTAGCGATCAAAAGATCTTTAAGAGATAAACGACCAATGAGTTTTTCGTCTTTGGTAACCACATAAATTGAATGTACACGCTTAACATCTTTGGCTTGCGCTCTAATTTTTCGCAAACAGCCAGCAACGGTCCAAGTTTCATAGACTTTGACCAATTCTTTTGCCATTAATCCCCCTGCTGTATCCTCATCATACGTCAAAAGCTCTTGAATATCCGCAACAAGCTCTTTATCATCCATTTGGGCGATAACTTTTTGCTTACGTTCGGGTGACAATTCTGCTAATACATCTGCGGCATCATCAGATTCAAGCTCTTGTACTTCCTCTGCAATTTCTTTTACAGAAAGGTTTTTTAAGACTTTCTCACGAACATCATCTTCTAATTCAGCTAATATATCAGAAGTTGTTTGACTGTCTAAAAGTTTGATTACGTAGGTGGCTTGATCTAAATTTAGATCATCCAAAATTTCAGCAATATCCGCATAATGCACATCTCGTAACTGCTCCAAAACGGCTTTATCGTCTTGAGCATCGATAAGTTCATTAAGAACCTCAATTAAGGCGTCAGTAATTTCAAACGGGATATGTTCCTTAGTTTTTTCCAAAATTAAATTGGTTATTGATCGGTTTCTATTGCTAATGTCAGTTCGATAAACGCCGCAACACTAAGTTGTTCTGGACGCTTGTCAAAGATAGTATTTGCTTTTAAATTATCCGATAAATTATAGGTTTTTAAGCTATTTCTTAAGGTTTTACGGCGTTGTTGGAAGGCAGACTTAACCACTCTGAAAAATAATTTCTCGTCACAAGGCAAGGTATAATCGGTTTTTCGTGTGAGCCTTAACACCCCAGATTCTACTTTTGGCGGTGGAACAAACACCGATGGCGGTACCGTAAATAAATACTCCGCTTCATAAAAAGCTTGAACTAATACTGATAATATGCCATACACTTTACTGCCTTCTTTTTCACAAATACGCTCAGCAACTTCCTTTTGAAACATCCCTGAAAATTCAGGGATTTGCGCTCTGTTTTCTAAGGTTTTAAACACAATTTGTGTAGAGATATTGTAAGGAAAATTTCCAATAATAGCAAAAGAGCGGTTTTCAAAAGCGGCACTAAAATCGTACTTTAATACATCTTTTTGAATAATTCTAGGCGCTAAATTTAAAAAGTTGGCTTGTAAATAGTCTACTGATTCTTCATCAATTTCAATGACATATGTTGTGATCGGTTTCTCTAGAATATACTTGGTCAAAACGCCCATTCCGGGGCCAATCTCTAAAACATCTGAGTAGCCTTTAAGGGTTAAGGTATCCGCTATTTGCTTTGCGATCAATTCATCGTTCAGAAAATGTTGCCCTAAATATTTTTTTGCTTTTACAGTCATTTAGTGTGGGGTTAAGGTAAACTCATCAATCCATTCTAATTCGGTTCTAAAGGCAAGCATTTTATCTGCAAATCGCTGAGATTCTTCCGCTTGAAAATGTGCTGCGTGCTGCTGGTAGTAAGCCTCTAAAGCGGCTTTTGAAGATGCTAGATACTGAATCGAATAGGTTAATCCTCCCATAGATTCCTCCACCAAAACTTTTGTAAATGTAGCTTTAATAAAAAATCCTGTGGCGAGCACCTTTGGAATGTGCTGTTGAATCCACTCTAGCCAGTCGTCATGAATGCTATCATCAATATTGGCGGTTATGTTATAAATTATCATTGGTTAATATGTTGTCATTAATTAATTGCATCCCCTCTTAGTATGCGGTACTGTTTTCGAGCAGCAACAAAATGAATACTATCTTCGTGGTTAAAGATAATCGTTTCATAATTAAGCTTTGCTTTCTCTGGCTGATTTAAGTGAAGTCGATACAACTCCGCTAGATAAAAATAGGCGTCATCTGCAAGAATATCATCTTTATAAGCCGTAATAATCCGTATATAATTAGCTTCTGCTTTTGAATACATTTTTTCGGACTCATACAATTGAGCTTGGGCCAAAAGCGCTTGATCGATAATAGGATCTGTTTTGTGATTTTCAAGAATAGACTCTAAAACGCTAATGGCTTCTGTTGGTTTGTTCTGAAGCGTCAACACTTCGGCTTTGGCATATAACTTTAGAGCTGTGTGAAGGGAATCACTTGCTTTATGGTCAGAAATCAATAGCTGCAAATCTAACGCATCATTGGCCGTGAGCTGAGAGGTGGATGATTTCAATACTTTTAATTGAGTTTCAGCCCAATCAAAATCGCCTTTATAATAGCTAGTTTTTGCGGCTTTGAAACGTGCCTCCTGAGCTAGGGTACTATTTTTAACACGCATTTGAATCTGTGTATAATAGAGCAAGGCTTGATTAAATTTATTTTGAGTAATTAAAATATCGGCAAGTTTCATCTTTAATGTTGAAGACGCTAAAGCAGTTAAATTTGCTTTTAAAGCGCTTTTTAGAAATGTAATCGCCGCATCTGGATTGTTGTCATAAAACGCTAAAAAATCAGCATACGATACTTGCAAATCGAGTGTTTCAACGCCAAGCTTATAGGTATCCAACAGCTCGAGATATGATGCTTTTATGACGTTATAGTCTGTTGTAGATACTTCTAATTGAAGTTCTAAACATTGGGTATTGGCTTGAATAATCAAACGGGGAGCAGTCGCATTTTGAATTATAAACTCAAAAATTGTCAGTGCTGTTTTATATGCCTTAGACTCTTTTGTCAATAAAGCCAAATTAATCAAGCCCTGGAAAGATTCCGGTTCTCGTCTAAAAATTGCTTTCTCTTGAATAAATGCTTTTTTGTAATCGTTTTGTTGAATATATAACCAACTCAACCACTGGTTCCATAATGTATTTGGTGTGGATTGTATTTTTTTTAAGAGTATATTTTTAAACAATTGATTATAGGGTTGACTGGCATCTTCTGAAATATATTCTGCCAATAAGCGCATCACTTGAGTTGTGTAAGTGGGGTTGGTTTCGACATAATCCAGAAAGCGTTCCATCATTTTCTCGATGTTTTTCTGCACACCATGCAGCACAGCCAGCTTGTAGTAAAACACCGGATTAGGAGCAAGCTCAAGACCACGTTCATAGGCTTGAATGGCATTATCGATCCTTCCGTGGGCTTCGAATTGTTGTGCAATAGCATAGATATAATTGGGCTGGGTGTCTATACGTTCTAGGGCTTTTTTATAATTCTCTTCTGCTTTTACCAACAGGTTTGAAGCTGATAATTGTATCCTAATTCAACAATATATTGAGGGTTTTTTGAATACTTTAGCTGGGTTTCGATTTCGTTTTGAGCTGCTTTAAACTGACTGAGTTGCTGATAACATTCAATTAGTTTTAGACTGTAATACGAATTGGTAGGTTGAGTATTGAGTAGTTTTTTGTAAAGTAAAGCAGCCTTTTCAAACGCTCCTTTTTCAAAATAAGTTTTGGCCAAGCCCGGATCGACTTGTGCCGAAGCAACGAGGCAAAAAATGCTTACAAAAAGAGTTACTATCGATTTCATCAAAGAGGGTTTGTAACTATACTAAATTCTCGATCAGCTGTCGAGACGGACATTAATCAATCATCGCAAAGCCTGTGTATGGAATTAAGACCTCAGGAATTTGAATTCCGGCATCGGTTTGATAATTCTCTAAAATCCCCGCTAATACTCGTGGTAATGCTAATGCACTACCGTTCAATGTATGGGCTAATTCAGATTTTCCATCACTATTTTTAAAACGTAATTTTAAGCGGTTGGCTTGAAAGGTTTCAAAATTAGATACCGAAGATATTTCTAACCAACGGTCTTGAGCCGTTGAAAAGACTTCAAAGTCATAGGTTAATGCTGCTGTAAATCCTAGATCTCCAGAACAGAGTTTTAAAATTCGATACGGTAATTTCAAGTCTTCTAAAATTGTCTTCACATGTGCCACCATCCCGTCAAGTGCTTCATACGATTTTGAGGGGTGCTCTACTCTTAAAATTTCTACTTTATCAAATTGATGTAATCGATTTAGACCACGAACGTGGGCACCATAGCTTCCCGCTTCCCGTCGAAAACAAGGCGTATATGCAGTGAGTTGTTTTGGAAGGTCACTTTCTTGTAATAAAACATCTCTAAAAATATTAGTTGCTGGAACTTCGGCTGTTGGAATCAAATATAAATCATCTGCAGTGACATGGTACATCTGGCCTTCTTTGTCTGGCAATTGTCCTGTTCCGTATCCCGAGGCTTCATTAACTAAGTGTGGCACTTGAATTTCATTATAGCCCGCCGCCGTATTTTTATCTAAAAAATAATTAATTAGCGCACGTTGTAAACGTGCTCCTTTGCCTTTATATACTGGAAATCCTGCACCGGTAATTTTATTTCCCAATTCAAAATCAATGATATCATATTTTTTGGCCAACTCCCAATGCGGCAGTGCTTTCTCAGAAAGTGTTGGAATAGTTCCAGCACGAAAAACCTCTTCGTTATCGTCTTCAGAAGTCCCAACAGGAACAATCGCATTTGGAAGGTTTGGAATTTTATACAACAGCGTTTTAAGGTCTTCTGATGTGGTATTCAACTGCTCAGAAAGCGCCACTTTTGTGTCCTTTAGTTCGGTTGTTTTTTGTTTTAATGTATTGGCCTCTTGAGCTTTACCTGATTTAAATAACTCCCCAATTTCTTTAGAAATCGCATTCAATTCGGCAGAAACCGCATCGGCTTGTGTTTGAAGTCCTCTACGCGATTCATCGAGTTTTAGGACGTTATCGATAAGCGACTGCGCATCGCTTGTTCGTTTACTTAAACGTTCTAGCACTTCAACTTGATGCTCTCTTATAAAGGAAACTTGTAACATGGTTCTTATTTTAAGTCACAAATTTAATCATTTAGAATAAAACAAGAATTGGTTTTACGGCTAAATCGTCTTAGTTTTTTGTGAGGTGTGCTATTTTGGTTTGAGCAGTTTGTTGATCGCGTTCCAATTGTGTTTTCAAAGCTTCAAGATCCGTAAACTTAATTTCATCGCGGATTCTATCGAGCAATTGAATATGGAGTTCCGTGTCGTAAAGATTTTTATTGAAATTAAAAAAGAACACCTCTATAGAAAGTGTATTAGCAGAACTGACCGTTGGGTTGGTGCCAATGTTTAGCATTCCATATACCAATTCCTTTTCTATAAGAGCTTGAACGAGGTACACTCCTTTTTTTGGGATGAGCTTATAAGGTTCTTCAATTTTTAAATTTGCTGTGGGAAACTGAATTGTTTTCCCTAAACCTTTCCCTTTAACAACGGTGCCGTTAAGCATAAACGGATAGCCTAAAAACTGATTGGCTTCTTTAATAGCCCCTTCTTTTAGGGCTGTTCTAATTTTAGTGGAACTAACGGCAACATCTCCAACTTCTTGTGCATCAATTTCTGTGACTTTAAAGCCGTAAAAAGCGCCATATTCCTTGAGGTCCTTAATATTAGCGGTACGGTTGCGACCAAAATGATGATCATAACCGACAATAATATGTTTGACATGCAAGGTGTTTACCAACACATCACGCACATATTCCAAAGCTGTTAATCTAGAAAACTCTTTTGTAAAGGCTTTAACAACCAGATGATCAACCCCTAAATCCTGAATTAAATTCGCTTTTTCGTCAATGGTATTTATGAGCTTTATGGAAGAATCTTTTTGCACTACCATACGCGGATGCGGAAAAAAAGTCAACACCAACGCCTGAAGTTGTTCGGTATCTGCAATAGTGACAAGACGTTTAATGATTTTTTGATGCCCTCTGTGCACACCATCAAATGTCCCTATAGTCACAACAGAGTCTTTAATTTGATCGTAATCGGCGGCAGATTTAATTTTCAAAAGCTAATTTTAGAATTGCTACTATTAAAGTACGAAGATAAAAAAAGGGTTCATTTTTAAGAGGATTCATTTTTATTTTTTTTGTGTGAATTATTTGAAGTACATTTATACTGATTTGAACCTTAAATCTCGAGATCCTTAACGCTATACCTATGGTACTCAAATTATTTATAACCCCTTGCTTATTCGTACTGCTCTTCCTTTCAGGACTTATTGCTTCTGCTCAAACTCGTACTTGTGGTATGGAAGACTATATGAACACGCAACTGCAAGATCCGGATTATATAAAAGCACATCAAAAAAACCAAACGGAATTTAGAGTAGCCTTAGCTCAACGACTGAAAGTCAGGACTCCCATTTTTAACCGTTCAAGTCCTATAATAATTCCTGTTGCTGTTCATTTTCCAGAAGCCCAAGAAGCGGATCGAGCCTGTTTGGAAGCTCTCGCTCAAAACCAAATAGACATTTTAAATGCCGACTATACGGCAACAAATAGTGACTTCAATTTATGGAGTACCGCCAGTAGTTTCTACCCCGGCATAAATTCTGGAAGTGTAAATATTGAATTTTGTATGGCAACCAAAAATCACCCACCAGGCTTAGATCCAGAACTTTTGGAAGGTAATCCCGCCGTCACTATTGGCTATGATTTTGGGAACGGCGCAGATCAAGATTCTAATTGGAGTGGCTATATGAATTTTTTAGTGAAGGATATTGGTTCTACTATATTGGGTTACTCACCATTGGGCGGTAATGTTTTAGCAGGTGAATCTGTAGTTATGAGTTTGAACGCCTTTGGCTCTGGCGCAGGTTGCCCAGGTTCTGGAATTGTCCCTAGTGCGCCTTATGACTTAGGCCGTACGGTCACTCACGAACTCGGCCATTTTTATAATCTAAAACATCCCTTTGTAGGATTCTCCTGCACTCAAGATGATGGAATTGCGGATACGCCCAATATTTCAAATTCTAACGGGGGCTGTCCAGCTCCTGGAAGTGTAAACGCTTGTGAACCCAGTGAAAAAGCACTTACTATGAATTATATGGATTATGTGAATGACGCCTGTATGTATATGTTAACCGAAGGACAGACTACAGTTGTTGACACTTATATCAATTCGATACAAAACCAGTTTAAACAAAACACAACGCCCTGTGAAAGCACAGCAAGTTTTAATCTTTTAGCGACGAATAATTCCTATAGTACTTGTGGAAATGATGCTGTATTTGACATAAATTATTCTATTATTGATGGGTTCAATGCTACAGTAGCCTTGAACGTTAGTAATATCCCTCCAGGAGTATCAGCGACTTTAAGTCAAGATGAAATTAATGCTCCTGGGACTTTTAGCTTAGCACTGACAAACATTGAGCAATTAGACTTGGCAGACTATAGTATTACCGTGACGGCTTCGGCTGCGGAACTAACAGCATCGGCAAATCTAACGTTATCTATTGTAGATACTGTTTGTAGTGCAGCAGGGAATTTAGATTTTGAGACGGCGACAACTGCAGTTGTTTTTAATAACATCAATCAACGCGACCGCTCGACAAAAACAGCGCCTTACACAGACTTTACTTCTGAATACACTGATATTAATAGAGAAAGCAGTTATGACCTAAGTGTCCGTGTACATACGGATGGCGATTTTGAGGTGGCTACAACAGTATGGATCGATTGGAACCAAAACTGTAATTTTTCAGATCCTGGAGAAACTTATGATCTTGGAACTGCTACTGCTGTTTTTGATGAACCTACGACCAATTCGCCACGCGCTATTGTCATTCCTAGTGATGCCGCTTTAGGCACCACGACGATGCGTGTATCGACTAGATTTGTGAATACTAATCCTAATTTTTCTGCCTGTGAAACTGGTTTTGATGGTGAGGTTGAAGATTATTCCGTTAATGTGCTAGAATCAATAGCAGGTTATGGGGATGAATTTATTGATTTAGTGGCTTTTCCCAACCCAACATTTGGAAGCTTTACTCTAAAATTTCAAACCAATTCGTCCGCAGATTTTAAAGTTCATATTTATGATATTAGAGGACGTCGAATTTATTCTAAAGAATTTAAAAATCGGATTAATTTTAATCAAATGATTGACTTAGGAGGTATGCAGACGGGTATCTATCTCATGACGGTTTCAAGTGATAGTGAACAAGTAACTAAACGAATTCTGGTCCATTAAAACGGTACCAATTTAAGTGCCGTTAAAAGTATTCATCGCATTTTGAACGCCAGCCATGACAAAACTTTTGATACAGGCGCTGCACTGCTCTAAACGTTCTTTGAGTTTGTCTGTTTCTTCTGAAGTCCACTCTCCAAGTACATAATCAACTTGTCTGCCTTTAGCAAACTCATCACTAATTCCAAAACGGAGTCTGTTGTATTGCGTGGTATTTAGTTTGTCTTGCACGTCCTTAAGACCATTGTGCCCGCCTGCACTCCCTTTTGTTTTTAGGCGAAGGGTTCCAAATGGCAAGTTTAAATCGTCTGTAATTATCAAAAGATTTTCGCGTGGGATGGCTTCTTTTTCCAACCAATACTTCACGGCTTTACCGCTTAGATTCATGTAGGTATTTGGTTTTAAAAGTAGAAACGTACGGCCTTTAAATCTAAAACGTGCGATGTCGCCTAGTTTTTTAGTTTCAAAATTAGCAGCATTGAGTTGTGCTAATTTTTCTACAATCTTAAACCCAATATTATGACGGGTGTGCACATAGTCGGCACCACCATTTCCAAGTCCAACAATCAAGTATTTTTTAGACATTTCAGTAGCGGTGTTTGTGTTGAGTTTAGTTTTAAAGAACCAGTTAAACATAGTGTAAAAATAAAAAAAGCATTCTGAATAACAGAATGCTTTTGTAAATAATGAGTTTTAAGGAAACGGTTTAAGCGTCTGCTGGTGCAGCACCTTCCGCTGGAGCAGCTGCTTCCGCACCTTCTTCTCCTTCTTCTTCTTCCTCTTCAACATCGATAGATACTCTAGAACGTTTCACTTGACACACAACAGTGTTGTCTGGGTGTAAAAATTTAAAAGCATCGTTTGCGAGTTGTGCAATGGTTAGTTTACCACCAATTTTTAATGGTGTAATATCCGCTTCTATAAAATCTGGTAAATTTACTGGTAATGCTTTTACTCTAAGTTTACGTTTATTTCTTCGTAGAGACCCACCGTTTGCAACGCCAATAGATTTTCCAATAACATGTACTGGAATGTCCATAGTAATTTCTTTATCATCAAATAGTTGATAAAAATCGATGTGTAAAATGCGGTCTGTTACAGGGTGAAATTGAATATCCTGTAGCACGGCATTAAAAGTTTCACTTGCCAATGCAATCACAACTGTATGCGCGTTTGGTGTGTATACTAGTTTAGAGAATGCCAATTCTTCTGCTGAGAAATGTACTGGCTTGTCTCCTCCGTATAATACGCAAGGTACCTGTCCAGCATTACGTAAGGCTTGTGTTGCTTTTTTGCCTACGCTTTCTCTTTTCGATCCATTAATTGTAATTGATTTCATTTTTATTATTTAGTGTTTAATTGTTTTACATTATAAATTTTGAACTGATAGACTCGTTACGATGTACTTTTGTCATCACATCGGCAAATAAATCTGCACAGCTTAAGACTCTAATTTTAGGGCTTTCTTGAGAAACCGGAATAGAATCTGTCACAATAAGTTCTTCTAATTTTGAATTCTCAAGGCGTTCATACGCACTCCCTGATAAAATTGGGTGGGTACAGATGGCTCTTACGCTCAAGGCGCCACGTTCCATCATGAGGTCTGCAGCTTTGGTGAGCGTACCAGCAGTATCCACCATATCATCGACCAATACTACATTTTTACCAGAAACATCACCGATCAGTTCCATATGTGAAATTACATTGGCCTTGGCGCGTTGCTTGTAACAGATCACCACATCACTTTCCAATGCTTTAGAATAGGCATAGGCACGTTTAGATCCGCCCATATCGGGTGATGCTATGGTTAGGTTGTCTAATTTTAAATCTCTTAAATAGGGTAAAAATATCGTAGACGCAAACATGTGATCTACGGGTTTTTCAAAAAACCCTTGAATTTGATCGGCATGTAAGTCCATCGTTATAATACGTGTAGCACCAGCCGTTTCCAGCATTTTAGCGACTAATTTTGCCGCAATAGGTACTCTTGGTTTATCTTTTCGATCTTGTCGTGCCCATCCAAAATACGGGATCACGGCTGTAATATGTCTAGCAGATGCGCGTTTTGCGGCGTCAAGCATCAGCAAAAGTTCCATTAAATTTTCAGGTCCCGGATTAGTAGAACCAATCAAAAACACCCGTGTTCCTCGAACAGATTCTTCAAAAGAGGGTTGAAATTCTCCATCGCTATAAGTCGATGTAATCACATTTCCCAGAGGGATTCCGTAGGAAGCCGCAATTTTTTTACCAAGTACCATGGAATTGGTACAGGTGAATATTTTTGGCTGTGGTATGACGTTAGACATGATAGCGTTCTGTTTTTGAGAGCTTTAAATTGATTTTTTAATCGAGCTGCAAATTTAGAACTTTATTTGAACTCTTAAAGGATAAAAGCGACTATTTTTAATAGGATTGAAAAAATAATTTTATAGTTTTGCAATCTACTTAGGCTCAAGTGGCGGAATTGGTAGACGCGCTGGATTCAAAATCCAGTGACTTCGGTCGTGTGGGTTCGATTCCCACCTTGAGTACAAATTATCCCCAAGAATAATTTAATGTTTTTAGGGATAATTTTTTTAACTTGGCATTCAAATAATTAACCAATGAAAAAACTGTTCTTACTCTCCGCTTTTTTAATCCTTGGATGTTCCGGAGATGAAAGCAATCAAAATAATAATATTAGTGATAGTGAAATAAGTTATTTTTTTGAATTAGAAGTGTTTGGAGTTATTAATCGAGTTGAAGGTATCGCGAATTTGACAACACCGCCTATGGGACAAAGCCCCAACAGTTGTTTCACTATTTATGGAGCCGAAACATATGTTTGGCTATCTATTGCCGACATTACTAATAACGATTTTGTGACTGGTGAATACTTTACATTTCAATTATCAATTGAAGAACCTCAAGTTGGGAATTCTAATGTCGGTATAGGACTTAATTTAACTGGAGGATTTATGCACGATGCTATGAATAATGCCACAGGCACTTCAAATTCAGAAATTGTAGGTCTCGTTTTTAGAGAAATCCCGGGGGATTGGTCTGAAAATTCTCATTTAAACCGAATGATGACTGATATACAAATAACAGACTTAGGACAATCTGGCTCAAGAACTTTCAAAGCCACTTATGAAAAAACTGTTTACTTTGCAACTTTAGGAGAAGGTGGTAGTGGTCTTAATGCCAGTATACCAACAACCCTTAGAATTGAAATGAATTTACTCAGACAATAATTATAAATGCTTAATTTTATAATCAAATGCAAACTCTCTGAGCTTTTCAAGGTCTTTCAAGAAAAAGTTCGATAATTGGACTACGTTGTGTACAAATTATCCTCAAGAATAATTTATTTTTTTTGGGGATAAATATTTTTAAACCGACCGCTAACGAGGTACTATTATAAGTAATTAAATAACTAAAAAACCAGAATAAATTATTATACATGAATATTTAAATCATAGTCTTCACAAGATTCGGCAAAACTTTTATTAGCTTTATCAAGGTCATTAAAGTACACCAATCTAGTTATTTCTACTCCCCAGTTATCGTCTAAATCTTCTCCCTCAGTTTTTGCATATTTTAAAGGTTCTACTCCAAAACCATCTACTCCATCTGTTATAGCTAATTCTATAGCGTGCGCATAGGCATCTCCATCTTCGTTTAGGTATTTATCTAAGCAAACACGATATTTTTCTTTGTTATATTCTTGCATAATTAAATTTTTATAATTTTCTGTTAATTTTAGGAATTCTTCCTATTTTATTAAAAAAAACCTGAATCATTAAATGTTCTAAAACTGAAGGTATTGTGAAAATTCCATCACCAATTTCGTAATAATAAATCTCTAAATTCTTTAACCTATAGTTCTTTTCAGAATAATTATTTGATTTAGAATCTATGTATTTTAAAAATTCTCCATCTAATTTATAAGGTGATGAACCATTTAGTATTCTACTTCTTATTCCTTGACTTGATTTAGTCTCTTCATCAATTACTTTACCTGATGACCCAATATAAATAATTCCATCTTTTTTTGTTTGAAATAAATAAACTCCTTTTGTTTTGTTTAAATTTGAATCTATTTTTTTCTTGAAATAATCTCTTGATTTGAATTCATCAAATCTTTTTAACTCAATTTTTTCTATATGAAACATCGAATTAAACTCTTCAACCAATTCTGTCACAAATAAATAACTTTTAGTTATGTTTTTTTTCATTTCCTATGGACAAAAGATTAGTCTGGTGAACATTGACATATAGATAATGTGAATTCCGTAGAACTTTTTGTTAATTTAATAAAAGCGTCTTTACTAATTTTATTAAAATCTTTATCAAAATAAATAAAGTTATACCCAATCGACAGAGATAAATCAATAAACTCTTTACTAAATTTATTATCTGATTTTATATTGGTTTGTATACCGTCCTCGTCAACATCTAAAAACAAATCTTCCCTAAATAGTTTTAAATCAATTTCATCATAAAAACCCCAGCACTGCTCATCCCATAAATCTCTGTCATTATCCAATTTTTCTTTTAAAATATAATCTTCAACCGGGTCTTCCATAGAACAATTAAACGGGACATTAATTCCAATAAAGTACAAAATAGTTTTAAAATTAGTTAAGCTTAAATATAAGAATTTTTTTTGAATTTAACTTAAGATTAAATTTCCTTAACTTTTCTAAATCTTTCAAAAAAAAGTTCGATAATTGGAGTACGTTGTGTACAAATTATCCTCAAAAATAATTTATTGTTTTTGGGGATAATTATTTAAAGTTTATCACAAACAGTCACATATAAATGGGACTTAAATATTACCAGGTTTTGTAAGAATATTTTTTGATTAAATTAGCAATAAGTTAGAACGAACAAAAAAAAATAATCATAAATAGGTCCAAATGATATTAACAAATGATGAAAAGCAAAAGTTGCGAGAAGAATTTGCAGCGGATTCAGAAAGTATCCTAAAAAAGATTGATGCTACCAAAAAAAAACTTGATAGTAAAGACTGGCACTTTGCACAGTATCTTGATTTCATAAAAGAAGATTTAAAAAAATTTTTAATAAATGTCAAATTGAAATAATTATGGAAAAAGTTCTTAAAGCACACATAGCCAAGCGTAAGGTTAAAAAAGCTATTAAAAATGATGAATGGGATATCGATTTGAGAGAGTACAGTCAAATGGATGATGAAGCTGCCATTGTATTAGCTGAGTCCGAGAAAGTATTAGATCTTAGAGATTTAGAAGTCCTAACCGACAAAGCTGCCGAGTGTTTAGCAATACATAATAAGTCAATCAGTCTTGCAAAAGTGTATGATTTGTCTAATACTGCAGCAAAATTTTTAGCAGATAAAAGAAGTTTCATACATTTTGAGATGCCCACCATTACTGAAGATTTTGCGAAAATTTTTGCAAATGGTACAGCTAAACTAAAAATGACACATCTGAAATCGTTAAATGGATCTGATGAGCATTTAGCATTTGCTAAATATCTAAAAGATACAAGGATGATTATTCATTGTTTTGCATTGTCCGATATTAATGATAGAATTTTAAAAGAGATACCAGAATTTAATAAGAAATAGAGTTAAATAACAGTTTGAGTCGGTTGTTACATACACTGGTGAAGTGATTGATTCAGATAGCCTTGGTTCTATATATACAATAGGTGTTGCTATAGCAAACGATAAAACTGCAATTAACTTGTTCTCAAATATTAAATCCTGAGTAATACTACTTTTTGATTTTTAAACTCTTTACTAAATTCTCTTAACCTCATATTTTTTACAGGATTCTGTAAACTCTCTAAGTTTTTCAAGGTCTTTCAAGAAAAAGTTCGATAATTGGACTACGTTGTGTACGAATAAAATAAAAGGCAAGCGAAAACATAACGCTTGCTTTTTTGTTTTTGTAAGGTTTTGATTAACAAAGCGGCACTTTTGGAAAAAAATAACCAAGAGCTTTAATCCCTCTTTGTGTACAGTTTAAATACCTCCAAAAAAAAGGCTCCCAAATGGAAGCCTTTTTAAAAATTAAATTGGGTTGGTTAAACCTTATTTTACGACTAATTTCTTAGTAGCAGAACTTGAACCTTGAGTCATTTTCACGAAATACATTCCAGGGTTTAAGCTAGAAATATTAAGTTGTGACTGTACGTTTTGAGCATCCATTACTTGTTTTCCTAATAGGTCAAATACTGAAACTGTTAACGCATCATTTGCAGGTGTTGAGAAATATACAACACCATTTGCTGGGTTAGGATACATATTAACGTTTAGTACGTTGATTTTATCTACACTCAAAGCAGTCCCTGTATAAAGATAAATATTATCCAAATAGATATCATAAGATCCATCTGCGTTTGCACCATCAAGACCATAAAACTTCATTTGAAAAATTTTACTTAAATCCAAACTTGGGAAAGCTGTTAAAAGAATATCTACGGAACTCCATTCACCATCATTTGAAGCGATATTAACACGATTAGAAGCACCGCCTGTCGCTATTAAATCAAGACCTACACCCTGAGATTGCGCCCAAATATCTAAGTGTAACATTGTCATACCAGATAAATCTGTTTCAGGAAATTGAATTCCTTGGTATGTAAATTCCGGAAGTTTAAGCGCTAAATCATCTTCGAAAGCTATTGGAGTAACATTTCCAGAATTTCCACCCCAATTTGGAAAATCTACACCAGCAATATCTGAATATACACTAGCAGAAGCTGTTGTTTTTGAATATATTGAAATTACATCCGCAGCATTTCTTGCAGGAGGCGTTGGCGCTGCTACAGTTGGTGGTACCTGAGGAATAGCAGGATCTGCTCCAAGAGATATACTAGAAATTAAGTAATCCGTAACCTTAGCATTGTAAGTGTTTGCACCATCAGGACCAAAATCCATGAAAATTGTAATTCGATTCCAGGGTTCAGCACCCGTTGTTCCAAAATTGAAGGTTACATCCTGTTCATCAGGACCAATACTTTTTCCTGTAATCTCAATAGCTGCACCTGCACCAATACTAACTTTTAATAAATGTGTACGCTCTTCTCCAGCAGGAACTAACAAAGGTTCCATTCTAACTGTAAATGTATTATTATCTGAATCGATTGTAGAAAAAGCTTCTGTTAAATCAAGGTATGCTTGATCATAGGCCTGTCCGTTTCCATTAAATCTCAATTTTCCATTTTCCAAGACTACAGAGCCACCAGCACCAGCACCATCATGCGTAAATAATTGGCTAGCATCACTAAAATCTAAAGGTAACTTAACTTCTGGACATGCACCACAAATAGTACCTCCACAATCAATTCCTGTTTCGTCTCCGTTTTGAATACCATCGTCACAAGTAGCTGCAGGTGGTGCAGTTTGTATTATGTCATCAAAATAAAAAGTAGCTGCTTCCGAACCATCTCCTTGAGCATCACCAGGCATCCAAGGAATAATGACTAAATCTGTTAAATTTGTAGCCGTTACACCTAAAAAATCGAAAGTTAAAGTCTCCCATTCTCCACTCTTGGTAGTATAAGCATACTTTGCTCCACTTCCTGCGCCAACACCCTCGGCTTTAAATTCAATTTTAGAACCCACAGGTGCTATAGTGTATATTCTTGCTTCAATATTAGAATTAGTTGAGAAATCAAAAGGAGTGTCTAAAACAATTTTAGCCCCTGCCCAAGGTTGACCAGCACCCTTAACTAATTTAGCTAAATTTACACTTGAATTCCCTGTAGATTGCGGAGCCACAACAGCTTCAACAGTTATAACTCCTCCATCAAACCCTGACATGTCAGCGGTAACTGGACTAGTCTCAAAATCTAAAGGAAGATCTTGCGCATAACTAAAACTAATAGTTAGCATAATTAATAGTAATGTAATTTTTTTCATGTTTAAAATATTTTAAAATTAGTTTATTGTAAATTTAGTTTAATATAAATGTATAATTATTAAACAACACACTACAAATGTCATACAGTGTTAATTATACGTTATATTTTTTGTCATATTCACACTTTTAATCTGTAAAAATTTAATATTATAGAAACTATAAATCCTATAAAATTGCTGAAAAAATTTAAAATGTATAGGTTTTGTATAGTTTTTATTTTGCAATGTTGTGGTTTAAAAAATAAACATTTAACATAAAAAATGATAAAAAAACGCTAGAATCATCTAATACTTGACTAATCGTTTGTGATTTTCGAAATATAACGCTACACTAAACAACGCTACTTCATGCGCACTAACTCACAGAGCAGTAAATGCAGTTAAATACAGAAAACATGATGAAACAAAAAGTCATAACGACTTATAAAATCACCTTATCAAATTGTGTAACATACTCATTTATTATAAAAGTGAACGGACCCCACAAAAAAAGCCTCCACAAGTGGAGGCTTTATAATTAAATCTGGCTGGTTAGCTATAACTTAATTTACAAGTAATTTTTTGGTAGCAGTATTAGTGCCTTGTTTCATATTGACAAAATGCATTCCAGGGTTTAAGCTCGAGATGTTAAGTTGAGACTGTATCGTTTGCACAGGAATCACTAGTTTGCCTAACAGGTCATGAACAGAAACTTCTAAGGCTGCATTGGTTGGCGTAGAAATGTTTACCACTCCATAAGCGGGGTTAGGATGTAGTTTTACAGCGTTGGCGAAGAAATCATCGACTCCAGCGGTAGGAGCTTTCCAGAAATAAATGTTGTCAATATAAGCATCACCCATAGTTCCCCCTGTGGCACTTCCTAATAACACTTGTATTTGACCTAAATTAGCAGTTCCTGTCAACCCTGTGAAGTCTGCTATTGCAAAGTCATGACCAACCCAAGCTTCAGCAGATTGAGTTGTTGAGCTTTGAACCTCAAACTCAGAATCATTGGTGTTTGGAAATTCATCGATATCATCTGAACCTGCGGTATAATCTGAGACGGTTCCTTGTCCCCAATTTTGAGAATAACTAGATGGAGCAGTATTCGTGTAAGTATCCCCAAATAAGGAATATACATCAGCTGCAGTATTTGTAGGTGCTGGAGCACCTGATGAAGGAACTGCAGGTGCAGTAATCGCATTCCCAATAGCAGTTGAAATATTATCTACATAGGTAGTACTATCAAATGCAGCATTTACAAAATTAGGTGAATAACAAGGAAAAATTACCAATAGCTTGTACTGATCGTTTGGAACGGGTTGTCCAGAATTTGGCGTTGTAAAATCAACCATTATTGTTTCCCAACCACTTCCTTGATGTGAGAAACTTTTTTCAGAATTTGCACCTGTACCTAAAGACTCCTCAACTTTTAACAAAAAATCTTGTGCATTGTCAGAATATACATCTAGAGTAATTGTTTTATTTGTTGTTAAATCCATATAATTATTTGTCATTAATAATTGGGCATTTTGCCATTTTTGCCCCGTACTTGAACTTATAATCTTTCCCGCATTCATGTGGTCAGGAGTATCAGAAGCTAAATCCTCAACAGTAGTAGATGTCAATCCACTATCACTATACCAATTAGCGTTTGCAGGTGTTACGGTACCATTAGATTTAGCTCCATTAGTTATGTCGCTTTGGAAAGTAACAGGGATTGTTTGTGAAAACCCCATTGACGTCAGCAATAAGGTTAGTAATAAAGTAATTTTTTTCATAATAAATAAATTTAGAGTTATACTTCCAATATTAAGAAATTCCCCCCTTGATGCACAAATAATTCACCACAACAAAAAATATACATTATTCATTTATTAGTTAAATAATTTGAATTATTAATAAAATAATCTTAAAATAATTGATAATTCTATAAATAGATTGCATTTTAAAAGAAATAATATAAACAGAAAAACAGGACTCTGTTGTGGTGATGTATAGAAATCCGTGCCAGACAAAACTCCAATATGAAGTGCCAATGTTGTGGATTTAAGAGATTTTTCACTAATTTTAAAAAATATATAAACGATCTTAAAAAAAAAGCATGAGCAATACCTATTATGAGCCCTCAGATTTACGGAAATTTGGAAACATTACTGAATGGAATGAAGACCTCGGCAAAAAATTCTTTGAATATTATGGAAGTGTTTTTGAAGAAGGCGCTTTAAGTGCACGAGAAAAAGCGTTGATCGCCCTTGCGGTGTCGCATGTAGTAAAATGTCCATATTGTATAGACGCCTACACCCAAGATGGCCTAAAACGGGGCATCACTAAAGAAGAGATGATGGAAGCCGTCCATGCAGGAGCCGCCATTGAAAGCGGCGCCACTCTAGTACATAGCGTACAAATGATGAATAAGTATAAAAAATTATCCATGTAACCAATGAAGCTTAAGTCCCTACAAAAACGCGAAAATGAACTTGCCAACGCCAAACGCCAATTAGAAATTTTATCTAATGGGATCTTTCAAAAAGACGAATTGCCTAAGTTTAGTACTAAACTAGCAGCACAAGATCAATTTCCGCTCAAGCCAAAAACCTTAGAAATTCTACAAATCAATGTAGGCTATATGTGTAACCAAGTGTGTGCACACTGCCATGTCGATGCTGGACCTGACCGAAAAGAAATCATGACCCGCGAAACCATGCAGCAATGCTTGGACGTGATTGCAGCCACTGGCGCTCATACCCTAGACCTTACTGGAGGCGCTCCCGAAATGAACCCCGATTTTAGGTGGTTTATAGAAGAAGCTTCAAAAGTCGGTATTAAAGATATGATTGTGCGCTCCAATTTGACCATCATTACGGCCAATAAAAAATATAATGATCTTCCTGAGTTTTTCAAAAAATACAATGTACACGTGATTTCATCGATGCCGCACTGGACCGAAGGCAAAACAGATCAACAACGGGGCGATGGCGTGTTTAATGCCTCTATCAAAGCTTTGAAAATGCTAAATGCTGTAGGGTATGGCATGCCCAATTCTGAACTGAAATTAGATTTGGTCTATAACCCCTCCGGTGCTTTTTTGCCTGGAGATCAAATGGCATTAGAAGCCGATTTTAAAAAAGCATTAGCCACAAATTTTGACATTCAATTTCACAATTTATTTTCGATCACCAACCTGCCCATCAGTCGGTTTTTAGATTACCTCATCGCCTCAGAAAATTATGAAGACTATATGTATAATTTAGTTGACGCCTTTAATCCAGCCGCCGTGGACAACGTGATGTGTACCAACACCCTATCCGTAAGTTGGGACGGTTGGCTCTATGACTGCGATTTTAATCAAATGCTTGAACTAAAAGTTGATAGTCCCGTGCAACATATTCGCGATTTTAATAAAGATACTCTAAGCAAACGCAACATTTGTGTGTCGCAACACTGTTATGGCTGCACAGCTGGGGCAGGAAGCAGTTGTCAAGGAACCGTCGTGTAATATGATAAAAAGATTAGTTTTTATAAGTTTAATTGCACTGAGTACAAATGGATTTGGACAACCTTCTATAGCTGAGGTCCTCACAAAGTATAACACCCATTCCGTACCTTATATAGAGGTAGAGAACCTTAGTCAGTTAGAAACACCTCCCCTTTTACTGGATGCGCGTGAAATAGCAGAGTATAATGTCAGTCATCTAGACAAAGCGATTCATGTTGGATTTGAGGACTTTGAAATTTCAAAAATTATAACTCTAGTCCAAGACAAAACAAAAACAATTGTGGTCTATTGTTCCATCGGAGTACGCTCCGAAAAGATTGGGGAAAAACTCATTGCCGAAGGCTATACAGCAGTATATAATCTGTATGGCGGTATTTTTGAATGGGTGAACTCCGACAAATCTGTTTATTGTAAGGGCAAACAAACCCCAAACGTACACGCCTATTCCACAACATGGGGGGCTTACTTACTAAAAGGTGTTAAAGTGTATGAGTAAAAATCTGATCCTTATTTTTGTACGAAATCCAGCGTTAGGTAAAGTCAAAACCCGACTTTCCAAAACTATTGGGGACCAAAAGGCATTAAAGACATATACCTTACTCCTCGACCACACAAAAGCTGTGCTCGACAAACGATCTGAAGATAAAGTTGTATATTACTCTGAGAACATTCAACACAATGATTTATGGAATAAAACCCATTATCAAAAAAAACTACAGAAAGGAAATGATTTGGGCGCACGAATGGGGTACGCCTTTGCAGCAGCTTTCAAAGAGGGTTATGACAATGTAGTGATTGTGGGAAGCGACTTGTTCGACTTAAAACCTTTACACATAGAGGCTGCTTTTAGAGCTTTAGAAACTCATGAACTTGTCCTAGGGCCATCACTAGATGGTGGGTATTATTTGCTAGGCATGAAAACACTACACCCTTCTATATTTAAAAATAAAAAATGGGGAACAGACAGCGTTTTGAACGCCACATTACAGGACTTAAAACAACAAAATGTTAAACTTTTGGAAGCCTTGAATGACATTGATACATTTGAAGACTTACAAGGAGCATCCAGAGTTATTAAAAAAAATTAACGCATTATGATAAAATTCATTGAAGAAACAACCGATTACCTTAAAGAAAAAGGCTTTGATTCTCCTGAAATTGGAATTATACTCGGCACAGGATTAGGACAACTTCTGAATCACGTTGAGATTATAAAAGAAGTGAGCTATAACCATATCCCTAATTTTCCAACTGCAACCGTTGAGTTTCATAAAGGAAAATTAATCTATGGAAATCTTGAAGGTAAAAAAGTAATTGTGATGCAAGGGCGGTTCCATTTGTATGAAGGCTACACCTTACAGGATATTACCTATCCCGTACGAATTATGAAACAGCTGGGCATTTCGAAACTTTTAGTCTCTAATGCTTCTGGAGCTCTCAATTTAGATTACAATAAAGGTGATTTGATGCTTATTGAAGATCATATCAACTTACAAGGCGGCTCACCTCTAGCATTTAAAGGCGTGGAGCAATTGGGCGAACGTTTTGTGGATATGAGTGCGCCTTATGACGCAACACTTAACACCAGTTTCAAAGCCATTGCCCATAAAAACAATATTAAGTTACATTCAGGCGTTTACGTAAGTGTTTTTGGACCTCAATTGGAAACACGCGCAGAATATAAAATGTTAAGACTAATGGGAGCTGATGCTGTAGGTATGAGTACTGTCCCTGAAATTATTGTGGCAAATCAACTAAAATTAAAGGTGGCAGCCGTTTCTGTACTCACAGACGAATGTGATCCAGACCAGCTCAAACCTGTAAATATTTCTGAAATTATTGAAACGGCTGCCAAAGCCGAACCGAATATGATTACACTATTTAAAGAACTCATAAAAACCTTATAAATGAGCTACCTAGACACAACCCATGACGTTTACAAAGAAGCAGCCCTCAGTCCTGATGTTGGACTTTGCTGTACGACCAACCCCATTTGGGAACTCCCAGGATTAAAAATTCCTAAAATTATGCAAGAAATGAACTATGGCTGTGGGAGTACGGTTCATGCGCGCGACCTGACCAATACTCCAAAAATTCTGTATGTTGGCGTTGGTGGTGGAATGGAATTGCTCCAATTTGCCTATTTCAGTCGTCAAAAAGACGGCGTAATTGGTGTAGATGTGGTGGATGAAATGCTAGAGGCTTCCGCGAAAAACTTCGTTGAAGCTGAGGCGCAAAACCCTTGGTTCAACAAAGAATTTGTGAGTCTTAAAAAAGGAGATGCGCTCAATTTGCCAGTCGAAGACAATAGTATTGACGTAGCAGCGCAAAACTGTTTGTTTAATATTTTCAAGGTTGAAGACCTCAAAAAAGCAATTTCAGAAATGTATCGCGTTTTGAAACCGCACGGAAAATTGGTGATGAGCGACCCTACCTGTGAACAACCAATGAATGATGCTCTTCGCGAAGATGAACGCCTACGGGCTTTATGTCTAAGCGGTAGCATTCCTATCGCAGAATATGTAAAAATGCTCACTGATGCGGGGTTTGGAACTATAGAAATAAGAGCTCGAAAACCCTATCGCGTTTTGGACCCTGTTCAATACAACACCGACGAATTGATCTATATTGAATCGATAGAAGTGGCCGCAATTAAAGATCCAATGCCTGCTGACGGACCTTGTGTATTTACGGGGAAAGCGGCGATCTATTACGGGGAAGCAGATTACTTTGACGATAAAGCGGGACATGTGTTACTAAAAAATCAACCTTTAGCCATTTGTGATAAAACCGCTAATGCTTTGAAAAACTTAAACCGAAACGACATCTATTTTAGTGACTCCACATTTCATTATGATGGTGGCGGCTGCTGTTAACCTCTATTCCTAAATTATGAAACACCTCCTCATCTACAGTTTTTTGCTATGTTGCTTGACCGGCAACACTCAGAAAATGGACCACTCCTCATGGACTGCTATTTTGCAGTCCTATGTGACTGACAAGGGCGACGTGAACTACAAAAGCTTACAAAACAACCGTACTGTTTTGAATGGATATTTGAATGCACTGGCTTCAAATGTACCCGATAAAACCTGGAGTACTTCTGAAAAAAAAGCCTATTGGATTAATGCGTATAATGCCTATACGATTCAATTGATTCTTGACAACTACCCTATCCAAAGCATCAAAGATTTAAAAGACCCATGGGGTCAAAAATTTATTACCCTAAACGATAAAACATTGACATTAAACACAATTGAACATAAGATTTTGAGACCTATGGGTGACTCGCGCATTCATTTTGCTATTGTATGTGCCTCCGAATCCTGTCCAAAACTTTTGAACTGTGCTTTTGAGGCCGAGACCATTGACTCTCAACTCGATCAAGCCGCACATGAATTTATCAATGATCCTACAAAAAATAGCATCACCCCACCAAAGATTACCATTTCGAAAATCTTCAAATGGTTTAAATCCGACTTCCCAAAAGGCGTTGATTTTATAAACTATTTAAATACTTACAGTACTGTGCAAATTTCCCCAGAAGCAAAAATTAACCATCAAAATTACAATTGGGCGCTTAATGAATAGCATCAGTATTATTATTCCAGTGCTTAATGAGGCTCAAAATTTAGAGGTTCTACTTCCGTATTTACATTGTAATAGTAGTTCGGAATTAATATCAGAAATCTTGGTGGTGGATGGCGGTAGTACGGATGGATCCCAAAGAATAGTCGCTGAGCTTTCAAAGCAATACCCTAAAGTGATAGGGCTTAATAGCCCAAAAGGACGAGCAAAACAAATGAATTTTGGCGCTTTAAATTCAAAAGGAGCAGTGCTCTATTTTTTACATGCCGATTCCGTTCCGCCCAAAAATTTTGACCGCTATATAATAGACGCCATAAATCGTGGCGTAAAAGCCGGTTGTTTTCAAATGAAGTTTAAAAGTACACATTGGTGGTTACAGTTGGCGGGGTGGCTTACTCAGCTCAATTGGAAATCTTGCCGTGGTGGGGACCAAAGTTTATTTGTACAAAAAACAGTGTTTGAAACTTTAGATGGCTATAATGAAAACTATATTGTTTGTGAAGACAGTGAGTTTATCTACAAACTTTATGACCATCACGATTTTGAAGTACTTCCCTATTGGCTGACCACTTCTTCTCGACGATATCAAGCCAATGGAATTTGGACTTTACAGTTTCATTTTTGGATGATTCACTTAAAAAAATTCTTTGGAGCAACACCCAAAACACTAGAAGCCTATTATCTAAAATATATTCATTAACTTTAAATTCTAAAATTATAGAGTTTAAAAACCAATCTTTAAGTACTAATCCCCAAAAACTTATTTAGTATGGAACATATTGCTATTATTGGAAATGGAATTTCTGGAATTACTGCAGCCAGACATATTCGAAAACTATCCCACAAAAAAATAACGGTCATCTCCTCCGAAACAGACTATTTCTTTTCTAGAACAGCACTCATGTATGTTTATATGGGACATATGAAATTTAAACACACCCAACCCTATGAAGATTGGTTTTGGGAGAAAAATAACATCGCCCTCAAAAACGGATTTGTAACACAAATAGACACATCTCAAAAAACACTAGTTTTTTCGGATGGAGAACAACTCGAATTTGATAAACTTATCATAGCCACGGGAAGTAAACCCAACAAATTTGGATGGCCTGGTCAAGATCTGAAAGGGGTTGTTAGCCTCTACCACAAACAAGATTTAGATGCTATAGAAACCTTTGCACCAAACAATAGCGTTTGCAAACATGCGGTCATTGTTGGCGGAGGACTCATAGGAGTCGAACTTGCCGAAATGTTTCATTCGCGTCATATTCCTGTTACCTTTTTAGTAAGAGAGCAAAGCTATTGGAATGCCATTTTACCTAGTGGAGAAAGCCAAATGATCACTAATGAAATTAGAAAAAACGGCATCAACTTACGGTTAGAATCCAATTTGAAACACATAAACGCTGATGCAAATGGACGTGTAAAATCAATTGTGATCGCAGAAACAGGAGAAGAAATTGACTGTGACATTGTTGGTCTTACTGCTGGCGTCTCACCAAATATTGGATTTTTAGAATCCTCCGGAATTGAAACCAATCGCGGGGTTTTGGTGGATCGAAATTTGCAAACCAACATCAAAGATATTTATGCCATTGGCGATTGTGCAGAACAACGTAATGCTGTTGAGGGTAGAAGACCCATCGAAGCCGTTTGGTACACAGGGCGTATTATGGGCGAAACTGTCGCACAAACAATTTGCAAAAAAGAAACGCAATACACTCCTGGTCATTGGTTCAACTCGGCTAAATTTTTTGATATTGAATATCAAACCTACGGCTGGGTCAATAGCGAACAACACTTGAAACCCAATGAAGCTCATTTCCATTGGATGCACCCCGATCACAACAAATGTTTGACTATCGCTTTTGATAAAACTACCCAAAAATTTCTAGGAATCAATACGTTTGGAATTCGAATGCGACACGAGGTTTTTAACCGATGGCTCGACCAAAATCAGTCTATAGACTATGTACTTGAGCATTTACAAATTGCACACTTTGATCCAGAATTTTATACTACCTATTACCACGACGTCCTTAAAAAATTCAACTCCGAACACAACAGGAATCTAAAACTGAAAAAGAAAAGCTGGTCACAAATTTTTACCCTAAAATCATAATATGAAAACATTAAGAACCCTAGGTCTTGGTCTTATACTTGCCGTATCTGGCCTTTTTATTAGCCTTCTATTTATGGGACAGTATACACTGTCATCTGCTACTTTTGAAAATTTTATAACTCAAAATAATATTACCAGTTCTGTTTTTATTAAAGACTTAGAGCAGTCCGTTGTTGACAAAGAATTTTCAACACCTTTTTACCTTGCTAATACGATTGCGGAAGCCGTCGAATCTGCCAACACTTATCACAAAGCTAATAAAGAATGGGCACAAGTGATTTGGACAAAACCACACAGTTTGGCGTATCAAATGGTTAAATCTTCAGGAACTGGAATTGTAGTCCAAAACAAACGCCGTCTTTGGTTTTTGAGTTTTGGACTGGGCATTTTAGGCGCACTTTTGTTTATGCTTCCTGCGCTCAATCTAAAAGGTCCACCAGGAATAAAAAACAACCATATATTTCACAGTAGTGCCACCAATAGAGGATGGATTGCATGGCTAGTTTTTACGTTTCTAATTCTATTTTATTTGGTTTTATATTTTAGACCAAGCTATATGGTCAATTGGATTTATTTGGTGGATCCTATAAGCGAATCGCTTAGCGGAAACCCCGCAAGTCAATGGTTTTTGTATGGGTTTTTATATTGTGTGATTATGACTGTTATGGCCGTTCGTATGTATATAAAATACCGCCATAATAAGTATCAAACTTTAAGAACAACTTCTGTTTTATTTTTTCAGATTGTATTTGCATTTCTCATTCCAGAAATTCTAGTCCGATTTGAAAAACCTTGGTATGACTTTAAAAATGCATTTCCACTAGATTATGATTTTTTCTTTCGCTGGAACCTGAACGAACTGCTAGATAGTGGCGGTTTTGGCTTGTTTATTTTAGTATGGGGCATCGCATTAACCTTAGTAATTGTTCCTGTAATGGTTTACTTTTTTGGGAAACGCTGGTACTGTTCGTGGGTATGTGGTTGTGGTGGACTCGCCGAAACCTTAGGCGACCCTTACCGACAATTGTCTAGTAAATCATTATTATCTTGGAAAGTAGAACGCTGGCTTGTTCATGGAGTACTCGTTTTTGCTTTACTCATGACTGGCTTAACCTTGTATGGTTATTTTGCAGGGACCTATGAGGTCTTGGGTATTAAAGTGCAAACATTACAAGACGTCTATGGCTTTTTAATTGGCTCTATATTTGCCGGAGTTATTGGCACTGGATTTTATCCCATTTTTGGCAATAGAGTGTGGTGTCGATTTGGTTGTCCATTAGCGGCTTACATGGGCGTTATTCAACGATTTAAATCGCGTTTTAGAATAACTACCAACGGCGGTCAGTGTATTTCCTGTGGAAATTGTTCTACGTATTGCGAACAAGGTATAGATGTTCGGGCTTATGCTCAAAAAGGAGAAAACATCGTTCGTGCCAGTTGTGTCGGTTGTGGTGTTTGTAGTGCAGTTTGTCCAAGAGGCGTTCTAAAACTAGAAAATGGTCCAGAAGAAGGACGTATTGGAAGTTCTAATATCCTACTCGGAAATGAGATGAATTTAATGGATCAACTCCAAGATAAATAGGTACTGTCTTGAATAAACTCACACATGACAATTGCGTCGTAAAAGTCATTATTCCGGCGTATAATGAAGAAGCATCGATCAGAAATGTGATTCGTGATATCCCCTCACTAGTCGATGAAATCATCGTAGTCAACAACAACTCTACAGATGCAACAGTACAAAATGCAGAAAAAGCTGGCGCCACTGTTTTATCCGAACCAAAACCCGGGTATGGCAATGCGTGTCTAAAAGGAATCGACTACATCAAACAGCAAAAGACAACTCCAGATATTGTTGTGTTTTTAGATGGCGACTATAGCGACTATCCCGAAGAACTTATTAAAATTATAGCACCCCTTATTGAAGATGATATTGACTTCGTAATAGGCAGTCGCGTCGAAAAGTTTCGAGAAAAAGGAGCGATGCAACCACAACAAATTTTCGGAAATTGGTTAGCAACGTTTTTAATGCGCGTGTTTTTTAATTCAAAATTCACCGACTTAGGACCATTTAGAGCTATTAAATACGACACGTTATTAAGTCTAGAAATGGAAGATCAAACCTATGGATGGACCGTTGAAATGCAACTTAAAATCCTAAAACAAAACTTTACTTACGAGGAAATCCCCGTAAGATATCGGAACAGAATAGGGGTTTCAAAAGTTTCTGGTACGTTAAAAGGTAGTATATTTGCAGGAATTAAGATATTAACATGGATATTCAAATACAGCTTTAAGTAATGCTTTTAGAAATCATTATAATTTTCATTTACTCGGTTGCGCTCATACTAATTTTCATGTATGCCCTAGCACAGTTGAATCTCTTATTTAATTACTTAGGCGCTAGAAAAAAACAAGACACTGCTCCAGAATTTGATTTTTCAATCGATAGTGAAATTCCTTTTGTGACCATACAACTTCCTGTATTTAATGAAATTTATGTGATGGAACGCTTGTTAAAGAACATTGTGCTTCTCGATTATCCAAAAGACAAATTAGAGATTCAAGTTTTAGATGACTCAACAGATGAGTCTGTAGACTCAACTGCATCTTTAATAGAAACCTTAAAAAAAGAAGGTTTTGACATACAACACATTCGAAGAACAAATCGTAAAGGATTTAAGGCTGGAGCCTTAAAAGAAGGACTTAAAATTGCCAAAGGGGAGTATATCGCTATTTTTGATGCTGATTTTTTACCACAGACAGACTGGTTAAAACGAACAATTCCATTTTTTAAAGATGAGGCCGTAGGTGTAGTTCAAACGCGTTGGGGTCACCTTAACCGAAATTATTCGATACTCACAAAAATACAGGCCTTTGCTCTGGATGCTCATTTTACTTTAGAACAAGTAGGACGCAACATTAAAGGACACTTTATTAACTTTAATGGTACGGCAGGTGTATGGCGAAAAACCTGTATTATCGATGCAGGAAACTGGGAAGGTGACACACTAACTGAAGACCTTGATTTGAGTTATAGAGCACAACTTAAAAATTGGAAATTTAAATACTTAGAACATATTGAGACGCCTGCTGAACTCCCTGTAGCTATTAGCGCTGCAAGATCACAACAGTTTCGATGGAATAAAGGAGGCGCGGAGAATTTTCAAAAAATGATGCGACGCGTTATAAGAAGTAAACATATTTCTGCAAAAACAAAACTACATAGTATATTACATTTACTCAACAGCACAATGTTTCTAAATGTTTTAATCGTGGGAATCCTGAGCATTCCGATGCTCTACATAAAAAATGAATATGCGCATTTGAAAATGTACTTTTATGTAATGAGCTTTTTTGTAGTAAGCACCCTTATATTCTTTATTTGCTACTGGTTCATGTACAAAAAAACATATGGGTCTGACCTAAAAAGTTTTGTGAAATATGTCGTTTTATTTTTTACATTTTTCTCGATAGCTATGGGCTTCTCTTTACACAATTCAATTGCTGTTTTGGAAGGTCATTTTGGCAAACGAAGTGATTTTGTTCGCACCCCAAAATTTAACATCAATGCCTTAACCGATAACTGGAAGTCAAACAAGTATCTGAAAAAAAATATTTCAGTTCACGTTGTATTTGAAGGCCTCTTGATGCTTTATTTCGGATTTGGAATGTATAGCGCTTTTATTGTTGGAGATCAAGGTGGTGATTTTGGATTATTCCCTTTTCATTTAATGCTATTTTTAGGATTTGGGTTTGTGTTTTTCAAATCAATATCGTCTAAAGTATAACCTCTTACGCCCTGACTTGTGGATAGCAATACGTCATTCATAAATTCAAAAAAAGCCGTATATATTTGGGGTGGTTTTTCGTTGGTTTTATATGGTATATGGGCTTATGAACTGGCCCGATTTGAACATTTCAAACTTCTTGGACTATACAGTCTTCTGTTCATTTGTTATTACTTAATTTTAAAAAATACTAAAATTAATAGCCGTTATCTAACGTATTTAGCGATTGGTTTTCGTCTTGTTTTTTTAGTTGCACTACCCAATTTATCTCAGGATTTCTATCGATTTATATGGGACGGACGTCTTATTTTGGAAGGACTCAACCCTTATATAACTAAGCCTGATTTACTCCTTATACAGCCTGATTTGTTTCCGCAAATGAAACTTCTATATGAGGCTATGGGACCGCTAAGCGCTAGCCATTATTCAAACTACCCGCCCTTACATCAACTGCCTTTTATCATCGCAGCAATTCTGTCTCAAACTAGTATTTTGGGATCCGTTGTTGTGCTCAGAGTCCTTTTGATAAGTGCAGATTTAGGCTTACTCATTTTTGGAAAAAAATTACTGCGAAAACTTCAGCTTCCAACAAGAAACATCTATTGGTACATCTTAAATCCATTAGTGATTATCGAACTGACGGGTAATCTTCATTTCGAAGGACTAATGCTGTTTTTTTTTATAATGACACTGTATTTCGTTCATGGCAAAAAATGGCATTTAGCCGCTCTATCAATGGCATTTTCAATCGCTGTAAAACTAGTACCCATTCTAAGCTTACCCTTATTTCTAAACACATTAGGCTGGAAAAAAAGCATTCGATTTTATTTAAGTATTGGTGCGGTGTTTATACTCCTTTTTCTTCCTTTTCTAAGTGCTGATTTTTATGAAAATTACAGCGCCACTATTGGGCTTTGGTTCTCTAAGTTTGAGTTTAACGCCAGTTTTTATTACCTCCTCAAATGGGTGTTAGAAACCACAGCTAATGTGGCTCTAATTCAAGTCATGGGCTTGGTCGTTGCCAGTTATCTTGTGTTACAAACCTGCTTCTTTTTGATTCAGAAAAAGACGACAACAACAGCACTTATACAAAATACACTAGTATTACTAAGTGGCTATTTTTTGATTTCAACTACAGTACATCCTTGGTACATTATTAGTCTGCTTTTGCTCACAGTATTTACGAATTACAAATTCGCACGTGTGTGGAGTTATACCTTGATTTTTAGCTATTTTGCTTACAATCAATTTAGTGTGAACGAAACTTGGTATATGCTTTGTCTGGAATACGTTCCCGTTATTAGTATTTTGATATGGGAATTATACCATCAAAACTATGCTCAGAAATTAGAGCATCATTAAATTACTAACTTCTTGTTCTGTGAGGTGTTTCCAATGGCCTCTAGGCAAATCTTTTTTAGAAAGTGGCCCAATAGTGACACAATCCATTTTTACAATTTCATATTTAAAATGATCAAAAATCATTCTCAATATGGTATTCCCCGTATTTTTAATTTGGATACCAATTTCATTTTTGGGAGTGCCATCTATGTAACTTATAGCTTCTACTTCAACAAATTTCCCGTCGTGTTTAAAGCCTTCTTGAATACTTTTTAGATGTTCAAATTTCAAGGGCTTATCCAATTCCATATGAAATAAACGTGTTACACCATGTTTAGAATTGGTAAACTTAGCATGCAATTGTTCATCGTTTGTAAAGAGAATTAATCCCAGTGAATTTCGCCCTAAACGTCCGATAGGTCTAATTTTTGCATCGGTAGCATTAGCCACTAAATCCATCACTGTTCGGCCTTTACCTTCACTAGTCGTAGTTGCAAAACCTTTGGGTTTATTGAGCATTACATACGCTTTTTTCTCTGGGTTGATGCGTGCGCCATCAAAACGAACCTCATCATCCAAACGAACTTTGTATCCCATTTCGGTAATTACTTTTCCATTGACCATGACACTCCCAATACTGATGTGCATATCTGCCTCACGACGGGAACACATTCCCGAATTTGATATGTATTTATTCAGACGGATCTCATCAGGATTCGAAGTTGTCTTCGCTTTAGATTTAGAAGCCGTTGACTTTTTCTTAGTGTAAAACGTTTCAGGCGCCTTCAACTTTGATGGTCGAGATTTGCCAACACGTTTGTCTGATTTCTTATTATCTTTTGCCATGATTAATTTTTTGCAAATGTAACGCATTCATAGGCAATGCATCTAATTTTTTTGGTTATAATAGCTTTGAAAGAATAAGGCTAGGGTTTAATAATATAATACTAAAAACGCCTAACAAAATAAGTAGTTTTAACAGGTAATGAATACGCATGTACTGTTGTTGATGCTGAGCTAAAAACACTAACACTACAACTACCGATAGTAGGCTGACACTCAAATAAAAGAAATAATCCATTGTTCCTAGATCGAATGTAGTTAGCAAATACCAGGTTATTAGAATATTAATTGTAACCAAAATAACCACCATTAATTTTGCCACTTTTTCGCCATATACGACTGGAATTGTTTTATAATTCAAGGTTAAGTCGCCTTTTAAATTTTCTAAATCCTTAACCAACTCTCGCATCGATAAAACAAGGAATAAGTAAAATCCAAAAACAAAGATCAACCCACTATAATTTTTGTAATAGAGAAAAATAGCGAAAAAAGGCGTAATGGTTAAAATAGCGGAAATCAAGTTTCCTATAATGGGTTTTTTTTTGATTTTGTGAGAATAAAACCAAATCGCAAAAATATAAACTGAAAAAAATAAAACAGATCTGAAAGACACATAACTCGCAACAACAACGACAATAAAATTAATTATAAAGTAGAGAACTAACTTTGTATTTTGACTGACATATTGCTCCAAAATGGACTGGTGCGGGCGATTAATGATATCTTTTTCAGTATCGTAGAAATTATTGATAATATAGCCAGAAGCGATAGCACCAACAGTGGCTAATATTAATGCAAAAAGAGGGCGGTCAAATATAACTTCTGATAGTGACTGATTTGGAGCCATAATAAAAATGGCCGTAATGTATTGAGCAAAAACGATCAATACTAAATTAAAACCTCTAACCACCACAAACATGCTAAACAATTTTAGCATAACCTGTTTTTGAATTGGCGTAAACATAGAATAGATTTAGAAGTTATAAACGACTTCTAATTTATAATCGGTAAGTGCTTTCTGAGCCGCCTGAAAATCCTCAGTGAATCCCAAAATATATCCTCCTCCACCAGATCCGCAGAGTTTGAGATAATATGCATTCGATTCAATTCCTGCTTTCCATATGGAATGGAATTGCTTAGGAATCATAGGAGCAAAGTGATTTAAAACAACTTTTGATAATTGTTTCGTGTTTTTGAAAAGAGACTTTATATCGCCTTTCAAAAAATCATCCACACAAGCATCGGTGTGTTTTATAAATTGATTTTTGAGCATTGTACGGAAACCTTCTTGTTTCATTTTTTCCATAAAAATGCCAACCATCGGCGCGGTTTCTCCAATGGTACCGCTATCTAATAGAAAAACGGCCCCTTTCCCCCTAGTATTTTGGGAAGGTATTCCGGTAGCTTCAATATTGTCTTTGGAATTTATGAGAATAGGAATGCTCAAGTAACTATTCAAGGGATCTAACCCTGATGATTTACCATGAAAAAACGATTCCATTTCCGAAAAAATAGCTTTTAGCTTTAATAGTTTTTCTCGGGTTAAGTTTTCTAAAACTGTAATTTTATCTTGGGCATATTTATCATACAAGGCCGCAACGAGCGCGCCACTACTTCCAACACCATAGCCTTGTGGAATAGAAGAATCAAAATACATTCCAGCATTAATATCGTCTTCAAGTTGAGCTAAGTCAAACACTACTAATGCGGTATCAATATTAGAAAGGTATTGATGAAATTTCATCAAATTAAGGTTGGATTCGACTGCGGATGGACTTGAATTATCATCCCTTTTCAATGCGCCATTATAAAAATTATAAGGAATAGACAACCCTTTAGAATCTTTGATGATCCCATACTCTCCAAAGAGTAAAATTTTAGAATAAAAAAGTGGTCCTTTCATTGCATTGAGTTTGACTTCAAATATACATTAAATTTTTATGGGTTCTGCACCCAGACCTAATTTGTCTTCTATATAATGCCCATTTTGACAGTGTTCTGCCAACTCTGTTGCAATAAATTCCTGAACTTCATCTGCTTCATTATCAGGAAATAATACATGAACATTGGCACCAGCATCTAAGGTAAAACAAACATGAAGTCCTGTTTTTGCTCTAAATGCCCATAGTTTATTTATAATTTCTAGGGTGTTTGGCTTCATGAGAATAAAATACGGATTGCTACTCATCATCATCGCATGTAGCGTGAGTGCTTCCTGCTCTACAATGCTTATAAATGCTTTTAAGTCTCCTGATTTCAGTACCGGAATCAAGGCCTCCATATTGGAGTGTGCTTGCGCAAAACGCTGTTCGGCAAACGGATGGTCATGCATCAAATTATGACCAACAGTACTACTAACCTGTTTCTCCCCTTTATCTACCAAAAGAATGGTGTCACGATAGTTTTTAAACTTATGATGAACTTCATACGGGTATTTAATGCCAACTAAATCTGAACTTCCCTCAATATTCGCGTGTGAGCCCCATACGATCAAATTACCTTCAATACTTCTACAAGCACTTCCAGATCCCAACCGGGCCAAAAAGGATGCTTTTGTATTGAAAAATTCTTTTGAAATAGCGGGGTCTAATTGCTGTTCAATCTGCATTAGACATAGCGCCAAAGCACTCATTCCAGATGCCGAAGAGGCAATTCCAGAGCTGTGCGGAAAGGTGTTTGAAGTTTCGATTACAAAATGATATGAACTTAAAAAAGGCACATAGACTTCTATTCTACTGAAAAATTGTTCGATTTTTGGCTTAAAGTCGTCTTGTAATTTGCCATCCAAAAACACCTCAAAAGAAAAGCCTTTAGATGTTTTTTTTTCAAACCTAAGTGCGGTTGCTGTTTTGCAATTATTAAGCGTAAAACTAATCGACGAATTGGCCGGAATTTGATGTACTTTTTTTCCCCAATATTTCACTAAAGCAATATTACTTGGGGCACTGTAAGCCACAGCACCACGATCTAAAAGTTGTGTGTAGGGCTTTGGAATGAATTCGTTTACAATCATAAAATTAACATGAAAGACAAAGATACTAACTTCGCTTTAGTTATTTGTTATTTTGAGAGCTGTTGTGCCGCTATAAAAGCACTTGTCCATGCATTTTGAAAATTAAAACCGCCAGTTACTGCATCAATATTCAAAACTTCTCCAGCAAAAAATAGATTTTTGAACTGTTTACTTTCAAAAGTTTTAAAATTTACGCCTTTCAATTCTACACCACCCGCCGTTACAAATTCGTCTTTGAATGTGCTTTTTCCAGCTACATTAAAAATAGCCGCTGTAAGTTGAGTAGCAATCGCTTGAAGCTGCTGTTTGTTACACTCAGCCCAACGCAAATCGTTGGGGATTTGTGCGGCAATCACCAACTGTTCCCACAAACGTTTTGGAAGGTCAAACTGGGCTGATTTGATCATTAATTTTTTGGAGAACGCAGTTTTAATTTCCAGTAGATGTTGCAAACATGCCGTAAATTCTTGTTTGATAAAATTAACTTTAATTTGAAATTTGTACTGCCGCTCTGCTAATTCTAAAGCGCCATAAGCGGATAATTTTAGAATTGACGGGGCACTTAAACCTGCGTGCGTTACTAACAACGGACCTTCAGATTCCAAAGTGCTATTCACCACAGAAACGTGAACATCTGAAGCCACAACACCAGGGATATTTTTCAGACGACTGTCTTTAATATTGAATGTAAATAACGACGGTACTGGCGCAATTACTTGGTGCCCAAGTGTTTCTAACAGTTTCCATATTTTAGGATTACTTCCGGTCGCCATTAATAGTTTTGGAGCTCTAAAAACGCCTTTAGTTGTATCTAGCTCCCAAATGTCATTTTCATTGGTAATCCCTTGTACAGCATGGTTGAGAAGCACCTCTATCTGATGCGTTTTAATTTCTTCCAGAAAGCAATCAATGATCGTTTGTGATGAATTTGAAACTGGAAACACACGCCCATCGTCTTCAATTTTTAAAGGGACGCCACGATCTTCAAACCATTGCATAGTGTCGCCTGTCATATAGGAGTGAAACGGACCTCGTAATTCTTTTTCGCCTCGCGGATAATTTAAGATTAACTCATCTGGTATAAATTCAGCATGAGTGACATTACAACGTCCTCCACCAGAAATTTTAACTTTAGAAAGCACGTTGGATCCGCGTTCTAAAATAGCAATTTTTAGGCTTGGATTTTGAGCTGCGGTATTTATGGCCGCAAAAAAACCTGCTGCACCACCACCTACGATTAAAACATCAAAATTATTCACTTGATAAAAGTATATAAAAAAAGCTTCTCAAAATGAGAAGCTTGATATTTTGTTTAGTGCGGGCGGGGAGACTCGAACTCCCACACCTCGCGGCACTAGATCCTAAGTCTAGCGTGTCTACCAATTCCACCACGCCCGCTAAACATCCCTTATAAATAGGGACGCAAATATAAACAATAGTTTATAAATACAAATAGTACAAGGAAATATTTATTTCGTATGATTTTTGTAGTTTTACATTTCCAAAAACCAAGCTATGAATTCATTACAATCTTACCTTAACGCAAACAAAGATCGCTTTGTTGAAGAGCTTTTCGATCTTCTTCGAATTCCATCTGTAAGTGCAGACTCTGCCTACAGTAAAGATGTGTTTAGAGCAGCCGATTTTGTAGCTGACAGCCTTAAAACAGCAGGTTGTGATACTGTTGAAATTTGTCAGACTAAAGGATTTCCAATTATTTATGGTGAAAAACTAATAGACCCTGAGCTTCCAACAATTTTAGTCTATGGACACTATGATGTGCAACCCGCTGACCCTATTGAGTTGTGGGACTCCCCTGCTTTTGAACCTATTATTAAAAAAACAGCGCTCCATCCTGAAGGTGCCATATTTGCTCGCGGTGCGTGTGACGATAAAGGACAGATGTATATGCATGTCAAAGCGTTGGAGTTTATGACCTCAACAGATCAATTGCCCTGTAATGTTAAATTTATGATTGAGGGGGAAGAAGAAGTTGGCAGTGATAACTTAGCTGATTTTGTAAAAAACAACACTACCAAACTCAAAAATGATGTGATCCTAATTTCTGACACTGGAATGATTGCAAAAGATACGCCGTCGATCACCACTGGGCTTAGAGGCTTAAGTTATGTTGAGGTGGAAGTAACTGGACCAAATAGAGATTTGCATTCAGGGATTTATGGCGGTGCCGTTGCAAATCCTATTAATATATTAGCCAAGATGATTGCCTCTTTGCATGATGAAAATAATCACATTACCATTCCTGGGTTTTATGACAAGGTCGAAAACTTATCAGACGCAGAACGTGCCGAAATGGCAAAAGCACCGTTTTCATTGGAAGACTATAAAGATTCTTTACAGATCAATGCGGTCTATGGCGAAAAAGGCTACACAACCAACGAACGCAACTCCATTCGCCCAACACTAGATGTCAACGGTATTTGGGGTGGCTATACTGGAGAAGGTGCCAAAACCGTAATTGCGAGTAAAGCGTACGCGAAAATTTCGATGCGTCTCGTACCTAATCAGGATTGTGATGAAATTACACAACTTTTTAAATCTCATTTTGAACGCATTGCTCCAGAAAGCGTAAACGTAAAAGTGACGCCTCATCATGGCGGTCAAGGCTACGTAACACCCATAGATACTATTGGTTATAAAGCGGCGGCGATGGCGTATAAAGACACGTTTGGAACCGCACCAATTCCTCAACGTGGAGGTGGAAGTATTCCTATTGTAGCACTCTTTGAAAAAGAATTAAAAAGTAAAACCATCTTGATGGGGTTTGGACTCGACAGCGATGCCATACATTCCCCAAACGAACATTACGGATTATTTAATTACTATAAAGGGATTGAAACTATTCCACTGTTTTATAAGTATTTTACTGAACTTCAGTCTTAGGTCCTTAATTTTACTATATACGACCTCTCACGATGTGAGAAGTTACAAGCATACAAGACTGATAAATGGAGTTCATTGCCTTTAAGAAAATGATGATAACTGACTTCTTAATTTTTTAGGCATATTTTGAATCACCATCGCATAACTATGATCAATGAGTTCAAAAAGAAATTGAGGCGAAAACCTACAATTGCTTAAATAAATGGTGTTCCAATGTTTTTTATTGGCATGAAATCCAGATTGAATCGCATCATAATCGTTACGGAGTTCCTCGGCATAATCGGGGTCACATTTCAAGGTAATTGAGGGATTGCCTTGCTCCCAGGCCTCTAACGGGCAAAGGGCAAATATTTTACCTAAAACCTTATACACAAGCGTACTTTCATCAAAAGGAAATTCTTCAGTAGTTTGTTCCTTGTTTATACAATGGGATTGAATAGCATCAATTGTAATCATTAAGGTTTAGAGGTTTCTTTGTCATATAATTTATAGAGAACGGGCTTACTTGGCGACGCATCATTTTCAAAGGGGGCAATTAATATATTTAAAATATACTTTCCATCTTCAACTGCATTGGGTACAAAAACAAGTTCTGTAATCGTAGCATCCGTACGAATAGCACCACCAACATTCCAAAAAGCTTTGTGTGCCAAAAGTTGTCCATCATCCTTTTCCTTATCAACACTCGGTGTGTCCACCAATAGGTGCTTAACACCTTTTTCACGGAGATAAATAGCAGCAGCTTCAGTAAGGTATGGCGGATTTGTATGTCCATATTGTCGACTCAGCTTATCGGAAGTATTGGGTAGCGTTCTAATAATGATGGCTTCTCTTTTTTTATTTCCTATCGCATAACGCAGTTGTTTTTCGGAGATAACAAAGTCACCATTCAATGGTTCTGGAACTACAGTAATAACCTCAGCCACAAACAAAAACTGTGTTAAACACGCATTGATCGTATAGACGTCTTTGGTAATATGTCCGACACATTCCGTGTGCGTTCCATGTGCATGAGGGTTGAATTCTATACTATTAAAATTAACCGCAGCACCTTCTTTAATACTCCCTGTCCAGTCTTTTACTTTAGCGGGATAAATCTTGGGCGGTGGCAAATACCACGCGTTTACATTTTTTTTGGAGGCATGTAACGGAATTGAGATGTCCAAGGGTTGATCGATATAGATGGTATAGGTGCGACTATTGGCGTAAATGACTGCTTTCATAGGCTAAATATAGCTAAACTAAAAACAAATCGGAAGCAATTCCATCAGAAAGAAATTTTCCCGACGTTGTAATTTTTAGGTGATTATCTTCTATTACAAGAGTATTTGAACTGATAAATTTTTTGGAATTTTGAAGTAAGTGGTCTTTTATTTTAACCCCATAATCAGCTTCAATTTTTCCAAGTGAAATACCCCAAATGGTTCGTAATCCTGTCATAATATATTCATTAAATCGATTTTCAACAGATAATACTTCCGATTCAAATGGCAGTTTATCGACTTCTAGTGCTTTGATATACTTTGAGTTATTAGAAACATTCCAACTTCTTTTGCTACCATCAAACGAATGCGCCGACGGCCCTACACCCATATAGGTTTTACCTAACCAATAACTTGTATTGTGTTTTGAAAAGTAATCGGGATGTCCAAAACTACAGGTTTCATAATGGGTCAACCCGTGTGCGGAAGTTTCTTCGAGTAACACCTCAAAATGTTGGGCTGCCAACTCATCATCCATTGGCGGATGACTTCCTTTTTTTATAAAATGCTCAAGCGCTGTTTTTGGTTCGACTGTGAGTGAATAACAAGACAAATGTTTGATTCCAAATTCAAAAGCAATTTGCAAATTTTGCCGCCATAATTCGATGCTCATTGTAGGCATTCCAAACATCAAATCTATGGTGATATTATCAAAATAGGTCGTAGCAAGCTCTAAACATTTTCTGGCATCTTCAGCATTGTGCGCTCTATTCATAGCTGATAACTCCGATTCATGAAACGATTGAATTCCAATACTTAAGCGATTTATTTTGGTGTTTGAGAGTTGTTTTATTTTTTCGAGATCAAGATCATCCGGATTGGCTTCAAGTGTAATTTCTGCCGTTTCAGATACTTTATAATTTTTATATACGGTCTTAAGAATTGTATTTAGTTCCGTAACGTCTAAGACTGTCGGTGTGCCTCCTCCGAAGTAAATCGATTGAATTTCATCAGATGCATATTCCAACTTGCGAAGTATCAATTCTCTAGAAACGGCTTCAATAAATGCTGATTTGGAGTTTTGATTCGTCGAAAAATGGAAGTTACAATAGTGACAAGCTTTTTTACAAAATGGAATATGGATATAAATACCTGACACTAACTCAAAGTTTTCGATTAATATTTAAATGCTTTCGCATTAATAATGTGTTGTAAATGATGGGTGCAATGCCAGGCGTAAATAGCCAAGCTTTCTTGCAAAGAAATACATTCATTTCCGTCAGGATGGATATAAGTTCTCAGTAATTGGCTTGTTTCTAATTGCTCTAGCAAAAACACCCAACGTTGATGAATTCCTGACAAAAGCTTTGTGGAACTTTGAATGCTATAATCCAGAGTGTCGTTCAGCGTTGCCCATTGGGCTTCATCATAGGGTTTAATTGTCGGATTGTCTTCTGTCAGTGCCAATTTAAAACGGGTAATACTATTCATATGACTATCAATACAATGGCCAACCACCTGTTGAATCGTCCAGCCTTCGGGACGGTATTTATAACGAAGTTCCTTGGCTGTAAGCGGAATCACTTCTGCTGACACTAGCAAAGGAAATTGTCGAATCGTCTGAATCCAATTTTCTATATGAGTAGATTCAATTTTGGTTGGAATTTTAGGTTTCCCAATTGGGTATTTAAGGGTTTCTATGTCCATAATCGTGAATTTACCTTTTAACTCGACTCTCGTTCTGCTTCACAAAGGCACTCCATCCCGTATAACTTTTACCAGAAGTGACTTTTCCTTGGTTATAAAAATGGCAAACTGCCGCCGCCAGACCATCTGTTGAGTCTAAATTCTTAGGCAGCTCTTTTAGGCTTAACAGACTTTGAAGCATTTTAGCTACTTGTTCTTTACTGGCATTTCCATTTCCAGTAATAGCCATTTTAATTTTTTTTGGCGAATACTCTGTGATTGGGATTTCTCTAGAAAGTCCTGCAGCCATAGCCACACCTTGTGCTCGTCCAAGCTTGAGCATACTTTGTACGTTTTTTCCGAAAAAAGGGGCTTCAATGGCGATTTCATCGGGGTGATACGTATCGATCAGTTCTACAGTACGTTCAAAAATAAGTTTAAGTTTCAAGTAATGATCGTCATATTTTTGAAGTAACAATTCATTTAATTGTAAAAACTCCATAGTTTTGCCCTTCACTTTAATCAAACCGAAGCCCATAATAGTGGTTCCAGGGTCAATTCCTAATATAATTTTATCATCTGCCATTATTCACAATATTTACAACCACTTAATGCAACTGAAATTCCAACTGTTACTTGAATCATATTTTCGTTAAATGAAAACCCCTCTGTCAAAACAGCATACTTATCGTCCGACGCAAAGGCGTAAGTATAATTTAAATCTGAGAATAAAGATAAGCGTTTTGATACTATAAATTCAACCTCAACCCCAGCATTGAGGTTAAAAAAATTATAGGTATTCGAATTATAAATTCCAAGAGGCTTTGAAATGCTCAAGCCAGGACCTGCATGAACAAAAATTGAAGTTCTCGGGGATAAAAATTTCAATTTATCCGTTACATCATAAATGCCTTGAAGATTGAGTCGTGAGTAGTTAGATTTAAAGGGTAACGAATTCGATGCAGATGAAAATCGATTATATTGAACATCGAGTTTCGCGCCTAGAGTCTTTTTAAACATATACCTTAACCCCAATTGAATAGAGGGGAAATTAATCGTTTTCGACTCAAATTGCGGCGTCAAATTAGTGTCTAATGGACTATTGATTCCTAGACCCAATTGCAATCTAAACACATCTACTTCTTGTTGTGCATGCCCACTATGAAAAACGCCAAAAAATAGAAACAACACCAAAAGTAATCTGATGTTATACTGTTTTAAAACTAATTTGAGCGTTCTTTTCACTGTCAATTGAGGGATTTATAATGATGATCTTTACTTAACTTTAAGGACTAGGGGCAATTGAAATGCTGTTTGCACCTGTTGACTTCTTTTAATCGCTGGGTATAATTTAGGCAGCCCCTTTAAACTGTAGTTTAGAAGAGAGTCCAAACCCGGTATTTGTTGTTTAGTTAATTCTTGAACCTGAAGTTGAGTGATCTTTATTTCACCGCTTTTTAGCACCAAAAAATTGATTTGTATTGTATCACTAACGGTTTGCGAAACAATTAGGTTTTGTGCTGAAAGATAGTCCGAAATTTGTGTCGTAATGGTAGTTTCGAAACACTGTTTACTGTCCTGAAAATCTATAGCATCCACACAATTTTCAAAGCTTGGATAACGGTCGACTTCGTTCCAATTAAACGTTTTTAATTCTTCCATTAAAATCGTGTTGGAATCGAGTTTCTTTTTTTCATAATACTGACATGAAAAAAAAGAATAGAAGAGTATTGCAACAGAAAAATATTTCATTGGTTATTTGTGAAGCCTAAAATTACACTTTTTATTTTTTAAATTGAAAAAAAGTATATAAGATTAGTAACTCTAGAGAGTATAGGCCGCTATTTTAGAAGCTTATACTGTTTTACTGTAAATATTTTGGTCCGCCAGCAATAATTTCTTTATTTGCATAGGGCTCAAATTTCTCAAAATTGGTATTAAATGATTCTGCTAATTTATGAGCGGTTTTATAAAATCCTTCATCATTTTTCCATGTTTTTCTTGGGCTCAACACTGCTGTAGGCACATTGGGACACACTCTCGGTTGAAGTACTCCGAACACAGAATGAATGTGATAATTATTTTTATTAGCAGCTTCTAAGGAACCATCCATTGCAGCATTGATCATAGCCCGCGTAAAGGACAGTTTCATGCGCGTCCCAATACCATATGGTCCTCCAGTCCAACCTGTGTTTACCAACCAAACATTAACCCCAGTAGCTTTCATTTTAGCGCTCAACATTTCAGCATATTTTGTGGGGTGTAACGGCATAAAAGGCGCTCCAAAACAAGCTGAAAAACTAGGCACAGGTTCTGTTATCCCAGCTTCTGTCCCCGCAACTTTGGCGGTATAGCCTGAAATAAAATGATAGGCTGCTTGACCAGGCGTTAGTTTGGAAATTGGAGGTAATACACCAAAAGCATCAGCGGTAAGAAAAAATATATTTTTAGGATTTTTACCAATTGAGTTAGGTTGAATATTGTCTATAAAATGAATGGGGTAACTCACGCGCGTATTTTGGGTGATGGTTGTATCTGAATAATCAACTTCTCCTTTGGCATCCATAATCACATTTTCAAGAATCGCTCCTTTTTTTATAGCATCAAATATTTCAGGTTCTTTGTCTCTCGACAAATTGACAACTTTAGCATAGCAACCACCTTCAAAATTAAAAATAGTATTTTCACTAGTCCAACCATGTTCGTCGTCTCCAATCAAATGACGGTGATGGTCGGTAGAAAGTGTGGTTTTACCTGTCCCAGAAAGTCCAAAAAAGATGGAAGTACCTCCCTCTTTCCCAACATTGGCACTGCAGTGCATAGGAAGGGTATTTTTAAACACTGGCAAAATAAAGTTTAAGGCTGAAAAAATTCCTTTTTTGATTTCTCCTGTATAGCCCGTACCACCAATAAGAGCTATTTTTTTAGTGAAGTTTAATATCGCAAAATTATGTTGACGGGTGCCATCTTTTTTTGGATCGGCCCTAAAACCTGGCGCATTAATTACCGTCCACTCAGGCTCAAAGTTTTTTAATTCCGAATCTTTTGGTCGTAAAAACATATTATACGCAAAATAATTACTCCAAGGATATTCGTTAATCACTCTAATATTAGTACGGTAAGCAGGGTCAGAACACACATAACTATCTCGAACGTAAATATCTCTTTCAGAAAGGTAGGCTGTCACTTTATTATAGAGTTGATCAAAGTCTTCCGAAGCAAAAGGGATATTGACATCTCCCCACCAAATGTGATCTTTAGTAATATCGTCTTTGACTATAAATCGATCTTTTGGAGAGCGGCCTGTGAACTCCCCAGTTTGAATTATCAAAGCCCCTGAGCGCGCTTCGAAACCTTGTTTGAGTTTAAGGGTGATTTCGTGTAATTTGTTTGGAGGTAATTGATAGTGTAGGGTTTTAGAAGTGATTCCGATATGATTTAACGAAATCGTTTTCGTAACTAGGGCTGGTTGGTACATATTATTTACATTTAATTAATCTTACAAAAGTATTAAATATTATTAAATAGGGTGTGATTTACTTTTTTTTCTAAAAAAATACACAAACAAAAGCGCCCATGAAGCTATCAAAAACAGCCCTCCAATTGGAGTAACAAACCCAATAACTTTGAAGTTAAAAGAAGTCAAATCATTAGTCGCTAATACATATATAGATCCTGAAAATACTAAAACTCCGATGAGAATGAGTGTATATAAAATGGATTTTTGTTTTGCTGTGATGTGTGTTGTGGTTGCTAAAAAAAACAATAAAAAGGCATGGTACATTTGATAGCGAATACCCGTATTGAAACTTTCGAGGGCAGAAACACTAAGTAAAGGTTTCAATCCGTGTGCTGCAAAAGCGCCTAGTACAACGCCTAAACCCCCAATAAAACTTGCCAATAAAACTATTTTTCTATCCATATCTATTTATAGCCTATTCTAATTTCTAAACTCGTTTGAACTTTTTCACTACATTAGTAGGCAAACTTTTTACAAAAATAAGAATCTCAATTTAATATGCGAAACATTTTAATCATAGGCGCAGGCAAATCTGCCTCATACCTCATCCAATATTTTTTAGATAAATCCAAAGCTGAAAACTTAGAAATCACTATTGGCGATTTAGAAATTTCTAATGCTAAAAAATGGATTGGGAATCATGCAAATGCTAAAGCACTTAAACTTGATATATTTAATAAGACGGCACGCCAGCAGGCTATTCAAAATGCAGATCTCGTTGTTTCAATGCTGCCGGCTAGGTTTCATATCGAAGTGGCAAAAGATTGTTTAACATTTAGAAAACACATGGTCACAGCTTCTTATGTTAGTGAAGAAATGCAAGCTCTAGACAAAGAAGCAAAAGCGAAAAATTTAGTATTTTTAAATGAAATTGGATTAGATCCCGGCGTTGATCATATGAGTGCCATGCAGGTTATTGATCGCATCACAGAGTCGGGCGGAAAAATGATTCTTTTTGAATCCTTTACAGGTGGCTTGATGGCGCCTGAGAGCGACACTAATCTTTGGAATTATAAATTCACTTGGAACCCTCGGAATGTTGTATTGGCAGGACAAGGCGGAGCTGCTAAATTTCTTCAAGAAGGGAAATTTAAATATATTCCTTACCACAGATTGTTTAGACGTACAGAGTTTCTTGAGGTAGAGGGTTATGGACGATTTGAAGCCTATGCTAATAGAGATTCATTAAAATACCAAAGTGCATATGGATTAGACGCCGTCAAGACATTATATAGAGGCACAATTAGACGGGTTGGTTTTAGTAGAGCCTGGCAAATTTTTGTAATTCTTGGGATGACAGACGATAGTTATAGCATCTCAGGAAGTGAACATATGAGCTATAGAGATTTTATGAATTCTTTTTTACCCTATAGTCCAACAGATTCTGTAGAATTGAAATTACGATACAAACTAAAAATAGATCAGGATGATATTGTATGGGAAAAACTAGAAGAATTAGATCTATTTAACCCCAACAAAAAAGTGGAACTGAAAAGTGCCACACCTGCACAAATACTTCAAAAAATCCTTTTAGACAGTTGGACTTTGAGTCCTAATGACAAAGATATGATTGTGATGTATCACAAATTTGGATATGAATTAGGGGGCAAAAAACATCAAATTGATGCAACTATGGTGTGTACTGGCGAAGATCAAACGTTTACTGCTATGGCAAAAACTGTAGGTTTACCTGTTGGAATTGCAGCATTAGCAATATTAAATAACAAAATTAAAACATATGGCGTACAAATTCCTACTAAAAAAGAGTTTTACGACCCAATTTTAAATGAATTAAAAGATTTTGGTGTCATATTTAAAGAAAAAAAAGGAAAATACTTCGGATATAATCCTTTAAATACATAATTTAGTTATAAAATGATATAATTTTTATATTTTTGGTTCGTTAATTCATAAATTCCATCCTAAATGAATAAAACTATAGAAATCGACGGTATTGATAAAACAATTCTTAGAGCATTAATGAAAGATGCCCGGACTCCTGTACTAGAAATTGCACGTGGTGTTGGAATTTCTGGGGCTGCCATTCATCAACGGCTTAGAAAACTAGAAAGCTCAGGACTTATTGCAGGTTCTAAGTTTGTATTGAATCCAAAAGTTTTAGGCTATACAACCATGGCATTTGTTGGAGTTTTCCTTGATAAAGCCAAAAACAACTCAGATGCTGTCAAACAACTCAAAAAAATTCCTGAAGTGTTAGAATGTCATTATACTACTGGAAACTGGAGTGTTTTGATTAAAATTCTTTGTAAGGACAACGCACATTTAATGGCAGTATTGAACAAACAAATTCAACCGATTTCAGGAGTTTCAAGAACAGAAACATTCATTTCATTAGACCAACAAATAGATCGACAAATCAAAATCTAATTACTCTCTACCAAAAATTTGATAAGCCCAATATACTAAAGTCGCTAGCGATCCAAGTGCAGCAACCAAGTATGTTCGTGCAGCCCACTTTAGCGCATCTTCGGCACCTTTATACTCTTCTTGAGAAAGCATATGCTTGTTTTTTAACCATGCCAGAGCACGATTACTCGCATCGTACTCTACTGGCAATGTGACAAAACTAAATAGTGTAGCAACTGCCATCAGCAAAAATCCAGTAACAACGACCCAATACCCTAATCCTATGCCAGCTCCAAATCCTAAAATAAGCCCTCCAAAAATTAACCACATAGACAGTTTCGATGAGATGTTCACCGCAGGAACTAGTGTTGATCGTAGCTGTAACCAGCTATAGGCTTGTGCATGCTGAACAGCATGTCCACATTCGTGTGCAGCAACTGCAGCTGCAGCTGCATTTCGTTGGTTATACACTGCTTCACTTAAATTTACTGTTTTGTCTGTCGGATTATAATGATCTGTCAAACGACCAGCAGTTGACACGACTTTTACGTCTTTAATTCCGTGATCTAAAAGCATCTTTTCAGCAATTTCGGCACCACTTAATCCATTGCGCAGATGAATTTTTGAGTAGGCTGCAAATTTTCGTTTTAACGTCGAGCTCACAAGCCAACTCACTAAGGCGATGGCTCCAAGGATTAAATAGTACGTTCCCATAAGTATATATTTTTAGATTTAGTATCTACCAAATATAGTTCCAATTTTTTAAAACTGAAAAATTGACACTTAATTTTAACGGTTTCTATACTTATAAATAAAAACTAGTAGTGCAAAAGACGACATTAACGTGATTGTATTTGCTAAAATCATGGAGATACTCTCTTTGTATATGCCATATATTAGCCAAAATGCAATACCAATAAAGAACAAAGAAAATGTTGGTAATGAAAATGCCGACACATCTTTTGTTTTCCAAGTTTTATAAACTTGCGGCAAAAATGCATAAGTGGTCAGACACGCTGCAATGAGCCCTAAAACTTCGATATGATCTATATTATCCAACAATGTTTACGATTTTTCCTGGAACAACTATTACTTTTTTGGGTGTTCGACCCTCTAGCTGCGCTTGTGTTTTTTCATCTGCCATCACTGCGGCTTCAATTTCATCTTTACTTAAGTCCAGAGACAACTCTATGGTAAAACGCATTTTTCCATTAAACGATATCGGATAAGCTTTTACACTTTCGATCAAATGACTCGCCTCAAATTCTGGAAATTTAGTTTTTGAAATGGATTCATCATGTCCTAGTTGACTCCATAATTCTTCGGCGATATGGGGAGCATAAGGTGCTATTAAGACTAAAAGCGGTTCTAGTACTGCTCTAGAAGTACAGCCTTGTGTAGTGAGCTCATTGACTGCGATCATAAAAGTAGATACCGATGTGTTAAATGAAAAATTCTCGATATCCTCAGTTACTTTTTTGATGGTTTTATGAAGCGTTTTTAGCTGGTCTTTTGAAGGTTCAATAGCGGTGACTTTAAGCCCCTCTTGACCAACATACAATTTCCATAATTTTTTTAGAAAATTATGAACGCCTGTAATACCGGAAGTGTTCCAAGGTTTGTATTGCTCAAGTGGTCCCAAAAACATTTCGTATAAGCGCAATGCATCGGCACCATATTTCTCACAAATGGCATCGGGGTTGACGACATTGTACTTGGATTTAGACATTTTTTCGACTTCTCTTTTAACTTTAAAAAGACCGTCGTTTTCTGTGATAAATTCTGCACTTTTAAATTCTTCTCTCCAAGTTTTAAAGGCTTCAATATCTAATTCATCAGAGGCGTTTACAAAAGATACATCCGCATGAATCCACTGAATTTTTTCGTCGGTAATCTTATCTGCAGACATGAATGTATGCGTGCCTTCTACGCGCCCTACAAACGCACTCGTACCCAAAATCATACCCTGATTAATCAGTTTTTTGGCAAATTCATCTACAGGAACAATATCTAAATCAAATAAGAATTTTTGCCAAAAACGGGCATAAAGCAAATGTCCTGTAGCATGTTCACTTCCACCGATATACAGATCAACTTCCTTCCAGTAATTCAATGCTTCGGCACTCGCAAATTCGTTTGGGTTGTGCGCGTCCATATACCTATTAAAATACCAAGAACTCCCCGCCCAACCTGGCATTGTATTAAGCTCTAAGGGAAATACCGTTTGATGATCAATTTTACTATTTTCTACAACAGTGTTTAAACTGGTATCCCACGCCCAAACCTCAGCTCGCCCTAGAGGCGGTTCACCTTCTTCTGTTGGTAGATATTTTTCAATTTCCGGCAATCGTATTGGCAAATGTTTTTCCGCAATCATTTGCGGCAATCCATTAATATAATATACAGGAAATGGTTCGCCCCAATAGCGTTGTCTAGAAAAGACAGCATCTCTTAATCTATAATTTGTTTTCCCTAAACCATAGCCTTTGGCTTCCAAGGCTTCAATGGCTTGTTTGGAGGCTTCTTTATAGCTAAGTCCACTTAAAAAAGCACTGTTTGCAATAGTTGTATTTGCTTTATCTGTATAAGCTTCTTTACTAATATCAACGCCTTCAAAAATATTTGGAATCGGTATATTAAAATGTTTTGCAAAATCATAATCTCGTTGATCTCCACAGGGTACGGACATTACTGCTCCTGTTCCATAGCCAGCCAAGACATAATCTCCAATCCAAACAGGAATAGCTTCTTTTGTCAAAGGATGCTCAGCATAAGCCCCTGTAAATACACCTGAAATAGTTTTTACATCTGCCATGCGATCGCGCTCGCTACGTTTTGCTGTGGCTAAAACATAAGCGTCCACCGCTGATTTTTGGTTGGGTGTAGTAATTTGATTTACCAACTCATGTTCAGGAGCGAGTGTCATAAAAGATACTCCATAAATTGTATCGGGTCGTGTGGTAAATACTTCGATTGTAGCGTTATGGTTTTTTAGACTAAACACTACTGAAGCCCCAACAGATTTCCCTATCCAGTTGCGTTGACTTTCTTTCAAAGCATCCGTCCAATCAATGGTGCTTAGTCCTTGTAAAAGCCGCTCAGCATAAGCAGAAATTCGCATACTCCATTGCGTCATTTTTTTACGAATCACAGGATAACCTCCTCGTTCGGAGATCCCGTTTACGATTTCGTCATTCGCTAAAACAGTACCCAGTTCTGGACACCAGTTGACCTCAGTTTCCGCTAGATATGTTAATCTGTATTGTAATAAAATTTGTTGTTGTTGTTCGGACGAATATGAGATCCACTCTTTGGCCGTAAATTGCTCTACTGCATCATCACATTCTGCATTTACTTTAGCATTGCCATGCTCTGAAAACAGCTTGACAAGGGTGTCTATGGATTCTGCCTTATTTGATGACTTATTATACCAGGAATTAAACAATTGAATAAAAATCCATTGCGTCCACTTATAATATGCTGGCGAGGAAGTCCTGACTTCTCTAGACCAATCAAACGAAAAGCCCATTTGATCGAGTTGACGGCGGTAGGTTTTTATATTCGCTTCCGTAGTTACCGCAGGATGCTGTCCCGTTTGAATCGCATATTGCTCTGCGGGTAATCCAAAACTATCATAACCTTGAGGGTGCAAAACATTAAAACCTTTATGACGCTTGTATCGTGCATAAATATCGGATGCAATATATCCTAATGGATGCCCCACATGAAGACCTGCTCCACTTGGATAGGGAAACATATCTAAAACATAATATTTGGGTTGAGTTGAAGAATTATCAGCTTGAAATGTTTGATTTTCTGCCCAGTATTTTTGCCATTTGGCTTCAATTTCATTGAAATTGTATATCATATAAACGTCATTAATAGGCACAAATCTACGGTTTATTTGGCAAGTAAAAAACTCTACTTCATGAAACACTCGCACAAGTCCATATTAATTTGTTTTCAGGGAAATACAGGCCATTTAAGCAAGTTTTTTTATACTTTTACAAACCTAAGACATTTACTATGAGTTCATCTTTTGAAAAACACCAAAAACGCCGCCTAATTTCGTCCTATTTTTCGGTCGTACTTAGTATTGCATTGGTCCTATTTTTGTTGGGAGTCTTAGGGCTATTAGTTATTAATGCAAAATCTGTTTCTGATAATTTTAAAGAACAAGTGGTTTTAACGATCTACCTAGAAGACGCTTCTAAAGTTGTAGAAATCAATCAACTCAAAAAAAGTCTTGCGCTTTCCGACTACGTAAAACAAACCAAATATGTTTCTAAAGAATCTGCAGCCGATTTTATGAAATTACAATATGGAGAAGATTTTTTAGATGACGTGGGCTATAACCCCTTAAAAAACTCTATTGAAGTCAATTTTAAAGCTGATTATGTCACAGCACATCGCTTAGATAGCATTTCTGAGATTAGTATGAAAAAACCCTTTGTTGAAGACATTAAATATGACAGAGACCTTGTGTCTTTGATGAATAGTAATGTCAAACGATTAAGCTTTTGGATCCTAATCATTAGTGGAATTTTCACAGCTATCGCTGTATTGCTTATAAATAGCTCGATTCGACTGGCCGTGTATTCAAAACGGTTTTCAATCAAAACCATGCAAATGGTGGGCGCTACAAAACAATTTATTAGACGGCCTTTTATTTGGCGTAGTATTCGGCTTGGAATTATTGGTTCGCTTATGGCTATAGCAGGCATGGGCACGGTATTATATTTTGTAGATAAATCTTTTCCAGAGTTTAAATTGATTCAAAATCAATTCTCTATTGGCCTATTATTTATTTCAGTATTTTTAATAGGTATACTTATTACATGGTGGAGTACATTTTTTGCAACTCAACGTTTTCTAAAGCTAAAAACGGATCAACTTTATTATTGATAGTCAAAATTTAAAAAGACATTTAAACCCTTTTTCTAGTTTTAATAATCACTATTATATTCACGAAATTCAATTAATTATGGGAGAACAGAAACGAAAAGAATCCGCAAAACCTAATTTCATTTTTGAAAAACGAAATTACAAATGGATGTTTATTGGGCTTGGTTTAATAGCTATAGGGTTCATATTAATGGCGGGCGGTGGTTCCGATGACCCAAATGTATTTAATCCTGAAATTTTTAGCGCACAGCGAATTCGTGTAGCACCTACCTTAATATTAATCGGATTTGGGATTCAAATTTATGCCATCCTTAAAAATTTCAAGAAATAAATGGACCTCATAGACAGTATTATATTAGGTATCGTGCAAGGCCTTACTGAGTTTTTACCTGTGTCTTCTAGTGGCCATTTAGAACTTGGAAAAGCGCTCTTGGGTGATGATTCCATCCCTGAAGATAGCTTAGTTTTTACCGTTGTACTTCACTTTGCAACTGCTCTAAGTACACTAATTATATTTCGGCAAGACATCGTCACTTTGATAACCGCTTTACTCAAGTTTGAATGGAATGAAGACACTCAATTTATTGTCAAAATCATGATTTCCATGCTACCGGCTGGGTTCTTAGGGCTAGTGTTTGAATCCGAATTAGAAGCCCTTTTTGGAAACAATATTATGCTTGTTGGCCTCATGTTGATTATTACTGCAGTATTATTATTCATGGCAGATCGTGCTAAAAAAACAGCTAAAAAAGTAGGGTTTTGGGATGCTTTTATTATTGGAATATCACAAGCTATTGCTATGCTTCCTGGAATATCACGATCAGGCGCCACCATTTCAACTTCAGTTTTGCTTGGTAATGACAAATCGAAAGCCGCTAGATTTTCATTTTTAATGGTGATCCCGTTAATTTTTGGGAAAATTGCCAAAGACCTTCTCAGTGGCGATTTGAGTTATACTACTGAAAATTTTGGGAGCCTATCCGCCGGATTTATAGCCGCATTTTTAGCAGGCCTTTTTGCTTGTAAACTAATGATTCGCTTGGTTAAGAATAGCCAATTAAAATACTTTGCCTATTATTGTTTTGTTGTGGGGGCTTTAGCCGTTATCCTAACTCTATATTAAATAATGAAAACTGCTCAAGAGTATTTAGATGGTCAAGTTTTACTGATTGATAAACCATTGAATTGGACCTCGTTTCAAGTGGTTAATAAATTGCGCTGGCATATCCGTCAAAGCTTTAATTTAAAAAAAATTAAAGTCGGTCATGCAGGCACTTTAGATCCTTTAGCAACAGGTTTGTTAATTATTTGTACTGGGAAAATGACAAAACAAATTGACTCGTTTCAAGGCCAAATCAAAACCTATACGGGTACATTTGTTCTAGGCAGCACTACACCCTCCTACGATTTAGAAACCGAAATAGATAAAACGTTTCCAACAGCACATATTACAACTGAATTAATTCATCAAGCGACCAAAAAATTTATTGGCGAAATTGATCAATTCCCTCCAGTTTTTTCGGCGCTAAAAAAGGAAGGTAAACGCTTATATGAATTTGCACGCGCCGGAGAATCCGTGAACATCAACTCTCGAAAAGTTACTGTTAATGAATTTAAAATTACAAAAATAGAAGGCTTAACGGTTGACTTTAGTGTCACTTGTAGCAAAGGCACCTACATCCGTTCTTTGGCTTATGACTTTGGAAAAGCATTGGACTCCGGCGCACACCTATCTGCACTTAGACGTATAAAAATCGGAACGTTTCAAGTTGACAAAGCGGTTTCTATTGATGAGTTTATTTCTGCACTAAATTGACAATACTTATCAGATGCGACTATCAAAAAAAACAATACCTTTTGACCTATGAAACAACAACAAAATCGTTGCGGATGGTGTATTGGCGACCCGCTCTATGAGACCTATCACGATGAAGAATGGGGAGTTCCTCTTTATGATGATCAAAAGTTGTTTGAGTTTTTAATTTTAGAAACCTTTCAGGCGGGCTTAAGCTGGATTACAATTCTACGAAAACGAGAAAATTTTAGAACTGCTTTTGACGGATTTGATTATACTAAAATTGCGCATTATGATACCGCAAAATTTGATTCCTTAATCACTGACCAAGGGATTATTCGAAATAAATTAAAAATTAAAGCGGCGATTTCTAATGCACAAGCATTTATAGAAATTCAAAAAGAATTCGGAAGTTTTAGCAATTATATTTGGGCGTTTGTAAATGGAAACCCTATAAAAAACGCTGTTAAAAACTACAAAAAAGCACCTCCAAATACGCCATTAAGTGATCAAATCAGTAAGGCTCTAAAAGGTCGTGGGTTTAAATTTGTAGGCAGCACAGTAATTTATGCGCATATGCAAGCTACTGGCATGGTCAATGACCATGAAACAAGTTGTTTTAGATATAACGAAGTTTAATCCTTGTAAGGGATAAGCTCTAAAAGTTTTTCTATCACCTCAACTCTAGCTTTACTTTTTTTATTGGCTCTTATAATGATCCAAGGAGCAATCTCAGTATTTGTTTGCGCAAACATTTTGGCTTTATACTCCGTATAATTATCCCAAAGCTCAAGGGCTGTTTCATCTACCTTACTAAATTTCCATTTTTTGACAGGACTCGCTTTGATATCCTCAAAACGTCTTGACTGCTCATCTTTGGAGATCGAGAAATAAAATTTAACAAGGCGCACACCAGAATCGATGATCATTCGTTCAAAATCATTAACCTGATTCATAAACACCTCATACTCTTTTTTAGTACAAAACCCATTGACGGGTTCAACAACAGCACGATTGTACCAACTGCGATCAAAAAATGTGATTTGACCATTTCGAGGTAAGTTTTTGACATACCGCTGAAAATACCATTGACTTTTTTCTTCATCTGTTGGTCGTGGAAGGGCTACAACATTTAACTCTCTTGGGTTTAGATGTTGGGTAATCCGGCGAATTGCGCCCCCTTTTCCAGCCGCATCTCGACCTTCAAAAATCACAACCAATTTCTCATTTTCCGCCTCTACCCATTGCTGTAACTTGATCAACTCTTCTTGTAAAGACTCTAGTTTTGATTCGTGAGCAAGTATTCGTAAGGCTTTAGAAATCGTCATATCGTCTTCGCCGAGGAATAATTGTAAACCGCGCTTGCTATTGAGTTTCTTTAGGTGTTTTGGTGTTAAATCTTCCATAACTAATCAATTTGAGTGATCATTCTGTGATAGCGTTGAACAACATTTGGATCTGGAAGCACTGTTGTTTTTGAGCTCCCTTTACGATCGTAGTCAAAACGAGATAGGACGTAGCGAATACTCTCTAATCTGGCTTGTTTTTTATTGTTTGTTTTAATAATAATCCAAGGACTAAACGAGGTGTGAGTTTGACTGAACATCTGCTCTTTGTAAAAAGTATATTTATCCCAGCGCTTTTGACCTTCTTTATCAACTGGACTGAATTTCCACTGTTTTAATGGGTTTTTCAACCTAGATTTGAAGCGTTTTTTTTGTTCTTCTTTTGAAATAGAAAACCAGAATTTAATAATAATCACACCATCTTCGTAGAGCATATGCTCAAATTCAGGCACTTGCACCATGAACTTCTGGTACTGCTCGTCCCCACAAAAATCCATTACGGGCTCTACTACAGCACGGTTATACCAACTTCTGTCAAAGAACACTAACTCGCCTGGTTCAGGGAGTTCTTTTATATAACGTCTAAAATACCATTGCCCTTTTTCGATCTCTGTAGGCTTAGTAAGCGCAACAACACGCATAGATCGTGGATTTAGATGCTCGGTAAAACGACGTATAGCCCCGCCTTTTCCAGCAGCATCGCGGCCTTCAAACAATACACATACTCGTTTTTTGTGCTTAGCAGTCCATTGTTGCAAATCAACTAACTCGGCTTGAAGCTTTAATAACTCTGACTCATAGTCGAGTGTTTCCATCAACGATTCGAAGTTTTTTTTAGTACTATTAGATTGCACTACTTCTTTAAACGCTTCTTTTCCAGCATATGATTCGAAATGTTCTTTGGTTAGCATAGTCAAAATTTAATTAATCCTAATTATTTACTTTATGTTGTTTCTCGTTTTATATACTGCATAAATTGTGATCTTGATATATGTTCTGCACCTAAGCTTTCAAGATAATCTGTATGTAATTGGCAATCTATGAGTGTATAGTTTGAGTTTCGAATAAAGGTTATGAACCCAATTTTACTCGCATTACTCACATGACTAAACATGCTTTCGCCACAAAATATTGTGTCCCCCAACTCGATTCCATACAAACCACCTACTAAGGACTTATTTTGCCAGACTTCAACAGATTTAGCAATTCCTCTTTGGTGTAATTCACAATATGTTTCAATCATATCATTGGTTATCCATGTCCCAGATTGTGCATTTCGCTTGACGTTTGCACAAGCTTCGATAACCGCTTTAAAATCACGATTAACCGTAATTTCAAACTGATGGCTTTTCAATAGTTGTTTTGTACTTTTTGAAATCCTTAAACGATCAGGATATAATACAAAACGTGGATCTGGTGCCCACCACAGTAGGGGTTGATCCGATTCATACCATGGAAAAATTCCATTTTGATAGGCATAAAAAACACGTTCTGGAGACAAATCTCCACCAAGAGCCAAGAGTCCATCGGCATTGGCCTGATTCAACGGCGGGAATTCTATAGCACTACTAAGCCACTTCATCTTCTTGTGTTGTAGGCTTCTTATACACTATTTACCGCGTATTAAAACGGTAAATCGTTTGGCTCATCTGCTGTCAAATCTGTAGCAGGTTCAAAAGCTTGAGCAGGCGCTACTGGTGCAGCATTTACTGGGGGTTGAGCTTGTTGAAGGTTCTCAATTCTCCAGCCTTGAATGGCATTAAAATACTTTGTCTCGCCTTGTGGATTAACCCACTCTCGACCACGTAAATTGATCCCTACTTTGATCTGTTGTCCAACTTGAAAGTTATTTAAAAGATCGGTTTTATCCTGCACAAACTCTACCATAATGTGCTGTGGATATTGCTCTTCTGTAGTGACTACTAATTCACGCTTTCTGAATCCATTAGACCCAATAGACTGCGTTTCTCCAATGAGTTTGATTTTTCCTTGTACTTCCATTTTTTTTTAAATTGACAATTAATGTATAGCTTTTTTTAAATATATACAAACTTAACAAATTAACACTCCAACTAAAAGCAGAAAGCAATAATATAAAACACTAATTTCACAATAAATATATTATATTTAAAATTGAAAAAATATACCAATGAAAAATTATTCAAAACAACACGTTCTACGCTGGGTGGTAATTACCATTTCTTTTCTAATTATTTCATTGATCTTATGGAATACCTACCAGTTTTTTCAAAAATTTAAAGAAGAAGAACGTGTAAAAATGGAAAATTTTTCACAAGCGCAGAAAGAACTTGGAAAAATCATTGACATCGATGGAAATATTAGTGATTTTCCGTTAAAAATAATTCAAAGTAATACTTCAACCCCAATGATTAGCGAAGATTCTGAAGGGTATTTTCAATCAAAAAATATCAAACTGCAATCTAAAAACAATCAAGAATATCTTAAAAATTTAAGTTTAAAATTTCGTGAAGAAAATACGCCTATAGAAGTCATCTATCAAGGTAAAGTCTTATCAACAATGTACTACGGGAATTCCGACTTGCTGAACAAATTAAAATATTACCCCTTGATGCTTATTTTGATATTTTTATTATTTAGTGGCGTTGTATATTTTTTCTACACAAGTTCTAAAACGGCGTCTCAAAACAAACTTTGGACAGCAATGGCTAAGGAAACAGCGCATCAAATTGGGACTCCTTTATCGTCACTGATAGGATGGACAGAGCTTTTAAAAACAGAAGCGGTAAACCCTAGTTATACCTCTGAAATTGTAAAAGACATCCAGCGCTTAGAAATTATTACTGAACGTTTTAGCAAAATCGGCTCTATTCCTCTATTGAAACCAACAAATATTATAACTGCCACAAAGGATTCTTTTGACTATTTAAAGTCTCGCAGCAGTAAGCTAATAACGTTTGAAATGAATGCGCCTAACACAGAACTTAGGGCTGCAATTAACCTCGAGCTTTACAGCTGGACTATCGAAAACTTGGTTAAAAATGGAATCGATGCCATGAAAGGTGAGGGCAATATAGCAATTACTATACATGCCTCTGACACACTGGTTTTAATTGATATTAGTGATACTGGAAAGGGAATTTCTAAAAAATTATTTCATACCATTTTTGAAACAGGGTTTACCTCAAAAAAACGAGGCTGGGGCTTGGGTCTCTCGCTCTCTAAACGAATTATTAATGAATATCACAAAGGGAAAATCAAAGTTCTTGAATCTGAAATTGACAAAGGCACTACGATAAGAATTAGCTTAAAACGCCTACAAGAATGATGCTATCTTATTTGCTAAGGCTTGAAATTCTTCTGGAAGAAGCGTTTCTTTTTTGGTAAATTGCGCATCTTCCATACTATTTAGAGGAATCAAATGTACGTGTGTGTGTGGGACTTCTAAACCAATAACGGACATGCCAACACGCTTGCAATCCACTGCTTTTTCTAGCGCAATGGCTACTGTTCTTGAAAACCTCATCAGTTCTATATAAGCAGAAGTGTCTAAATCAAAAATTTTATCGATTTCATTTTTAGGAATACAAAGTGTATGGCCTTTTGCATTAGGATTCACATCCAAAAATGCCAAAAATTGTGAGGTTTCCGCTACTTTATAACAAGGGATTTCTTTGTTGACTATTTTAGTAAAAACTGAACTCATCAGATGGTATTAGGATTTTAATTATCTTGAAATACTAATAATTTCAAACTTTATGATGCCATTTGGCACTTGAATTTCAGCAATTTCTCCAACACGTTTTCCTAATAATCCTTTTCCTATTGGTGAATTTACAGAAATCTTACCGGCAGCCAAATCGGCTTCGCCATCGGCCACAAGAAGATAGTCCAATTCCATACCATTGGCCTGATTTTTTATTTTCACTTTTGACAGCACTAATGCTTTGGAGGCATCAAGTTGAGATTCGTCAATCAAACGAGCGCCAGCAAGGGCGTCTTCCAATTTTGAAATACGCATTTCCAACATGCCTTGGGCTTCTTTAGCCGCATCGTATTCGGCATTTTCACTTAAATCGCCTTTATCTCTCGCTTCAGCGATTGCTCTTGACGCTTTGATGCGTTCTACATCTTTGAGTTGCTTTAACTCTTCTCGTAGTTTTTTTAATCCTTCGGCCGTGTAATAAGATACATTGCTCATAACTAATCATTTTTTAAGTAGTTGTTCATTTAGGTGTTTGCATAGTCTAATTAGTAACTAGAACTAAATGCAAAAATCTCGTTTTCACGAGATTGCATTACAAATATACAAAATATTTATCTTATTGTAGTTTTTATCGTAAATTGAGATCTTTCTTTATTATAAAATTATATATCAAAAAAAATGAAATTTAAAGCATTGACATTTGGCCTCATTATATTGTTCGTACACGCGAGCTGTTCCAAAAAAAACACTATTGATCCGAATTGTAATTTTTTAGCTAACATCAATGTAATGGTCTCGTTGAATCTTAATCTCTCGCAATACAATCAGCTCACATTTCCTAATAATCCCGTCTACGTCCCTAATGAGGGTAATGGGGGTATCATCGTTAATAATACTGGTGCTGGATATGTTGCTTTTGACGCTGCAGACCCTAATCATATTTATAACGATTGCTCTATACTAACCATCAACGGTCTTGAAGCGGTTTGTGGTTGTGAAGATGCAAACACATACAGTTTATTGACAGGTCTTGTTTTAGAAAACAGCACATTGCGGTGCACGCTCAAACCCTATTTTGTAGAAAGTAGCGGTAATACACTTTACATCACCAATTAAAAAAATAGCGCACCAAAGTGCGCTATTTGTAAGTTTTAAGTTTAAAAAATTAAGGTCATCCCTACTAAGAAATTTCGAGTAGCTTGTGGGTAATAGCCTTGTACTTCGGAAACTGTTGAACCACTCCAAGTGTCTAAATAGGTGTAACCACGATCTACATATTCTAAATCAAATATATTATTAATCATACCGCTAAATACAATAGATTTAAAGATTCTATTGAGTGGCAATTCATAATTCAAATTAAAATCCCCAACAAAATAACCCTCTAATTTAGACGCTTCTGTATCTGTATTACTCAAGTATTGCTCGCCAACATATTTACCAATCAGTGCAGCTCTAAATTGGCTGTTCGGTGCATATTCAATGGCATGAGTAGTAATCACATTTGGTGATAATGCAATGTTAGTAGTCCCTAAGTTTTGCAATCTGCCGTCACGATCAATAGTCAGTGCTTTAATTTTATTTTGACTTAAAGCAAGATTTGAATTTAAAGCAATTTGATCACTTATAGCTACGCGCACATCCAATTCCAGCCCCAAACGGTAGCTGTTGTCAACATTTTCTCTTAAATATTCTCCAACATTATCAAGAGCACCTGTAAGCACTAATTGGTTTTTGTAGGACATATAATACATATTCGCATTCAAACTAAAGCGTTTTCCTTGATGACGCCATCCCAATTCGAAGTCATTCAAACTTTCTGATTGAACCGCTTCTGCATTACTTTCAAAATCGTTTCTGTTGGGTTCTTTGTTGGCACGTGCATAGGAGGCATACACACTGTTGTTTGAGTTAAACGTATAAGTGAGCCCTAGTTTTGGGTTGAAAAAATTATACCTTTTGTCAATGTCAATAGGCACTCGGTTAGAGGTTAAACCTGTTGTAGAATAGTTAACAAATCGGCCTTGTATATCTAAAAAGCCCTGTAAGGATTCAGACATTCTGAAGGTGGCTTTAGAAAAAATACTAAAATCAGTCTTATTAGAAGCACTTAAATAATAACGGTCTCTGATGCTTGTTCCTGCGACCAAATCACTTCCCCAAATGAGCTCTCCATAGTGGTCGTTGGTGTAATCGCTGTAAGAAATACCAGAATTAATTTCAATCCCATTTTTTTGGTAGGTTGCATTCGCATTGGCCACATAAAAATGGTTATCCAACCAACGACGAACTATCACATCGCTATCATCAACAATCAAATTATTATAATCCTCAGCACTTCTTTCCGTTTTATATTGCTCAAAATACCCTTTTCCTCTTGTGTAATTCAAACCGATATTTGTAGACCAATTAGAGTTTAAAGTTTCATTCCAATGCAACTGATAATGATCTTGCCAATAGTTATCCGTTTCGTTGTCATAAGTATAAGGGTTTTGTGTTCTGTCTTCCTCCAATTCATCCTTACTTAATCCATACCATGCTTGGTATGTTTTCTCTTTTCCTCCAAACATCAGCGCTTTGATAAGGGTGTTTGTATCAACATAGTTCCCTTGAAGAAAATACGATTTCATATCTGTAGAGGCACGATCAACATAACCATCGGAATAAATTTTTGATAAGCGTCCAGCAAACTCAAAATGATCATTAAGAAGCCCTGTAGTAAATTTCAGACTGTGTTTTCTTGTATTATAGGAACCAAAGGAATTGGCAATTTGACCTCCTGCTTTTTGAGAAATAGCATCGGTTAAAATATTTAGACTTGCTCCAAAAGCAGCAGATCCATTTGTAGAAGTTCCAACTCCACGCTGTAATTGAATATTTTCCACAGAAGACGCAAAATCACCAAGATTCACCCAGAATGTACCCTGACTTTCGGCATCGTTGTATGGAATCCCATTAATCGTCACATTTACACGGGTCGCATCTGACCCTCTAACTCGTAAGTACGTGTACCCAATACCTGCTCCAGCATCTGAAGAAGACACTACTGAAGGTAAATAGTTTAACAAAACAGGAATGTCCTGCCCAAGATTCCGGCATTGCAGTTCTTGTTTTGAGAGGTTGGAATGGGTAATTGGTGCGTTCGGCTTCACCCGGACAGACCGCACTAATACCTCGTCTAAAGTTTGTGTTTGAGTTGAATCCATTTCAACTGGATTCTGTTGAGCAATGGTCACAGAAGACACTAATGACCATGCAATTAAAAGAACAGATTTTTTCATACGATAAAAATAATATCGAATAAAAAGAGGTAATTATTCTTTGTAAATTAGTTATATATATTTTTGAAGCTTTAGCTTCCTTTGACTCCAACTTGAACAATTGCTCAAATTGAAACTCACATCCCTAAACAGCATTATCTGTTCTAGGTTCAATGGGTATGATCTCAGCCGATATCGGCACCCCTTTTTTGAGAACGGTGCAAATATAGTTTAGATTTAAATTCTTGAAAAGAATTTATGAAATTATTTTACTTGATGAGTGAATTTTAAAAGGTCATTCACTGTTTTAACGGGATTAAATGTAATAATTGGAACCTCCACAAATATGGTATTCCAATCTGCCATACTGCCATTCCATAGCCCTGGTTTTTCTAAAGTTTTGAGTTTATGACCGTATTTAGTTTTGGTGGTAACAAAGTAGGTGCTTGAATCAACAAATTGTTCCAAATTGAATGCTTCGCCTTTATAGTTTTTGACTCCACAGACAACATCAACTGGATTAAAGTGTGTTGCGTTCTTTAAAATAGCTTTCTGTTTTTTAAGTGCTATATTCACCTGAGCAGACTCTACAATTTGTAAAGATATTTCGCCATTTTCATGCTTTACCCAAAACGGACCACCTCCAGGTTCGTTTTCATTTTTTACCATTCCACAAACACGAATAGGTCGGTTAATTTTTGATTTTAAATACTCAATTTTATGATTATAGGCATACTTTTCGAATTGTGGGTTGATCACAACATTTAGTTTTTCTATCAAAAATAGTGTTATTTCGCTAATCATATTTTCTGATAAATCGTTAGCTTCAAGAGTTTTTGCGTACGAAAACAACTGATGTTGTGTCTCTAGCAATACACCTGCAAGTACTTTTTTATACTTTACAACCTCTTGCTGATATCTGTTCACTACAACATTATCTATGTTTTTAATAAAAATAATATCCGCGTCAATTTGGTCTAAATTTTTAATTAAAGCCCCATGACCAGAAGGTCTAAACAGTAATTTACCCTTTAAACGAAAGGGACGGTTTTTCAAATCTACGGCAAGCACGTCTGTATTAGAAGCTTGGTACGAAAACGTGACCTCAAATTTGATGTTGGTTTTTGATTCGACGAGCTGTTGAGTGCCTTTTAATTTTGCTTGAAATTGCTCTAGGTGAGCTTTAGAAATCGTAAAATGTAATACTGCTCTATCGTTTACAGAAGCATATTGAGCGGCCTCAAAAAAATGTTCTTCAAAAGCCGTTGAAACATGGTTTTTATACCTGTGAAAAGGCAGCAACCCTTTTGGGATATTTTTATAATTTAAATGTTTTTCCTCTAACAGTGTTTTCACAAACAATATACGCCTTTGATCTAAAGACAGAAGGTCATAATCTGGAACCATCGCGCGCATTTTATCAACTGTAGCGTCGTGAAACGGTAATTTTTCGACAGTCACAAAAAATAAAAACAATTCTGTAATTTTATTTTTGTTTATATACGCGTTTATCGATTCTTTTTGAGGGTCGTAATCCTCCAAAAATTGATGCAAAACCTTAAACATTCTTGAAGCTGCTCCCGACGCTGGTGTGAATTTAACTATTGAGAGCGATGCGTTGTGGCGTTTGTAATAGTCAATGTACTCTTGTTCTTCTGAATCGGACAGCTTTAGAATACCATCTCCAATGGTTGCCGAGGATTTTAAATTAACGTATGAAGGCGGAGATTCATAGTATTCTAATTGTTTTTCGACATCTGTTAAACTAAGCCCAAGACTATCAATATGTTTTATATCAGAAGATGAATAATTCAAATCTATTGTTTTAAAAGTTTATTTACATGATTAACTGCCGTTTTTAGCCGAACTGATTTAGAACCACTCAAAACCACATAAGGAAGATCAAGTGTTTTCAAAGCATCTTCAAATGCTAAAAACATTTTTTTTCGTTCATGAGGTTTATCTCTCAGATCATCAGCTTCCCAAGGTACATCAATATCACATAAAAAATGTAAATTATAGCAATTATTTTTTGCAAAGAAATCAATAGTTGGATCACAATACCCCTCATAATATATTTCCGAATACACTTTTGTTTCTAAAAGATTGGTATCACAAAACAAAAGGTTATTTGTTTGTTTAGCCGCAGCATTTTCTAGCTCCATTTGTCCAACTGCAATAGGCAATAAATCAGAACGCTCACAAGTTTTTTGTTCTTGATCCCATTTGTTTTGGAGATACTCGCGCGCAAATTCTGCCACCCAGGTGGTATCATAAAAGTCCGCGAGTGCTTTTGACAAGGTCGTCTTTCCAGTTGATTCTGGTCCAAACAAGACTACTTTAATGCAACTAGACGGGTGTTGTTCAAGTGTTTTTTCCATGCTAAAAATCCAAATATAGCTAAAATTGTAAATCCTAAATATTGTAAACTTGTAAATGTAAATCCTTTATAAAAGTATAATGGCACTGAAATAATATCGGCAATAATCCAAAAAATCCAATTTTCTATTTTTCGTTTTGCCATCAACCACATTCCCACAAAAAATAAGGCCGTGGTTAACGTATCCACATAAGCAACCCAACTTGTCCACATCTCAAAAATTTGATAGACCAAATACACTGCTAATATGGAGGCCATAAAAATAGCTCCTCCAATTAGCTGTTCTCGTTTTGAAGTTTTAGAAATTGGCGTTACTTGTTCTGAATCAATTTTTCGAGTCCAAATATACCAGCCATATAAACTCATTATAAAATAGTAGCCATTAATCATCATGATCTCCTAACAATTGCCATTTAAACAATAAATACACAAATATAGAGGTACTTATTAGCCCTGTTGGAAATACCAAAATATTATTTTGCTTTGAGAACCAAACAGAAGCGAAACCAAAAATGACTGCGGTGATTTCTAGAGCTATATCTGAAGGACTTGAACTGCTATATTGTTCAAATAAAAAATTAAAAATGGGGCTCATAATCGCTACGGTCGCTTTTTACTATTTTCATATTTAAAACTACATGATCAATATCTTCAAAAGTGGCTTTGATAGTCGCGGTCAAAAACCCCATTAGAGCGTCATACGGTCCAAAAATTTGTGTGCTTAATGGGTTTTCAAGAACTCTAAATTCAGACGCCCGCAATGTCTTTATGAAGTTTATAATTGGAAGCTCAAAATCCGTTTGTAAGGGTGTGAGCGTAAATTCTACTGATATATTCATAATCTTGTTTTAAAAATTAGGCCCTACAATTGCACATCCAAAGCCTTCAAACTCCATAACTATAGCGTTATATTTAAGTTTTTGTTTGTCTTGAACAATCCAAGCTGACGTGCTATTGGATTCAGAACCAAATGGGAGTACTAAAAAATGGGTTTTAAACACCATTCCTGGTGTTGCAAATAATTTGTATAACGATTCTTTAACACACCAAATCCAAGTCAATTTTTGAATCAATTTGGAATCGTTTTTTTTCAAGTAAACGGCTTCGTAACCAATAAATTTTGGAGCGATTTTAATTATTTTATCGCGTTGTTTTTCAATATCAACTCCAACTGCTTTGGCGCTCACCACTACTGCTGAAAATGTATAAGAATGTGTAATAGAAATGTATTTTCCATCTTTCAAATGGGGTTTTCCAAATGCATCGTATACTAAATTCTCATCTCCATATCCAAATTCAGCAAGTAACATTCGAACACTCATAAACCCACGTTGATGCAATTCACTTTTCATACCATTTACTCGCTCTAAACTCTCAGGCTTCAACACGACTTGGTCAAAGAAAAAATCTTTAGATTCCGTAATCTTCCAGATTTTAACAATAGTTTGTGAATTTAAAGCTATGGATTTATAAAGTGGCATTACATTTTTAAAAGTTAATAGTTATCTTTGCAGCGTAAAATAATTTTAAAACGAAAATACACTAATTTATAGGTTAACTCCAAACTAGTGCATTTAAAAACTGCCTTATGAACGTAAAAACTATTCCTTACACGCCTTACAAAGTAAAAGACATCGCTCTTGCAGATTGGGGACGCAAAGAAATTGAACTCGCTGAAGCTGAAATGCCAGGTTTGATGAGTCTTCGAGAAGAATATAAAAACAGTCAACCTTTGAAAGGCGCTCGAATCGCAGGGTGTTTGCATATGACTATTCAAACCGCTGTTCTTATTGAGACACTTGTAGCACTCGGAGCAGATGTAACTTGGAGTTCTTGTAATATATTTTCAACACAAGATCAAGCCGCAGCAGCTATTGCAGCAGCAGGAATTCCTGTGTATGCATGGAAAGGCCTTAGTGAAGAAGAATTTGATTGGTGTATCGAACAAACTTTGTTTTTTGGAGAAGATCGTCAACCTTTAAATATGATATTAGATGATGGAGGTGATTTAACAAATTTAGTGTTTGATCATTATCCAGAATTAATGGCTGGAATCAACGGCTTAAGTGAAGAAACAACTACCGGTGTTCACCGTTTATATGAACGCATGAAAAACGGCACCTTATCTATGCCTGCAATCAACGTTAATGATTCGGTTACTAAAAGCAAATTTGACAACAAATATGGCTGTAAAGAAAGTGCTGTAGATGCGGTACGTCGTGCAACAGATATTATGCTTGCTGGAAAACGCGTTGTCGTTTGTGGCTATGGTGACGTTGGGAAAGGTACGGCAGCTTCTTTTCAAGGTGCGGGTAGTATTGTTACAGTAACTGAGGTAGATCCGATTTGTGCTTTACAAGCGGCTATGGATGGATTTGAAGTGAAAAAACTAGAAACTGTTTTACCAACAGCAGACATTGTTGTCACAGCTACGGGAAATAAAGATATTGTTCAGAGCCAGCATTTTGAAGCAATGAAAGACAAAACAATTGTTTGTAATATTGGTCACTTTGATAATGAAATTGACATGACATGGCTCAATGATACCCACGGTGATAGTAAAGTTGAAATCAAAGCACAAGTCGATAAATATACTATTGACGGCAATGATATTATTGTACTAGCTGAAGGACGTCTGGTGAACTTAGGATGTGCTACGGGGCACCCAAGTTTTGTGATGAGTAACTCCTTTACAAACCAAGTTTTAGCACAAATTGAACTATGGACAAATGGAGATGCCTACAACAACGAAGTTTATATGTTACCTAAACATTTAGATGAAAAAGTAGCCAAACTTCACCTTGCAAAAATTGGTGTTGAACTCACAGAACTCCGTAAAGATCAAGCAAGTTATATAGGAGTAGAAGTACAAGGGCCTTTTAAGCCAGAGTATTACCGCTACTAAATAATTTATTTTTATATCTAAGCCAAAGTTTTTACTTTGGCTTTTTTTTGATAAAAATCCATCAGAAAAACATTTAAAATGAAATTTCTAAATGCCACTAAAGAAGATCTAGCGCAAACTCTGCAAATAATTGCAGAAGCACAAGCCTATCTCGCTACGCTACATATTGAGCAGTGGCAAAACGGCTATCCAAATGAAAAAATCATTTTAAATGACCTAGAAAACAACGAAAGTTTTGTTGTAAGATCAGAGGACTCCATTCAAATCGCAACGGCGATGTTCAGCACCAGAACAGAACCCACATATTCAACTATTGAAGGGCAATGGCTTACCAATGAAAATGCAGTGTATGGTGTGATTCACCGCATGGCAGTTTCCGAAAAAAATAGAGGGACTGGAATTGCAAAATTTATTTTTAACCAGTGTGAGGGCCTATTGAAACAAAATAAGATTAAATCGATGCGAATCGATACTCACCAAGATAATACAGGAATGCAAGGCTTACTTAAAAACTTAGGCTATCATTTCTGTGGTATAATTTACTTAGAAAACGCTGATAAGCGTCTAGCCTATGAAAAATTAATATCCTATTAGATGTACGAATTCCTAAAAAATTTATTTCCAAAAGCATTAATCAAAAAAAATGAATCGACGCTTCGCAAGATTCTTTCCATGTTTTATATCGGCAGGAGGTTTCAATGTACAGTATGTGATTTTGAAATGTCTCGGTTTATAACTTCAGAAAAAGGAGATAAACTATGTCCAAAATGCGGAAGCCTCTCACGAACTAGAAGGCTTTGGGTGCTCCTAAAACCAAAACTCAATAAAACGAAAATACTTCATTTTTCACCCTCAAAAAGTATACGAACCCGGTTAGCGTCTTTGACTAACATCACTTACATTACAACAGATTATGCTGGTGAATTTGAAGCAATGAAGTGCTTAAATATTGAGGCTATAGATGAACCCGACAATCAATATGATATTATTATTTGTTATCACGTTCTTGAACATATCGAAAACGACCAAAAGGCTATGAAAGAACTGTATCGTATTACAAAGCCTGGTGGAATTTGTATTATTCAAACACCTTTTAAAGAGGGAGAAATTTATGAAGACAGTTCTCTCAGAACTGAACAAGAAAGACTACTCCATTTTGGCCAAGAAGATCATGTTCGAATTTACTCCGTTGAAGGTTTAATAAATCGGCTGTCAGTAGCTGGATTCCAAACAACAACAAAAACTTACGAAGAGCATTCAGACCACAAAAATGGATTTAGTCCAATTGAAAGTATTATAATCGCTGAAAAACGTATCTAAGTAATATAAGAGGTTATTGAGCATAAAAAAAGCCTCGCTATGCGAGGCTTTTTTTACTTATACTTGAGTAATTATGCTTCAAAAGGCACAACAGACACATAGGACTTATTGTCTTTCTTTTTTGCAAATTTCACAAGTCCATCCACTTTTGCGTGAAGGGTATGATCTTTTCCAGCATACACATTCTCTCCAGGATTATGTGCAGTACCACGTTGTCTTACGATAATGTTTCCAGCAATTGCTGCTTGACCACCAAATATCTTTACGCCTAGACGTTTTGATTCTGATTCTCTACCGTTTTTCGAACTTCCGACTCCTTTTTTATGTGCCATTTTATTTCGATTTTAATGTGTTATATATTCTAGCTTAAAGCTGAAATTAAATCTGATTTTTTCATTGCTGAAATTCCAGAAATTCCTTTTGCTTTTGCTAATTCTTTTAATTGTGCAACAGTCATTGCAGATAAATCTTGAGCAGCTTCGGCTTTTGGTGCCGCAGCTTTTGCAGCTGGCTTAGACACTTCTTTCTTAGCAGCTGGTTTTGCTTCTACTTTAGCGGCAGCCTTTGCGGGTGCAGCTTTTTTAGTACCTGAAGCAGCGATGCTTTCGATTTGGATTTCAGTTAAAGCTTGGCGGTGGCCATTTTTAACTCTGTATCCTTTACGTCGTTTCTTTTTGAATACGATTACTTTGTCACCTTTAAGGTGCTTTAAGACTTTAGCTCCAACAGAAGCGCCGTCTATAGCTGGGGCGCCAACAGTAACTTTGCTATCATTTGCCAAAAGAAGTACATTGTCAAAAGTGACTTTTTTTCCTTCTTCTGTTTGCAAACGATGAACAAAGACCTTTTGGTCTTTTTCAACTTTGAATTGTTGCCCTGCTATCTCTACAATTGCGTACATAGCGTAACGTTTTTATTAAATTAGTTTTTATTAATTCACCTTAACAAATATTAAGGCGGGTGCAAATATAATTCTATTATCTGAATCTGCAAATAATTTTCAATTTATACGCTTATAAACTTCGTTTTAATTTTGGCTTTTAAAAAAAACTTTATTTTGAGGTATAATAATGTAACAAAATAAGATTTAAAACGTCTTACTTATTGTAATAAATAAAAACTAACTCATGAAAAAATGTTTATTGTCTTTAGCGGCTTTGTTTGGGATGGCCTTTACAGTCTCAGCACAAGAAGTTAAATTTGAAGAATACGATTTAAGTAACGGCATGCATGTTATTCTACATCAAGATAATTCTGCACCAGTTGTAACTACTTCTGTAATGTACCATGTAGGTGCAAAAGATGAAAACCCAGAACGCACGGGATTTGCTCACTTTTTTGAACACCTCTTATTTGAGGGCACCAAAAACATTCCAAAAGGCGAATGGTTTACTATTGTTACTTCTGCTGGAGGCAGTAATAACGCCAACACAACCGACGACAGAACCTATTATTATGAAGTATTTCCTTCAAATAATGTAGAACTTGGATTGTGGATGGAATCTGAACGTTTACTTCACCCAGTTATTAACCAGGACGGAGTTGATACACAAAATGAAGTTGTAAAAGAAGAAAAAAGACTGCGAGTTGACAATAGTCCTTATGGCAAGTTTTTGGAGAACATTAAACTTCATATGTTTAAAAAACACCCCTATAAAGGAACTACCATAGGTAAAATGGCACATTTAGATGCTGCAACTCTTGAAGAGTTTCAAGCCTTCAATAAAAAATTCTATGTGCCAAACAATGCCGTTTTAGTTGTTGCAGGAGATATTGATGTTCCTGCGGTCAAAGGGATGATTGAAGATTATTTTGGACCAATACCAAGAGGCGAAGATATTGTCAGAAACTTCCCAAAGGAGGATCCTATCACAGCACCAATACGTGCAAAAGCATATGACTCAAACATTCAAATCCCTGCAATCATGGCAGCTTACAGAACTCCATCATTTAAGGAAAGAGACGCTTATGTATTGAGCATGATTTCAACCTATTTAAGTGATGGAAAAACATCTAAGCTTTATAAAAAGATTGTGGATGATAAAAAAATGGCGCTTCAAGTGGGAGCTCTTGATTTTAGTCAAGAAGATTATGGCACCTATATCCTTTACGGATTGCCTTTAGGCGATGTTGCTTTAGACGATCTTATTGTTGAAATGGATGAAGAAATTGCAAAGCTTCAAGGTGAGCTTATTTCTGAAAGAGACTATCAAAAAATTCAAAATAAATTTGAAAACAACTTTGTAAATTCAAACTCAAGTATTGAGGGAATTGCAAATTCATTGGCGCGTTACCATATGCTCTATGGCGATGTTAACTTAATTAATAATGAGATTGACATCTACCGTTCGATCACTCGCGAAGAAATTAAAACAGTAGCCAATAAATATTTGAACCCAAACCAACGCTTGATATTAGAATATTTACCAGAATCCGATCAGGAATAACAACTAAAAAGATCTTAATATGAAAACTAAATTATATATCGTAATTGCCGTGTTTTTTATGGCTCTAGGAGTAAATGCTCAGATTGACCGCTCACAGCAACCAAAACCTGGCCCAGCTCCAATAATTGCATTGGAAAAGCCACAAGAATTTGAATTAAAAAATGGACTTAAAATTTTGGTTGTTGAAAACCATAAACTTCCAAGAGTATCTTTTAATTTAGCCTTTGATAGAGAACCTATAGTAGAAGGAGAAAAAGCAGGGGTCACCTCACTTTTAGGTGCTATGTTAGCAAACGGCACCACTTCGATTTCTAAAGACGATTTTAACGAAGAGATTGACTTTTTAGGCGCACGATTAAACATCGGTTTTGGTGGTGGTTCTGCAAGTTCGCTGACAAAATACAGTGATCGTATTTTGGAGTTATTAGCAGATGCAGCCATAAATCCATTGCTTACTGAAGACGAATTTCAAAAAGAAAAAGACAAACTGCTAGAAGGAATCAAAGCAGATGCTAAAAGTGTTGATGCCATCGCAGGTCGAGTTGGCGGTGCATTAGCATATGGCACAGAACATCCTTATGGTGAATTTTTAACTGAAGAAACGGTTAATAAAGTTACGCTTGCGGATGTAAAAGCCTATTACCAAAAGTACTTCAACCCTAACAATACGTATTTAGTAGTCATTGGAGATGTTGACACAAAATCCATTGTAAAGCATGTTAAAAAGCAATTTAAAAACTGGAAAAAAGCAGCAGCCTTAACAACAGCAATGGTTGAAGCTAATGAAAATCCAAAAGCTCTTGAAATTAATTTTATTGATATGCCCAATGCGGTACAATCAAACATTTCTTTGACAAGTACAGTAAAGTTAAAAATGAGTGATCCTGATTATCACGCAGTTCTTATTGCAAATAAAATTTTAGGTGGTGGATTTAATAGCTACTTAAATATGAACCTCCGTGAAGAACATGGCTACACCTATGGTGCACGATCATCTGTAGGTACAGATAAGTACATTTCGCGTTTCAGAGCAGGAGCAGCCGTTAGAAATGCGGTTACGGACAGTGCCGTTGTTGAAACTATAAAAGAGATCAAACGCTTTCAGACTGAGCCTGTAGAAGCTGATGCCTTGGCAAATGCTAAAGCAAAGTATGTGGGCGATTTTGTACTGGCATTAGAAAGACCAAGCACCATCGCACAATATGCAATCAATACAAAAATCAACGAATTGCCTGACGATTTTTATGCCACTTATTTAGAAAAAATAAACGCCGTATCTATTGAAGATGTTATGCGTGTGGCCAACCGCTATTTTACAGCTGACAATGCTCGTATAATTGTGGTAGGAAAAGGAAGTGAAGTTATTGAAAACCTTGAAAAAACAGGTATTCCAATCAACTACTTTGACACCTTTGCTAACCCCGTTGAAAAACCTGAATTTTCTAAACCAATTCCTGCAGGCGTTACTGCAGCCTCAGTACTCAGCAGCTACATCACTGCAATCGGGGGGCTTGAAGCAGTCAATGCTGTAAATTCTGTTATGGTTTCTTCGAATGTTACAATAGAGGGTATGCCTTTTACACCAACAGCCGTCCTAAAAAGTATGACCCCTAATATGTCATCGATGGAAATGTCTATTGAAGGCATGGGAACGGTGATGAAGCAAAAATTTAATGGTACGGATGGTTACGCCGAACAACAAGGGCGAAAAATGCCAATGTCCGAAGATGAGCTTGCGGAAAAATTAGAAGAAAAAGGCTTATTTCCAGAAACGTATTTAGACGCAAGCACACTTGAACTCGTTAGTTTGACTGCTATTGATGGCGTGGATGTTTACAAAATAAAAGTAAAAGAAGCCTCGTTCCGTTACTATGATGCCACAACAGGATTATTGCTAAGAACTGAAAAAACACAAGAAGCGCAAGGACAACAAATAACGTCTATTCAAGAGTACTCCGATTACAAGGAAGTGAATGGGGTATTATTTCCTTTCGTTCAAAAAATAACTGCTGGCCCTCAAGTGATTGGGATGGCTGCAAGTGAGATTGTTATTAACGAAGGGGTTTCTGAAGAAGACTTCAACTAACATAACATTCCTTACATTTAAAAAACCGAGGCATTAGCTTCGGTTTTTTTTTGCTTTTTTATTGGCTAAATAAACCCCGCATATAATAAGCAAAGATGCGAATCCTTGATCTAACCCAAAACGTTCGCCATCTAGTAAGCCCCACAATAGCGCTACCATTGGCATCAAATAAGTCACCGATGAAGCAAATACTGGACTTGAAATTTGGATTAAATTATTGAATATAATTTTTGCCATGACTGTACCAAACACAGATAGAATGGCTACATAACCTATAGAGGAATATATAGATTGCTGGTCAAAAGTTTGAAGTGTAAAAAAATCAGAAGCTACTAGAACTAAAAAAGCAGGTATAAATATCGCTACAAAATTCCCAGTAGCAATAGCAATCGGTTTCACTTCTTGAAGGTAATGTTTAATGAGGTTCACATTGAAGCCATACATGACGGTAGACAAGACCACGAATCCAGCGTATAAGTAATTTTGATCAGGATTGAGTTCCATGCTGTTAAAAATGAGCATGGAGGCTCCAATAAACCCCAAAATTACACCAAATATCTGAAGTTTTGTAGATGTAATTTTAAAAACAGCTAACCCAATTAAAATCGCATTTAGAGGCACTAAAGCATTTAAAATTGAAACCACTCCACTATCGACCTCTGTTTCGGCAAAAGCAAATAAAAAGGCCGGAAAAAAAGTCCCAATAAACCCAGATAAAATGATCCATTTCCACTGCGAATTAAGAACCGTTTTAAGGGATTTATAGCCAATTACAAAAATAAATAGCGATGACAGCACCGTTCGTAAACTTCCGAGCTGTAAAGGCGTCAATCCAACTAAACCTTTCTTAATTAAAATGAATGAGCTCCCCCAGACAATAGCTAGAGTCAATAGGAATATCCATTTCTTGTAGTCTTGATTCATTTTAACAGTTTATAAATATTTCACAAAATTGAGTAATAAATTAGAATAATACTGAATTATTTCTACATTTGTTTCAAACGCCTAAACTAAAATAGCATGAACTTTTTCAAAAAAACCTTAACCGCTGTGTTTTTGTTAGCACTTGTTTTTTCTTGTAAAAATGAGCCTAAAACAGAAATTATATCTGTAAACACTACTACTGAAAACACCTCTACTGAACTCAATCCAAACGCCACCTATTCTAAAGCAGAATTCAATATTAAAGGGATGACCTGCGAAATGGGATGCGCAAAAACTATTGAAAAGAAACTGGCCCGCATGGAAGGTGTAAAATCTGCAACCGTAGATTTTAAAAACGAACTGGCGATGGTCGAATATGATGTTGCCCAGACTAATCCATCAAGCATCACCAAAACCGTGACTTCGGTAGCTGACACCTATTCCGTAGAAAATATGCAAACTGTTGTGGAGTTTTCAGGATCTAAAAAGGTGTGTAAAAAAGCGTGCAAAAAAGCATGCTGTACAAACAAACTAAAAGCCGAAAAAAAAGCTGTGCTCAAGATTGTGAAAAGAAATGTTGTGCTAAAAAAGCTTAATTTGAATTCATTATAGTTTCTATTTCTTCGACTTCGATAGGAATATTACGCATTAGATTTAAAGGTGGGCCTTCTGCTTGAATGACAACGTCGTCTTCGAGTCGGATGCCCATTTTTTCATTAGGTATATAAATTCCAGGTTCCACTGTAAACACCATATTTTCTGTCATAGGCGTTTTTAAAGGACCAAAATCATGGGTATCTAACCCCATATGGTGCGATGTTCCGTGCATGAAATATTTTTTATAAGCAGGCCATTTTGGGTCTTCATTTTGAACATCAGCTTTATCAATTAAGCCTAAGCCCAAAAGTTCAGAGGTCATCATTTTTCCAACCTCAACATGATAATCTTCCCAAATAGTTCCAGGCACTAATAACTTTGTTGCTTCATTTTTAACATTTAAAACCGCTTGATAAACAGCTTTTTGGCGTGCCGTAAATCGCCCATTTACAGGGATCAGTTCGCGTCATGTCACTTGCATAATTTGCATACTCTGCTCCAACGTCCATGAGTAACATATCGCCATCCTTACAAGCTTGATTGTTTTCTATATAATGCAACACACAAGCATTGTATCCCGATCCGATGATTGGAGTGTAAGCAAATCCTTTCGAACGATTTTTGAGAAATTCGTGAGCGAATTCTGCCTCGATTTCGTACTCCATAACGCCCGGCTTTATAAAAGCCAAAGCTCTTCTAAACCCTTTTTCTGTAATATCACAAGCAGTTTGCATCAACGCAATTTCTTCTGGCTCTTTGACCCCACGTATCGCCTCCATGATTGGAAAATTAGGAGCAATCTCGTGATTTGGATAGGTGGATTTAATCATTTTTAAAAAGCGATCGTCCCGAGTTTCCATTTCAACTGCTTGGCGGTAATGATTATTATTATTAAAATAAAAAAGAGTCGCTTCTGCCATCAATTTTGGGAAAATCGAATCAAACTCTTTTAACCAATACACCGTTTGAACTCCCGATGCAGCAGTTGCCTGAGATTTACTAAGTTTAGCGCCTTCCCATACTGCAATGTGATCGTTGGTTTCTTTTACAAAAAGAATTTCTCTATGTGCAGCTTCGTTTGCAGCTAGGAAATATAATTAAAATACTTTCTTCTTGGTCTACCCCACTGAGGTAAAAAATATTCCGGTGCTGTTCAAATGGTAGTGTACTATCTGCACCTGTAGAAAAGACATCATTAGAGTTAAATACAGCGATTGATTTAGGTAGCATTTGCTGTGAAAACTTTAATCTGTTTTTTGTAAATAATTGAGGACTGATCGGTAGGTATTTCATGTGTGTGTATATTTAATCCAAAAATATATAAATTTAATTAATAGGTCTATATTAAAATGTTAAAATCCTTCGAGGTATTTTGGTTATTTAAAATAAGTCTAAATAATAAAATTAACACGAATGTTATTGTCTAAAACGTTGTCGTGGATTACCTTTGCAGGGTTAAAAAACAACAGCTAATTATGAGTGGATTATTAAAGTCTTCAATAGGGAAAAAGATAGCCATGGCGCTCTCTGCATTTTTTCTCATGTTTTTCCTTTTACAACATTTTGCCATAAATATTCTATCTATTATCAACCCCGATACATTTAACGAAGTTTCTCACTTTATGGGAACAAATCCGTTGGTACAATTTGTACTGCAACCCGTTCTTATTTTTGGTGTGGTCTTTCATTTTGTAATGGGATTTGTTTTAGAGTATAAAAACTACAGGTCGAGATCGGTAAGCTATGCCAAAAACAACGGCAACGCCAACTCTTCTTGGATGAGTAGAAATATGATTTATAGCGGGTTTGCTATTTTAGCATTCGTTGCACTTCATTTTATTGACTTCTGGTTTCCAGAACTTAACACCAAATATATTGTTGGTGATATGAGTGGTCTTCATAATGGCGAGTTCAGATATTATCATGAACTCGTTGAAAAATTTCATAACCCTATAAGAGTTGGAGCTTATGTCATTGCGTTTATATTTCTAGCATTACACCTGTTACACGGATTCAATTCCGCATTTCAATCGGTTGGGGCTAACAACAAATACACTAAATCACTTAAAAGTTTTGGAACTGCATATGCCACACTAATTCCTTTAGGATTTATTGTCATTGCGCTTTTCCACTATTTTAATCATACACACTAAAACATAGTATTATGGCTTTAGATTCAAAAATACCCGAAGGTCCTTTAGCAGATAAGTGGACTAATCATAAAAACAGTATTAACCTTGTAAATCCTGCCAACAAACGTCACATCGACGTGATTATTGTTGGAACTGGGCTTGCTGGTGGATCGGCTGCAGCGACACTCGCTGAACTTGGCTACAACGTGAAAGCGTTTTGTTTTCAAGATTCTCCGCGTCGTGCACACTCTATTGCAGCCCAAGGTGGGATTAATGCCGCAAAAAATTATCAAGGTGATGGTGATTCTACTTACCGTTTATTTTATGATACCGTAAAAGGTGGAGATTACCGTTCGCGGGAAGCAAACGTACACCGTTTAGCAGAAGTATCAACCAATATTATTGATCAATGCGTTGCGCAAGGTGTGCCTTTTGCAAGAGATTATGGAGGACTATTAGACAACCGTTCATTTGGAGGGGTTTTAGTTTCCAGAACGTTTTATGCCAAAGGGCAAACGGGCCAACAACTTTTGCTTGGAGCCTACTCCGCAATGAACCGTCAAATTGGACGTGGAAAAATTAAAATGTATAACCGTCACGAAATGTTAGATGTCGTTGTCGTAGATGGAAAAGCCCGTGGAATTATCACTAGAAACTTAGTCACCGGAGAAATTGAACGCCACTCAGGACATGCTGTAGTTTTAGGAACTGGAGGTTATGGGAATGTATTTTACCTTTCTACAAATGCGATGGGTAGTAATGTAACAGCAGCATGGAAAGCACACAAACGTGGTGCTTACTTTGCAAACCCTTGTTATACACAAATTCACCCAACGTGTATTCCTGTTTCAGGAGATCACCAATCAAAATTAACCCTGATGTCTGAATCCTTAAGAAACGACGGACGTATATGGGTGCCAAAAAATATTGAAGACGCTAAAGCGATTCAAAATCGCGATTTAAAACCAACAGATCTCGCCGAAGATCAACGCGATTATTTCTTAGAACGCCGTTATCCAGCTTTTGGAAATTTAGTACCAAGAGATGTGGCTTCCAGAGCAGCGAAAGAACGTTGTGACGAAGGCTTTGGCGTAAACAAAACAGGTGAAGCAGTCTTTTTGGACTTTGCTTCTGCTATTGTTAGATATGGTAAAGAACAAGCACACATCAAAGGTTTAGATGAAGAGGATGCAGAACTTATACAAACCTTAGGAAAACAAGTAGTCAAAAGTAAATACGGCAACTTATTTCAAATGTATGAAAAGATTGTAGATGAAAATCCATACGAAACTCCTATGATGATATATCCAGCGGTACATTATACAATGGGAGGGATTTGGGTTGATTATAACCTACAAACCACTATTCCTGGACTCTATGCCATTGGAGAAGCCAATTTCTCTGAGCATGGCGCCAACCGTTTAGGTGCATCCGCATTGATGCAAGGCTTAGCAGATGGTTATTTTGTATTACCCTATACTATTGGAAATTATTTATCAGATGACATCAGAACCGGCCCTATTCCAACGGACACTAAAGAGTTTGAAGAAGCAGAGGCTAGAGTGACTTCTGAAATTAATCATTTCATCAACAACAAAGGAACTAAGCCTGTGGATTATTTCCATAAACGTCTTGGAAAAATCATGTGGGAAAAATGTGGAATGGCCCGAAATGAAAAAGAGTTAAAAGAAGCTATTGAAGACATCTCTGCTCTCCGAGATGAGTTTTATAAGGATGTTCTTGTGCCAGGTTCGGCTGATGAATTCAATGAAGAATTAGCGAAAGCAGGACGGGTTGCAGATTTCTTAGAATTAGGAGAATTATTTGCCAAAGATGCTTTAGTACGTGAAGAATCTGCTGGTGGTCATTTTAGAGAGGAATATCAAACACCCGAAGGTGAAGCACAACGCCGAAAAGAATTTCAGTTTGTGTCTGCATGGGAATACAAAGGCGCACCAAAAGATGCTGAATTACACAAAGAAGCATTAGTATACGAAAACATTGAAGTTAAAGAACGCTCATACAAATAAGCACTGCTATGAATTTAACATTACAAATATGGCGACAAGAAAACGCCAAAGCTGAAGGAAAAATTGTAGAATACCCAATTCAGGACATTTCTCCTGACATGTCATTTCTTGAAATGCTGGACGTCCTAAACCGACAATTGATCACTATGGGAGATACTCCTGTGGCGTTTGATCATGATTGTAGAGAAGGCATTTGCGGTTCATGTTCGCTCTATATTAATGGGGAAGCACACGGACCAGACCGACTCGTGACCACCTGTCAATTACATATGCGTAAATTTAAAGATGGTGATACCATTTTTATTGAACCTTTTAGAGCAAATGCATTTCCTGTCATAAAAGATTTAATTGTAGACCGCTCAGCATTTGATAGAGTTCAGCACGCAGGAGGGTTTATTTCTGTGAATACTTCTGGAAACACACAAGATGGAAATTCAATTCCAATTTCAAAACACGACGCAGACGAAGCCATGGATGCTGCGACTTGTATTGGATGTGGTGCCTGTGTTGCTACATGTAAAAACTCATCAGCCATGTTGTTCGTAGGCGCTAAAGTATCACAATACGCCTTATTACCACAAGGTCAAATTGAAGCTACAGATCGTGTTCAAAATATGGTAGCACAAATGGATTTAGAAGGGTTCGGAAATTGTACAAATACCGGTGCTTGTGAGGTAGAATGCCCTAAAGGCATTTCTTTAGAAAACATTGCGCGGATGAATCGCGAATTGATTAAAGCAAGCTTAAAGTCTTAATTTTCTAAGATAAATTCTTCAATAGTATCCCATCCAGCTCGAACCTCAACTAATTTTGAGGCATAACTCACCCGTTCAGGTTGAGTTTTTGCGAGGAAATTTCCAGGGTCATAGACTCCATTGGCATTGGTGTCAAAAATAACTCTTAAAGAATACATTCCGGGTGTCACGTCCCTAAAATCAACTGGCGACATCTCTTCAGCCACAAACGACTCGACCACTTTACCATTATCCGTAGTCAACTGCACAATTAATGGATAGACTCCATTACGAATCTCAACGCGAACAGCGCCATAAGAGTCCTGTAATTTCGTATTTGCTGAAAAATTCAAAGTGTCATTTTGAGTGCCATAAAAGTCTGTAAAAGCGCCTGGAAGCAACTGAATGTTGTAATTGTTTTGCTCTGTTTTTTCAAACTCTAATTCAACAATAGAATTAAACTCATCAATCTTTATTGAAGTTTCTAAAGCTAATGAATCTTTATCTAGAACCTGTACTTTGGTGGCATCTAAAGATTCTAAAGGAATCGAAGTGCTCAGCCTAAAAGAGTCTTGCAGTTTTAATGTCGAAGCTATGGCGTTAAACACTAATGAATCTGCTTTGAAATCTTTAATTCTAACCACAACAGTATCTATAAACTTGGCATTAGTAACTTCAAAAACTAAAGAATCAACCTCTAGTTTGGGTCGGTACCAATAGTTGAGCGTATCTTTTTCAGCCTCTTTAGTTAGGGTTGACGCAAAGTCTTCAGGTGCATCTGAAAGAAGTTTAATGTCCATTTTTTCGCCATCGCCTTCATATCCAAAAGCAAGTTTTGAATTGGAAACCTGTCGTGCCCGTTTAAATTTATAGTCCAAAGCCTCTTTAAACATCCTTATAACATAAGCTGTGTCAGAAGGTACGGTTATGTGAGTCTTTTTGTATCCAATTTTATCTGTTTTTTGTTGAAACGTATAATTTGGATTTTCTTCTTTAAGAGCTGCCAAAAGATAGCTACCATCCTTAATGTTATCTAAATTAAATCCCGAAACACTATCTGTTACAGCTATATATTTTGGTTTTTCCTTATAAATTATGGAGTCTGAAAAAGTTGAATCTACCTCATATAATACAACCGATACACGCTTGTCAACCTCTTTGTTTAGAGCATCCATAACAAGACCTGAAACGGAGAGCGAATCAATAAAATCCCCAGTAGAGAACACGTATTTATAGAACGAAAATAAATTGCCTTCGTTATTATCAGCAATACTTTCACCAAAATTAAAGGCATAAGTGGTATTGGGTTGTAAGTGTATCTTTGATTTTAATTTTAATAACCTTACTAGCAGTGCCAACGGGTGTGATTTCTGGTTCTGGATCCATAAATGGCGAAATGATAAGATGTTTTTGCAAATCTTTCATTTTTATGTATTCATCAAAGTAGATTAGGATTTCTTTTGAATCAAAATTGAGCGAAAAATTCTCGGGTATCGATTTTATAATAACTGGAGGTGTTTCATCTTTTGGTCCACCAGAAGCTGTACCTCGATTTGCACATTGAGAGAAAATCAAACTTACTACAACTAAAAACCCTAAGTTAGCGACCTTTTTAAGCATGAATATTACATTTTGCGCAAAGTAACAACATATTTTAAAACTAACGAAAAATGGAATGCGTAATTGCAATCGTTGCCATACTTAAACGACTATTGGATGTAGCTGTCAAAGCAAGCGCACAGGCCTCAATAGTTGCTCCTGTTGTAATGACATCATCTACTAAAAGAACATGTTTATAATCAATTACCGATCTGTTTTCTACATAAAAACTATGTGCAACAGATTCAAACCGTGCACTTCTAGACTGAAAAACTTGAGTTTTAGTATTTACTGATTTCAGCAACACATCATCTCTATAGACAACGCCTAATACATGGGCTAGCTGTTGAGCAAAAAGTGCAACTTGGTTATAGCCTCTTTGTTTTAGTTTCTTAGAGTGAATAGGAACTGGAATTACGATATCGATACCCTTAAAAAAAGAAGATTCAAGTAATTCTGCCCCTAACCAGTTTCCAAAAACACGACCTAACTCTTCTTTACCTCTATATTTTAAGTTATGAAGAAGTTGCTGAACGCGGCCATATTTATAAAAATAAAACAATGCCGTAGCTGCTTGAAGTTGGATCCTTCCGTAAAAAATTTTAGAAATAACTTCAGGGCGTTCAAAATGATAATTAGTTAACGGCAGCTCGTGACGACAGCGCACACAGATATGCTTTTCATTGTCAAATAAAAGTAAATCACAGGCTTGACAAGTTTGTGGAAAAAGCAGATTCAGAAGTGTTTGACACATAAGAAGTAGGGTTAAGAGGGATTTAAAATTAAAATAATATTTGATATTTCTCCCTAAGTTTAACTATAATTTGAAAGTGTTTTCTATTTTTGTCACATGACAAATCAAGGGGACAGTTTTAAGAAGGTTATTTCACATGCAAAAGAATACGGATTTGTGTTTCAAAGTAGTGAAATTTACGACGGGCTTAGTGCAATTTATGACTATGCGCAAAATGGTGTAGAGTTAAAGAAAAATATTCGTGACTATTGGTGGAAAGCCATGGTCCAAATGAATGAAAACATTGTGGGTTTAGACGCTGCTATTTTTATGCACCCTACAACTTGGAAAGCTTCAGGACATGTCGATGCTTTTAATGACCCATTGATTGATAACAAGGATTCCAAAAAACGATATAGAGCCGATGTTTTAGTTGAAGATTATTGTGCTAAAATTGAAGGTAAAATTGAGAAAGAAATCAAAAAAGCTGAAAAGCGTTTTGGAGCTAGTTTTGATAAAAACGAATTTATATCTACAAACGGCAGAGTTGTTGGCTATCAAACAAAAATAAACAGCATTTTATCACGATTGGCAAAATCTTTAGAACACGAAGATTTAGCTGATGTGAAGTTGCTTATTGAAGAACTAGGAATCGCAGACCCCTTAACTGGGAGTAAAAACTGGACAGATGTCAAGCAATTCAACCTCATGTTTGGCACCAAGCTAGGGGCTTCTGCTGAAACGGCGATGGATTTATATTTACGTCCTGAAACTGCTCAAGGTATTTTTGTAAATTTTCTGAATGTTCAAAAATCAGGGCGTATGAAAATTCCTTTTGGAATTGCACAAACTGGAAAAGCATTTAGAAATGAAATCGTAGCACGTCAGTTTATTTTTAGAATGCGTGAATTTGAACAAATGGAAATGCAATTTTTCATTAAACCAGGCACGCAACAAAAATGGTATGAGCATTGGAAAGAAACGCGGATGAAATGGCATTTGTCATTAGGGATGGGCGCAGATAACTATCGATTTCATGACCACGAAAAATTAGCGCACTATGCCGATGCAGCTGCCGATATAGAATTTAAATTTCCCTTTGGCTTCAAAGAACTTGAAGGCATACACTCACGTACTGACTTTGATTTAAGTCAACACGAAAAACATTCAGGTAAAAAACTTCAATATTTTGACCATGAAGAAAATAAAAACTACACCCCTTACGTTCTAGAAACTTCTATAGGATTGGACCGTATGTTTTTGGCGGTATTTTCAAACGCATTAATTGAAGAAACTTTAGAGAACAACACAACCCGAACCGTATTAAAACTGCCAGCAGTCTTAGCTCCAATTAAAGCCGCTATTTTACCTTTAGTAAAAAAAGATGGATTGCCAGAAGTTGCGAAAACTATTTTAAGCGATTTGAAATGGGATTTTAATGTGGTGTATGATGAAAAAGATGCCGTTGGAAGACGTTATCGCCGACAAGATGCTCTAGGAACACCCTTTTGTATCACTGTTGACCATGATACTTTAGAGGACCAGTGCGTTACGATTAGACATCGAGATTCAATGGCACAACAGCGTGTGAAAATTAAAGATTTAAAACTAATTATTGAAAAAGAGGTTGCCATGAAACAGTGGCTTAAGAAAATTAACTAACTTGAAATCAGGGATAACATACGTTTTATTTGTAGTCGTGTTTTTAAACACTTTGACCTCTTTTGGACAGAACACTCCTCCAACGGTAACCGCTGTAGGCGACCAAATCTATTGTCCACAAAGTCAACAACCAATAGTAACTTCCTTTGACATTACCGACCCAGATCCAGGTGACACAACTGTTGATGCCTTTTATATTCAAATTTCAACGGGCTATATTTTTGGGGAAGACGAATTACTTTTAACAGGGTCACATCCAACTATAAATGCCTCATGGAACTCTAATGAGGCAAAACTAACCTTAACAAATTCTGGCGGCGGGCCTGCTTTAATCACAGATATTATTTCGGCCGTTTATGACGTTGTATTTAGTAGTACGTCTGTAAACGTAAGTGCCAAAACATTTTCCTTAACTGTTGGTTCAGCTAACTATTTATCCTCTAACGGCCATTACTATGAATTTGTTCCTGCAAATTTAATTACTTGGACTGCTGCAAAAGCTGCAGCTGAAAGCAGAACATATTTTGGATTGCAAGGCTATTTAGCAACCTTGACAGCTGCTGACGAAGCCCAGATTGCTGGAGAATTAACGCCAGGCACGGGCTGGATTGGCGGAACTGATGAAGTTACCGAAGGCGTTTGGAAATGGGCAACAGGGCCGGAAGCAGGCATTACCTTTTGGAATGGCGTTGCAAATGGATCCACGCCAAATTATGCCAATTGGAACCCTTCTGAACCCAATAATTTTAATAATAACGAGGACTATGCCCATATCAAAGATGATTCTGTTTCAGGCATTGATGGCTCTTGGAATGATTTACCCAACAATACGTCAGGACAACCCTCGCAATATCAAGCCAAAGGCTATGTTGTTGAATATGGAGGAATGCCTGGCGACCTTCCAATAAACATCTCTGCAAGCACAACCTTTAGCCCTCCAAAAATTTTATCTACAACCCCTTCTTCAAGTTGTTACAATACTGCTGCAACGCTTTCGGCTACATCGAATACTACAGCTATTTTGTGGTATGACAGCCAAAATGGAGGCACACTTTTACATACAGGAAACACCTACAATCCCATTTTAACGAATACTACAACTTTTTGGGTTTTGGCTTCAGAAAATGGTTGTACCACAGGAACACGAACGCCTGTAACTGCAACGGTCATATCCGTAGCAGTTGATACCCCAGCAGATCTTTCAGCTTGTGATAGTTATATTTTACCAGCACTCACTAATGGTAATTACTTTACTGCAACCAAGGGCGGTGGAACAGCAATACTTTGCTGGACAGACCATATCAACCTACAACCACCTTGTATGTCTATGCCGAATCGACCATAGACCCGAGCTGTTATGACGAACACGCATTTACGATTACAATCAATTCAACACCTGCAATAGACAAACCAGCAGATCTTTCAAAATGTGATAGCTACACACTTCCAGTTCTCACTAATGGCAATTATTTTACTGCAACCAATGGCGGTGGAACAGCTCTTAATGCAGGAGTTGTTATATCAACCACAACCACCTTGTATGTCTATGCCGAATCGACCATAGACCCGAGCTGTTATGACCAACACCCATTTACGATTACAATCAATTCAACACCAACAATAGACAGACCAGCAGATCTTTCAGAATGTGATAGCTACACACTTCCAGTTCTCACAAATGGCAATTATTTTACGCTCCCTAATGGCGGCGGAACAGCTCTTAACGCAGGAGATGCAATCTCAACTACAACCACCTTGTATGTCTATGCCGAAACGGGCACAACACCCAATTGTAGTGACGAACACCCATTTACGATTACAATCAATTCAACACCAACAATAGACAGACCAGCAGATCTTTCAAAATGTGATAGCTACACACTTCCAGTGCTCACTAATGGCAATTATTTTACGCTCCCTAATGGCGGCGGAACAGCTCTTAACGCAGGAGATACAATCTCAACCACAACCACCTTGTATGTTTATGCCGAATCGACCATAGATCCGAACTGTAATGACGAACACGCATTTACGATTACAATCAATACAACGCCTGCTATTGATAAGCCTGCAGACACACCACCTATATGCGATAGCTATACATTACCAGCGCTCACCGTCGGGAATTACTTTACCGCTCCTAATGGCGGCGGAACATTGCTCAACGCAGGAGATATCATATCTACCTCAACAACCTTATTTGTGTATGCTGAAACGGGTACAACACCCAATTGTTTCGATGAACATAAATTTAATATTACAATTAATACCACGCCTGCTATTGACACACCAGCAGATGTATTTAGTTGTGAAAACTACACCCTTCCAGTACTCACAAATGGAACTTATTTTACACTCCCTAACGGCGGAGGGACAATGCTCAACGCCGGAGATATTTTAACCGCCTCGACTCCTTTGTATGTCTATGCCGAATCGGCCGTAAATCCAAATTGTTATAACGAACACCTCTTTACGATTACTATAAACCCAACACTAATAAGTGTGCTTTCATTAGATGCTGAAGTTACTTCTGAGGATTTTGAAGACAATCAAACCATCGTTGCAAGTGCAACAGGTGGAAATGGTGATTATGAGTATCAACTTGATGGTGGTTCCTGGCAAAACAGTGGCGTTTTTGAAAATGTGTTTGGTTGTGAAACACATACCGTAAGGGCTCGGGAGGTGCTCGGCTGTAGCACCGTGCCACAGAAAACTATTAATCTAATCTATTTCCCGAAGTTTTTTACGCCAAATAATGATGGATTTAATGACATATGGAACATCAAGTGTTTAGAAAATCAAGTCGCAGCCAACATTAGAATTTTTGATCGCTTTGGAAAACTGATTAAAGAAATTAGACCAAGCGGGAAGGGTTGGGACGGCACGTTTAATGGAACAAAATTGTCAGGGTCGGATTATTGGTTTGTGGTCAACTACACAAATAGTAAGGGAGTAGCCACACAATTTAAATCGCACTTTTCTATAAAGTACTAGAAACGATAGCCTATACTAAAATCGCCTTTAAGAACGCCACCTTCAGGTGCATTCCCCAAAAGGTTTCTTCCCCCTCCTAGTTTAATTTCAAATATAAATCCTGCAGAATTAACCCATTTCTGTCCGAGCGAAAACCCAAAAGCAGTATCAAAATAGGAGGCATTAGTATTGTTTCCGCTATAATCATAATTGTCATCACCACTATAAAAAGACAGAAAACTTTCTACAAAAAAGCCTTTTGCGGCATATTGTTCGTCACGGTCAAAATACATGCGAAAAAAAGGAGTGACAGATAGGTTTTCGAAATAGTCATTTTCAGAATTAAAATTCACTAAAAGACTTGCGCCATACCCTACATTTCTATTTTTGACATATTCATATGTACCTTCAAAAATAGGGCCTGCTAAGATTTTGATAACTCCAATTCTTACTTCATTGTGTTTGTCAAAAATTGTAAGAGACTCTATTTCAGATTGTGCAGACAGCTTGATACACATAAAAAGGGATAGGATAATTAGGGCTTTGTTCATAATAATAAAAGATTTAGGTTTTCTAAGAATCGACAATTATTGTACCAAAAAATTAAAAATAAGCTTTCAACTGCACAGTTCCTGTATGAATGGCGCGACTTGTTTCGCTTTTTCTTCCAAAGTAATTTAGATTCAAATCTAAAAACTTAGTCAGTTTTTTTTGCGCTATCAATGACCACGTAAAATTTGTACCTGGCTGTAAGCCTTCCAATATTTGGTAAGCGACTGGCGTGTTTGGGCTTCCAGAAAATAGATTTGAAAAATAATTAAATTCACCCGTAATAGCCGCTTTCTGATTTTGAGTAAGTGTAAAAGCTACACCGTATTTTTCCTGAGACAGTTGTTCCATATCTCCAATAGAATTGTTCTTTTTTTGGTATTGATAAAACACATCAAATCGTTTATTATCGTCTAACAAATACGATAGTTTTGGGTTCAGAAGTGTTTCTTTTAATCGGTAATTTTTTGAGGAAAAATTTTCACTCTCACTTCTATTTTGATCAGCGTTGGCTTGTAAACTCAGTAACCATTGATTTTGAATTTTATGAGAAAAATTAAACTGATGACTCAAAGTGTGTTGCGCTATATAACCAAAAGACAATACATTTCGTGCTTTCATATCCGAATAACTGTACGAGAGAGTATAGTGCTGTTTCCCGCGATTATAAAATAACTGATTTCTAAAGTTGGATTGTAGCGCTAGCTGTTCGTCTTCAATTGAATGAAATGGGTTTAAACGGATTTTCTCGCTTCTATTTTTATCTTTTCTATCAATTAGAAACGTTGTTTGATTATAGAAATGAGACCAGAATTTTTTAGATGCCAGTGGCGAATTTGCCCATTGAATAGGATTTAAAACCAAGGATTGGCTCAGCTTATTTTGGTGAGTTCGAATGTAAACTTGATTAGGTAACAATACACGGACGTAGGTCGCCTGATCCTGAAATTGCGCCACTTCAAATTCTTCTAGTTCTTGAATGCCGTTCTCATTATAATCAAACCAAACAAAAGTACCTTGACCCGGTTCTACTTCAATGTATGTAAAATCTTGTTGGGGCAAACGGCCGGCATTGGTTTCAAAAAGAGTTGTCCACGAAATGCCGTTATTGGCTAATTTCTGACTGTATTGTAATCTAGAATTGACTGATTTTTGAGACGGACTTGACGTGTTTGTGGTTTTAAAATTCCTGTAATTAGCATATAAACTCAGGTTCGTATTTTTAGTTTGAATCCATTTCGAATCTAAATAATAGGTGTTGGACGTATTCACCTTAGTAAGACGGTTGTTTTGAATACTGTCGTTCACTCTATGTATATAGCCTAATTTTACAAATACTTTTGTGGAATCGCCAAGCCCTGTAAACACTTCATAAGTTTGAAATTTCTGACTAATAGGGTCAAATTCATCTAATTCGACTTGCTTTTTTTCGTTGTGTTCTGTAGAAAAGTTAACTCCAGACCACCCTTTGTTATAGCTGTATTTTAATCGATTATCAGATCTATAAAACATTGAGTTCGTAAACAGAGCAGCGGTCTGCAACAGACTAGAGTTTGAGTACAGTTGAAAACGATCAAAATTCAGTTTTGTAAAAAAGAGATGACGATTCCCTTCATAGTTGTCTCCAAAGTTTAAGTGTTGAAATTGATACTTCAGTTCACCTTTTTCTGTATGCGCTAATTGCGTTCCCATCCTTACAAATAACTGGTCTCCAAGATCAGAAAGCCGTTGACTGCTTGTTAAGGTTTCAATATTCCAATCTCGATTAAATTCTGGTCGATAGAGGCGTTCTATGGTTCTGAAATTAGATTGAATATAATCGGTGTCAGAAGTTACATTTAACACCCAGTCTCCAGAACTTTTATGGAGTTGATGTGCTACTGACAATTGCCCCGCAAGACCCGTATTATCATCGTCATCCAATGGAGAATACAAGTTTAAATCATTTTTACTAGCAGCAAATTCAAAATCAATAGCTGTTTTGTCATCAGGTCTAAAAGCGCCTTTGGCCACGGCCAGTTGTAATTTTACAGGCGCTACAAGCTGTATAATAGGTTCATATTCGCCTTGTTTAACCCCTGCAATAGGCGCGACATACTCGTATATATTAGAAATCGCATTAGAACTCTTAATTATATAATTCCCTTGTTGCGTCCCAACAGTTATAAAGTTAACACGGTACAACTCGTCTTCAGGGTTGGTTGAAAACTCAAAAACCTCAACTCCATTATCGATAGTTTTTTTATATAAAATCCGATTTTCATTAAAAGGCTCTAAAGCAGCCGAAGGGGCGATCATCAAGGACTGCTCATCGCCTGCATTAGACAAAATAGAAACTTGATCAGAATTTAACGCTTGCTGAAGTGGTTGGTTTTTCAAGTCATTCTCGTTATAAACAGAAATATCAAGCGTCCACTTACTATTTTTGTAATGACTGCCCGCATAGCCTATAAACCGAGAATAATTGCGCTCGCTGTATTGATAATCTACAGTAATGCGCATTTCAGACGTTATGGGATAAGTCGCGTTAAATAGAATTTCGCCTGCATTATAATCAATGCTATAATCTTCTGTAGCACCACGTTTTAAAGGTACGCCATTTACATATACCGTTTCACTTCCAGAAACAACTAAAACATAGAGTTCATTATTTGGACCCACCAATTTATAAGGCCCTTGATTGCCCTCTTGTCCAACAAATTGACTTGATGAGAATTGTCCACGAACTAAGGCGCCAGCAGCAAAAGCCGAAAATTCTGAATCGTCTGTTTTAAGAGTGGTCTTTAATGAAAGCCCTTGAACACGCTTGGAAAATTTTGAAAAATAGGATTCAGAATTTTCTAAGTCTATATCCCCAGCTCTAATCCCCCAACGCTCGCTAAAAACTTCAATAAATACTTGGTCAAACTCATCTAACTGTTGTGAATATCCACTTTCTTGAAGTGGAATATTTGAATCTTGAATCGAGGCCCGTAAGGTCACTTTATCATTTAACTTTCCACTAATCTGAAGGTCAAGCTCACTGTTTAAAACCGAATTTTGATTGTTTCCAATCGTAATGCCTCTAGATATGCTTCCAGAAGACACCAAACCATCGAAAGGAACAACTGTTCGTTTCAAATTTGATTGTGATAATTGATATAATTTTTGAAGGGATCCAGTGCTCTTAACAATGATTTTTTCATCTAAAGATTTATACGTTTTGGTTATAAAACGGGGATAGCTAAGATAGTTGACTATGAGAGAATCGGTTTGAACGGCGTTAGAAAAAGTCAGCGTCGCATTTTCAAAATTTACAGTATATAATGAATCCTGAATAGGCTCATATTTTAAATTTGTCACAGAAAATTTAGAAGGGTTGATACTTACACTGTCAATTTTAATGGTGTCCATGACGGCAATTTTTTTTGTCCTATACAAAGACCTCCCCTCTTGCGACCAGGTATAGGAGAGGGATAAAAGGAATAAAACGAACAAACACTGCTTCATCATGACTCTTAAACTAAAAACATCCTAAAATATTTTGTTGATAGTTTGCATTAAAACAAGACTAAATATTTAGGGTAAAAGTACTCTATTAATTATTTTAGCTAAAATTATTAGTATAATAGATGAAAATTATTTCTTATAACGTTAATGGAATTAGGGCAGCACTCAAAAAAGGGTTTATAACATGGCTAAAAAGTGCCAACCCAGATGTGATCTGTTTACAAGAAATTAAAGCACAAGAAGACCAACTGGATTTAAGAGTTTTTGAAGCTGCTGGCTATGCGTATAACTATTGGTTTAGTGCTCAAAAAAAGGGCTACAGTGGAGTGGCTATCTTATCGAAGACAAAACCAACTCATGTGGAGTACGGGACTGGAATTGAATCTATGGATTTTGAAGGCCGTAATATCCGAGCAGATTTTGAGGGTGTTTCAGTGATGAGTCTATACCTGCCTTCGGGCACCAATTTGGCGCGCTTAGAACATAAGCTAGAGTATATGGACTTGTTTCAAGACTATATAAATACGCTTAAAAAAGAAGTGCCTAACCTGATAATTTGTGGTGATTATAACATTTGTCACGAGGCTATTGACATTCATGATCCCGTAAGAAACAAAAATGTTTCTGGTTTTTTACCTGAAGAACGGGAATGGATGACTCAATTTTTAGGGAACGGTTTTGTAGATGCCTTTCGCGAATTTAATACCGAACCTCATAATTATAGTTGGTGGAGCTACCGCGCAAATTCGCGAGCCAACAACAAAGGATGGCGCTTAGATTATACATTAGTAGCGCAGCCCTTACACGAAAAACTAAAACGCGCCGTTATCTTGTCTGAAGCAGTTCATAGTGACCACTGCCCTGTTTTAGTTGAATTACAATAAAACAAAATTTTATAACTTAATATCCAATGATTAAAAGACTTCTTAATTTTAACGCTCCTAAGTATAACAGCGACTTCTTGTGTATCCTCTAAACTATATAAAGAATTAGAAGGCAAATACACAACCCTTAAAAATGATTATGACACCTTAAATGCGGATAGCGAAGACATTTTAACTGCTAAAAACACACTTCAAAATCAATTCGACCAATTGCAAAAAGACTACGATACGACCGTTTCAGAGCGTAATGAATTGCAACAAGATGTGGCTGCACTTCAAAAAAAATACGATACTCTGAATGCTGCTTATACAGCGTTAGAGCAGAACAGCTCTATCGCTATTGCCGAAAATGTTCAAAAAAATAGAGAACTTTTAGCACAGCTAGAAGCCAAAGAATTGGCCTTAGCCGCAGAAAATGATCGGCTTCTAAAATTAGAAGCTAGTATGCAAGATCGTGCTCAACGCATTGCAGAACTAGAAGCACTAATTGCTTCCAAAGACCAGGCAATGCAAGACTTGAAAAATGCAATTTCTAAGGCACTAACCGCTTTTGAAGGCAAAGGACTCACCGTAGAACAACGCGAGGGCAAAGTGTATGTGTCTATGGAAAATAAATTATTGTTCAAGTCGGGTAGCTGGGCAGTTGGTGCCGAAGGCAGAAGGGCTATTGAACAGCTTGGAACCGTTTTGGGAGACAATCCAGAAATTGCGGTTCTGATTGAAGGTCATACGGACAACGATCCTTTTTCAAATGGAGGTCAAATTGCTAATAACTGGGATTTATCGACCAAACGTGCTACAGCAATCGTTGAAATTTTAAGTGAAAATACAGCTATTAATCCAGACCGTTTAACCGCAGCTGGTCGTGGTGAATTTGCACCCATTGCATCGAATGATTCCAAAGAAGGGAAATCAAAAAATAGACGAATTGAAGTTGTATTGACTCCAAAATTAGACGAGATATCAAGACTTTTAAATACCAATTAATGAAATATACCACACTTCCAAGTACAGCTATTAAAGTAAGTAAAATATGCCTAGGGACTATGACCTGGGGAAACCAAAACACAGAAGCAGAAGGCCATGCTCAAATGGATTTTGCATTGGATCACGGCGTCAATTTTTTTGACACTGCAGAACTGTATCCTGTGCCTGCCACTGCAGAAACTCAAGGGCTAACAAGTAAGTATATTGGCACTTGGCTTAAAAAAAACAACACTAGAGACAAGGTTATAATAGCAAGTAAAATCGCTGGAATTGGCGATTATACAGCACATATTAGAACCGCTGGATTTAGTGCTAAAACCATTAAAGAAGCCATCGATTTGGAACTCGGACGTTTGCAAACAGATTATATCGACTTGTATCAACTCCATTGGCCAGAGCGTCATACCAATACTTTTGGTGTACGAGATTTCAAGCCAAGCCCAAACGACCCCTGGGTTGATAATTTTAATGCTGTTTTACATGCGTTAGAAAGTTTTGTCGAAGCGGGTAAAATTAGAGCCATCGGAATTTCTAATGAAAAAGCTTGGGGCACAATGCGCTATGTAGAAGAAATCCGAAAAGACAGCTTAACTCCTATTAGTACAGCACAAAATGCCTATTCCTTATTGAATAGGACATATGAAGGCGACTTAGCTGAAGTATCTTTACGCGAAGATATTGGGCTTTTAGCCTATTCTCCTTTAGCTTTTGGTGTACTTTCTGGAAAATACATTGAAGGGACTGCAGCAGATAATGCACGCCTAAAACTATTTCCACGTTTTGCGCGCTATAGCAGTGCACAATCCACCGAAGCTACTAAGCAATATCTAAAACTGGCACAAGACCTAGGGATTAGTTTAACAACATTGGCCTTAGCTTTTGTTAACCAAAGACCATTTGTGACAAGCAACATTATCGGCGCTACTAATTTGGATCAGCTTAAAGAAAATATAGAAAGTATTAATACCGAACTTTCACAAGAAACTTTGGATCGTATTGATGCTATTCACGCTGGCATACCAAATCCTGCGCCCTAATATATTTTTTGAGACGCGTTTTCTAGACCTTATCTTTGTTGGCGAGTTGTCCGCAAGCAGCATCAATATCTTTTCCACGCGAACGGCGCACGGTGACTGTAATGTTTTTTGCTTCCAACATAGACACATATAAGTCGATAGCCGTAGAATTTGCTTGCTGAAATATGCCGTCGTCAATAGGGTTATATTCAATGAGATTAACCTTACTTGGGGCAAATTGACAAAACTTTAGCAGCGCTTCAATATCTGTTATAGTATCATTAATCCCTTCCCAAACCACATACTCATAAGTAATAATGCGATTAGTGGCGGCATACCAATGTTGTAACGCTTCTCTTAAATCTTTTAAAGGAAAGGTTTCATTAAACGGCATAATAGAGGTACGAACGCTATCAATTGCGGAATGTAGAGATACTGCTAAATTAAATTTAACCTGATCATCTGCCATTTTTTTAATCATTTTTGGCACTCCAGATGTAGAGACAACAATGCGCTTTGGCGACATGCCTAACCCTTCTTTAGAGGTAATTTTATCAATAGCTTTAAGAACATTATTATAATTCATTAACGGCTCGCCCATTCCCATAAATACGATATTGGAAAGCGGGCGGTCGTGGTATAATTTGCTTTGTTTATCGATGGCAACGACTTGATCATAAATCTCATCTGGATTAAGGTTGCGCATACGTTTTAGACGTGAAGTCGCACAAAATTTACAATCTAGGCTACAGCCAACTTGAGATGACACACACGCAGTGGAACGCTTGGCTGTTGGAATCAAAACGGATTCTACAATCATACCGTCATGGAGACGAATCCCATTTTTGATTGTACCATCTGAACTTCGCTGCATAGAATCCACTTTGATGTGGTTGATGCTAAAATTGGCATCTAACTTCAAACGCGTCGCTTTTGACAAATTGGTCATATCATCAAAATGATGTGCTCCTTTTTGCCAAAGCCATTCATAGACTTGTGTGCCCCTAAACGCTTGATCGCCTTGGGTTACAAAAAAAGAGCGAAGGTCTTCTTTAGATAATGCACGGATGTCTTTTTTGATGGAATTCATTTCAAGTGAGATGACAATAAAGATAAAAAAAGCCTCTGTTATGAGGCTTTCAATGGGTTTTTAAATGATCAGCATGGCATCACCATAGCTATAGAATTTATATTTTTCTTTAACGGCTTCTTCATATGCTTTTTTCACAAAGTCATGACCTCCAAATGCAGCAGTCATCATTAATAGTGTTGATTTTGGCGTATGAAAATTGGTAATCATACAGTTTGCAATTGAAAAATCAAAAGGTGGGAAAATAAATTTATTGGTCCATCCCGCATAAGCGTTCAAATTACCCTTAGAAGACACCGAACTTTCAATAGCACGCATGGCCGTGGTTCCAACTGCACAGATACGACGTTTTTCGTCCAAAGCTTTATTGATTGTTGTGGCTGTAGTATCTGGAATAATAATTTCTTCACTATCCATTTTATGTTTAGAAAGATCTTCTACTTCAACTGGATTAAAGGTTCCTAGACCGACGTGTAAGGTGATTTCAGCAAAATTAATACCTTTTATTTCTAGACGTTTCAATAAATGTTTAGAAAAGTGAAGTCCTGCAGTAGGCGCCGCAACTGCACCTTCGTTCTTAGCATAAATTGTTTGATAGCGCTCTTCATCTTCGGGTTCAACTTCACGGTTGATATATTTTGGTAGTGGGGTTTGACCAAGCTCCGTTAATTTTTTTCTGAATTCTTCATAAGATCCATCATACAAAAAACGAAGGGTACGTCCTCTTGAAGTTGTATTATCTATAACCTCAGCAACTAAGGATTCATCTTCACCAAAATAGAGTTTGTTTCCAATTCTGATTTTTCGAGCAGGATCTACTAACACATCCCAAAGGCGCTGTTCTGCATTAAGTTCTCTAAGAAGAAAAACTTCGATACGAGCCCCTGTTTTTTCTTTATTTCCAAATAATCGTGCAGGAAATACTTTGGTGTTGTTAAGAATCATGACATCATCCTCATCAAAATACTCGATCAAATCTTTAAACATTTTATGTTCGATGGTTTGTTCTTTCCGGTTCAAGACCATGAGTCGTGACTCGTCTCTGTTTTCTGCAGGGTATTCTGCTAATAATTCGTCCGGTAATTCAAAGTTAAAATGCGATAATTTCATGCGTGGTTTTTATATTTCAAGCTGCGAATATACAACCTCAAAATAGGCCTTGTCAAGTAATTGAACCTTTATTTTTCGGAATTAGAAATATTGAACCCTAATTCCTTCAAGTTATCCCAATAATCGGGAAAGGATTTTGAAACCACTTCGGCTTCATTTATTGAAAATGATGTGCGTAGTGCCAAGGGCGCAAACGCCATAGCCATACGATGATCGTTGTAGGTCGCTACAACAGCTCCCGACTCTAAAGGATTAAGTGCCAAAAGGTGTAAGCTATCATCAGTGATTTCTATAGACGTACCAAATTTATAAATTTCGTTTTTCAAGGCTTGTAAACGATCCGTCTCTTTAATTTTCAGAGTGTGTAATCCCGTAAGGTTACATTTGACTTGAAGTCCTAGACAAGTCACTACAATGGTTTGCGCGATATCTGGCGCATTGGCAAGATCTAATTCTAAGCAATCTGGTAGGCTTGTATTTACTTTTTGCAAGTTGATTTGCGCGCCATTAAAAGTGGTTTGAACGCCCAAATGTGTATAAATGTCTTGTAATACCGCATCGCCTTGTAAACTGTCTTTCTTGTATGTACTCAGGTTGATTTGCGTCCCAACTGGGCTTAAGGCTATTATGCTATAAAAATAGGAAGCCGATGACCAATCAGATTCTACAGTGAAGGTTTTGGAGGCCGTCTCTACATAGGGGTTGACTTGAATAACTTGTCCCTCAAAACGAGTATCAACACCCAATTGATTTAGTAAGGATAGCGTCATATTAATGTAGGGAACCGAGGTGATTTTTCCCTCAAGATGTAATTTTAACCCCTTCTTGAGCTTAGTTGCCATTAGTAATAAAGCTGAAATATACTGACTACTAACATTGGCTTTCATACGAACCTCATCTTTAAGTAATGATTTTCCTGTGATACGTAATGGCGGATAGCCTTCTTCCTTGTCGTATTCGATGTCTGCGCCTAAGGCTCTCAAAGCATCTACTAGGATTTTTATGGGGCGTTCTTGCATTCGTTGAGATCCGGTCAACAGCGTTGTTCTGCCTTCTAAAGTGGCAAAATAGGCGGTCAAAAAACGCATAGCCGTTCCGGCGTGGTGAATATCTACAGTAGGCGCTTCAGAACCTAAGGCTTTAAGCATATATTGACTGTCATCAGAATTTGAGACGTTTTGAATTTCTAAAGTCTTAAAAAGTGCTTTTAGTAATAAGAGTCGGTTCGACTCACTTTTGGACCCTGTAATTGTAATATCTGTACTTGGGTTTATGCTTGAATTTTGAAGGAAAAGATGCAAAATCTATTTTAGTTTTTCGTTGCTGTGATGACGGTTATGATCCCGTTTGGTTTTTATCTCTAGCTTTTTATCAAAAGCGTCTTGCAAATTTACACCAGTTTGATTGGCTAAACAAAGAACAACGAATAAAACATCGGCTAATTCTTCACCAAGGTCTTTATTTTTATCACTTTCTTTTTCGCTTTGCTCGCCATAACGTCTGGAAATAATCCGTGCAACTTCCCCGACTTCTTCGGTAAGTTGTGCCATATTGGTGAGTTCATTAAAATAACGAACGCCATGGGCTTTGATCCAGTTATCGACAGTTTTTTGTGCGTTTTGAAGTTCCATTGTATGAAAAATTATTAAAACACTAAACTAATCAATGTGCAAAAGAAATCAAATTAAATTAGCAAAAATCAGCTCTTGAAAAAAGGCTTAAGCCCGCTCCTTAGAATCTATAATAATCGTGACAGGACCATCATTAATGAGGGCGACTTTCATGTCGGCGCCAAATTCGCCCGTTTGTACTGTTTGTTCTAAATCAGATTCAAATTGTTGCACAAATTGTTCATAGAGTGGCTTAGCTATTTCAGGTTTTGCCGCTTTAATGTAACTCGGACGGTTGCCTTTTTTGGTTTGGGCATATAACGTAAATTGACTCACCACAATAGCGGCACCTTGGCTATCTTTTAACGACGTATTCATGACGCCGTTGGCATCATTAAAAATACGAAGGTTTGTCAGTTTGTTGCTCAACCATAAAATATCTTCTGAAGTATCGCTGTCAATAATTCCTAAAAGGACCACTAACCCAGGCCCAATTTCTGCGACTTTGGCAGCGTCAATAGATACACTTGCTTGGGTGACACGTTGAATTACTACTCTCATTTTGACTCATAATTATCGGTGCGGTAATGCTCTTCATCACCTTCCAAGATTTGAATGTAGCTTTTGTAGCGCGAAGCTGCAATTTGATTGTTTTCGAGGGCTGATTTTACAGCGCATTGTGGCTCGTGTAAATGCAGACAATTATTAAATTTACAGCCTTGTTTTAATGCAAATAACTCTGGAAAATAATTATCAATTTCGGATGCCTCCATATCTACTACTCCAAAACCTTTGATGCCCGGAGTATCTATAATTTGAGCCTCAAAGCTAAGGTCAAACATTTCTGCGAAAGTCGTTGTATGTTGGCCTTGTTTATGTTGCTCTGAAATTTCTTTTGTTTTAATATTTAGACCCGGTTCAATGGCATTAACTAAAGTTGACTTTCCAACGCCAGAATGTCCAGCAAACATACTTGATTTGCCGGTCATTAACGTTTTGACTGCTTCAAGGTTAGTCCCAGTGATTGCAGAAATACTTAAACATTGATAGCCGATACCCTCATAAAGAGTGGTGAGATCTTCTACAATTTTTTGAGAAGATTCATCATTAACATCGATTTTATTAAATAATAAAACCGCTGTGACGCCATATGCCTCTGTTGTGGCTAAGAAACGATCTATAAAACTTGTAAATGTAGGAGGGCTATCAATAGTAATCAATAAAAATACTTGATCGATATTACTCGCAATAATATGCGTCTGTTTGGAGAGGTTAACTGATTTTCGAACAATATAGTTTTGACGCGGATGAATTGTTGTAATTACTCCTGTCTCGGTATTATTACTTGTTTCTAAATCAAAATCTACACGATCACCAACAGCTAAAGGGTTGGTGCTTTTAATGCCCTGAATTCGGAATTTTCCTTTTATACGGCATTCATAAAAGTCTCCATTTGGAGTTTTGACGGAGTACCAACTCCCCGTAGATTTATAGACGGTTCCTGTCATAGTTTGATTTAAAATTCTAAACAAAGAAACACATTTCTTTCCAATATTTTTTGTTATCTCTTTGAAATTCGTTTTCATAATAAAAACTTCAAATGATTTGATAATGACGTCAAAAACAAATAAAGCATAAAGCGGGATGCATCGTTGCTTTTTTGCAGCGCATTACGTCTTGAAATAAAAAGGTAGTTTTTTAGTTTATTAATTTAAAAAAAACCAAAAAAAAAGCCCCGCAAATGCGAGGCTTTTTTTACAGTTTAATGGTTTTGCCATTTTCATTTTTAAAACGAAATTCCAGATATGTGTAAGCATCTCTTGGCATTATTTTAACCCATTTTTTATGTTCAAAATACCATTTTGTACGTATGGATGGGAAACCTTTTGTAATAAAGGCTGCTATAAAAGGGTGTGTGTTTAAAGTCACTTTTTTATAGCCTTTTTTAATAATTTGATCGAGTTGATGATTAATTTTGTCAATCAACACAATGGGTGCTTCTACTTCAGCACCATTAATACCATTAGGATTAGCTTCCTTGGTTTTAATGTTCATTACTGGCCGAACACGTTGTCTTGTGATTTGTATTAACCCAAATTTACTTGGAGGTAAAATTTTGTGTTTGGCTCTATCGTCTTTCATCTCATTTCTTAGATGATCGAAGAGTTTTTTGCGATTCTCTGCTTTGTTTAAATCAATAAAATCGACTACAATAATTCCGCCCATATCACGCAATCTAAATTGGCGTGCGAGTTCGGTTGCAGCAAGAATATTAACTTCTAGAGCAGTCGCTTCTTGGTTTCTTTCTTTACTTGAACGATTTCCACTATTGACATCAACGACATGAAGCGCTTCTGTATGCTCGATAATCAAATATGCGCCACGCGCCATTGAAACCGTTTTTCCAAATGAAGTTTTGATTTGTCTCTCGATCCCAAATTTCTCAAAAATGGGTGTTTTTGAGTTGTGATATTTCACTATGGCCTCTTTGTGAGGTGCAATTTCACGTACATAATCTTTAACTTGATTAAAAAGTAAATCGTCATCTACAGTAATACCTGTAAAGGTATCATTGAAGATATCTCTAAGAATAGAGGACGCTTTATTCATTTCACCAAGTACTTTACTAGGTGTATGAGCGCGTGGAATTGCTTTACATATAGATTCCCATTTCGAATATAGGTTTTGAAGGTCTTTGTCGAGTTCTGCTACTTTCTTATCTGTAGCTACTGTTCGTATGATGACTCCAAAGCCTTTGGGAGTTATGCTTTTTACGAGGCGTTTAAGGCGTTCTTTTTCTTTTCTACTTTCAATTTTTTGAGAAATTGAAATTCGGTCAGAAAACGGAACAAGGACCAAATAACGTCCTGCAAGTGAAATTTCGGAACTGATTCGTGGTCCCTTTGTTGAGATTGGTTCTTTTGCAATTTGAACCAATATAGACTGGTTTGACTTTATAATACTGTCAATACTACCGTCTTTTTTAATGTCTTCTTCAAAAGTAAAGTTTTTTAAAGAGTAATCTTTTAGTTTACCTGTGCTTACACGTTTCATGAATTTCATCAATGTTGGAAGCTTAGGCCCTAAATCATGATAATGCAAAAATGCATCTTTATGATACCCTACATTTACAAATGCAGCGTTGAGGCCCGGAACAGATTTTCTTACTTTGGCTAAAAACACATCGCCAACAGAAAATTTGCTGTTATCTTCATCATTTTGAAATTCAATTAGTTTTCCATCTTTTAATAAGGCAAAATCAACATTATCTGAATTTGAACGAATTATTAATTCTTTATTCATGAGTGTTAATTTATATCTATACATAAATGCACAGATGGATTATAAAATATTTTCTTGATTCATTCCCATAGGTTGCTACAGGAGTATAATCTTATGTATAGGTCCGTATTATAGGTCCTAATACTAAAGGTTTGACAGGATTTAATTCAGTAAATTCATGTATTCAGCAAGGTGTAACTGAATTTTAGCACGAATTTGATTTCAAAGAGCGTTCCAAAAATAAATCGAAAAAGTAGCAAATGCTACTTTTTCAAATTACTTTTTCTTGTGACGGTTAGCACGACGTCTTTTTTTACGCTTGTGCGTTGCTACCTTATGTCTTTTACGTTTTTTACCGCTTGGCATAAATGTGATTTTTAAAAATTAGTTTATATTATTAGTTTACTTTAACCTTAGATTTTACGCCTTCAATAAAAACTTTTGAAGGTTTAAACGCTGGTATATTATGTGCAGGGATTTTGATTGAAGTATTTTTAGAAATATTTCTACCTATTTTCTCTGCTCTTGTTTTGATAATGAAACTCCCAAATCCTCTTAAATAAACATTTTCTCCAGTCTCTAACGATCCTTTAACTTCGCTCATAAAAGATTCAACAGTTGCTAATACATCTCCTTTTTCTATTCCTAAATCATTAGATATTTTAGCTACAATTTCAGCTTTAGTCATTTTATTTCTTATTTAAATTAATGTTTTTTTAATAGGCTTGCAAATATATGTATTTTAAATTCAATATTTCAAGCCTAAAGAATTAAAATTAAATATATTAAAAGATTATTTTTGTGCTTCAACTAATTTCAAAATGAGTTTTCATTCAACATTAACTAGCTGGTATTCAGTAAACAAAAGAAATTTGCCTTGGCGGGCGTCAAAAAACCCCTATAAAATCTGGCTTTCAGAAATTATTTTACAACAAACACAAGTTAAACAAGGACAGCCTTACTATGAGTCTTTTGTAGCGAATTATCCTAACGTACAAGCGCTTGCTGAGGCTTCCGAATCCGATGTTTTGAAATTATGGCAAGGGCTCGGCTATTATTCTCGCGCTCGAAACTTACATTTTACAGCCAAACATATTACTGAAAATTTGGATCGTGTGTTTCCGAAAAACTACAAAACCTTGCTAGAACTCAAAGGGGTTGGTGAATATACCGCTAGTGCAATTGCTTCTATTTGCTATGAAGAACCGGTTGCTGTTGTCGATGGAAATGTATATCGGGTGTTGGCGCGCTACTTTGGAATAGATACCCCTATAAATAGTACCGAAGGAATTAAGCAATTTAAAGTCTTGGCAAAATCCTTACTACCTGAATCAAATTTTGGAGATTACAACCAAGCTGTTATGGAGTTTGGAGCGCGGCAATGTAAACCAAAATCGCCAAAGTGTTCCGATTGTGTCTTGATCTCATCGTGTAAAGCCCACGCTACAGGAACCGTCAACGTTTTACCTGTTAAGCTCAAAAAAACAAAGGTGACAAAAAAGTATTTTAATTTTTTGGTGGTGGTTTCAAAAGATAAACACACCATTCTAGAACAGAGAACAGAGAAAGGAATTTGGCAACAGCTCTATCAATTTCCTCTTATCGAAACGACTACATCTGTGTCTAAAAAAGAGTTTTTGATGCAACTCGATAAATCTGACAAGATTAAAAACGCCATCCAAACAGTATCCCTTTTTAATACTTCTGATATTATTCATAAATTATCACATCAAGAATTACACATTAAATTTTGGGTGATAAAAACCCCAAACAGCCTTGAAAATGGCACAAAATGGTCCGAGGTCCACTCTGTTCCAGTTCCAGTTGTCATCGAACGGTTTATAAATAATTTTCAAGTTTAAAGAGGCATTTTTACATTTTTTAGATATCTTTATAGTATTAATTATGAGTTATATTTACCACATCAAAAACCAACAATTATGTCAGGAACTTTAAATAAAGTAATGCTTATTGGCCACCTTGGAGATGCCGTTAAAATGCATTATTTTGATGATAAAAATTGTGTGGGTCGTTTTCCATTGGCAACCAACGAAACCTACACCAATAAGCAAACAAATGAAAGAGTTACCAATACGGAGTGGCACAATATTGTTGTCCGAAATAAGGCTGCCGAAATTTGTGAGAAATACCTCAACAAAGGCGACAAAGTATATATTGAAGGCCGATTGAAAACTCGAAAGTGGCAAGATGACAAAGGAAACGATCGGTATTCTACAGAAATTCAATGTACCGATTTCACGTTTTTATCCACTAAAAGCGACAACCCATCTTCTCCAGCAAACCCGGTAAGTCCAAGTCCTCAAGCTGCAGCACCCAAAGCGATCGAAAATGACGAAAATACAAATGACTTACCATTTTAATTAACTTACAAATGGACCCAGAAGCCGAAAATTACATACGTCTTTTCGACAGCACCATAATTAGTGGCGCTATTGGACTGCTTCTGCTTTTGATTTGCTCTGCTCTTATTTCAGGTGCTGAAGTCGCTCTTTTTTCGCTAACCCAAAAAGATTTAGATGATGCAAAAAATACCAAATCAAAATCTTACGATATTATAATTGAGCTCTTAAAACAACCCAAAAAACTACTCGCATCGATCTTAGTGGCCAATAATTTTATAAACATTGCTATTGTCATAGTGTTTGCCTCTCTAAGTAACTCCTTATTTGGCGAAGTGCAATCCGAGTTAAATCTTGGGCTTTTCAAAATTGATTTAGTATTTTTTATCGAAGTCGTTCTGATTACTTTTTTAATTTTACTAATTGGCGAAATTTTACCTAAAGTCTATGCGAACAGAAATAATCTAAAGTTTTCGAAATTCATGGCCTATCCTCTAAAGGTTTTGGATGTCATAATATCCCCTATTAGCCTCCCTATGCAAAAGGTAACTTTAGGTATTCACAGGAAATTGGGCAAACAAAAATCTAATCTCAATGTCGACTATCTATCTCAGGCCTTAGAACTGGCAAGTGAAGGTGACACCACCAAACAAGAACAAGAAATTCTTCAGGGCATTGTTTCCTTTGGCAATACAGATACCAAACAGGTAATGCGTCCTCGAATCGATATTTTTGCATTAGATCAAACTACAGCTTATAAAAAAATTATTTCCGAAATCATCAAAAATGGCTACTCGCGTATCCCTGTCTATAAAGACAGTATTGATGATGTAGTTGGCGTTTTATATGTCAAAGATTTATTGCCACACCTCCAAAAAGATCACTTCGATTGGACAACTTTATTAAGAGCACCTTTTTTTGTACCTGAAAACAAAAAACTTGATGATTTGATGGTGGAATTTCAAGAAAAAAAAATCCACTTAGCCATTGTAGTTGATGAGTATGGGGGCACTTCTGGGGTGGTGTCACTTGAAGATATTATTGAAGAAATTGTTGGAGATATTAGTGATGAGTTTGATGACGACGATTTGATTTATTCAAAACTTGATGCGCATAATTTTGTTTTTGAAGGCAAAACAACACTTAAAGATTTCTATAGAGTTATAAAATTAGAGGACGAGTCTGTTTTTGAAAACCAAAAAGGAGAAGCCGAAACTCTGGCTGGATTTGTACTTGAAATATCTAAAAGCTTTCCAAAAATAAACAGCAAAATCATATTCAAAAACTATACATTTACCATTGAAGCCATTAACAAAAAACGCATCAAACAACTCAAAGTAACCCTAAAAAACTAATGATACGTTTCCTTTTAATTTTATGTATTTCTTTATGCTTTTCTTGTGAGGAAATCCACGTGCCTAAACCAAAAGCATTTTTGAGTTTAGACTATCCCAAAGCGAATTATCTAGAAAGTACTTTGGACTTGCCTTTTAGCTTTGAGACGAATTCCCTTGCTCAACTAAACATTTCTAAAAAAAATAATATTCTAAACGGTATAACCCTGCGCTATCCAACACTAAAAGCTTCAGTATTCATCAGCTACAAAAAAATAGAAACCAAAGTCGATACATATATTGCCGATGCACGTGCAATGACTCAAAAACACCTTCAAATAGCAGATGAAATTTCGGAACGAAAATATGAAAATGTGCAACAGCACATATATGGTAGGTTTTATGACCTCAAAGGAAATGTCGCATCACAATCTCAATTTTATGTCACGGATAGCACACAACATTTTATGTCTGGAGCGCTTTATTTTGAAACTAAACCCAATTATGATTCTTTATTACCTGCCGTCACTTACATTCAAAAAGATTTGATGCATTTTATAGAAACGCTACGCTGGAAGTAAGTGTCTATTCATCTGAATCTGCGCGCATCGCATTCCAGCCTTGGGCTGTTAAAGGAATTTTTGTATCCGCGCGGGTTACCAAATTCATCCCGACACCAGGTTCAGTCATGTAGCCTATAACCGTTAAATTTGGGTTGGCTTTGATTTTAGGAAAGTCTTTTTGAGCTATTGTCATTAGCAATTCATAGTCTTCTCCTCCATTCAGCGCTATGGTAGTGCTGTCTATATTAAACTCTTCACAAGTTGAAATAACCTGAGGATCTAAAGGAATTTTATCTTCATATAAATCACACCCAACCTCACTTTGTTTACATAAATGAATAATTTCTGAAGACAACCCATCACTAATATCAATCATAGAAGTTGGCACAACCTCAAGATCTTTAAGTAGCTTAACAATGTCCTTTCGGGCTTCGGGCTTCAACTGACGTTCAATAATATAGGTGTAACCATCTAAGTCGGGTTGATTATTTGGATTTACTTTAAAGACTTCTTTTTCACGCTCCAAAACCTGAAGGCCTAAATACGCCCCTCCAAGATCGCCACTAACAACTAACAAATCATTGGGCTGTGCGCCGTTTCTTTTAACAACAGTATCTAAATCCACTTCACCTAGTGCGGTGACAGAAATCATTAATCCAGTGGTAGAAGACGTTGTATCTCCACCAACCACATCCACGCCATATACCTGAGCTGCTTTATGAATTCCTTCATACAAAGCCTCTAAAGCTTCCAATGAAAAACGATTAGAAACTGCAATCGAAACCGTGATTTGTGTAGCATTTGCATTCATAGCATATACGTCAGAAAGATTGACCATTACGGCCTTATACCCCAAGTGTTTTAAAGGCATATAACTTAAATCAAAATGTACGCCTTCCACCAACAAATCTGTGGTAAGCACCACCGCTTTGTTTTTAAAATCTAGGAGCGCAGCATCATCTCCAATTCCGTTTAGAGTTGAACTGTTTTTGTTAGTGAACTGTTTAGTTAAATGGTCTATTAGGCCAAATTCTCCTAAACTACTAAGCGGTGTATGTTCTTGATTTTTATCTTCTATCATACTGCAAAAATAAGACGCTTTTGGTAGATTTCTTGCACAATTTACAAGTAATTCTATGGATAGTTGGATATCTATACTATTTTAATGTAAATTACGTTGATTTATATACAACCGAAATCAAACTTATGAAATCTGTTTTTTTTAAACTCATTTGCTTTTCAATATGTATTGGACTTTCAACTTCCTGCAGAAATGAAGTCTTAGAAATCATAGGAGACGATAGCGATGGTGACGGAATTATTAATTCCTTAGATAATTGTCCTGAAATAGCCAACTCTAACCAAGACGATAGCGATGAAGATGGTATTGGTGATGTTTGTGATCCAACAGATGATACAGATACAGACAAAGATGGTATTATTGATTCTGTAGACAACTGCCCCAATGCAGTAAATCCTAATCAAGAAGATTCAGACGAAAATGGCGTTGGTGATGCTTGTGAAGCGGTAGGTCAAACAGATTCCGACGGAGATGGCGTTATTGATTCTGAAGACAACTGCCCCAATGCAGTAAATCCTAACCAAGAAGATTCAGACGAAAATGGCGTTGGTGATGCATGTGAACCAGAACCTAACATGCCAAAGCCTTGTCAAAGCGGTATGGCAGATATATACCCGTGTAATGGTTATGACCTTATGAGCCATTTGACATTATCAGAGTTAAGTATTAATGATTTTGGAGGTGGCACTATTGAAGGTAATGATTCTTGGGGCTGGACCGACCCCACTACTAATAAAGAATATGCACTTGTAGGGCTCAGCTCGCATACAGCGTTTGTAGATGTAAGCGACCCCGTAAATCCAATACTTCTAGGCGTCTTACCGACAGCGACTGTAAATAGTATATGGAGAGATATAAAAGTCTATAAAAATCATGCGTTTATTGTAAGTGAAGCTCCAGGGCATGGCATGCAGGTTTTTGACCTCACACGACTACGAAATGTAGCAGTAGCCCCTGAAACATTTACTGCTGATACGCATTTTACAGACTTTGGAAGTGCTCATAATCTTTTTATTAATGAAAGTTCTGGCTATGCCTACATCGTTGGTACCAATCGAAATGGAGCCTTTTCTGGTGGCGCCTTATTTGTAAATATCCAAAATCCTACTGCACCAGTTTCTGAAGGCGGCTTTGGAGCTGGAGGCTATTCGCATGATGTCCAAGTTGTCAACTATACGGGACCAGACACAGTTCATACTGGAAAAGAAATTCTAGTGGGCAGCAATGAAAATGAAATTGTAATTGCAGATGTTTCAAATAAAGCAAATCCAATAATTTTATCAACTATTGGCTATTCTAATATCGGTTATACGCACCAAGGTTGGTTTACAGATAACATGACCCATTTTATTGTTGGTGATGAATTAGATGAAATAAATATTGGCAATAACACCCGAACCTTAGTGTTTGATTTATCGGACTTAGATAACCCTACATATGATTTTGATTATCTAGGCCCAACATTAGCTATTGACCATAACGGGTATGTTAATGGAGACCACTATTTTTTAGCCAATTACCGCGCTGGAGTTCGTGTACTTGACATCTCTCAAATTGGGAGTAATACTATTACTGAAATTGGGTTTTTTGACACTTATCCCCAAAGTGATAGTGCCAATTTTAATGGGGTATGGAACGTTTATCCATTCTTTACTAGTGGCAATATTGTAATTAGTGATATTGAACGCGGTTTATTTATCATTCGAAAAAGCAACTAATTTCATATGCCTAAAAAGCCAACATATTGTATGTTGATCGTGTTTCTTATAGCGGCTTTGTTTGTGAGTTGTACTAAGGATACAAACACGTCTCTAGCCCAAAATTCAGAATTAGAAATTGAACACATAAAAACCTGGGGAGGCTCAAAAAATGAAAGTGCTCAAGCCGTGACTAAAACAACAGACGGAGGCTATGCTATTTTGGGATATACTCAAAGTAATGACGGAGATGTTCGTAACAAATCCAACGAATCCTATGATTATTGGCTTCTAAAATTTGATGCTAGAAATCAATTGCAATGGCAAAAAACGTATGGCGGTAGCGATGACGACCGAGGATTTGATTTAATTCAAACTTCAGACGGCGGTTTTGCCATGCTTGGAAAAAGTAAAAGTAATGACCTTGATGTTTCTGAAAATTCAGGCTTTGATGATTTTTGGGTGTCTAAACTAGATAGCAATGGGTCAATTTCTTGGGAATACAGCTATGGATTTGCAGGAAGTGATACTCCAAATTCTATTATTCAAACCCGAGATAATGGCTATTTATTGACAGGTGTATTAGATGTTTCAGCCTCTAATGGACAAGGAGATAGACACGCTGCAGTGCGTCAGCGACATGCTGGAGGCGACTATTGGGCGGTTAAATTAAATAGCAGTGGGGTCAGAGAATGGAGTAATTATTATGGTGGATCTTTCACAGATACTGCCTATGATGCTATTCAAACCCAAGATAATGGATATATTATTATAGGCTCTTCTGATAGTAATGATGTTGATATTTCAAACTTTAAAGGCGGGTATGATTTTTGGGTAGTTAAAATCTCTAACACAGGCAGCTTGGTTTGGGAAAAAACATTTGGAGGCAGTGAAATTGACGAAGCCCGAGCTATCACTTCATCAAACGATGGAAATTATTTAATTGTAGGAGATACAAGAAGTGACGATTTGAACATTTCTCAAAATGCTGGAGCTGCTGATTTATGGCTAATCAAAATAACCCCTGAAGGTACTTTGCTTTGGGAAAAAACAATAGGTGGCACTAATTTTGATGTTGGAAGATCAGTTTCAAAAACACAAGATAACGGATTTTTGATCTCTGGGAGCTCAAGAAGTAGTGATGGAAACATCACAACCAATAAAGGCCTAAATGACGCTTGGGTTTTAAAAATTGATAGTGGTGGCAACATAAAGTGGCACAAATCTATAGGAGGCAGTGAAACTGATTTTTTTTATGATAGTGTCGAACTTAATGATCAGACAATCGTGGCCGTTGGAAACTCCAATAGCTCTAATGAAGATATTAATGAAAATAAAGGATTTACAGACCTTCTAATACTCAAATTAAAATGAAACGACTATACATTTTATGCGCCTTGCTACTCTTCTATGCATGCAGCTCAGACTTAGATGACAATCTTAGGTCTGTCAATGTGAAAATGTCCTTTTCTCATTATTGGGAGGACTCTACAATTACTAATGCAGACTTTAATGACCTAAAGTTTACAAATGCAAATGGTGATGTCTTAAGTATTGAACGTTTACGCTATTTGATTTCAGGAATTGAATTTACCAAAACAGATGGCGAAACTATTGTATTGGAGGGCTATAATTTAGTAGATGTTACCAACCAAACTAACCTCTCCTTTACTCCAGATCAGAAAATCGCAACAGGGACCTACAGCAATGTTTCGTTTATATTTGGATTTAAAAATGAACAAAACATCTCGAGTGCTTACCCAGATTTAAATGCTGCATCTTGGAATGTTCCTATGCAGCTTGGTGGCGGATACCATTACATGCAATTTGATGGAAAATTTATTAATAATATGGAAGAAACACAAGGCTATAACTACCACGCTATTCGCGCTGTGGATAACCCAGGAAATCCTAGCTTCCCACAAGACACCTTTTTTAAGGTGGACCTAGGGGAAGTCACGATTGGAACCGCTACAGAAATCAATGTCGCGATGCATATTGAAGAATGGTTTCAAAACCCATATACTTGGGATCTTAACTTGTATAACCAGATGCTAATGCCAAACTCAACAGCTCAAATTTTGATCCATGGAAACGGACAAAATGTATTTAGTTTAAAAAAATAACAAATTGAAAACCAACACTAAAACATCTTATTTTTATATCTTTTTACTAACCTTGTTTGTCGTTTCCTGTAGCGAGGATTCATCTGAAGACCCCTACGTCAATACGCCCACTCCAAGTCCGCTACAAATTCCTCAACTTTTTCAAGATCTCATCCTTGATCCCGTTATCCCCTCAAATAATCCACAAACAGAAGAAGGCGTTTTTTTAGGAAAAAAATTGTTTTTTGATCCTATTCTATCTGCTGATAACACACTAGCTTGTGCTGGATGTCATGGTGCTCCGAATGCTTTTTCGGATAACACCCGTTTTAGCGATGGTGTTGATGGGATTTTTGGGCGTAGAAACTCCATGCCATTATTCAATTTAGCTTGGAATTATGACAATAGGTTTTTTTGGGACGGTAGAGAGGCTGGTCTTGAAAACCAAGCCTTTGAACCAGTGACTAACCCTATTGAAATGCATACCACTTGGGAAGCTGTAACTGAAAAACTGCAACAACATGCTGATTATCCTGAGCTTTTTAACGCTGCTTTTGGCACAGCAGAAATTGACTCGGTTTTGGTGTCTAAAGCCATCGCTCAGTTTGAAAGAACATTGATTTCAGCAAATTCAAAATTTGACAAACATTTATTAGGAACAGCCACATTGACTCCAGCAGAAGCCAATGGATTTGCTATTTTTATGGATGAAACAAAAGGGGATTGTTTTCATTGTCATGGAAGTGATAGTAACCCACTTTGGACCGATAATAAATTTCATAATAATGGTTTAGACGCTAGGTTTACAGATCGCGGACTTGGGCGCTTCACTGGGGACCCTGCGGATAATGGTAAATTCAGAACTCCATCTCTAAGAAATCTTGCTTTTACTGCGCCCTATATGCACGATGGACGCTTCGAAACCATCGAAGACGTCATAAATCATTACAGTAATGGGCTTCAAAACTCTCCAACCATTGATCCGCTAATGAAAAAAGTCAACCAAGGTGGTGTGCGCCTTAGCCCTCAGGAAAAGGCAAATCTTAAAGCGTTTCTTTTAACCCTTTCTGATCAAGAATTTATCCAAAATTCAGATTTTCAAAATCCATAGGGAAATCCTATAAACTCATATATTAATATAATGTTAGGATTTATGGAAATCCCCACCTTATGTTGTATATTTGTCCCCTATTTAGAAAGTATCTATATAAGCACTATGATAAAAGTATCTGAAACAGCTAAGACTAAGGTTCTGCAATTGATGCATGAAGATGGCTTTGACCCTACCACTGATTATGTCCGAGTGGGCGTTAAAAGTGGAGGGTGCTCTGGGTTGTCTTATGATTTAAAATTTGATAAATCTCAGAACGAAAGCGATAAATTATTTGAAGACAACGGCGTAAAAATCGTAGTCGATACAAAAAGCTTTCTGTATCTTATTGGAACAACTCTAGAATATTCTGGCGGCTTAAATGGTGCTGGATTTGTGTTTAATAACCCCAATGCAAACCGTACTTGTGGGTGTGGAGAATCTTTTTCTTTATAGTATAATTTTATAAGTGGTATGAATAAGTACACCGAAGATGATTTAAGAGAAGAATTAAAAACCAAAGAATATGAATATGGTTTTTATACAGATATAGATTCTGAAACCTTTCCAGTTGGTTTGGACGAATCCATTGTGCGCGCCATTTCAAAAAAGAAAGAAGAGCCAGAATGGATGACCCAATGGCGTTTAGATGCTTACAAAGTTTGGAAAGCCATGGAGGAACCTGACTGGGCTAATGTAAAGTATCAAAAACCTGATTTTCAGGCTATTGCTTATTACTCTGCGCCAGCGTCTATAGATCCAAACAAAACCCTAGATGACGTAGATCCCGATTTACTGGCGATGTATAAAAAATTAGGGATTTCTGTTGATGAACAGAAAAAGATGAATAATATAGCCATGGATATTGTTGTGGATTCTGTATCCGTTGCAACCACGTTCAAAGATACACTTGCAGAAAAAGGCATTATTTTTATGAGTATTTCTGAAGCTATCAAAGAACATCCAGAGCTTGTCAAAAAATATATTGGAACTGTAATCCCCACAACTGACAATTACTATGCGGCTTTAAACAGTGCCGTGTTTAGTGATGGTAGTTTTTGTTATATTCCTAAAGGGGTGAAATGTCCTATGGAGCTCTCAACTTATTTCAGAATTAATCAAGGTGGAACTGGACAATTTGAACGCACACTATTGATTGCTGATGAAGGCAGTTATGTCAGTTATCTTGAAGGTTGTACAGCACCAAGTCGAGATGAAAACCAATTACACGCTGCTGTTGTAGAGCTGATTGCTCTAGATGCTGCTGAAATCAAATATTCGACAGTTCAAAACTGGTATCCTGGAAATGCTGAAGGAAAAGGAGGCGTATATAATTTTGTAACCAAAAGAGGTATTTGTGAAAATGATGCTAAAATTTCTTGGACACAAGTAGAAACTGGAAGTGCAGTGACATGGAAATACCCTTCTTGTGTCCTAAAAGGAGACAATTCTGTTGGTGAGTTTTATTCCATTGCCGTGACCAATAATTATCAACAAGCGGATACAGGTACAAAAATGATTCACTTAGGAAAGAACACAAAATCAACTATCATTAGTAAAGGAATATCGGCTGGCAAATCTCAAAACAGTTATAGAGGATTAGTTCAGATAAGTTCTAGAGCCGACAATGCTCGAAATTTTTCTCAGTGTGACAGTTTATTAATGGGGAATGAATGTGGCGCACATACCTTTCCTTACATAGAAGCCAAAAACAAATCTGCTCAAATTGAGCATGAAGCAACCACAAGTAAAATTGGGGAAGATCAAATATTTTACTGCAACCAAAGAGGTATTGATACCGAAAAAGCAATTGCATTGATTGTAAACGGATTCAGTAAAGAAGTTCTAAATAAACTCCCAATGGAATTTGCTGTGGAAGCTCAAAAACTATTAGAAATAAGCCTTGAAGGCTCCGTAGGATAATATAAAAACCATGAAACATTTATTACTTCTCGTTTTTGCAGTTTCGGTATTAGGATGCAAAAACACTTCAAAAAACAACGCTGAAACTTCTGATAACTTCAGCACGATTCAAGGAAACTACATTTTTTTTGAAAATGCTGCTGTATTGCAAAATGACGCTGAAATATATGGTGTATTCTTAAATGAAATGGCCAGACAATTAAATGAAAAAGCGGCTCAATTTAAAGTAACGGACACCGATATGGTTAGTGTAGAAGTTAAGGGAATTGTATCCACTAAAGATGACCCTAAAATTTTATGGGAAAATAAACTAGAAATTGTTGAAATTATAAGCGTTTCTGCAGTAAAAGAGACAGAAAATATATTAAAATTAGGTACAGAATAACTATGTTAAAAATAACCGATTTACATGCAAACATTGACAACAAGTCAATTCTTAAAGGCATCAATATAGAAATAAAACCAGGTGAGGTTCATGCGATTATGGGGCCAAATGGCTCAGGAAAAAGTACACTAGCCTCTGTAGTTGCAGGAAAAGAAGAATACGAGGTTGAAAAGGGAGAAATTTCTTTTGAAGGTCAAAATATCGATGAGCTTTCTGTTGAAGAACGCGCTCACAAAGGCATCTTTTTATCCTTTCAATATCCTGTTGAAATCCCTGGAGTGACGGTCACAAACTTCATGAAAACAGCACTTAATGAAATGCGTAAGGCCAAAGGTTTAGACGATATGCCTGCCAAGGATATGCTTAAAATGATTCGTGAGAAATCTGAATTATTAGAAATCGATCGAAAGTTTTTATCGCGCTCTTTGAACCAAGGGTTTTCTGGAGGTGAAAAGAAACGTAACGAGATATTTCAAATGGCGATGTTAGAGCCGAAATTGGCTATTCTTGATGAAACCGATTCTGGACTTGATATTGACGCACTGCGCATTGTGGCCAACGGCGTTAATAAGCTGAAAACAAAAGATAATGCGGTGGTTGTTATTACTCATTACCAACGCCTTTTAGACTATATCGTACCAGATTTTGTGCATGTACTTCACAATGGAAAAATTGTTAAATCAGGCACCAAAGAATTGGCCTTTGAGTTGGAAGAAAAAGGATACGATTGGATTAAACAAGAAGCTGAAAACTAAAAGAACGCAATGTATTTATGGAACTTAAAGAAAAATTAGTATCCTCTTTTATTGCTTTTGAAAATCAAATTTCTCTAGACAATACTTTTGTACACAATATGCGTACAGAAGCAATCAAGCGCTTTGAAAACAAAGGGTTTCCTGTCAAAAAAGATGAGGCCTGGAAATACACTTCCTTAGGAAAAGTCTTGAAGCATGATTTTAGTGTGTTTCCAAAAATAGAATCTACTATTGAATATAAAGATGTTCAACCTTATTTTATAAACGATATTGACAGTTATAAGATTGTATTTGTCGATGGCAAGTATGCATCTCACCTTTCTGAAACAACTCATGATGGTATTGATATTTGTCTAATGTCTGCTGCCTTAACTAAACCTAAGTTCCGTTTAGTAATTGAAAACTATTTCAACAAAATAGCAGAGAAAGACAGTATTACTTCGTTAAACACTGCATTTTCTATTGAAGGTGCTTACATTCATATTACAAAAAACAAATTGGTTGAAAAACCAATTCAAATCATTCATTTCTCTACGGGCAATGAAGCAGCACTTTTACTTCAACCTAGAAACTTAATTGTAGTTGATGAAAATGCACATGTTCAAATTATTGAACGCCATCAAAGTCTTACAGACAACCCAACTTTGACCAATTGTGTTACTGAAATTTTTGCCGATAAACGCGGTATTGTGGATTACTATAAAGTTCAAAACGATAAAGAGAATGCATCTCTTATTGACAGTACTTTTATAGATCAAAAAAGAGATAGTCATGTCTCGGTTCACACCTTTAGTTTTGGAGGGAAATTAACCCGAAATAACTTAAATTTCTATCAAAATGGCGAATATATCGACTCTACTTTAAATGGCGTAACCATTATTGGAAACAAACAACATGTGGACCACAATACCTTAGTTCATCATATTGAGCCAAATTGTGAAAGTCATCAAGATTACAAAGGCATTTTTAGTGACAGCTCCATTGGTGTTTTTAATGGTAAAGTCCTCGTGAATAAAGAAGCGCAAAAAACAAATGCGTTTCAATCCAATAATAACCTCTTGGTCAATGATAAAGCGAGTATCAATACAAAACCTCAATTAGAAATTTTCGCGGATGACGTGAAATGTTCTCACGGCTGTACAATTGGACAATTGGATGAAAATGCATTGTTTTACTTGCGCGCACGTGGTATTCCAGAAAAAGAAGCTACAGCACTTCTAATGTATGCTTTTGCAAATAACGTATTGGAAAGTGTTAAAATTCCACAATTAAAAAATAGAATTAATAAATTAATCGCCCATAAATTAGGGGTTAATATAGGATTTGATTTATAATGAAAAACCAAAGTTCAAATACCTTTTTTGATGTTGACACGATTCGAAAAGATTTTCCAATTCTCTCGAGAACTGTTAATGGAAAACCATTAATTTATTTGGACAATGCAGCAACTTCGCAAACGCCACAACAAGTGGTCGATGTTATTGTAGACTATTATTCTAATTACAATGCAAACATCCACAGAGGCGTACATAGTTTAAGTCAAGAAGCTACAGACAAATACGAAAACGCTAGGCGAACCATCCAACAGCATTTTAATGCCGCACATGCCCATGAAATTATTTTCACTTCTGGGACAACGCACAGTATTAATTTAGTCGCTAATGGATTTGCAAGTTTACTTAACGCCAATGACACTATTCTTGTATCGGCACTAGAACACCATAGCAATATTGTCCCTTGGCAAATGCTTTGTGAAAAAACTAAGGCAATCCTAAAAGTAATCCCAATGACTTCCGAAGGAGACTTGGATATGAAGGTCTATGATGAGTTATTACTTTTGAAGCCAAAATTGGTTTTTGTTAATCATATATCCAATGCTTTAGGAACCATCAACCCAATTGAGAAGATGATTCAAAAAGCACACCACGTTGGTGCTGCAATACTAATTGATGGTGCACAAGCCTGCCCTCATATTAAACCCGATGTTCAAAAACTAGATGTTGACTTTTATGTCACTTCAGGTCATAAAATGTGTGGCCCTACTGGAGTTGGGATGTTATACGCAAAAGAATCATGGCTACATAAATTACCTCCATATCAAGGTGGAGGAGAAATGATTGCTGAAGTTACTTTCGAAAAAACAACTTATGCGGGACTACCTCATAAATTTGAAGCTGGAACGCCTAATATCTGTGGAGGAATTGCTTTTGGCGCTGCAATCGATTATATGAATTCGATTGGTTTTGAGGCTATAGCAGCTTATGAACATGAACTTTTGGAGTATGCTACCGAAAAAATGAATACTATAGAAGGCATGCGAATTTATGGTCCTAAAACGAATAAAACCTCTGTTATTTCTTTTAATATCGAGGGTGTTCATGCCTATGACCTTGGAACAATAGTCGATAAACTTGGAATTGCTATTCGTACAGGACAACACTGCGCTCAACCTATTATGGATTTCTTTAAAATTTCAGGTACTGCAAGAGCGTCCTTCTCTTTCTATAATACCAAAAAAGAAATTGATACTTTGGTAGAAGGGCTTGAGAAAGCCGCAATGATGTTGCGCTAGTTTATAGTTTTAGTTCATTTAATAAAATAAATAGAACTTCATTTTACTAAAAGTACATTGAGATATATGAACCTATTCACAATATATTTTACGCTGATGGTTATGATTACAAGTTGTAATTCAACAAAAACCGTGCATTCTAACAACTCGACTGTTGATCTAGAAAAATATCCAACAGTACTAACGTATAGTGCATTTTCTCGAGGGTTTTTTGAAGAACTAATAATTACTAAAACTAATTTCACGGTCTATAAAGACTATGAAAAGCTGAATCCAGTTTCAAAAAAGATAACTCCCAAAAAATGGGAAGACTGTTTAAACTTATTACGACAACTTAATCTGAAAAATTTGCCAAATCTAAAATCACCTACCAATCGTAGGCAGTTTGATGGCGCTGCTTTTGCACAATTGACCGTGATTCAAAACGGAGATACAATTCAATCTAGTCGTTTTGACCATAAGTCCCCACCAGAGGACATCAAACCTTTAGTAGAATATATATTATCTATACCGGAAAAATAAACGATAAGAATTGTATTTTTGCATTATGAATATTGAAACCATACAAGCAGATTTAATAGATGAGTTCTCCATATTTGACGACTGGATGGAGCGTTATGAGTATATGATCGAACTGGGCAAATCATTGCCTATGATCGCTTCAGAATTCAAGACAGATGACAATATCATTAAAGGCTGTCAGAGTAAAGTATGGCTTCATGCGGAGCTTGAAAATGAAACAGTTGTGTTTACTGCCGACAGTGATGCCATTATTACAAAAGGTATTGTTGCCATTCTGATTCGAGTTTTTTCAAACCAAAGTCCTGAAACCATATTAAAAACAAATACGGATTTCATTGACGAAATTGGGCTTAAAGAACATTTATCGCCAACCCGTGCAAATGGATTAGTGAGTATGATAAAAAAAATAAAAATGTATGCACTTGCATATCAAACACAAATAGGATTATGAGTACCGAAGAAATTGATGTAAATGCTTTAGGGGAAAAAATAGTTCGTGTCATTAAAACAATTTTCGACCCAGAAATTCCTGTAGATATCTATGAATTAGGATTGATTTATGATGTTTTCGTAAATGAAGATTATGAAGTTAAAATCTTAATGACGTTGACTACGCCAAACTGTCCCGTGGCGGAGACACTACCTTTGGAAGTAGAAGAAAAAATCAAGTCTATCGACGCTGTAAAAGATGCGGAAGTAGAGATCACTTTTGATCCCCCATGGACACAAGAGTTGATGAGTGAAGAAGCTAAACTAGAACTAGGATTTTTATAACAATGAAGACTGGTGAGATTGTAAATCGTGTCGCTAACAGCGTTCTAGTCACTATTGATTTGGAAGAGTATTACCCAAGTGGAGAGCGCATTCTGTTTGATATCAAAGACTGGTTACATGAAGGCTTAGTCCTTCGTGAAAAAGAGTTTAGGACGCTTATCGATGCTCATGATTGGTCTATCTACAAAAACCAATATATAGCGCTGCATTGTACTTCCGATGCTATTATTCCAGGATGGGCGTATATGCTTATTAGACTTCAGCTTTCAGGAATTGCCAAACAGGTTGTTGTTGGAAATCTAGAGACCTTAGAGACGACTCTCTATCAAAAAATAATCGCTAATTTAGAGCTCGATTACTGCGCAAATAAGCCTGTGATTATCAAAGGGTGTTCAAACAAACCTGTACCTCAAAATGCATATCTTTTTTTGATTGACAAATTATATCCTATCGCAAAATCAATTTTATATGGCGAAGCTTGTTCGTCTGTACCACTGTATAAAAAAAAGTAAAAACTATTGAATTGAGTTAAGTCCAATTTTTTATATTTACGCAAAATTATAACCCTCAAACCCTACAATCACATGAAAAAAACAGTATTTCTTCTAGCTTTAATTTTACAGTTTCACACCATCTCTGCACAAGAATCTACAGAAAAAAGTAGTGAAAAATCTGCTTGGACCAAAGGCGGAACGTTTACCTTTCTCATCAATCAATCTACTTTTGAAAACTGGGTCGCTGGAGGTGTTAGTAATATTTCTGGAGCGGTCGGCATAAATTATGATCTAAATTACCTTAAAGACAATTGGTCATGGGATAATAAAATTATTGCAGCTTTTGGAATAACAAAAATTAAAGATCAAGACATTCAAAAATCTGATGACCGCTTAGAATGGAATTCTGTCTTAGGAAAAAAAGCAGGAGGCTATTGGTTTTTTTCGGCATTTCTAAATTTTAAAACCCAATTTACTGACGATTTAGATAGCGACACCAAAGGACCAACTCAATTTTTGTCTCCCGCCTATTTACAGCTAGGACCAGGGATGTTATGGAAAAAAAGTGAAACCCTTAAAGTCAATATTGCTCCGGCCACTGCTAAATTAATTTTAGTTGATAAAACTCTTACCTTACCAGATGCCGCTTATTTTGGAGTGGAAGAAGGCAAAAGCACGCGTTTTGAGTTTGGAGCATCTTTGGGTGCCTACTATAAATTTGAGTTATTGAAAAACATTTCAATGGAAAATATTTTGAATTTATACTCCAATTATCTGGAAGATCCTCAAAACATTGATCTTGATTATACGATAAATATCGTGATGAAAGTGAATAAAAATATCTCGACTTCACTAGCCTATCAAACCATATATGATGATAATGCGTTTCAAGGGCTACAAACCCGACAAGTCATTGGACTGGGGCTAAATTATGGTTTCTAAAACATTCGAATAAAAAAAAATCTCGACAAAGCGAGATTTTTTTTTATTCTATAACTTCTTCATAATCAGGATACAAAAAGTGATTGTACGGGAAACGTTTCACATGAATTTCACGAACAGCATCATAGACCCGCTTTCTAAAATCTTCTAAATTTTCTTTGTTGAGGGCAGATATGAATAGTGAATTTTTACCAATTTTTGACATCCACGTAGACTTCCATTCCTCCAAAGAATAGTGAGCTTCGGTACGAACTGCGATCAAATCGGTATCGTCAAAAGGGGCAGCTTCATAGGCATCAATTTTATTGAAAACCATAAGCGTAGGTTTGTCTAACGCATTAATTTCTCCTAAAATAAGATTGACGGATGCGATGTGATCTTCGAAATTTGGGTGTGAAATATCCACTACGTGCAACAACAAATCTGATTCTCGAACCTCATCTAAGGTACTCTTAAACGAATCTACTAATTGCGTTGGAAGTTTTCTAATAAACCCTACAGTATCACTCATCAAAAAAGGTAAGTTTTTGACCACTACTTTTCGAACTGTAGTATCTAAAGTTGCAAATAATTTGTTTTCAGCAAAAACCTCTGACTTGCTAATAACATTCATCAGGGTTGATTTTCCAACGTTCGTATAGCCAATCAAAGCCACACGTACCATGGCGCCTCTGTTGCCGCGTTGAACTGACATTTGCTTATCAATTTTTTTGATTTTTGCCTTTAAAAGCGCAATCTTTTCTCTAACTATACGGCGATCGGTTTCAATTTCGGTTTCTCCAGGTCCACGCATTCCAATGCCTCCTTTTTGACGTTCGAGGTGAGTCCACATCCCTTTTAATCGGGGTAATAAATACTCACACTGCGCCAATTCAACTTGGGTTCTGGCATAGCTTGTTTGTGCGCGTTGTGCAAAAATATCAAGAATAAGATTTGTACGATCAAGTACTTTACAATTTAATATTTTACTGATATTTCGTTCTTGAGCAGAAGACAATTCATCATCAAAAATGGCAGTCCCTACCTTGTGTTCTTCAATAAATTGACGAAGTTCTTCCATTTTTCCAGTCCCAATAAAGGTTTTGGGATTGGGCTTGTCCATTTTCTGAGTGAAGCGTTTTAGTACTTCCCCTCCAGCTGTATAGGTTAGGAATTCTAGCTCTTCTAAGTATTCATCAGATTTGGTCTCGTCTTGAAGTTTTGTAATTACCCCAATTAAAACTGTTTTTTCTAAATCAATATCTTTTTTCTCTATCATATAACTGTATTGGTCAAAGGTAAAAATTTATCACTAGACTAAATCATTCAAAATTTAATATTTATGAAAGAGTTGCCTTAGATTTCTGCTGAAAAAATTAGAAGTGATGTCCACCAAATTATTGGCCAATTAAAAATTCTTAACTATTTGTAGTTTCTCAATTAAACTGCTTTATAAAACAAAATAGATAAAGCAATAATGGCAACAGGTAATGCAACGAGTGTAAGCATGGAGTAGCCCAAGTCTTTTTTCTTGGAAAGTTTGGCGTTTAAAACACGGCGTTTACGCCCGCTATAACTCACCCAATTTTTGAAATGCAAAACGACGGCAGTCATCACAAAAAGTAGTCCTGTGTTTGAGCTCGACATGACCACAACTTTCATTTGTTCTAAAAATTTAATAAAAAACACACCGCCTAAAAACAACAGCGCAATTTGAAGACCTGAGGTATAATACAATGCTATAGTATTTGCCTTTTGCTTATAACGTCCTTTGAAACGATTAAAGATTGTGAGGTATAGTTGGTCAAAAAAATTCATGCAACAATATAGAAAAAACTGCTGATTTTGACCGCTATTTTAAGCGTTTATAAAAACTAATTCTGAACGTATATTTTGAAGTTATCAATTTCAAAAGTTCCGGTACGGTCTGTGCCACCACCCGTATATCTAAAGGCAATATTAACAGGCTCTGAATACGCACTTAAATCAACATAGCTGGAGTCAATCCAGTTTTCAAAGGATTCAGAATCTGACACAATAATCCCGGGAAGTGCTGTCCAAGTTGCAGACAAAACTCCTGTTTCCACACCATCCCAATCTGTTGAAATTAATAACTCTAAATCACTATTATCGCTAAAGCTATTTGAAGACTGAAAGTGTAAATAGGCATCATGTAGCCCATCCAAACCTATAGAGGGTGAGATTAACCATGCAATATTGCTAGAGTCTCTAGAGCTATAAGCACCAATTCGGGCCGTCTTACTAGCAAAGTTTTGAGGGTCTTCTGTTGTTTTAATTTGCCATGCTCTACTCCCTGCTTCTTTAAAATTGGTCCAGTCACCAAAATTAGTTGTATTGTTTGCATACGACTCAAAATCGTCTTCATAAATTACTGAAAACTCATTAATGTCAACTAAACTACAGCGTGCTCCGTTCATCTCCACATCGGCTGTGGTATTTAGTACTAAAACTAAATCTGAACCGTTAAACGTTTTAGAGACAATTCCAGAAATCGACCCTCCACCATCTGTTAATACTTCATTTTTAAAGCTGGCAAATACACTTGTTTCTAGAAAGAAATTATAATATGAAAAACCTGAGCATCGTTGAACTATTTTTTGAGAGTCAAAATCATCACGTGGATCTACATAGGACTGTCCTATTGAATGCGTAGGGAATTCGACATTGTCTAAGGTTACAAAAACGCCTCCAAAATTATAGGATGACGGTCCTAAACCCGGAGTCAGTTCTTGATTGCGAAGTACATCATTTATGCCGCCCCAATTGCTCCACTGTGGTCTTCCATTATAGACTTTATTCATTTCAATTCCATTTATAAGCACTTTTGAGTTTTCGGAATTAAGACCGCGAACTTTAAAAAATGAAGCGCTAAACTGAAAGGCTGCAACACGTTGAAAGATGTCTTGTGAAGACGCTAAGAGACCTGAAATATTATCTGCAGCACTTGTGTCATCGTTTAATTCATCATCTGAAAGTGTGATTGTAAACAGAGCATCATCTGTAGAATCCAAACTCAAAATCATATCTTGAATATCTAGAGTTTGTCCTGCGTTTACCACAATAGGATAGCGGGCTGTTTGATAGCCGATTTTAGTCAATTTTAAGACTTGTTCGCCATAAGGGACAGTGGCAGGAAATATAAATTCGCCTAGAGCATTTGTTTGCGTGCTTATTAGTGTTCCCTCAAAAGTGACGGCAACTTGTGCCAAAGCCTGATTTGAAATTAGATCTTTAACACTTCCTTTAACTACGGTCTGTTGAGAAAACAGCGTAAACGAAAGCAAAAAAACCATATAGAAAATGGTAGGTATCTGTTTCATTGTTGAATTGGGGTTTAATTCACAATAATTAAGGTTCAATTTACAAAATATATTTACTTTTGAAAAAATCACTCTTAAACTTTTTTAAATGAAACAAAAAACGAGGACCATTATACAACATATTGTAATGTGTAGTTTCACATTTATACTCGCTTTTGGAAGTGTAGCGGCGCAGAACTCAAAACACTACAAAATCCATACTGTTGCGTTTTATAATGTCGAAAATCTTTTTGACACGATTAATGACCCCAACAAATACGACGAGAAAAGTCCAATGATGGAAATAAAAAATGACCGTAGTGCTATTTACAAGAAAAAAGTAGCGAATATGGCGTCAGTAATTTCTCAAATTGGCGCTAGTAAATCTAAAAATACGCCTGCTATTATTGGGCTTGCTGAAGTGGAAAATCGAGCTGTAGTCGAAGACTTAGCTAATGACCCTCATTTAGTTTCTAAAGACTATGGTATTGTACATTTTGACTCTCCTGATGCTCGTGGTATTGATGTAGCGCTGATGTATCAAAAAGCATTATTTACGCCGGTGAGTACAAGTACTCATGAGCTAGAGTTATTCGATTCAGAAACGAACAACCGCATCTATACAAGAGATCAGTTGTTGGTTAGCGGCTACTTAGGAGGGGATCTTATTCATATTCTAGTGAACCATTGGCCATCACGACGCGGCGGAGAAGCCAAAAGCCGTTCTAAACGCGAAGCTGCTGCTAGGCTTAATAAACACCTTATCGATTCGTTGCAAGCCAATGACCCCTATGCGAAAATTCTGAGTATGGGCGATTTTAATGACGATCCCACAAATTCCAGTCTAAAGAAAATATTAAAAACAAAAAAGAATAAAAGTTCCGTAAGTTTAAAAGGACTTTATAACCCTATGGAACGCATTTTGAAAAAAGGAGGGGGCTCCAATGCGTACAGAGATGTTTGGTTTTTGTTTGATCAAATTTTCATGAGTAAACCCTTTTTGAAAAAAGACAATTCAGGCTACCGACTTTACAGAGCTGGGGTGTTCAATGCGCCTTTCCTCATAAATAAAGAGGGCCGCTACAAAGGCTATCCGTTTAGAAGTTTCTCCTACGGGAAATTTTTAAATGGCTACAGCGATCACTTTCCTGTATATGTACACCTTATTAAAGAAGTGGAGTAAATTCTATAACATATAGCCCTAAAAAAAGCAGCCTCTAGGCTGCTTTTTTTATAAGTATCATGCAGGCCATACATCCCAAGGGATTCTAGATAGAATCAAAATTAAGGCGATGGTATAAAAAATCGCAATGGTTTTGTATTTAGGTCCTGAAATTAGTTTCTTCTTATGTTTTGAATAGCCAATGGTAATAAGCGCAACAGCAAGTATGTTTATTGTTGGGTGTTCCACCAAGTATAAGCGTATTTGTGCATTTTTCATAACCTCTCCTACGCCTAAATCACTCCACAAACCAAATCGTTCAGACGTAAAATATAATAGCAATCCAATAAGTAATTGAATATGAGATACAATTAGTGTGAAAAGCGAAACTCTAAATGCTTTTGCATCATAGTCTTTTTTTCCAAAGTAGCCTAAAAGGGCTTTGAAAACAGCCAATACAAGTACCGCTAGTACTAAATAGGCCCAGTAGGAGTGAATTGTTTTGATCATTAGGTTTTAGTTTTTGGTATTAAAATGTAAATATAACAGTTTAATTCCATTTATTTTCTGCTGGAGCTCCACCCCAAATAAGTGTTGCCAAATAAGGGTTATCAATAAATGGATTTCTATTGCCTTGTGCAGAATAAATGACATTATTACGTTGAATTTCAAAGTCCGAAACCGGGTCTGCACGATTCCAGGATATAAATAAATCCAAGCCTCCTACCAAATCAAAGTTTTCGCCATATCTAATATTTAAATACATCATCATACGTGCTACATCTCCACGCCATTCATCTCCTGGATACCATTCATTATTGGATAACTCATAAGTCCCGCTTCCTTCTCCAAAAGGATTATTACTTCGGCGCGTGTTCGTGGCATCATCACAGGTTCTTAAATGGTGTAAGTCGGTGATTGAATTCGAAGAATTTAATAACGACTGTGGATAGACGTGTTCTGTATTATAGGTTTGAGGTGAATACGAATTAGTTCCAGACGTATATTCTCTCCAGAAACGGCGCTCACCTGAATACATTAAAACTACTTTATTTGAACTTGATAAATCCGCATCTGCATCATAAAGATACTGATGGCGTTGAATGTACGTTAAAATGGTCGTATGTTTGTTGGTGGTATGTGTGTCTAATTCTTCAAACATTAAATCGGCATCTTCAGAAAAAATCACTCCCGAATAATAGTCCACTAATTCAGCTGGTATATTGAAGGTAATGGCATCTATAACGGTGATTGTTACCGTAGCAGAAACACATGTATTTGTAGGTGTATCGTCATCACAAAGTGCGTATGTAAAACTATCTGTTCCTGTAAATCCAGATGGAGGAGTATAGTCCACGGTTCCATCTGCGTTTAAAACCACAGTGCCTTGAGTTGCCGTAGTATCAACTGATGATAATACAGCTTCATCAATAGCTGAATCATTATCTAGAAGAGTGGTTATGGTTTTAGGCGTATTTAGCAAAACATTGATGGCATCGTTTTCTGCAACTGGACTCCCAAAATCTGCCACATTAATGGTGACAGTTGCTGTTGAACAGTCTGGAGGTGTATCAGTATCACAAATCGTATAGGTAAACGTATCTTCTCCTGTAAAATCATCTGCTGGAGTGTAGGTATATGTGGCGTTTCTGTTATCAACAATTGATCCCCCTTGAGTGGTGGTTGCGTCGAAAGCTGTAATGCGCGCATTATCCTCAATGGTGTCGTTTGATAATAAATTTTCAATACTAAAATCGGTATCTTCAAGAGCATCAAAACGGTCATTTACAGCCACTGATTTTCCGCCAGTTGTGGTGTCAGGATCTTTGGGTGCAGGTGAAGAATCGTCACCACCTGAGCTGCAATTGATATTGAAAAAAGCAAGGAGAACTATTGGTATAATTTTTTTCATAATACGTATTAATTGAATTAAAACTAAAGGTAAAAAAACCACCTCATTAGAGGTGGTTTTTTTATACATGAACAGTAAATTTATTCATTTAAAATATAAACACCACCTGTTTTAATCACAGCTGTTGAATATACTGCAGCGCTACCATTATAAACATTATAAGACACTAAATATTTTTGACCTTCTTCATCTGAAGGAAAATTATTTAATAAAATAGTGTTTATTTTAGCAACTCTTGCTTCTATAGATTCTTCGTCTTTTCCTGATCTTACATCAAAGTTACTATAGTAGCCATTACCTACTAATTCGAAATCTGCTGCAGTTAAGGTGTATTTGATAGTGTTATCTGGCACCCAAACATCACCATCATGACCAAACTGAAGTGTTTCTTCCAGTATATTGTCATAAGCAGAGAATGCAGTTCCATCAAAAACAAAGGCAGCAGTAAAACTTTTTGTAACTCCACCACCTTGATATATTTCATACATTGATAAAACAATATCACCAGCACTTTTTGGATCAAATTTGTAAACGTCCAAAAGCGCTACTGGAATCTTCTGATTGGCTTCCTCTTCGCTAGAAAAGTTAGGATACCCTTCACCCATTGCTGTATATTGATCAGGCGTGAATCCTGTAAACTTTATCCATTCGCCATCTTCATAGGCAAAACCATCTGTGAGTGTACTTACAGAACCAGAGTAGTATTTATATTTCAAAGATACAAAGTCTCCATTTTCTGGATTTGGATAGGTAGCATCTAGGTAGTCATATACATGGTAAGTTTCATCAAAGTTACCATATCTAGACCCTGTGATCGCATTGTGCTCTCCAGCAGTCAAAGTATATACCTCTGCGTCATATGTTGACACTTTATTATAAATATTATATGAAACTAAAGCAGACGATCCCTTTCCCCATACTGGAAATAAATCTGACAGTAATTCTGGCACCATCTCTTTCGCTTGATCTGTAGAACTAAAGTTTGCATAACTTAAGTCTAAATCATCATAATCGTCGTCAGTAAGTGTATAAACAACATCGCCTACGATTACATTTTCTTGTGCATCAATGGTTGCATTGATGTCTTCATTCGGGTTACATCCCGTAAAGACGAAAGCCGAAAGTGTTAATAAATAAACTATTTTTTTCATTTTCTTATTTTTTAGAAGTTAAGTTTTATGCCAAGACTGAATGTTCTTCCTGCACCGTAATAAACGCCAGCAGTTTGAGCGATTGAGCCTGCTCCATCTCGAGCATCCGAAATATATTCAGTGTTTAGAACATTGTTCATTCTAGCTGATAATGACGCATCAAATTGACCAATATTAAAGCCATGATTTAGACCAAGGTCAAATAAACCATAGGCGGGCATTTCCCATGAATCTTGACGGTTTGTCTCATCACCTCTATCAGTAATTCTGTAACTAGCATACAAATCGCTAGCATAGTTGTAATCAATATAAAAAGATGTTTTTTCCATCAATTTAAATTTAGAGCCTAAAGCGAATGTTGTTTGTGCAGCATCAGATACTTTTAAATCTTTTGCATATACGTCAACAGATTTGATTATTTGTCCACCTTCGTCAAATAACTTACCGCTTGCATCGTTTTTCCATTTCCAGTTTCCAATAGAAGCCATACCAGTAAAAGTAACCATGTCACTTGCACGATACACAAAATCAACTTCTACACCCTGGTGTAAAGCATCAAGACCAGCAATGTTATAATTCACACGGTCTCCTTGATTATCCGGATCATCTACGCTACCTGTCAAAGATTTATCTATCCAAGAGGTATTGTAAATATTAACGTTTGCTGATAATTTGTCGCCTCTGAATCCGTATCCTATTTCTGCACTAAATACTTTTTCATTTAACGCGCCCTCATTGAAATCTGTTGAGCTATCGCTTTGGAAAACGTTTCCGTCTAAGAAAGGTGCTTTTGAGAAGTACCCAATATTAACAAATACATTTCTTGTATCGCTTAAATTGTAGTTTGCACCCCCTTTAACACTATATCCAAGAAAATCAACTTTATCGGACTCACGAGCTGGATCTGTAGGAGCATAATACATGAATTCATTTTTGCTGTAAGTAGTATTAGATATAGCAGACGCTAGGAAAATTGATAAATCAGCTCTTGGAGAATATTCTGCTTGTGCAAAAAGCCCCCCTCTTAATACGATTCCGTCATAATCTTTATTGAAACGATCTCCAACCTTTAACGCTTGACCAGATGTATTCTCATCGTTAGTATCGTTGACATAAAACTGACCTCCTAAAAGATCTGCAACTTCGTACCAGTGCGATCCCACGTAGTAACGTGCATCAACCCCACCCGAAAGCACTAAGTCATCAGTTAAGTTTGTTTTGATCGTTGATAATAAACCATACCATTCGTGTGCATTTCTAGAAGATGCAAAGATATCTGTAGAACCAAAAGCAGCTTGCGCTTTATTTTCTTCTGCAATTTTATCAAAATCAATTGGTTGATCACTATCTCCTAAACGGTAGGCATCGTCATAAAATTTAGACCCTCGTTGTCTTCGTCCACCACCTTCTCCAAAAGAAGCATATAATGCAGTTGATATTGATGTATTATCATTTAAAGTCCAATAGTGGTTTAATGATATTTGAGGTTTGTGATAGAAGTTATACGATAAGTGCTCTACTTCTCCATTTCTAATTCCCCAATCTGGATTAAATCTTTTTCCACCTTGCTCTGTTGCTCTGTTCTGCTCAATCGTACGTCTGTTATAACGCTGTCCATGAGTTTGCTTTGCACCAAATGCAGTAAATGATAATTTATGATTCTCGTTAATATTTTTAGAGATATTAAGGAAATAGTTGAACCCATCAAACTCTGTTCCATCTACATATCCGTCACCTAAAATTTTAGCACCAGATACTGTAACAGCTACGCCGTTATCCATAAGACCAGTTGAATACGTTATTCCGTATTTTTGGTACCCATCATTTGCTGTTCCCATTCGAATTGATCCACCCGCTTCAACATCGGTTGTTTTGGTTACAATATTGATCGTTCCACCAATAGACGGCACGGCTACTTTTGAAGCACCCAAACCTCTTTGTACTTGCATTGAGCTTGTAACGTCTCCTAAACCAGCCCAGTTTGACCAGTAAAGTCTTCCGTTTTCCATGTCATTAACAGGGATACCATTAATAAGTACACCTACATTTTCAGAACTAAAACCACGTAAGTTAATACGACCATCTCCATATCCACCACCAGACTTGGTTGCATATACTCCTGGAGTCGCTTTTAAGATTTCTGGAAACTCTTGTGTTCCGAGTTTAAGTTCAATTTCAGATGCTTTAATTGTTGATACTGCAACTGGTGTTTTTCTGTCCACAGCAACAGAAGCAAAAATTTGAACCTCTTCTAATCCTAATTCACTTGTTTCTAGTAAAACTGAACCAAGGTCAAGATCTCCTGAAAAAGGAATTGTAGTCGATACAAATCCAACATAGGACACTTCAATTTCTCCTGACGAATTTTTAGTGTTTAATGTGAAATTTCCATCGAAATCGGTAGAGACGCCGTTAGACGTTCCTTTTTCAACAATAGTAGCTCCTGGTAATGGTGCTTGTTGACTCGCGTCGACAATTGTACCTGTTATAGTGCTCTGAGCAGCAACCGATAACGTACACACCATCAAGGCTAATGACAAAATTTGTTTGATTTTTTTCATAATTGTAATTATGTTTTGATATTAAGTTAATTAGATTAAACAAAAATATGAATAATTAGCATATAAATTCTCCTATTTCAATTAAAATAATCCACAAAAAAAACACCTGACCAATAGAAAATCAAATGTTTTTAGAATGTATAATTAAATTATGTTGAAAAAATTATCTGTTTTTTTTGTAATGTTTCAAAAGATTCGATGTTGAGGTGTCGTGATTTGCAATAGCACCTGTATTTATTTCTTGTAAAATTTTGGTTGCTAATTGTTTACCTAATTCAACTCCAAATTGATCATAACTAAAAACATTCCATACCACACCTTGAACAAATATTTTATGCTCATACATGGCAATTAGCTTTCCTAAACTTTCTGGAGTGAGTTGTTTTATAAAAATAGTATTGGTTGGTTTATTGCCCTCAAAAACCTTAAAAGGAATAATTTCTTTAGCTGTACCTTCTGCAATAACTTCTGCTTCAGTTTTACCGTTTAACAAGGCTTCTGTTTGAGCAAAAAAGTTAGAAATCAACTTATCTTGATGGTCATTATTTCCATGTAGGGATTGTGTGAACCCAATAAAATCGGCTGGAATTAATTTTGTGCCTTGATGAATTAACTGAAAAAAAGCATGTTGAGAATTTGTTCCAGGCTCTCCCCAAACTAAATTTCCTGTTTGGTAGTTAACATCAGTGCCAGAGCGGTCAATACTTTTGCCATTACTTTCCATAATAGCTTGTTGTAAGTAGGTGGCAAATTGATTCAAATACTGGGTGTATGGAATAACTGCTTCACTTTCTGCCTTAAAAAAATTATTGTACCATATACTCAAAAAGGCTAAAATTGTGGGAATATTGGTTTCAAATTCTTCCTCTTTAAAATGGGTGTCCATTTTATGAGCTCCGTCTAAAAGGGATTCAAAATTGTCGTATCCTACGGCTAAACTAATACTTAAACCTACGGCACTCCAAAGCGAGAAACGACCGCCTACCCAATCCCACATCGGAAAAATATTGGACGATTCAATTCCAAAAGCTTCGACTTTAGCCGTATTTGTAGACACCGCCACAAAATGCTTTGCAACATCTTCTTGTTTTCCATGATTCAAAAACCACTCTCTAATGGTTGTCGCATTTGATAACGTTTCTTGAGTTGTAAATGTTTTTGATACAATTACAAAAAGTGTAGTCTCTGGGTTAAGAGTTTTTAGAACCTCGTTGACATGATCGCCATCAACATTACTCACAAAATGAGGCGTTAGATGATTGCCATAAAAAGCCAACGAATCTACAACCATTGCAGGCCCTAAATCCGATCCTCCAATTCCTATATTGACTACATCGGTGAACGCTTTGTTGGTGTATCCTTTTTTGGTCCCATTAATAACCGCTTCCGAAAAGTTTTTAATTAAGGACTTTACCTGATGAATTTCTGGAATAACGTTGGCGCCGTCCACTAAAACATTAGCGTCTTTTGGAGCACGAAGTGCCGTGTGAAGTACTGCTCTTCCCTCTGTATGATTAATGATATCGCCTTCAAAATATTTCGAAATTGCATCGTTCAATTTAAGTTCCTCAGCTAATGCTTTGAAAAGAGTCATCGTCTCTTGGTTGATTCTGTTTTTAGAAAAATCCACATAAAAATCTTCCCATTGAATTGTGAATTGATCTGCACGTCCGGGGTTTTCCGCGAACAGTGTTTTCATGTGCGCGTCCTTGATCGCTTCAAAATGGGTGTTTAATTTTGCCCATGATTTTGTTTGCGTTGGATTTATTGAGTGTAATGCCATTAGTTAATTTTAAAATATAGTATTAATTGATTGAATCGAGTTGTTGTTTTAAAGGCGCTATAAATTCTATAAAATCAGATTTTAGATGTGCTGGTAAAGCCTTTGCATCTGGTAATTTTTGACGAAACGGATCAACTTGTTTTCCGTTTTTCCAAAAGCGGTAGCACACATGAGGACCTCCAGTGTTTCCTGTCATTCCTACTTTTCCAATTACATCGCCTTGTTTTACATATGCGCCAACACTTACCAAGCGTTTACTCATGTGCAAATACTGGGTACTGTAGGTCGCGTTGTGACGTATTTTGACATAATTGCCATTTCCGCCTTTTCGCCTTGATTCCACAACCGTTCCGTTTGCAGTTGCTAAAATAGGTGTACCGATTGGCGCTGCAAAATCGGTGCCTTTATGAGGTTTTACTCTGTTTCCATAATAAGCAATACGTCGCCTTAGGTTATATCTTGAAGAAATTCGGCTAAATCGCAAGGGTGCTTTTAAAAATGCTTTTCGTAGACTTTTTGCGTTTTCATCAAAGTAATCTGTGTTGTTTTTAGAATCTTTATTTAGATAATTAAAAGCGTAAAACGACTCGCCTTTATGCTCGAAAAACGCTGCTTTTATACTTTCAATCCCCGCATATATAGAGTCATCTACAAATCGTTTATTATAGATAACTTTAAAATTATCCCCTTTTTGGAGCCTTGAAAAATCAATAGTCCAAGCATAAATATCATCTGACATATCATAAATTAGCTGAGTAGGCAACCCTTGCTCTTCCATGGTTTCTGAGAGTGTATTTTGGATAACTCCAGCAGTTTCCATCTCAACAATTTTAATAGGTTTTCTTTCTGAATAAGCAATAATAGAATCACAAAATTCAACCACTATGTATTCAATTTTGTTGGGCTGATATATAAAAACTAAAGGCTTTTGAACCTCATCTTTGGCGTACAAAACGGAATAGGGCTTGCCAATTCTTAAGCGACGAACATCAAAAACTGCTTTGGTTTTTTCAGCAATGTGGTGTATTTGAGGATAAAACAAATGGTGTTTTTCTAACAAAACACCAAAGCTGTCGCCGCTTCTAACAGTATCATTAACTACCCTATAATTGTTTAGATTGTAACCAAACTTGAAATTATCTTTTTCGACTATTTCTACCACATCATCATCCACAACGGGGTCTTTAGAACAACTTTTTATGGTGCTATAAATACTGACCGCTACGAAGCCGTAAATAAAAAATTTAAGGTTAAAATATTTTTTGTTAATGCTCAACGTCATGTCCCCAATTGTCTTTTTCTTCTTGGCTCCAAAGTTCAGGAAAAAATATTCTTTTTTGGTATTTTGGATGCATATATTTTTGCCAATCACTTCCACCAGTGGCAGCTCCATCGCCTTCTTTACCCAAAATATAGTGTTTTGCAGCATTATAATGCGCCATTACCCAAGTAACATTCACCGTATAATCGTAGTGTCGCATGGCGTCAACCAGGTTTTTGTCTTGTTGGCTATCCACAGAAAGCTCTTTGAATCGTGTCCAAATATTCTTGGTATTACAAACTTTCATAAAGTTAATAAATTCGGCTTTATAGCGGTTTTCAAAATTAATTAATAATGTAGATTTTTGACCTGTTTTATAATCTTTTCCAGCGGCTTGCCAATACAAATGTTCAAAGGCATGCTCAAATGGGGTTTCTCTATCAATTTTTTCACGAAATCGGATATCTATCAAATTAACTAACTCTGTTGAAGCAAATTCAATTTTGCGATACTGCGCACTTTGAAATCCACTAGCGGGCGTCAATGTCTGTCTAAACTTGTTGTACTGCGCCACATCCATCCCTTCTCGCATTATATTAAATGAGGTGATTAACATGTCGAAATACCGACTAATACGCATAAGTTTGTCTTGAAAAAAAGCAACTTCTAATGACGTTGAATCTGACACTTGCTTAATTTCCCAAAGAATCATTTTGAAAATCAATTCATTTATTTGATGGTAAGCAATAAACACCATTTCGTCTGGAAGATCTGTACGCTGAATCTGCAAACCTAATAAGGCGTCTGTATGAATATAGTCCCAGTAAGTTATTGAATTGCTATGTAATAATCCCTCTAAGTGTACATCCCGATCTTGATGGATTGCCTTGTATTTATCATCCAGAAGATCTAATAGTTTGTCAGTGCTAGGTTTTTTTGTCATTACTTATTATAATTGAATTTCGAAGGGATACTTAAGCCCTTTTTGAGCTTCTAGATCAGCTCGCAAAGACCCAACTCTCAAATCTGCTTTGATTTTTACTGGTATTTTATTTTGATCTGCGGTTACCCATAATGTTAAACTTTCTTCTGCTTTGAACACACGTCCGGCCATAACGTAGGGTCTAAATTTGAGACATTTTATTTTTCCAAAGTCTGTACTAATGGTTTCTCGACCCAAGTATTTTAGTTTGAACAAAAAGGTTTCACTATCAAAAAATATATTTAATGCTACTACATCGCCTTGTTTAATTGTTTCGGTGTCATAATTATTTCTAAGATAATAATAGGCCGATACCAAATCTTGAATATTTTTTTCAATTTCCATTGAAGCGTTTGTATTCTCCTTCAAATCCTTAATTAGTGCCTTGTTTTGCTCGTGATCAAATTCTACAATTCTATTTTTGGTGTAACCACCTTCATCGATGTCTCTTACAAATTTATAGGGGATACCCGTTTGTTTGTCAAAATGACTCTCATAATGATCTTCGACTTTAAAAAACCATTTAATTGCTCCTGTTGTCCAACCTTTCCCTATGACTTTATAAACGGGTTTGTCTTTGTATGTGCTTTCAAATACTTCAAGAGTGGCGTTTCCTGCCTTAAACCAGTTGCTATAACTAAGTTTAAATTTGAGCCACTCACCCGCTTGAAAAGAAGAGGCGTTTTGAGCTCCCAAGAACTGAAAACTTATAAATACTAGAAAAATTAAGACTGATTTTTTCATGTCAAAGCAGAACAGATAGGCTGTTCAAAGTTTTATCCTATTTTTTACAAAATTGCAATTATTATTCCAAATTATAAAATGAATATCTCATAAGTCTCAACAAATTTATCAACGACCGCTAAGGGCGATGTTTTCGTGTTTAAAACCAATACCCAACACTCACAATAAATCCCGAATAACTTGAGTCTCCTGCCCAATTGTATTTTAATTCGATTGGCCCAAAAACGGTTTCCAAACCATACCCAATTGCATACCCACTGTATGAGGGCGATTCAGCCCATGTCTTATTTAAAAATATATCATCTGCAATATTTGCGAAATTAGCAGAAAAATTAAAATGATGATTTTTTAAAAATTCAAAGTCAAGGGTCGAAGATGATTTTACAAAACTATTGCCACTAAGCGAAAAATAGTCATATCCATAAAACGTAGTGTAATTATTGAAATAATTTGACCCATAGCCTCCAAGACCAAAACGGAGAGCCTTAGTGGTACTGTCTCCAACTTTGAACCCTCCTTGTACTCCAATGTTCATCGCCAATTTATCTCCAATTCTGAATGCTTTGGAAATTTGTGATTTGAAAATTGAAAATCCGTTGAAATTATTATTATAATCAGAGGATGCAAAATAGTACTGAACCCCACCTTCAAAAAGAAATCCACTTTTTGGGAAAAATTTATTGTCAATAGTATCAAATTTTAAAGCGCCAAAAAAGCTGTAAAAGTCGCTATCTTCAAAAGTATATTCTTCAGTATCAAAAGCGTTTAAAAATCCATTTTCGTTTGTCGTAATTTTTAAATGCTTCAACTCTAGTCCAATTTTTTGTGCAAAATCTTTTTTAATAAGAGATTCTATAAAAAACTGATGTGTGAATTCGCTAAAAGACATTCGTATTCTATCAACTTCTGGATATATCTCATCTGTTATGAAATCCGCAGGACTACTAAAGCTATTGAAGCCTATATATTTAGAATTAAGCCCTACGCTCCAGTAAAACCCTTTATCAATATAATAATCGAAATTATAGCGAATATTATCGCCAAGAATAAAATCTATTGATAATACATCGTTTTTTAGGAACAATTGTTTTTTGGTTAGGTTGACAAGAGCCGAACTCATGTAGAGTTGATCGAAATGCACTCCAAATTTTACAAAAGCCGTATTTTTTGCCTCGATAACTTTTGCACTTAAATCAAAACCTTGATCTGAGGGCTGGAATTTATATAAAAAACTATCAAAATTATTGGTGGCTACTAGATTGTTAACTCCTTCGCTAAAATCATTAAAACTAATGCTTTCACCACTTCTAAACCGCAGCTTTCCTTTGACGTAAGAAGAGGTGTATTTTTCTAAACCTGAAATTCTGATATCGTTTATTTTAAGTTCTTTAAAATCCGGAGTGTTTACCGGGGCTCTTGAGAACCGTTGTGCCTTTGCTATCGCTTGGAGTTCTTTGAAATAAAGCGAGGCTGTAGCTTCTCCTTTGTCTATAATTGTTATGCCATCTTTAAAAGAAACAATCGAATAATCCGCTACGTCTGGTTTTATATAGATGTCTGCCAGTACTGACTTCTCACTCATTTCTTCTGCAGCTCTGAAGTTGCTGATTTGATTCAAAATATTAGAAACGGATTCTAATTCTTCTATTTCAAGAAGGTCGTCTTGCACATCAACTCCGATGATTATATCTATATTTTTTGAAGCTAGTCCAGTTATAGGGAAATTATTAACAATTCCGCCATCCATTAGTAGTTTATGGTCTAATATCACAGGCTGAAAAAGGGTTGGTAAGGCGCTACTTGCTGCAATTGCTTGTGCGAGATTTCCATGCTCTAAAACCACTTCATTTCCTGTTTCCATATCTGTTGCAATACAATAAAATGGAATTGGTAATTTGCTAAAATCTTCTATACCACTAACCCCTAATGTTAATTTTGATACTAAATTAAATACATTTTGACCTCTCGATATTGAGGATGGAAGGTTGATTTTAAAATTATTAAAAGGTAAGGCTAAAGCGTATTTTTCGCCGTTTTTACGTTCATAAAACGTTTTGGATTCTCTTGGAATTTCATCACTTATCAGTAAATCAAATTTTGTTGACCTTATAATAGAATCCAATTGTTTTCCAGAATAGCCTGAGGCATAAAGCCCCCCTACAACTGCACCCATACTCGTCCCTGCAACATAATCCACACGAACCCCAAGGCTGTCCAATATTTTTAACACGCCTACATGGGCTAAGCCTTTGGCGCCACCACCGCTTAGAACTAATCCAACTCTAGGATCAGAGGGCTTGTTTTCTTGAGAAAAACTCCAAGAACAAAAAAATATAAATACTAAGATTACTACGCTACGCACGGGTTTTATTTTGATAATAATTATATATGATTTGGGCTTTCGAAACACCTACCACTTGCTCTAACTCATCTAATGCTGCAAATGAAACACGTTGTACGGATTTAAATTTTTTCAATAGTTCTAGAATCGTTTTTTCTCCGATGCCAGTTATCGATTCTAACTCCGAATTTAGGGCCGTTTTGCTTCGCTTATTTCGGTGGTGTTCAATCCCAAACCGGTGTGCTTCGTTTCGAAGTTGCTGAATAATTTTAAGGGTTTCGCTTTTTTTGTCTAAATATAAGGGAATTGGATCATTTGGATAGAATAATTCTTCTAAACGTTTTGCAATTCCGATAATCGCAATTTTTCCACGAAGCTCCAAATCATCTAAACTTTTTAGAGCGGCGGACAACTGGCCTTTACCGCCGTCAATAATAATCAAATGTGGCAAGGGTTGCTTTTCATCTAGTAGGCGTTTATAACGGCGATAAACTACTTCTGTCATCGAAGCAAAATCATCAGGACCCTCAACGGTTTTAATATTGAAATGACGGTACTCTTTTTTACTTGGTTTTCCATTTTTGAACACAACACAAGCAGCGACAGGGTGGGTCCCTTGAATGTTGGAGTTGTCAAAACACTCAATATGTGTAGGCGCCTCCGAAAGCCTCAAGTCAGATTTCATTTGAGCCATGATTCGTTCTACGTGACGGTCTGGATCTGTTATTTTGACTTGTTTTAATTGTTCTAAACGCTGGTACTTGGCATTTCGAAGCGACAAATCGATTAGCTGTTTTTTATCCCCTACTTTGGGAATTGTTATTCTAAATTCTGGCCCTAAATTTACTTCAAAAGGGACGTAAATATCTTTAGATTCTAATGCAAACCGCTGGCGCATTTCGGTAATCGCAAGCTCTAACAACGCTTGATCGCTTTCTTGAAGTTTCTTTTTTAGCTCCATTGTATGAGAACGAATAATAGCGCCATAAGAAAGTTGCAAAAAATTGACATACGCATAGCTTTCATCACTCACAATAGTAAACACATCAACATTGCTAATTTTTGGATTGACTATAGTAGATTTAGCCTGGTAATTTTCGAGAATTTGTAATTTTTCTTTTAAGGATTGTGCAGCCTCAAACTCTAAATTTTCTGCAAAAATTTTCATCTGAGATTTAAAAAGTGTGATTGAATTTTTAAAATTACCTTTCAAAATTTCACGTATTGTTGCAATATTTTCTAAGTAAGATGCTTCATCTTCTTTAGCTTCACAAGCGCCTTTACAATTGCCCAAATGGTATTCTAAACAAACTTTGTAGTTTTGACTTGATATCTTCTCCTGAGACAAATCATACTTGCAAGTTCTAAGTGGAAATAATCCTTTAATAAGATCTAAAAGTGTGTACACTGTTTTGATGCTCGTATAAGGCCCAAAATATTCAGAGCCATCTTTGATGACACGCCGGGTTTGGAATACGCGTGGAAATGGCTCTTTTTTAATGCAAATCCAAGGATATGATTTGTCGTCTTTTAAAAGGACATTATAGCGCGGTTGATATTTTTTAATTAAGTTGTTTTCTAACAACAAGGCATCCGTTTCCGTCTCTACGACAATGTGCTTTATTTCTGCAATTTTTTTAACAAGAACATTTGTTTTACCATAGTCGTGTACTTTATTGAAATAGGAACGGACTCTAGATCTTAAATTTTTAGCTTTTCCGACATAAATGACCACTCCCGCTGTATCATAAAACTGATAGACACCAGGCGTATTCGGTAAGGTTTGTAATTGAAGTTCTAGGTTTGAATTACTCATTATTCCAAAGGTATATTAATTCCTACGATTGTAAAAATTGAATTTGCATTTTTAGTATATTGCAACAGCATAACTCTGTAAAATTTATGAATATTGTAATACTGTCGCGAAATATAAACCTATATTCAACCCGACGGCTTATCGAAGAAGCTGAAAATAGAAATCATCACGTAGAAGTAATTGATCCCTTGGAATGCGACTTAATTATTGAAAAAGAAAAACCAACTATTTTATATAGAGACAGCTATTTAGAAGATATAGATGCTATTATTCCTCGAATTGGGGCTTCAGTTACTTTTTATGGCTGTGCAGTAGTTAGGCAATTTGAAATGATGAATGTATTTTCAACGGTGTCCTCAGATGCGATTATTAGGTCTAGAGATAAACTGCGTTGTTTTCAACACCTTTCGAAAGCTGGCATTGATATGCCAAAAACAGTGTTTACCAATTATTCACGTGATATCGACAAAGTGATTGCTCAAGTTGGAGGAGTCCCTGTTGTGATTAAATTACTAGAGGGTACTCAAGGAATTGGAGTGGTCCTTGCAGAGTCCGAAAATGCAGCTGAATCTGTACTTGAAGCATTTAATGGGTTGGAAGCTAGAGCTTTGGTTCAGGAGTATATTGCAGAAGCAAAAGGTGCTGACTTAAGAGCCTTTATTGTAGATGGACAGGTTGTGGGGGCTATGAAACGCCAAGGAAAAGAAGGTGAATTTAGATCAAACTTACACAGAGGTGGCACCTACGAACAGTATAAATTAGATGAACACGAAATTAAGCTTGCCGTAAAAGCAGCGCGAAAATTAAAACTCCCGATTTGTGGAGTTGATATTTTACAATCTAATCGTGGGCCTTTAGTCATGGAAATTAATTCCACACCTGGACTTGAAGGGATTGAAGTTGCCTCGAAAAAAAATATAGCGAAAGCCATTATAACCTATATAGAAAGAAATCGCAATTTATAGTCCAACACATATTGTAGCGTGAAAAAACAACACTTAAGAGTCCATTATAAAAAACTACGAAGCGCATTAAGCTCTAAACAGATTGACAATTTAAGTCTTCAGATTGCGAACTTAACACTACAGCTGCCGATATGGAAGCATTCATTTTTTCATATATTTTTGACAATTGATTCCTTAAAGGAAATCGCAACAGAACCTTTACTTTCCATTCTTTCTGGAAAAGATAAACATATTGTAGTCTCTAAAAGTAACTTTGAAACCCGAACACTTTCGCATATTTTACTGCAAGACAATACACCACTCAAAATAAATTCATGGAACATTCCTGAGCCCGAAAATGGTATTGCAATAAGCACTGAACAAATCGAAGTTGTATTTATTCCTCTTTTAGCTTTTGATCTGCGCGGAAATCGTGTGGGTTATGGAAAAGGATTTTACGATGACTTTCTAAATAACTGTTCAAAAGATACCCTAAAAATTGGACTTTCGTTTTTTGAAGCAGAAGCGAATATAGCAGACGTAGAGCCCCATGATATCCCCTTAGATTATTGTGTCACTCCAACTAAAATTTACACTTTTTAAGGCGTTGTAGGCTTAGGGAATATTTTTTTATTAAATACTAAAAGTAATCCAACACCAGTACTAATCGCCATATCAGCAATATTGAAAACGGGATCAAAGAAAGAAAAGTAATTCCCACCTATAACTGGAAACCATTCTGGGAAATACCCCTTAAATAAAGGGAAATAAAGCATATCTACGACATTACCATGAAACACACTTGCATAGCCTTCAGCAGCAAACAAAGTTGATGTTTGACCTAAGCTCCCGTCAAATAAAACGCCATAAAAAACAGAATCTATAATGTTGCCAAGTGCACCTGAGAACACTAATGCTAAGGAGATAATCAGCATTTTAGAGGCCGGTTTCTGTAGGCTTTTATGTAGCCAATATCCAATACCACAAACAGCAAATACTCTGAAAATTGTTAAAAATAGCTTTGCGGTTGAATCATTGATATGAGAGGAAATATCGCTTAATTTAGCACCCCATGCCATGCCTTCATTTTCGATAAAAAAAAGGCGGAACCACTCAAAAACCTTGAGTTCTTGACCAAGTTCAAAATGTGTTTTGATATATATTTTGGAGGCTTGATCAACAAAAAGAATGACCGCGATTAATAAAAATGTCTTTCTCCTAGACATTTTATTGTTGCATATTCTTTGCTTCGATGCTAAGAGTTGCGTGAGGCACGAGCTCTAAACGTTTTTTATTGATGAGTTTACCCGTCACTCTACAAATCCCATAGGTTTTGTTTTCAATTCTGATTAAAGCATTTTTAAGATCTCTAATAAATTTCTCTTGACGGATAGCTAATTGCGAATTTGATTCTTTGCTCATCACTTGACTGCCTTCATCAAAAGCTTTAAACGTTGGCGAGGTGTCCTCTGTACCATTGTTTAGGTCGTTCATGTAGGCGCTTTTGATAAGGTCTAGATCGTGTTTTGCTTTCTCAATTTTCTTAAGGATTAACGCTTTAAATTCTTCTAATTGTTTATCCGAGTATCTACTTGTATTTTCTATGGACATAATTATATGGATTTTTGGATGTGCAACTTGGTGTTGATGGTATCAAAAGACACCTCAATCCCTTTATCAAGTTGTGCTACCAAATGTAGCGACTCCGTTAATGTTTCAAGTTTAATATATTCTAAATTTTGTTTTATAGCACTCTCAATTGCATCTTCAGATTGTAAATAAACCTCGATTCTATCAGTAACTTCAAGTCCAGAATCTTTTCTTAAATTTTGAATCCTATTGACTAATTCTCTTGCCACACCCTCGTCTCTTAATGGCGCTGTAATTGTAACATCCAGAGCGACTGTAGTTGAACCCTGATTGGCTACCAACCAACCTTCAATATCTTGAGAGGTAATCTCTACATCATTGCGTTCCAAATTAATACTTTTTCCATTAATCTCAATACCTAAAACGCCTTTTTCTTCAATTTGTTTGATATCCGTAGCTTGCAAGTTTTGAATAACATTTGCAATAGACTTCATAGCCTTACCAAACCGAGGGCCGAGGGCTTTAAAGTTGGGTTTAATTTGTTTCACCAAAATATCTGAAGCATCTTCTAAAAGCTCGACTTCTTTGACGTTAACTTCGTGCTTAACAAGATCTGCAATGGCTAATATTTCCTCTTTTTGAGAGGCAGAGTTTACTGGAATCATTATTTTTTGCAGAGGCTGACGCACTTTAATTTTTTCTTTTGCGCGTAACGATAATACTAGTGATGAAATCGTTTGAGCTTGCTCCATTTTACGTTCCAGATTTTTATCTATCAGTGTAGAATCTGATGAGGGGAAATTTGCTAAATGAACACTTTCGAAAGTTTCTTTGTTTGTTACAGCGTTCAAATCTAAATAGAGGCGATCCATAAAAAACGGTGCAATGGGTGCGCCAAGCTTTGCAATGGTAACCATGCAAGTATATAAGGTTTGATAGGCCGATATTTTATCCGTTTCATACGCCCCTTTCCAAAAACGTCTTCTACTTAGACGAACATACCAGTTACTCAAATATTCTTGAGTGAACTCGGAAATAACCCGCGCAGCTTTTGTAGGCTCATAGTCTGCGTAATACGCATCCACTTTCTCAATTAATGAATTTAATTCTGATAAAATCCAACGGTCAATTTCTGGGCGTTCTTGACTTGGAATTTCCTTCTCAGAATAATTGAACTTATCAATATTAGCATAGAGTGTAAAAAAAGAATAGGTGTTATATAACGTTCCAAAAAACTTTCGTTTCACTTCTTCAATTCCTTCCGGATCAAACTTTAAATTGTCCCACGGATTAGCATTACTAATCATATACCATCGCGTAGCATCTGGTCCATATGTTGATAAGGTTTCAAAAGGATCCGTTGCATTCCCTAAACGTTTAGACATTTTTTGTCCATTTTTGTCGAGTACAAGCCCATTAGAAACCACATTTTTATAGGCAACAGAATCGAAAACCATGGTTGCAATCGCATGAAGCGTATAAAACCACCCTCGTGTTTGATCGACTCCTTCAGCAATAAAGTCAGCTGGAAAAGCTTTTTGATCATCAATTAGGTCTTTATTTTCAAATGGATAATGCCATTGCGCATACGGCATACTCCCTGAATCGAACCATACATCAATTAAATCACGCTCACGATGCATTGGTTGTCCTGATGGGGATACTAATATAATAGTATCTACAATATTTTTATGCAGGTCGATTTTAGCATAATTTTCAAGGGAATAATCCCCAACTACAAAATCCTCAAAAATAGCATGTTCTAAAACACCAGCTTGCACTGCTTTTTGCATTTCTGTTTTCAATTCTTCAACAGAACCAATACAAATTTCTTCTTTTCCGTCTTCTGTTCTCCAAATTGGAAGTGGAATACCCCAATACCGCGAACGCGACAAATTCCAATCGTTTGCATTTGCTAACCAGTTTCCAAAACGTCCTTCACCCGTACTTTTAGGTTTCCAATTAATGGTTTTGTTCAAATCGAACATCCGTTCTTTAACGTCGGTCACTTTGATAAACCAAGAGTCTAGTGGATAATATAAAATAGGCTTATCAGTTCTCCAACAATTTGGATAACTATGCTTATATTTTTCAACTTTAAAGGCTTTGTTTTCTGTTTTTAATTTAATTGCCAACTCAACATCTACCGATTTTTGGGGAGCTTCTCCATTAGGGTAATATTCATTTTTCACAAAACGTCCAGCAAATTCTGCAACTTCAGGTCTAAACCGTCCTTGTAAATCGACTAGAGGCACCAAGTTATCGTCTTCATCTTTTACCAATAGTGGTGGAATTTCAGGACTGGCTTGCTTAGCAACAAGCGCATCATCTGCTCCAAACGTTGGTGCAGTATGCACAATTCCTGTTCCATCTTCCGTGGTTACAAAATCCCCTGAAATAATTCTAAAAGCATCTTGTGGATTGTCGTTTGGTAACGCATAGTCTAACAATTGTTCATAGACGATTCCAACCAATTCTTTTCCTGTGAATGATTTGACGACATGAAATGGAATCGTCTTGTCTGAAGAGGTATAACCTTCCAAACCATTTAAACTATCGACTTCTTTAAATTTTCCACTAAACTGTTTTCCTACCAACGCTTTTGCAACCACTACATTAGAGGGCTCAAAAGTATATTGGTTATAGGTTTTAACCAGTACATATTCTATTTTAGGCCCAACAGTGAGCGCGGTATTACTAGGTAAAGTCCAAGGAGTTGTTGTCCATGCTAAAAACAAAATAGGACCTTCGTTTTGCAGAAATTCAGGGAGTGACTCCGAAATCGCTTTGAATTGCGCTACAATAGTTGTATCGGTAACATCCTGGTATGTCCCAGGTTGATTTAGCTCATGAGAGCTTAATCCAGTTCCTGCTTTTGGCGAATAGGGCTGGATTGTATAGCCTTTATAAATTAGTTTTTTATTATAAATTTGTTTGAGCAACCACCATACACTTTCCATGTATTTTGAATCGTAAGTAATATAGGGGTCATCCATATTGACCCAGTAGCCCATTTTCTGAGTAAGATCATTCCAAATATCTGTATAACGCATTACTGCGGTTCGACAAGCCGCATTATAATCTTCAATAGAAATGGTTTTACCAATATCTTCTTTTGTAATTCCCAGTTCTTTTTCAACTCCCAATTCTATAGGCAGACCATGGGTATCCCATCCTGCTTTTCGTTTTACCTGAAAGCCTTTCATGGTTTTGTAACGGGGAAATATATCTTTTATAGCACGTGCCAACACATGGTGTACGCCTGGCAATCCATTAGCAGATGGCGGACCCTCAAAAAACACATAAGGTGTTTTCCCCTCTCTTGTGCTGATACTTTTATCAAAAATATCATGGTCTTCCCAAAACTGTAGCATCTCACTTGCTAGATTTGGTAAGTTAAGTCCTTTATACTCAGGAAATGTCGCGCTCATTCTTCGTTGTTATTAAGTTCGCAAAATTAAGAAATTTAAACAAAACGTCGCTGAATTAAGCGAGTCATTTTGTGTTTTGATGGTATTCCCGAAATTTTCTGGCTTATTTTATCTTTAGGAGTAACTTTAATCCTTATTTTTTAGTACTATTACATAAGAAAACCCTACTATGTTAACATCCTTTTTGAAAAGTATCTCTTATCTTTTACATCCGTTATTGATGCCATGGATTGGTGCTGTGTATTACTTCTCAGTAACTCCAATCCAATATCCCGCAATTAACATCAGCTTTTGGTTGGTTTCAATTATTTTTTGGAGTGTTATTCTTCCACTCATATTGTATTATATTTTAAAAAAAATGAATGTCGTACAAACCATTCATCTTAAAACATCTAAAGAACGAATCTGGCCTTTACTTCTTAATAGTTTAATTATTGGAAACTTAAGTTTCAATGTTTTATCCAAATCTACAAGTGTAGAATTACATTATTTGTTTTTGGGGATGACGATCACCTCTTTAGGAGGGTTGTTTTTAGCATTTCTTAAATTCAAATCAAGCATTCATATGATGAGTACCGGAGGCGTTTTCTTTTTTATGGTACTTATAGATTTGCACTATGGACATTCCTTTATGAGTACTTTTGCGCTTTTTATTGTTATTATGGGCGCAATGGCAAGTTCTCGCTTACATTTAAATGCACATACCGTAAAAGAATTAGTAGTTGGACTTGTTCTTGGGGTGATTCCGCAACTTCTAGTAGTGAACTATTGGCTATAACATATAGAAAATAAGACCAATTTTTAGAGCTGTCATTTCTATAGGCTGTGAAGTTGTTGTCGACACAGAATCAAAAATCGGATTTAAACCGTAATAAATATAGCCGTTCCACGTATTATACCCAACACTCATTGTTAGGCCGTATTGCCATGAATTCATCCCTTCTAAACCGTGTTGGGTTTCACGACCTGAACTGTCCTCATAAACAGATTTTGAAGCGATCACATATCCCAACTTAACTCCAGTGTATATTCGCCAAAATTTATAGGTTTCAGCGTTAGATGTTCGCCAACGCAATTCTAAAGGAACTTCGAATAACTGTTGTGAAAAATTATTTTTTGAGTATTCAATACCCTCTAAAATAGTATAACTTGAAGGTGATGATGACCCAATTTTTATGTTTTGATTAAAGAGGTTAACGGAATACCCAAGCCCTAAACCAATGGCTATATTCCGACGTTTATTAATAGGAAAGTCTCTTATCACCCCAAGGTTAAAGCCTGTAGAGAAACTATTTTGAGAGACACCAGTTGGTAAATTATTAAGAGCATTATAAGTAACCCCTACATAAATTTGATCTTCTCTATACAAACTGTCAGAACCAATTTCTGTATTGGATTGTGCGCTTACACACACAAAACAATTCCAAAAAAACACTAAAAATAGACGTGAATTCATACAGGGTAGCTTTGTTTAATGGTACTAAAATAAATAAAAAAAGGCATTCTAATAGAATGCCTTTTAATTGTTTTAGATCGAATACTAGTTCATATTAGTCATTGCATCTCCAACACCGGTGGTGTAGTTAATTTTGAGCGCATTGACTTTTCTAAGTTCTTGTTTGACATCGCCTACAATTCCCATATTAGCTTCTTTATCAACTTTAAGGGCAACGGTAAGAAATGGAATTAATTCCTCTCTTAAAGCTGCTCTTTCAGCACTGATAAATGCACCAACTTCTGAAAGCTCTGCAAACTGGTCGTTCAATTGAATTCTTGATTCTGTTCCAAATTTCTCATAGCCCGTACTTGGTTTTCCCATGTAGATATAACTAACAGGGTTTTTCTTGTCGAGTTTCTCAACTTGATTTGCAACAGGAAGCGCGTTTTTGATTTTAAGTGAATTTTCGCGCATCACCGTAGCTACCATAAAAAAGAACAGTAACATAAATACAATATCTGGAAGCGAAGCTGTGGAAATCGCTGGTATGCCGCCGTCCGTTTTCTTTTTAAATTTTGACATTTTGTTTGTTTTCTTTTAAATTAAACTACTGAACTTCAGAAAGTTTTTGTGGATACTCTATCTTTATCTGATCGATTATCTCTTTCAGTTTCGTTTTATTTCCAACGAAACGCGCATCTTTATAATTCTTTTGCATTTGTACAAAATTCATATCCAAGAAGCCCTCTTGTGATCCGAGTACAAGTGCTCTTTTATTACGAAGCACATTATAGGCAGCTACCAATTCATTTTGAACCGATATGTAGGCTGCATAAGACGTCTCACGTTCATTTTTCAAAGAAATAATTGCTTTGTCTGGATTATCTGATGACGAAGGATCTTTAGCACCATTACAATAGGTACAAGATTGATCTCCATTATTATCCAAAAACTCAACAGCCGCAGCTCTCAAATCTTTGAGCTCCATCAATTCCTCTTCAACAAGCAATTGATCTTTACCATTCAACAGTACTGTGAAAATGTTTTTTTGTTTGATTACAACGTCTTCTTCAGTTTCTTCTATAGGAGGAAGTTTCCGGTTGATACCAGAGTCCTTTTCTATAGTTGTTGTCACCAAGAAAAATATTAACAGTAAGAAGGCAATATCGGCCATTGAACCGGCATTGACTTCAGGTGCGGATCGCTTTGCCATATTATTTTGCCATTTTTTTGATTCCGAAGCCTAACATTATTCCTCCAGCAATAACTGCCAAGAAATAGAATAAGTACAAACCTGCTCCTACGAGTTTAGATCCGCTTTCAGAAAGAATATCTCCGTCTTTAAGCGTTGTTTCGACGCCAGTAGCAAACCCAAAGTAACACAGTAAAGCAAGTACTACAAATGCACCAACACCCATAAGTGTGTTTTTAAGCCCTGCAGTATTGGACACTAAGTTAAGTACTGAGAAAATTAAGACAACGAGAACCGCAATGCCTAAAATGATGTAAGATACATTCATAAAGACATCAATTGTACCGCTGGCTTCGCCTGCTTTTATAGCTTCATCCCCTGTAGATATAATACTGCCAAGGAAAAAGATTGAAATCACACCGATGACAATAGCTACAATCTTCAATAATTTTTGTAAATCCATAATTATTTGATTTCGTATTGTGGTGTTATTATTTTTTGTTTTTTACCAATATATCCATTAATGATATAGAGGAGTCTTCCATGTTGTTTACAATGCTATCAATTTTAGCAATAATATAATTATAGAATATTTGTAATATAATGGCAACAATCAGACCAAATACGGTTGTTAAAAGTGCTACTTTAATACCACCGGCAACAAGTGAAGGTTGCATATCTCCTGCAGCTTCAATTTTATCAAAGGCTTGAATCATTCCGATTACAGTTCCCATGAATCCTAACATTGGTGCTAAAGCGATAAATAAAGAGATCCAAGATACGTTTTTCTCCAGCTGTCCCATTTGAACACCACCGTAAGCAACAACTGCTTTTTCAGCGGCATCTAAATCTTCGTTTGCACGGTCTAAACCTTGATAGAAGATAGAAGCAATAGGACCTTTTGTATTTCTACAAACTTCCTTAGCGGCATCTAAACCTCCAGAAGCTAATGCGCCTTCTACTTCATCAATTAATTTTTTTGAATTGGTCGTTGAAAGGTTTAAAAATATAATTCTTTCAATTGCAATTGCGAGTCCTAAAATAAGACACAATAAAACGATGCCCATAAATCCTGGACCACCTTCAATAAATCGTTTTTTAAGTTCTTGGTGAAACCCTAAAGATTCTTCAGCATCGGCCGAAGCTGCTTCATCTTGAACTGGGTTTACAATTGTAGATACAAAAGAGTTCGTGCTCATGTTCGTGTAAGAAGTCGCGTTTAGAGACCCGAATGCTGTCATGAATGCGATAGCTAGGATTGGAATTAGTCTTTTCATTGTTATTTATTGATTTTTATTAAAATTATAATGTTTGTATAAGATGTTAAAGATATAAAAAAAATGTAATTACAAAAATAAAAACAACAAAACTCGATAAATTTTAATTGAACTTAAACTAATCATCTTAAAAAAGAAATCTATTAATCCGCTTCAGAAAAAAAGATACGTTATTAATACTTAAGTAATTGCAGAGAGGAAGGGATTCGAACCCTCGATACGTTGCCGTATACACGCTTTCCAAGCGTGCGCCTTAAGCCACTCGGCCACCTCTCTAGTTTATTGCTTTTATTGCTTGCCAAATAAAGAAAAAATTGTTTGATTGCTAAAATTTTTAAGCGTTAATTTTATGATATTTCGCCACGAATCCCGGTTTCAAAAACAGTTTTGAACATATTTTTTGGAATTTGAAGCCCCAACATGTACATTAATTTAGTGATTGCAGACTCGGTTGTCATGTCCTTTCCAGAAATGACACCCATTTCCTCAAGGCGTTTTCCCGTCTGATATTTACGCATATGAACACTGCCTCCTGCGCATTGGGTGACATTAATTACATATACCCCTTTGGATATTGCATCTTGAATACCTTCTAAAAACCAGGTTTCAGTAGTGGCATTCCCACTACCGTAGCTTTCTATAACACAGGCTTTTAAATTTGGAATTTCTAATATTGATTGTAATATAACTGCTGTAATTCCTGGAAATAGCTTTATCAGCACAATATTTGGGTCCAGTTTTTTATGCACCATTAATGGGGCCTGAGCATAGTGTTTATGTAACAATTCATGATGAACCGTCAAGTGGACTCCAGAGGTTAGAAGCGCCGGAAAATTTAAGGACGCAAACGCCTCAAAATGTTCGGCATTAATTTTTGTTGTTCTATTTCCTCTTAATAATTTATATTCAAAATACAATCCCACTTCTTTTATAATTGGTGTATTGTTGTTATGAAGGGCTGCAATTTGGATAGATGTAATTAAATTTTCTTTTGCATCTGTTCTTAAATCGCCTATTGGCAATTGTGATCCCGTAAAAATAACAGGTTTCGAAAGATTTTCTAACATAAAACTTAGTGCTGATGCAGTATAGCTCATTGTATCACTACCATGAAGGACTACAAACCCGTCATGAGTCTTGTAATTATCCTCTATAAGAGTTGCAATTGAAATCCAATGCGAAGGGTTGATATTAGACGAATCTATTGGGGTTTCAAAAGATACCGTATCAATATTACAGTCTAACAAATTTAGTTCTGGAATTTTATCTAAGAGAGCTGCAAAATCAAATGCTTGTAGAGTCCCGGTAACGGGGTCTTTCATCATCCCAATAGTACCGCCAGTATAAATAAGTAGGATTTGTGGTTTCATTGGATTTAAAATTTAAAAACAGTTTTTGAGTTTTGGGTCGTGACCTCTGCAATATACGCTTTTGAGGCGCCATAAATATCCGCTACCTTTTCTAAAACATTCAAAACATAACTACTTTCATTGCGTTTTCCTCTGTAAGGTACCGGTGATAAGTAAGGTGCGTCGGTTTCTAGAACAATGTGTTTTAAATCGATTTGATTTAAAAATTGATCAATTTTTCCGTTTTTAAATGTCACAACACCACCGATTCCTAGTTTCATATTATAGGAGATCGCTTGTTTGGCCTGCTCCAAACTTCCTGTAAAACAATGAAAAATACCAAAAAGATCTGGTCCTTTTTCTTCTTCTAAAATTTCAAACACCTCATCAAAAGCATCTCGACAATGGATCACAATAGGTAATTTATACTGTTTGGCCAACTGAATTTGCGCTCTAAACAACTGTTGCTGAAGCGGCAATGTGCTTTTGTCCCAGTAAAGGTCAATCCCAATTTCGCCAATTGCTACAAATTTTCGAGCAGCCAGTTGATCTTTAATGTGTGACAACTCTTCTAAATAATTTTCTTTAACATGCGTGGGATGAAGCCCCATCATCAAAAACATATGTTCTGGATAGCTTTGTTCTAGTGCATACATTGCTTGTGTATATGTAGAATCAATTGCTGGAATAAAAAACCGTGTGACACCCGCAGCGAGTGCTCGCTCAATAACTTCTGTTCGGTCTTCGTCAAAAGCTTCGCTATATAGGTGAGTATGTGTATCTGTGATTATCATAGTGCAAAAGTAAGATTTTGAATAGTATCTTTGTTAAAAATATTTTACTTTGAAAACACCTCAAGTTCCGTTGTCCGAATTTCTCATGGAGAAATCCTATTTTAGAATAAAAATGCACGCTATGGTCTCTAATCATTTTAAGATCATTTGTAAAATTAATGGCGTAAAAGGCGTTTTCATCTTAGACACCGGTGCTTCTACAACCTTTTTAGACCTTGAGCGTAAAGACCATTTCAAGCTACATTCGAGTCCTTCAAGTATTAAAGCCAGCGGAGCTGGCCCTGATCAAATTGACACTTTTCATTCTAAAAATAATACCATTAAAATTGGTGGATGGATAAAAAAACGTTTTCCAATTGCATTGATAGATTTGAGCTATATTAACACTGCATTCAACGCTGTTGATTCAGCCCCCATTGATGGAATCATTGGTGCAGATATACTCAAAAAGGGGCATGCTGTGATCGATTATGAAAAAAAATATATATACTTAAAACATAACTAATAAAAATCCCGCCGAGGCGGGATTTTTAAAGTATACATAAATACAAAGAATTTACTCTTGAACTTTAAAGGTAATTGGTAATGAGTAGGGCACAACTACCGCTTTTCCACGTTGACGTCCAGGCTTCATTTTTGGCAACAAGTTAATCACACGCGCGGCTTCTTTTTCTAAGCGCGGATGTGGTGCTCTAGAACGCACCCCAGTTACATTTCCATTTTTATCAATTTTAAAAATTACATTTATTCGTTGTTTTCCAGACAAGCCTAAGTCCCCCGCTAAATCTGTATTAAACTTACGTTGTACAAATTTGGCGATTTTATCAGACATGCATTTTCTTTTGTCGGCATTGGACCCTTTTTCACAACCTGGATATTCTGGTACGTTTTCAATTACGGAAAATGGGACTTCAACCTCTTCATTAACCTCTTCGACTTCAACATCTTCAACTTCTAAAATCTCATCTTCCTGATCCGTCTCGGTAGATTCAATCACCGTTTCTTCGACCTCTTCTTCGTCATCTACAATATCAATAACCTGAGGTGCAACGGGTGGTGGCGGTGGCGGTGGTGGCGGTAATTTAAGGTCTATAATTGGAATTTCTTGTTCAATTTCTTTCTCGAGATCTAAAGAGCCAATATCAATGTCTAGTTTATCATACGTTTTGTAGTTAATCATTTGATTGGAGATAAACAGCATCACGAGTAGTCCAACAGCAAAATAAATAGACCCATTTCTACTGACGTCTGCTTTAGGTGCTTTTTTGGGTAATCGGGGTTCGGATTTTTTTGGAGGAGCTTTCATTACATTGTATTTAAGGGGGTTATGGTCTTAATACAACAATAAACATACCAAAAAATCCCGCCGAGGCGGGATTTATAAATTATAGAACGTTAAAAGACCTTAATCTTGGACTTGAAATGTAATTGGTAATGAGTAAGGCACAACCACCGCTTTTCCACGCTGACGTCCAGGTTTCATTTTTGGCAATAAGTTAATCACACGTGCGGCTTCTTTTTCTAAGCGTGGGTGTGGTGCTCTTGAACGTACACCAACAACATCTCCTGATTTATTAATTTTAAAAATTACACTAATACGTTGTCTTCCTGAGAGCCCTAAGTCCCCTGCTAAATCTGTATTGAACTTACGCTGTACAAATTTGGCAATCTTAGCAGACATACATTTTCTTTTGTCAGCATTAGACCCTTTTTCACAACCAGGATATTCTGGTACATTTTCAATTACGGAAAATGGGACTTCAACGTCTTCATAGACCTCTTCAACTTCAATATCTTCAACTTCAATTTCCTCATCCTGATCAGTTTCAGTAGATTCAATCACCGTTTCTTCAATCTCTTCTTCATCTTCCACAATCTCGATAACCTCCGGTGCAGCTGGTGGCGGTGGCGGTGGTGGTGGTGGCTTTAATTGATCTATTAATGGAATTTCTTCGTCAAGTTCTGAATCCAGATCTAGCTTTCCGATATCAATTAATGACTTGTCATAAGTCTTATAGTTAATGGTGCTGTATGTTAAAAACAACATGAGTGCTAAACCGACTGCAAAATAGATAGATCCATTTCTACTGACGTCTGCTTTTGAGTTTTTCTTTGATTCCATTTTTGGTGTTATTTTTCCGAGGGTTAAATTACTTAAAAATTTAATACATATACAAATGTTTATAGTTTTTTAACTATATCTTCTTTTTTGATGTGAACAATAAAAGCCATTGTGATGACTCCTAAGCAATTTGCGACAATGTCTAAAATCTCTGTTGTTCTATAGCTAGAAACTAGGCTTTGCAAAATTTCAATTACCGTGCCAAATCCGATAGCCAATATTACAGCGATACCTAAACTTGACTTTTTTTTTAACGTTTCTAAACTGATAAACCACAAAAAACCAAGCAGCGCATACATTAAAAAATGGGCGATTTTATCATCAAATCCAGTGTTAAGTTTCGGCACATTTGTAAGGCGAATTAAACTCAAGACACCAATTGAGATGGTATAAATTATAGTGGTACTATGTATCAGAATTGCTTTAAGCACCAATGATGGCTTTATACTCTTCTGCACTTAGCAGTGCTTCTAAATCTGCGGTGTCTGCAACTTTAATTTTAATCATCCATCCAGCGCCATAAGGGTCTTCATTTACTTTTTCTGGCTCGTCTTCTAAAGCCTCATTAAACGCTATAATTTCACCGGTTACGGGCAAAAACAAATCTGAAACTGTTTTTACCGCTTCTACCGTTCCAAAAACGGCGTCAGCTTCTAAGGTTTCATCTAGAGTATCTACTTCAACATAAACAATATCTCCTAATTCGCTTTGCGCAAAATCAGTGATTCCTACGGTTACAATAGCACCGTCTATGTTGACCCATTCGTGGTCTTTTGTGTATTTTAATTCTGAAGGAACATTCATAAGTATCTAATATTAGTGTAGTGGATTTTAATTACCGAAATTATAGCGCAACGTAAATCCTGAACGAATTGTCGTTTGAGGAAATGCCGTTGAGATTGCATATTCTGAAAAAGCATAGTCAAAGAAGAAAATGGCGGTTAGGTTTTTACTGAACGCATAATCTGCTGCATAACGCATACTCCATATGGTTTGACCCGCACTTACTTGATTGTTATCTAAGTCTAAATAGCGAATAATCGTTCTATTATCTCTCATAGAAATATCCGCTTTCATGTTTAAATCACTTTTTATAATTTTTCGAGGACCCGCTAATTTTGATCGGATTTTTAAATCTTTGATGCGATACCCCAATCCAAAAATATATTCGTCTCCATGAATTTCAGTTAGAAGATTATTGTCAAAACTTAACGATAAACTTCGGTCTTTTTTAATTTCTGCTGAAACTTTAATCGAGTTTTTCATTTCAAAATCAATCTTAACTAAAGGGCTAAACTGTTCTACCAAATTGATGTTACTGTATAAGGTTTCAGCTTTATAATTCCCGGATTGATCTTTGGTTTTATCACTTTGATCTTCGTAGGCTATGTTTGGATTTGCCGCAGTATAATCTAAATTTGTACGAAACTGATTGATGGTGTATGAAGCGTTATAGCCATGGGTTATAGAAAACCTTCTAAAGCGTTTTCTAAACCATTTGTTTTTCATAAATCCAGTATATTTCAAGGTCCAGTTTGGAAGTGGGATCTCTTTAATAGCATCCAAACTTGTTTTGTTTGATTTTGTTCCGGAATATGCGGCCAAAAACGAAGGTAATAATACCGCTTGACTATTTTTTCCAAAGCCTTCGGGATAGCCTTCTGCATCAGTTGTAAACCCATTGCCACCATAGAAATTTTGAGCTAAGCGATTCGCAATAACCAAACGGTTGCTCTTAAATTCTTCAAACGGCGCCGATTTAAGCTCATCACTTTGACTAAAGGCTGTTTTTATTAAGATGGTAGATATGTTGTAATTTCCAAAAGTATTACGTGTTAGCGAATTATAGGTATCTCCTACCGCATTAAAATTTTCTGCAAAGTTAGTTGCTAATGTTTTACCACCATTCAAATCAATTTTTAGATCTGGAATAGGCTCCATATTAATAGAAAAGTCGATGTCTTGGTTGTAGGTCTCCGTGTACTGTTGATTAAATTGCGAATACGTCGTTAGCCATCCATTTTCTGCAGCAATTCTTCTGATGTCGCGTTGACTTCCAAAAGTGTAACCTGCTGTTGGTCTAAGGGTTCCTAAAAACCCAGGCGCTGGAAGGTAGCCCGGTAAAAAGGAGCTATTGCTTTCTGAATAATTGACTTGCATTCGGTTAATACCCGTTAACACCCCTAGTCCAAAATCTTTTAGATTGAATTTTTTAGCTTTGGACGAACGCCTTCTGGAGTTGGTTTTTAATCCTAAATAACGATACAATTTTCGCATATCTAAGGACGTATTCAAATTATGCTGACTAGCATTTGATATCGAATTCCCTAAACTCGTTGTATTGTTATCCACTAATAAATCTGAACCTTTGTTCCATTGAAAATCGCCAACGTAAGAATAATTAGACGTAATGAAACTCAATGCTGGAAATTTATTTAGTGGCAGAGTATAATTCACACCAAGTTGTTGGGTATGTCGGTTGGGATCTCCAAAATCAAAAAAGCGGTCCCATACGCCGAGGTTTGGATCTTGATCGCCATTTAATTCATCATTAATGAAATAATTTCTTACAATGTTGTTGTTGGAAGCCGTGAAATTAACGCGTAGCCCATCCGTAATATCATAATTAATCGTGTATTGAAAATCAAAAGTATAGTTCCTTCTGATCAATTCATCTACGGTAATATTGCTTGCTCCTAAATCCGCATCTCTAAATTTCTGACTGTTAAATTGTCTAATAAAGTCTGACTTTACAGCTAAGCTTGAAGGCAAAAGATTTAGATTAAAATCTTTAATAAGTTTCCAATATTTATTCATGAAAAGAGAGTCATTTTTCTTGAACGGCTCAATTTTTAAAGGATTAAAACTGTAATTGTAATTGGCGCCTACTTTCACATTTTGATCCAACGCATTTTCAATTTCGAAATCGCGATGCTTTACGCTATTATAAGAATAGTTCAATGTTAAATTTTCAACATCATAAATTCTAGGTTTGGCATCACCAGTACGTTGTTTTCTGACGCCTATAAAATTGATGCTTTGTCGTTTCGTGTAATCTTCCGATTGGGTTTTGATGCGTTCACGCTCTTCAGGACTTGCGGCAGCATCCAAACGCGTTTGGAGTTTTTGATCCTTGTATTGTTGATCAAATTCAGGCGTGATCAGCGCTTCACTTTGTCCATAGTTAAACGGAATTTCTAAGCCCCATTTTTTTGGTAATAACTGCCCAAGATTCATGTTGGTTACCACATCATATTGTTTCAAATCTTCACGACTTCGCTCATTAGGGCCTTGCTCTAGACTTCCAAACCCCGTTGTGCTACGCTTGGCTGTGGCATTCAAATTCATGAAATCGGCAACATTAGAATCCATGCTCATAATGGCTGCCCATCCACCTTCATTGTCCATGTCGGCTAGTCGAAGTTCATTAAACCAAACTTCGGCACATTGGTTCGAATCACTGATATTCTTGATTCCTATCATTAAGGTTCGAATATCACCAAAGTTTGGATTTCCTTTTACTGCAATCCGTTGTTCAACTGGACCAGCGTTTGAACCTAAAGAAAATGGCGCAAATTCATCAATAGGATTTTCTTGTAAGACCCCATCAACAATATTGTAAAAGGCTGGAGTTTCGTCTCCTAAAGTTCCTTGACTGATCCCCAAAGCTTTTATTTTCTTGAGAAATTCTAAAGAAATATCCAACTGGTTTTCTTCTGGCCAAACTTCATTTGGAGCTGTTCTATTAGCTCCTGATGATTTGCGTAAAGGCACTTCTATTTGGTAATAATTTTGAGTGAAATCATTCCCCATACGGACAAAGGCCACCATGCTGCCTTCTTCGAAACTATCGGTTTCACCGTCCTCGGCATGAATAAACATTTTCAGCTTTTTATACTGACGCATATCCACATTAATATTTTTAAAAACACCTCTGGCATCTTTCGATTCCAACTCACAAACATCAACTACTAAGGATTGTTCGTTTTGACGCACAATAGTGTTGTTGTTATTTAACTGCTCACGAACGATGCCTGGAGGAGACACATAGCCGCCGTCATTCTCTTGAACGCCTACAATACCAACCGTAAAATCAGTGGGGTCGGATTGAGTGGCTTCGTCAGATTCGTCATCTAATGACAACTGATAACGTCGCCAATCGCTTCGTACTAAATCCAACGTTCCAAATCGCAATACGGTGGTTTCTGAAAACTCTGTTAAATACATACGCACAAAACGAATCGACCTAAAATCGGATATACCTCCAATTTCGCTTGAAAATTCTGATAATGGTATTCGATATTGATACCAATTGACACCTGGTCCTAGTGGAGATCCATTTGGCAAAATAATATTAGAATCCGCTGCCTTTCTATCGACGATATATGAAGCACTAGGGTTGCTTAGCTCAGAGGGAGTAATGTCTATTTCATATTCATAATAACTGTCAATAGTATTCATCGTATTATCGCGATTGATATCTTCTACATCAGGTAAGGTTGTAGATCCACGATTGGTTTCTGAAAATGTATCTGGAGAATTACCCTCTAAACCATTATAACGTTTATAACGCTCAAAGATATTTCCTTTAGTATTTAGATAATAATTGTAGTTGTCATTGGCAGGGTCAGAAAGGGTGGTAAACGCTGAAAATCGTGGGTCAGTTATAGCTTTTTCTTCCGAATCGTCATACCCGTCGAGCCCAACATCTTGGTTGCTTCGCGCATCGCCTTGCGATGAAAAGGCGTAAACTAAAGATTGGTTTTGAGGCGTTACAGTCCCCCATGATGTTGCTGGTAGAAAATTGATGTCACCATCCTCAGGAAGTCCATTTTCATATTGTTTTTTTCCGTCCTTAATCACATCTTCTGAGATGTTTCCTAAATTTAAAATTAATTTTCCACCTGTATTTGACGGATTATTCAAGAAGGGATCTAAAAGCCAAAACTCAATATACTCTACATTAGATTGTTCTAAATCAGTGGTGGTAAGTTGTCTTGTAATTCCTGCCCAACTGTCTTTGGGGGTTTCTAAAATCCCATCAACCGCATCAGCTTTATAATTATAGGGACCTCTTTCAGTAGGGCTATAGACCAAATCTAAGGAGTTAATCGCCGAAAACTGTCCAGTAACTAAATCGACTTGCGGAAACAATTCATTTATAAAAATTCGTCGTGAATAATTATCGGAAATATCATCATCTGAGATGCCATCTGGACGACGGCTGCTATAAAAAATTGGATCTACCGAGTACCAATTTAGAAGTGCTCTGTCGAATCCATTTTGATACCCTAAGTCGTTTTCAGACCCTTCAGCATACGTCCGCCCTAAATCTTTAGGGCGACTTGACAACGTCCAAGATTGCGGGCTTAATAAACTGATTCCATTTTGTGTACCTTCAAAATCATCAACGTAAGAGGTGACTTCATTATCAAAATCAGTGCCCTTGGGAGCGCCGGGTCTTAAATAAGCGAACTCACCACGAAGCGAAAGATTGGATACCACATCTGTATCAATATTAGGGAGTTTATTGGCCAATCGCGTCAAAAATGGAACTTCGGTGGAATAGTTTCCATTAAACCCAAAAATGGAGTTGTTGATAGATTCAGTGCCAAGATTTGCTTTCTGAGTAATCGGACGTTCATTTAAATTTAAGAACGTTGCACCTAATACAAAGTTTTCATTAAATTGATGTTCTACATTAAACCCTGTAAAGCGTTTTGTTTGTTGCCCAAAAGCAGCATTATTTTCGACTGAAACTTCTATTGGAGTATTTGAAGCTTGTAGCGATGGATCCAAAATTTGAACTGTTCCAATCTGATAATTAACAGTATAATCTACGCCTTCAACGAGGACTCGACCACCGGCAGTTACTTTTACAGAACCTCTTGGCACATTAAAAGCACCGATCGGAATTCCTGAACTTCCAGAAGATTTATAACGCCCACGCATTAAAAACTTATTTTTATCACTGTCTTGTAGAGCGGCTGTTTTAGTGTTTTTGTAGAGTGACCTGTAAACGTATTTTTCTTGATTTTCGTTATACGTGGATTCATCGCCTTCATAGTTTTCAGCACTCGTTGTTCTGAGGGTTTCGAACAAATAGCTTCCAAAAGGCTCCACTTTGGTGAATACAATTTTTCCGTTTTGAGGCAGCACTGTTATTCCTGGTACAAAATCAAAAAAACCATCTCCGTTGTTCTGAGGATCATTATTAAAATTTAGTCGGTCAAAATTAAATAATCGAATTAAAGGGGTTTCTTCAATAGGATCATTGTTTCCTGTAGGGGCTGGAAACGCAGTAGTTCCTACGGGCGTAATAAAGTTAAGTGCTGAGGTTTCGTTGTAAAAAATATTTAATTTAAAATCCTCTTGAGATAATTGATAAGCACCTGTATTATAAATATTTTTCATCATCAAATCCCAGACTGGAAGATTGACGTTGGTTACCGCACTTTTCAGCATTTTTAAGACTAAGCTTTGATTTGTAACCGTAGTGTTCCCAGTTGTGGAGTCGACGCTTGAATCCGTAGCAGTAACGCCATCGTTTGCAAATTCTCCAACTTGATAGACTTCACCTGCAACAGTATATTGGTAAGCAACGGCGAGGATTTCATCATTTTGAAGACGTTGATTTAAAGAAATATATCCTAACTGTGTATCGACTGTATATTCGCTGCCTTCTGTTAATTTTCGCGCATTTTCAAGTTTAGCATAATCAAAGCCTTCATTGACGTTTAATGAAGAAAATCCTGACTGTACTGTAGAAATATCTCGAATAGCACTGGTTAGCAAGGAACCCGAACCGATAGTTGTAGGATCAAAATTATTGTTTTTGTTATCAGGATACGCAGTTGACCCCACATTCGCAAATCCTGGAGGAATAGGGTTTAAGCCGATCTCTGAAGACTCTCCTAAATCTTGTAATGCAACAATGTTTCTAATATTATCCGTACGATTTGTGCGGTTGGTCACCCAGACTTCTATTCTAGTAATTTGAACTTGTGACTGAATAAACGGATAGTTTTCTAGGGCTGAATCATATGCTGACCTAAAATAGTGTCCCAGAAAAAAGTGTCTATTCTCATCATAATCTAAGCCAAAAAACTCAAAATCTTCTAAGGTTCCACCGCCTTGTGCAGTTACGGAACGGGTTTCGGACTGTTGCTCAGAAAATACTGCCGTTACTCTTGTTTTACCAAATTGTAGTTCTGTTTTGACTCCAAACAAACTTTGTGCGCCAGTAATCAAAGAGCTATTTAAGGGCATGCTTACATTACCAAGCTCTAAGTTTTGTAAAATAGAATCTTCGTTGTCTGAATTAAGTTTATTTAATTGTTTCTGGGCTAGACCACTCGCAACTCCTTGAGGATTTTCGAGCAGTTGTCTTCCTTGATTCGTCAATTCTCTTCCTTTGCCAAGTAATTTTTTTCCTTTATCGCCAAGCAGTTCTTCTGGATTATTAAGTGGGGTATATTCAATTTTAAATAAATTCTGAAAATCAAAAGTTGACTGTGTATCATAATTGGCATTTACACTTAATCGGGTTCCCACTTTACCTGTCAAACTTAGACTGATGCGTTGGTCAAAGTCAAAAGTAAAATTACTCTGATTTCTTGGTGAAAATGCAGGGTTTTCTTGTTTGGTGTACATCGCTCCAAGGTCGATTTCAACAGAACCCTGTGGTACAACTGAGATTACATTACTCCCAAATATGGTTTCAAAAAATTTGGAATTGACATAAAGATCCGGAATTAGATTTTTCTTTGCTTTTTCAGAACCTTCTTTTTTTCCATCGATAGCATCCAATTTTTCTTTGTAATAGGATTTTAAGCTTTCCTTTAAGACTAATTCTTGAAATTCTTTTGGAGATAAAATAACGGGGTAATTAATATTAAAATCTCCAATAGTGGAAGTATAGAAATACCGATCGGTTAAAGGGTCATAGGTGTACTTGCTCTCTATACTTTCTGGGTTTGGAGTGTCTAGTGTTCCAAATGAAAATGTTGTGGAGGTAGAATCTCTTACAGTCGCGGGTTGTTGGGCAAATAGAGCAAGATTAAAACCCAAAAACAGAGCTGCAAAAAAGAGTCTTTTAATATATGATTTGCTGTTATAGAGTTCCAAATGTATTATAGGTTTTTCAATGCTTCTTTGATAATAAATTCTACAGAAGCATCCGGGGTCTCTTTTACTATTTTATCTACAACGCGTTCGGATTGTTTTTTCATAAAACCTAAAACTTCTAAAGCAGATAACGCTTCATCTTTGTTTGTATTGTTTTGAGATAAAGAAGTTTCGTCAATATCGTAAATTTTAAGTATTTTATCTTTTAGATCTATGATGACACGCTGGGCTGTTTTAAGACCGATGCCTTTTACAGATTGTATTAAGGGCGCATCTCCAACGGCAATTCCTTCTCGTATTTGTATGGGTGTCAGTGACGAAAGCATTGTTCGGGCTGTATTAGCTCCAATTCCACTAACAGAAATTAGAAGCCTAAAAATTTCTCTTTCAGCAGAACTCATAAACCCGTACAAAGTATGAGAATCTTCTTTTACTTGAAGATGGGTGAGGATTTTAATCGACTCTTGATCTGTAAGTTGAGAAAAGGTGTGAAGAGAAATATTGATAAAATAGCCTGTGCCATTACAATCTACAATGACATGTGTTGGTGTTTTTTCGACTAATTTACCTTGAATGTGTGTAATCATAGCTTCACTTTCTTTGAATTCCAAATGTACTAAAATTATACAATATTTTAGGCCGAAAAAAGAATGTGGTTTAAAGCATTAATTTACAGCTTTTTCTTTTTGTTGTGCATCTACAACTGCAACTGCCGTCATGTTCACAATTTCATCGACACTAGCCCCTAATTGTAAAATATGTACGGGCTTTCGTAAGCCCATCATTATTGGTCCAATGGACTCCGATTTGTTGAGTTCTTTTAACAATTTATACGTAATATTAGCCGATTCTAAGTTTGGAAAAATTAGCGTATTTACTTTTTTATCTGCCAATCTAGAAAACGGAAAATTCGCTTTAAGCATTTCACGATTCAAAGCAAAATCGGTCTGCAATTCGCCATCTACTAATAAATCTGGATGTCTTCGGTGCAAATACGATACTGCCTCTTTTACTTTAGTCGCTGTTTTGTCTTTTGAAGATCCAAAATTAGAGTATGAAATCATTGCCATTACAGGCTCTAAACCAAACATTTTTACCACTCCAGAGGTCATTTGAGCAATTTTAATTAAATCATTTGCTGATGGATTAATATTGATCGCTGTATCACTCAAAAACATAGGGCCTCTTTGTGTAATCATGACGTTAGTGGTTGCAATACGTGTTGACCCAGGCGCCAAGCCAATCAAATTTAACATTGGCTTTACAACAGAGCCATAATTACTCGAATAGCCTGTAATAAGTGCATCTGCATCGCCTTCATTTACCATCATTGCTGCAAAGTGATTCCGTTCGCGCATTAATTTTTGAGCAGCCAAAAGCGTAATCCCTTTACGTTGCTCTTGCTTCCAATAGGTTTCAGCATATTTATTTTTTTGAATGCTACTTTCATCATCCTTAGGATCGATAATTTGAACATCTTCAACAAATTCCAGTTCTTCCATCAGGCGTTTGATCTCCTCGCGACGACCTAGTAAAATAGGGGTCGCAATTCCTTCTTCTAAAACAATTTGTGCAGCTTTCAGTACACTTATCTGATCGGCTTCTGCAAAGACAACACGCTTTGGATTAAGCTTAGCTCTATTAAATAAAAGTCTGACAATTTTATTATCGGAGCCCATACGTTCCAAAAGGGTGTCTTCGTAGTGCTCCCAATCAGAAATTGGAGCTAAGGCGACACCACTTTCTATTGCTGCTTTGGCTACTGCTGGCGGAATTGCTGCGATTAAGCGCGGATCAAATGGTTTTGGAATGATGTAGTCTTTTCCAAAAGTGAGGCGGGTTTCGCCATACGCAATATTCACTTGTTCTGGAACGGGTTCTTTTGCTAAGTCAGCTAGTGCAATTACAGCTGCCTTTTTCATTTCTTCATTAATAGTTGTCGCTCTAACATCTAAAGCGCCTCTAAATATAAACGGAAAACCAAGTACATTATTGACTTGATTAGGAGTGTCACTTCGTCCCGTAGCCATAATGATATCGTCTCGTGTTTTTACGGCGAGGTTGTATTTTATTTCTGGATCTGGATTCGCCATTGCGAAGACAATTGGATTATTTGCCATTGACAAGAGCATCTCAGGGCTCACAATATCAGAGGTTGACAAACCAATAAATACGTCGGCAGAACGCATTGCATCTTCTAATGTGTCTATTTTTCTATGGGTCGCGAACTCTGCTTTCTGAGACGTTAAATTGTCGCGATCTTTTCTAATAACTCCTTTACTATCGAGCATCACTATATTTTCGCGCTTTGCCCCAAATGATTGGTATAAACGCGTACATGATATGGCCGCTGCACCAGCACCACTAACTACTATTGTGACGTCTTGAATATTTTTTTCTGCAATTTCTAAAGCGTTCAATAAAGCGGCTGCAGAAATAATTGCTGTTCCGTGCTGATCGTCGTGCATCACAGGAATATCGAGTTCCTCTTTTAATCGTTTTTCAATTTCAAAGGCCTCAGGTGCTTTGATATCTTCTAAATTAATTCCACCAAAAGTCGGTGCTATATTTTTAACCGTTTGAATAAATTCTTCTACATTTTCGGTATCAACTTCTACATCAAATACATCAATATCTGCAAATATTTTGAAAAGTAACCCTTTACCTTCCATTACGGGTTTAGACGCTTCTGCGCCAATATTCCCTAAACCTAAAACAGCAGTTCCATTGGAGATTACGGCAACTAAATTTCCTTTTGATGTATATTTATAAGCATCCGATGGGTTCTTTTCGATGGCTAAACAAGGCGCCGCTACTCCTGGTGAATAGGCCAACGCTAAATCTCTTTGAGTTGCATATTTTTTGGTAGGTACTACTTGGATTTTTCCGGGCGAAGGTTTTTCGTGATATGCTAAAGCTTCTAAATCGTGTTTACTTAATTTTGACATTTCGTTGGTTTAATCTACAAAGTTAGACAGTTCCACTTAAAAATGAAATTTAAAAAGCTATTCTTTTCATAAAATTGAATATTACAAAATATGAGAAAAGCAACTGTTATACTGTCTTATGTCCTAAAACCCCACTGCGCTATCATCGCCTCTAGGATCTGCACCGCCTTCTAAAGTTCCATCAGGCAGAACCAAAATAGCATCGACTTTTCCAATTATAGGAGAGTTACTCTGATCAATATTATAGCCTAATCTCTTAAGTGATGGAAAGTTAAGCGTATCAAATGACGTTTCAACTTTTATACTATCGGGCAACCATTGGTGATGAAACCGTGGAGCAGAAACTGCTTCTTGCATGGTCATATCGTACTCTAACACGTTTAAAATGTTTTGAATAACGGACGTAATAATTGTTGAACCACCTGGCGAACCTAATACCATTTTAAGTTGCCCATTGTTCACGACGATGGTAGGCGACATGGAGCTCAGCATCCGTTTTTGTGGAGCAATAGACATTGATGGTGATCTTTCAAAAGAGGAATATCAAAAAGCCAAAATGAGGTGCCAAAACCTTATAGATGAGCTAAGAGAAAAAGAAAAACAGTTGGAGAAAAAACAAGAAGTTTTTCAGTTGTACAAAAACGGTCTAAAAGGACTTGAAAGTATTGAAAATCAATACATTAAAAGTGATTTAGACAATAAAAGAAGGCTAATTGGTTCGATATTTCCTGAAAATTTTCAATTTGAAAATAAAAAAGTTCGAACCGCTGATATTAACCCCATTTTGCACAAAATAGCCCGTTTTAACAGAGTAAATCGAAAAAATAAAAAAAGGGATAAATCTAAAAAAGAAGATTTATCCCGTTGTGTACTGAAGACGGTAGTTGAATCCCTAAACACTAAGAAACTACTAAACACTGAATTAATCAGTAATTAACAGGTTAAAAATAAAATATTAAATTTCATTAGATTTCATATTGTGTCAAATTATGTTAATTATTCGTACAAAATTCGTACAAATTAATACAAAACAGTATATTTGCAATGAATGAAACTCAAAGCAGTATATAGAAGCAATAAAGACAAGGCTCAATTGTCAATACAGTTAAGACACTACAAAAAAGATGTGACTCAAGGAGAAATTCAACTCCACTTTAAAACTAAATTTATAGTTACAAAAAAAGACCATAACAAAAATACAATTGGCACTGACACCAACTACGCAATAAATAAGTGTATTGATTATATTACTAAAGAATTTCTATCTAAAGGCGAAAACTTTATTCCAAACAAAGAGTGGATGCATAAAAAATGTAATAAGTTCTTCAACAACAAAGAGGAAACTAAGCCATTATTAATTGATTGGGTAAACAACAAAATCGAACAATGCGAATTTCAAGATAACTCAATTCGCAGAATAAAAAACCTTAAACAATTAATTACTATAGTAAACAACTATGACTCTCATTTAGAAATGACAGATTTAACTTTAGATGAATTAGATAAGTTTAAATTATGGTTGATGAAAGAGCAAAAATATGGCATAAATACAGCCAATGGAATAATAGCAGACATTAAAACAGTTTGTAGAGAAGCAACTCCAAAAATTCAATTTCCTAACGACTACATTTATTGGAAAAAATACAAGCAAACAAAAGCATCTAAATTTAAAACAAAGAAGATTATCACATTAACTAAAGATGAGATAGAAAGAATAGAAAACTTAGAGCTAACAGAAAAACACTTAATAAATGCTCGTAAATGGCTAATTATTGGGGTTAATACTGCACAAAGAGGAAGTGAATTACTTGAACTTACTAAAGACTCCTTCAAATATGATAAGAGCGGAAGTCTTGTAATTGATTTTAACCAAAGTAAGGTCGGTCAAGCTATGAGAATACCAGCACTAAAAAGAGTTAAGAAATTATATGAGTCAGAAGAACTCCCATATAAGATATCTATTCAAAAACTAAACAACCACCTAAAAACACTTGGAGAAAAAGCTAAAATAGAAGACTTAATAGACTGGAAATTAAAAGAGAAAGTTAGTGTAAATGGGAAACAAGTAATGCGTCACGTTCAAAAAACAAGACCTAAATACGAGTATATAGCTTCTCACATTTTTAGAAGAACCTTTTGCACTTACTATATGGAGATGGGTGTTGATGAAGCAGAAATTAGAAAAATAAGTGGACACAAAAGCAAGGAAATGTTAATGAACTATGTTCGTGAAGCAAGACCTGATTTTAGCGAATGGGAAAAATATATGTAAAAGACAGTTTGAGGACTCAAGTTTACTTGATTGCGAAAACTTTCACAAAAAGTTTTAAACACTATAATTGAATCATATGACTGTAAGATAAAACCTACTTGATGTTAATTAATCACGATTTTTGCCTATTGCACAAAGTATTGATATGCAGTAATATTGTATAACATAAAAAGAAAAAAGAGTCACTCGCAAAAGCAACTCTTAATTGTAAAAGTATTTAATTTCTGAGGTCAAATACAATTACAAATATAGAAAACTTAGCGAGTACTCTTTTAATTATTAACTTAAATTTTTTAATTAAATGAGCACAATCACTCAAGTACAAGGAGTCACTCCTTCCGAATTATCACAAGCATTTGCAAATCAAGTCGAAGTAATTATCGAGAAAAAGCTAAAAGAAATTTTAGCCAAAGGAAAATCTGACGATGACTTTCTAACTGCAAAAGAAGTTCAAAACCTATTTAGTATAAGTCACGCTACGTTGTGGCGAAAGGAAAAAGCAAACGAAATTCCTTTTGTTAGAATTGGTAGAAAGAAACTCTACAAACGAAGTGAGTTAATGGGGATTCTAAACAAGGGATAAATGATTCCTTTAGGAAAACCAAAAATTGACAGTTTGCGGATACACCTTCCATTAAGCGAAGTTATCGTAAACCCAGAGCACAACTCATTTATGAGGTCATTAACAACCACGAATGATGATGGAGAGGTGTTGAACGAGCACGTGAAAACAACTTATTTTAATTCAGATGCTGTTATAAGTTGCAGCTACGCAGTAAGAAATCAATTTGGAGAACAAAGGCTTTTTATTGGCTTTTCGTCAAAGACTCTAAAGAGCAGGTATTTTAATGGAATCGACAGAAAGACTATTCATCAATGTTTCCAATTTATAAATAATGAAGGATTAATCACGATATCAAAAGAATCGTTCTTAGCTGCTCTTGTAGTTGATGTTGACTTCTGTGTAGATTATTATTTAGATTCTGCTGATGCTTCTATAAAAGAAGTTGTAAGAATTTGTAATGAGCTAACAATTCCAAGTAAAAAACTTAATGTTGGAACTAAAAGAGAAAATAACAATCTCGGTATATGGTGGGGTAAAAGAGATAAGGTTGGCAATGCTTATAAGTCCAAACAATTTTTAAAATATTATGCAAAAGCTATTGAATTAAAATATAATAGTACTGCATTTTATGAAACTTATTTAAAAGACAATCTAAATTCAGATTTAATTGATTTAAACGGAGACAAAGTTCCACATAAAAACTTCTTTGAGGATGACAGACTGCTTCGTGTAGAAACCACAATTAAAGACAGTAGACATTTCGACACTTATGGTTATAAGGTCAAGACTTTAAAAGATTTGCTAACCCTTAATTTAAATCCAAAGTTTCTGCAAGTATTCATTAGACCTATGAGCACTTATATGACTGGCTACAGAATTATTAAACACACAGAAGGAATGACTTCACTTGATAAATGGCAGTATTACGCAATGCTAAAACAAGCTAAAATAACGAATGTCAACGTTGAGGAAACTATCCCTTATTACGTTAACACTTTTTATCCAGACATTAAAAAGTCCAGCAGTCGCAGTAATTTAAGAACACGTCTTTATAGCGTAATTCAAATGAATCAAGTTGTAAAAAAAACTCACAAACACAACACTCAAGTATGGGATGATTTTATAACTGAAATTGAAGCCAAAAAGATAATTCCTAATAATGACTAATGTGCTTACTATGATGTATGTACATAATACACAAAATCGTGTACCAGCATAACAATAAAACCAACAGTTAAATAAATGAAAAACACAACACCAATAAGCACTCAAAACAGCCTTTTTAAGCACCTTTTAGAAGCTACTGAAATAGACAACATTCAATGCAGATATGTTGCCTTTAAATTAGCTGAAAACAGCGTTAAAACCATTATCAGTATAGAACGAATAGAACCGCTTAAATACAGTCTTAAAACGGACAATGGAAGCTATAAAGTAGAAGCTACAGAATTACCACTTCCTATTAGTAGAGTTGAGAAGTTTAAAACAATCTAATTCTAATATAATTAGTTCTGTTAATTTTCAAGTCAAAGTATAGTCCGTAGTAGTTTAAGAAGTTAACTATATGAAGAAGTTTATTCATATGATTTAATACTATTGGCAAATTAATTGCAAACCTGTCCTGATTGCTACATTATTACCATCTACAGTTAATATATTATCATTGGACGATACAGTAACATTCCATATCACATATTCGTTTAAAATTAAGTCTGTAACTTTAACTCTTAAATTATCAAAATTATTTTCTAATAGTTCATATAAATATTCAGCTTCATCTTCTATCCCAAAAATAGATAGTTCACAGCCACTATATTGTCCATTATCAATTACATCTATAGCTGTTGATGGTGGTGAATTGAAATAAACACGACGAGTGCCATTTTCTTGGCTTTCCCATACAACACCATCATATCTCTCTAAAAAGGTCTGATTAGAGTTATCATTCGTATCCGAACTATCACTACAAGCGAAGATGAGAAAGGCGGAGAGTAAGATTAGTTTTTTCATTTAGTTAGTTTTTTGTAAAATTACTTTCAAAATATTCTCCCTCATCAGTATAATTGAATGTTAATATATTATTATTTACATCAGCAGTTCCAGTGACATTAAAGTCATTATCCTCCCAATTCATTGAATATACATTATTAGAAGTTTCTGAAAAAGTAATATCAAATGTGAAATCTAAACCACAAGTTTCAGAATTATCAGGAGTATCCGTGTAATAAACATAGCCTATACCAGAACCGTCATTGTTTAATTCTATGTACGTTTCTAAATCACAGTAATTTAAATTTTCTTCTATACCATTATTACTTAACAATGTTAAATTCCATCTTCCTTCAACTGATGAGGTATTTGAGTTTCCATCACTATCTGTGCTACAAGCGAAGATTGTTACTGCTAAAAATAAGTAAAGTATATTTTTCATAGTTAAATTAGTTTATACTTCAAATATATCAAAAAAAATAAATAGACACCATTCAATGCCGCTATGTAGCCTTTAAATTAACCGAAAATAGCGTTAAAACGATTATTAGTATAGACCAAACAGATAAATTCAAATACACGCTTAAAACAGACAACGGAGACTATAAAGTAGAAGCTACGGACTTGCCACTTCCTATTAGTAAAGTAAAGCGTATTGCATACGACTAATGAACCGTTGGATTGGGATTTGTAAGTTGTTTTACTATATTTGTTTTAAATAAATAGCTAATGAAAATTAAGACAATAGTCCTCTTCAAAATAATTATGTTTTTTTGTTTTTCAGTCAATTCACAAAACAGTGAATTTAGGGACTATGAGGGACAAAAAAATAAGTTCACATCAACAACTAAATCTAATAATGCTTTTAATACAGGAAGAGATTTTTATAATAGCGGAGATTTTAAAAATGCGATATTTCATTTTACTGTAACAATTGAAGAAGACAATAAACAAAATTATTTATCTACAGATGCATTTATTAATAGAGCATCAGCTTACACACAATTAGGAGATTATAATAATGCAATAATTGACTATACTTCAGTTGTTGAAAATGAAAAAGATAAATCATATTTGATAGTTGCTTATGTCGGCAGGGGAGGGATATATGGATTTCAAGAAGAATTTGATTTAGCAATCAACGATTTTAATTTTGCATTGGGACTCAATCCCTATGATATAGATACGATATATAATTTAGCAAGACTTAAAATACAAAAAAGAGATTATTTAAGTGGGTTAAAATTATTAAACCAAGCCCAAAATGAATACGAAAAACAACAAATTAAAAACCCTTTGATTTTGAGTTCAATATTATATATGAAGGGGGTTTCAAAATATTCATTAAATAAAGGCGATTATTGTGATGATTTTAATTTAGCTCTAGAGTTTAGGGAATCTTTAGTAAAAGAGCAAATAAATTTTATTGAAAAAATATGTAATCAATAGGTTGAATTTTGAGCGTTTTTATTACATAGAACTTACAGTAAAGATAGTAATATTCTTGGCAGTTATTTGGCAGTTTTAGATTTCTCCAATCTTTTTTTGAACTTCTCAAGTTTAGTTTCAATATCTAATCTTGGACTTGTGGACATTAAATTAGAAAACACTTCAATTGCTTTATTCAATACCCTAATTTCATTATGGTAATCTTTTTGCTTTCTATATATGATTGCTAACCTGTTATATGGGTGACTGCCATCAAAGTTATCATTAATATTCTTTTCATATAATTTAATTGCTAAATCAACTCTACCTTCTTTTTCGTGTTTAGTCCCCTTAATATTTCTATTTACGAGTTTTGAATATGCCTTGTCTTCAATCTCCTGCTTTTTTATTTCATCTTTCAATTCTTTTGAAAAATCTTCTTCTTTAACTTCAACATTTCCAAATAACCAATCAAATAGTCCCATTCCTTTTTAATTTTTATTACTAAAGTGTAAATATTTGAACAATAACTAAAGCACCAATTATGGATAAATGAACTTTTGGGTTGTAGTTTTTTGATATTAGTTTATAAATCCAATTCAATAATGATCCTAAAATAGTTGACCATATGATTACTGCCGCAATTTTAAATATAACCCCATAATCTTTATATGTTGGCGTTTCAAAAATGGAATCATTAGGATTTCCAATAAAAATATATTTGGCAGCAATGATGCAAATGAATAAAAACCACCAAATAGCAAATTCTGATTTAAATATTCCCATTCTTTTCTGCTTTTTCTGTTAGTATTTTATCAATGCTTTTAATTGAGTGGTTATTTGGTTAGTCGAGCCAACCAGAAGTAACTCCAATTTTACTTATATTATTTCTTATTTTGTTTGCGATTTTTACATCCTCATAAATTTCTATCCACCAAGATTGCTTTTTATAAACCTCAAGTTCATATTTACTTTGAAGTTCTCTTTCAACATCAACTCTCTCTTCCCATTTATAATCGTCAGGAACAGCTATTTTAGCTTCATTTGCTGCTCGGTCTTGTGCCTTTAAAATTAGATTAAACAGTTCAATTTTTTCGTTTTCAGAAAGTGAATTAATTACTTCATCTTCAATGCTTGGTTTTGCGACCTCTTTTTTAATTTCATCTTCAATGCTTGGCTCTGTATCAATAACCATAAACGATAAGATGCTTATCACTATAATGCTTAAAATCCAATATCCAAAAACTTTTAAACGAGTTGGTTTACTTGACCATCTCAAAATTAAAGATGGTTTTACAAGTCCTACGATAAATGTAATAAATAATACAAAGTTTAACAAGCCTAAAATTACTTCCATAGTTGTCATTTTTTAAATAAAGTATAATTCAAAAATACAAAATAATATTACATCGTTTATATATTAATATACGAACCTAAAATAAATCCTATGAATGAAATAGTGCCAATTAGAATGTCCACAAAGGACAAAGCCAAACTTCAAGAGAAAGCTAAACAAAACCGATTAAAACTATCGTCTTACTTGCGACACGAACTAACAAAAAACCTATCCAATGAGTAAATATTATACACAACTTAGCAACGATACACCTGAAATGATTGAGGTAAAACTTAAACTAACCACAGATGAATTAATAACACTCAGAAAAGTAACCGATAGTAGAGCATCGGACACATTTAACCAGATTATTAGAAATTTAATAAACCAGAGAGCTGGTAAATCAACAGTAAAAGTAATAAAAGGATAATATGGGATTTAAAAAGAAAGTAATAACGATTAGCAACGAAGGGTTAAAGCAAGCTGAAAAGGTAGCAGAAGCTAAAATCACTTTACTACAGATAGCAATAGATGAGGCTAAAAAACACGTCACTGTTGATGATTTAAAAGCGTTTGAGCGAGGACTTTATATCTTATACCACTAAGAAGATAATAGATAAAAATAAAAGCCTCAAATCACTGAATTTGTCACCAGATAAAGTGCTGAGTTTACTTGATATTGACCTAAACAAATTATACAATATTCAAGTCGAGTTTGAAGAGAATAAAACAAAAGTTTATTTCGACAAGGAAGGCTCTCCTTACACTAGAGTAGATAAAGAGCAGTTCATTCAATACACTAAAAGTGAAGAAGAAAATGAGCGCTTACAAGCTATCCAGAATTTGCTAGCATCTATTGAAGATTTACAACAATACTATCACGTTTATAAAGGCGATTTACAACGTGTAACTTCAAACGCTGTTCGTTGGGATATGCGAACCAGTCAGTGGATAATCAATCCTCAATATTTTAAATAATAACGTAAAATAACGATGAGATTTGATAGTGAAAGTGGTAAAGAAGCTGGCAAAATATCTAAAAGGGGTTCTGCAATTGGTGTGGAATTGCGTGGTAGCTTGTACGAATTAGTGGATAAAATATTAAATGAATTAAACTATGAGAGCCTAAACGCATCACAGAAAATTAAACTTTTAGATTTGGCACTTAAATATTCTTACCTCGTTTATCAATCGAAAAATCAATAGAACAAGCGAAGAGCCTCGAAAATTTGAAATAACTGTAATAGATGATAACGGTAATTCAGAAACACACTCAACCTTTTAGACGAAAACTTCACTTTAAAAAAAGCCTTTGGTTGTGAATAGAGCGATTTAAATATTGATTGAAATCAAAAGAAACAATAAGCTAATAACGACTATAAATTAATGCTTAAAATAGTAAATTCGTACAAAATTCGTACAAATATTAAACTAAAAAATCCGTAATACTCTATAAATAAAGTAATTACGGATTCTTATCGTACTGAAGACGGGACTTGAACCCGTACGTCCCAAAGGACATTGGATTTTAAGTCCAACGTGTCTACCAATTCCACCACTTCAGCATCTTGGTATGTTTTAAAAAAGTTTCAGAGCGAAAGACGAGATTTGAACTCGCGACCCCCACCTTGGCAAGGTGATGCTCTACCCCTGAGCTACTTTCGCAGTTTTGTAATGAACGCTTCTCTACTATTATATAGAGAGGTGCAAATTTAACACAATTCTTAGAATAGCAAAGTTTTTTTAAACTTTTTATGTGCTTTTCTTTTTGGTCAACATCCGTTTGATTTCATTCAATTTCATTAAGGCCTCAACGGGTGTTAAGGTGTCAATATCAATCGCCTCAATATCTGTTTTTAAGGCCTCTAACATGGGATCGTCTAAATTGAAAAAACTCAGTTGCATCTCACCATCTAAATCTTTGACTTTGGCTGTTAGCTCATCACTCGAATGTGATTTCTCCAGCTGTTTCAAAATTTGTTGTGCGCGGTGTAAAACCTGTGGCGGCATTCCTGCCATCTTTGCCACATGAATTCCAAAACTGTGGTGGCTACCTCCCTTTACCAACGTTCTTAAAAACAACACATTGTCTTTCAGTTCTTTGACAGATACATTATAATTTTTAATACGATCAAAGGTTTCGGTCATTTCATTTAACTCGTGGTAATGTGTTGCAAATAAGGTTTTGGCATGCGACGGATGTTCGTGCAAGTATTCGCTAATCGCCCATGCAATTGAGATGCCATCGTAGGTACTGGTCCCACGTCCAATTTCATCCAACAATACCAAACTGCGTTCTGAAACGTTGTTTAGGATCGAAGCGGTTTCATTCATCTCTACCATAAAGGTGGATTCGCCCATAGAAATATTATCACTCGCCCCTACCCGCGTAAAAAGCTTGTCAATTACGCCAATGCGTGCACTTTGAGCAGGCACAAAACTTCCAATTTGCGCCAAGAGTACAATCAACGCCGTTTGCCGTAAAATGGCTGACTTTCCAGACATATTAGGCCCCGTAATCATAATGATTTGTTGGGTGTTTCGATCCAAAAACACATCATTTGCCACATAGGATTCTCCCAACGGCAACTGCTTTTCAATCACTGGGTGACGCCCTTGCTTAATGTCTAAATCAAAAGACGCATCAAGCTCTGGATACACATAGTTGTTGTGTTGTGCCAAATGCGCAAAAGCCCCCAAACAATCCAATTGGGCAATCAATTGTGCATTTTGCTGCACGTCTAAAATGTACGAATGCATCCATGACACCAATTCGGAGAACAGGGTTTGTTCGATCTCTAAAATACGGTCTTCAGCACCTAATATTTTAGCTTCATATTCTTTAAGCTCTTCCGTAATATACCGTTCGGCATTGACCAAGGTTTGCTTTCGAATCCAGTTTTCGGGCACCTTATCTTTATGCGTGTTTCGAACTTCAATATAGTACCCAAACACATTGTTTGAGGCGATTTTAAGCGACGTAATCCCTGTCGCTTCACTCTCACGTTCCAACATTTTGTCTAAGTAGTCTTTTCCTGAAAATGCAATGGCACGCAAACTTTCCAATTCTTCTGAAGCTGAAGAGGCAATACTGTTTCCTTTGAGGATATTTACCGGCGCATCTTCGTTTAGGGTGGCTTTAATTTTTTCTCGCAACAATTCACAGTCTTGAATCTGCTCGCCAATACGTTTTAAATCGGTATTGTCACAGTTAGACGCCAAGGCTTTGATAGGGACAATCGCTTCTAAAGAATTTTTCAACTGCACCACTTCACGTGGGTTGACTTTTCCGGTGGCCACTTTTGAGATCAAGCGTTCCAAATCGCCAACTTGTTTGATATAATTTTGAATCCTCTGAAGCGCTTCTTCATGGTTCAAAAAATACTGTACCACTTCGTGGCGTGCTTTTATTTTTTCTTGTGATTTTAAAGGTAATGCCAACCAGCGTTTTAAAAGACGAGCTCCCATAGGAGAAATCGTATGGTCGATCACATCAATTAAAGTCACGGCATTGGTATTGGTCGAATGGTACAGCTCTAAGTTTCGTATGGTAAATTTATCCATCCACACATAGTCGCCTTCCAAAATGCGCTCAATCGCGGTGATGTGTTGCAGCTTGTGGTGTTGGGTTTCAGCCAAATAATGCATGACCGCACCTGAAGCCACAACTCCTTGCGCTAAAGCTTCAATTCCAAAGCCTTTAAGAGTTTTAGTTTGAAAATGTTTACAAAGGGTTTCGTTCGCATAATCGTCCTGAAACACCCAATCTTCTAAATAAAAGGTATGGAAATCAGCTCCAAAGGTGGTATTGAAAAGTACTCGTTTCTGCTTTTCTATAAGAACTTCACTCGGGTTAAAATTTTGCAGGAGTTTTCCTATATATTCGGCGGAGCCTTGCGCAGTGAGAAATTCGCCTGTAGACACATCTAAAAAGGCTACACCAATGGTTTTTCCAAAATAGACGGCTGCCAAAAAGTTGTTTGACTTAGAGCTTAATACCTCATCATTCAGTGCGACTCCTGGTGTAACAAGTTCAGTAACGCCGCGTTTCACAATAGATTTTGTGAGTTTTGGATCTTCTAATTGGTCACAAATAGCCACCCGTTCCCCTGCTTTGACCAGTTTGGGCAAATAGGTGTTGAGTGAATGGTGTGGAAATCCTGCCAATTCGGTTTCACTCTCGCTGCCAGCACCACGCTTGGTCAAAATAATATCTAATATATTAGCTGCCTTAACTGCATCACTTCCAAAAGTTTCATAAAAATCGCCAACACGGAACAAGAGCAATGCATCAGGGTACTTGACCTTGATGGCATTGTATTGCTTCATTAGAGGCGTGACTTTCTTCGCTTTTTTTGCCAATGGGTTTTTGATTTTTATACCTTACTTTTGTGTGGTAGTACGAATGCTAAAGTAATTAATTTTAGTCTTTTTATAAAGCCTAAGGTCTTAAGATTTAAAACACAAATGCGAAAGTTAGAAAACAGCGAGTTAGAGCGCTTATCAGTAGAAGGATTTAAGGCCGTTGAAAAGACGCCTTTAATTGTGATTTTGGATAATATTCGAAGTTTAAATAATATTGGAAGTGTCTTTAGAACCAGTGACGCTTTTCGGATTCAAAAAATTTACCTCTGTGGCATTACCGCTACTCCACCTCATAAGGACATTCAAAAAACAGCCTTAGGAAGCACCGAGTCTGTTGATTGGGCATATGCTGAAAGTACTATCGAGCTTGTTCAGAAATTACAAGCCGATAAGGTTCAAGTGCTGTCCATTGAGCAAGCAGAAAATGCTACGATGCTTAATACATTCACGCCTAAACCTAGCCAAACTTATGCTTTAGTTTTTGGAAACGAAGTGAAAGGGGTGTCGCAAGACGTAGTAAATTTGAGTGATGATGTGATTGAAATTCCACAATATGGCACCAAACATTCGCTAAATATTTCGGTGAGTTGTGGGGTGGTTTTATGGGATTTGTTTAGCAAATTAAACTAGGCACATATTTGCTCTAAAATCCAGAGATAATCAACTCTGTTTTTGATAAAATCGCGGTTCGAAATATCAATAATTTTGACGTTAAACTCAGGGTGTTTTTGTATAAACTCCAAATAGCCCGAGTTGATTTTATCTAAATAACTTGATTCGATGGTTTGTTCATAGTCGCGCCCTCTGAGTCGGATATTCTCCTGTAAACGTTCGGTGTTTTGATAGAGATAAATGTATAAATCGGGACGTGCAATATCTTTATAAACCTGATAAAATAATTTTCGATACAACATAAACTCATCTTCACTTAACGTAATCTTAGAAAAAATAAGCGACTTAAATACATCGTAATCACTAATAATAAAATCTTTAAATAAATCTAATTGCGATAAATCATCTGATATTTGTTGGTAGCGGTCGGCCAAAAAAGACATTTCTAAAGTAAAGGCATAACGGGTCGCATCTTCATAGAATTTTGGCAAAAATGGATTGTCTGCAAAACGTTCCAAGATTTTTTTGGCATTAAAATCATGAGACATCATATGGGTCAAACTGGTTTTTCCTGCGCCAATATTTCCTTCAATAGCAATAAAATTATAATTTGAAAAATCAAAAGATTGCATGGGATTTGTTAACTGGTCCCCTAGAGGTGTCAACACACTATCATCTTCGCAGTTTTCAAGCAGCTTGCTAATAGTTTGTTTTAAAATTGGGTGTTCAAAATCGGAAGTAATATCCGCTAAGGGTTGCAACACAAAACGCCGTTCATGAAGTCTTGGATGTGGCAATTCTAAACGCTCTGATTTGGAAATCAAGCTGTCAAAAAACAACAAGTCTAAATCAATAGTACGGGAGTGGTATTGGCCATCATCGTGACGAATTCGCCCTAAATGCTGCTCAATTACCAATAGTTTATCCAACACTTGCGACGCTTCAAGTTGGGTGGATACTTTTAGGCATCCATTTATGAAATCTGCGCCTTCAAATCCTAAAGCTGGCGTTTGATACAACCTAGAAATCTGATCGATACTCCCAATTTGAGTATGAATCGCATCTATAGCCGATTGAAGGTGATCTAGCCGGTCTCCCGTGTTACTTCCAATCCCAATTAAAACCGTTTGTTCGTGCATCATATGAGCTAGCAAAATAAGTAAAAGAAAAATTAATAATATATCTTTACCAAAGTATTTATTGACAATTTACATGACTATTAAAGATAAGGTATTAGCGCGACGCATTTATTTACTTCTTGGGATATTATTTATCACCTCATTGGTAGTGTCGAATTTAATTTTTAAAAAATTCTTTTATTTCTATCCTATAGAAACGCCCGTTTTTGGCGTCCAATTGTTTGAATTATCGGTAGGAATCCTCCCCTATCCCATAACATTTCTTTTGACCGATTTGATTAGTGAAATTTATGGCAAACAAAAAGCAAATGAAGTAGTGGTTGGTGGTGTTTTAGCCTCTATTTTTTCTATGGGAATTGTTTTTATTGCAAACTTAGCTCCTGCAACAGACTGGTCTCCCGTATCGGATGGAATGTTTTCGGAAGTATTTGGCAGCACCTCAATTGCCGTATTGGCCAGTATGTTGGCCTATTTATTCGCACAATTTATAGACATTCAGATTTACCATTACTGGAAACAACTCACTAAAGGCAAACACCTTTGGTTGCGCAATAATTGCTCTACATTTTTGTCTCAATTTATAGATACGGCCACTGTTTTGCTACTGCTGTGTTTGTTTGGGGAAATAGAATGGAATTTATTCTTAGGACTGCTCATTGCCGGCCTTAGTTTTAAAGTAATCATCGCCGCTTTAGATACGCCGTTTTTATACCTAGGTGTGTGTTGGTTTAGAAACCGATTTAATCTCGAAGTGAATCAAGAAATACAAATCGACTAGGAGATATTAAGCCCTATAACCAACCCTTCATTACTTCGTATATTAAAGACCGTACTGTCTTCAAAAATAAGGTATTGCCCTTTAATGCCTTTTAGAACTCCCGAATAGACAGGGGTTTTGGAGAGGTTTAAACTTTTTGGTTTTTCAGGGTATTTATGAACAGGGAATTCTAATTTTAATGCGTTTTGATTGGCCAAAAAATAGGGTTTCGTTTCTTCAGGAATATAGGGTTCTAAACGCTGTCGCCAGTCTTCTAAATTTTCTGCGGTTGCTATGCCTTTGAGCATTTCGCGCCAATTGGTTTTATCGCTCACATAATTTTTAAGTGCTACTTCTGTGACACCTGCCAAATAGCGGTTGGGCACTTCTACAATCTCGAGGGCTTCTTGTGCACCTTGATCGATCCAACGTGTAGGCACTTGAGTTTTACGAGTAACGCCTACTTTGACATTACTAGAATTAGCTAAATACACAATATGAGGCTGAAGCTGTACGCGTTTTTCATAGTCCAAATCGCGCTCTTCTTGGTCGAGATGTGCTTTGCTAAGTTCTGGGCGCATGACCCAATCGGCAGCTTGCGGGAGTTCGAAAAAACACGATTTACAAAAGCCTTGTCGAAAAATGGGCGCTGCACTACTACAACTTAAACACTGATACTTTACAAAAGACAAAGTCAATGTTTTGTTTAACAGCTGATTCATGTTTAGGACCTCGTTTTCAAGTATTAAAAAATATTGAATAGGCTGAGAAAATTCCGTTTCCATTTTAGTCAAAACACCTTGATACAGCATTAGCAGATTTTTATTACATTTAGCATTGTAAATATATGCAATTATATGGCAATTCCATTAGTAAATTCTGTGGTATCATGGTTTTTAAAGAAGCGATTTCATCAAATTGATTTGTTTCTAAAATACCCTCATGAAGTTCAAAATGAATTGCTTATGTATCTGATATCAATCTCTAGAGATACAGAAATTGGAAAAACCTATGATTTTAAGTCAATTCGAACGTATCGCGAATTTTCTCAACGTATTCCTATTTCCACCTATGAAGATTATCAGAATTTAATAGAACGTTCTCGAAAAGGAGAGCGTAATATCTTTTGGCCAAAACCGATCAAATGGTTTGCAAAATCGAGTGGAACAACAGGCGCAAAAAGTAAATTTATCCCTGTTAGCTCCGATTCTTTAGAAGATTGTCATTATGCAGCGAGTAAAGACTTATTGTGTATGTATTTGAATAATAATGAGGGCTCTACTCTTTTTAACGGAAAAAATTTACGCTTAGGCGGAAGTAAAGAACTGTATGAAGAAAATGGAACCATTTTTGGAGATTTATCTGCAATTTTAATTCATAACATGCCGTTTTGGGCAGAATTTAGCAGCACGCCTAGCAATAAAGTTTCCTTGATGAGTGATTGGGAATATAAAATGCAGGCGATTGTTAATGAAACGATCAATGAAAATGTAACCAGCTTGGCTGGGGTTCCGTCTTGGATGTTGGTGTTGCTTAACAATGTCTTAGAAACTTCTGGATCAAAAACGATTCTAGATGTTTGGCCAAATCTAGAAGTCTATTTTCATGGTGGCGTAAGTTTCTTGCCCTACGCCGATCAGTTTAAATCGATCATCCCTTCAAATTCGGTGAAGTATTATGAAATCTATAATGCTTCCGAGGGCTTTTTTGCAATTCAAGACCGCAATAATTCTGACGAACTTTTATTGATGTTAGATTACGGTATATTTTATGAGTTTATTCCTATGCAAACTTATGGAACAGCTACTGAAAAAGTCATCCCATTATCTGAAGTTGAAAAAGGAAAAAATTATGCGATAATAGTGACGACCAATGCGGGCTTATGGCGCTATAAAATTGGAGATACAGTAACGTTTACCTCAACGGCACCCTATCGCCTCAAAATTACAGGGAGAACAAAGCATTTTATAAATGTTTTTGGTGAAGAATTAATTATTGAAAATACAGATAAAGCAATAAAAATCGTCACTAAAAAAACCAAAACAGAGCTTATCGATTATACGGTCGCCCCCATATTTATGGAAGGAAAATCTAAAGGAGCTCATGAATGGATTATAGCCTTTAAAACGCCCCCAAAAGATTTACAGTATTTTGTGGAGCTTTTGGATAATGCTTTAAAAGCCTTAAATTCTGACTACGAAGCCAAACGCTACAATAACATTACACTAAATGAACCTAAAGTTCACGTAGCACAAGAGGACTTGTTCTATAAATGGATGAAACGAAACAATAAATTGGGAGGTCAGCACAAAGTGCCACGGCTGTCTAATTCGCGTCAATTTTTAGAAGAACTCTTAGAAATGATTTAGGAAACGGCTTTTAGACGCTTAATTTGTGTTCGTGTCAAGTGTTTTTTAACATAGGCTTTATCTACTACCAAAGCCGTTTGATCGCTACTTGGAAGCACAAACATCGCATCGGTTAGAATTTCTTCACACAAGGATCGTAATCCACGAGCTCCTAGTTTATATTCAATCGCTTTTTTCACAATAAAATCTAAAGCATCATCTTTGAAAGAGAGTGCAATCTCATCCATCTCAAAAAGCTTTTTATATTGTTTTATAAGTGAGTTTTTAGGCTCGGTTAAAATCGCTCTTAAGGTATTTTCGTCCAACGGATTCATGTAAGTAAGCACGGGTAAACGTCCAATGATTTCAGGGATTAAACCAAAATCTTTTAAATCTTTAGGAATGATATATTGTACTAAGTTTTCAGTGTCAATTTGCTCTTCGTCATGTGAAGCTTTATAGCCAATTGCGGACATGTTAAGCCGCTTAGAAATATGACGATCGACGCCATCAAAAGCACCTCCAGCAATAAATAAAATATTTTCTGTATTGACTTCTATGAATTTTTGATCTGGATGTTTTCGACCGCCTTTTGGGGGTACATTCACAACGGTGCCTTCTAATAATTTCAAAAGGGCTTGTTGTACTCCTTCTCCAGAGACATCTCTAGTAATGGACGGGTTATCACTTTTGCGGGCAATTTTATCAATTTCATCAATAAATACAATGCCTCGTTCTGCTTTTTCTTGATCGTAATCGGCAGCTTGCAGTAAACGTGTCAGCATACTTTCTACATCCTCACCCACATAGCCTGCTTCGGTTAGTACTGTTGCATCGACAATGGCTAGTGGAACGTTCAGCATTTTTGCTATGGTTTTGGCCATCAAGGTTTTTCCAGTCCCTGTTTGCCCTACCATAATAATATTACTTTTTTGGATTTCAATATCGTCGTCGTTGGGCGGTTGTAATAAACGCTTGTAATGGTTATAAACCGCAACAGACATTACTTTTTTGGTTTGGTCTTGACCAATAATATAGTCGTCCAAAAAAGCTTTGATTTCCTGTGGTTTTTTAAGCATGACATCCGAAGTAAGGCCAGCACTTTTGTCTTGCTTGGCTTCTTCGATAACAATCCCATTGGCTTGCTCTATACAACGGTCGCAAATATGCGCATCAATACCAGCTATGAGTAAATTGGTATCGGCTTTTTTCTTGCCACAAAATGAACAGTCTAATTCTTCTTTTGCCATAACGTATTAGAAAGGGGTTTAACTTCGAGTTAGGATTTCATCAATCATTCCATATTCTAAGGCTTTTTCTGATTTCATCCAATAATCACGATCACTATCCGCATACACTTTGTCATAATCTTGGCCAGAGTGTTTACTAATGATCTTATAAAGTTCTTCTTTTAAAATTAAAATTTCACGTGCCGTAATTTCGATATCACTGGCTTGGCCTTGCGCACCACCTAATGGCTGGTGAATCATCACTCTTGAGTGTGTTAATCCGCTACGTTTTCCCTTGGCACCTGCACACAATAATACCGCACCCATAGAGGCTGCCATTCCAGTACAAATCGTTGCAACGTCGGGTTTAATCAGTTGCATTGTATCATAAATTCCTAAACCTGCATACACACTTCCTCCTGGAGAGTTGATGTATATTTGGATATCCTTACTCGCATCGGTACTTTCTAGAAAGAGTAACTGTGCTTGAATAATATTGGCCACTTGATCATTGATTCCTGTACCCATAAATATGATACGATCCATCATTAACCTAGAAAACACATCAAAAACAGCAACATTCATTTGACGTTCTTCAATAATGTTTGGTGTCAAACCCATTGGCGTCATGCTACTTACGATCTTATCATAATACGTGCTGCTAATCCCTTGATCTTTGATGGCGAATTTTTTAAATTCATTTCCGTAATCCATAATGCTTTTTTTAGGTTTTTAGACTGTAAATATAAAACTATTTCTAATTTAATACTTGTTTTAAAGGTATAAAAAAACACTTCCTAAGAAGTGTTTTTGAGTTGATATATTTTAAAAATTACTTTCCATAAACCTCTTTGACGAAGGCTTCATAGGTTAATTTTTTGTCTTTAAAATTAGCATTTTCTTTGTAGAACTCTAATAATTTTTGACTTGTCAGCTGCTCAGAAATACGCTTAACCTCCTCTTGGTTGGAAAGTACACGTGCAACGATATCGTCAATTTCTTTTTCTGTAGGGTTCATTTGACCGTACTGTGCCATTTGTCCTTTAATCATTTCAGAAGTATAGGCTTTCAAATCTTCAAAGTTAACTTGAAGGTTGTTATCTACAACAAGCTTACTTTCGATCAATTGATAGCGCATGCTTTTTTCTGACTTCTCAAACTCCTCTTTGGCTTGTTCCTCGTTTAGTTCTGTTTCACCAGCAGTTTGAATCCATTTTTGTAGAAACGCAACGGGTAAATCAAATTTTGTGTTTTCTACAAGATATTCCGTAACATCGTTCAGGAATTTTTGATCTGCTTGTTGTACAAATTGTTTTTCGGCATCTTCTGTAATTTTAGTTCTGAGCTCTGTAACCGAAGTCACAACTCCTGGACCAAATAACTTGTCAAACAATTCTTGATCTAAATCTGCTAATTCTCTTGTATTTACTTCATTGATAGTAAAAGTGACCTGAACATCTAATCCATCAGCCGTGTCATGATCTACTTTCAAATAGGTCATCAAATCCTGAGCATCTTTAAATAGGCCTTTGGTTTTTAAAGTCAACACATCATCAACATTTGCTCCTAAAAAGGCATTTAAATTTGATTTGCCTTTTAGTTTGTCTAGAGTCAAGGTTGCAGTGGCTTCAATTCCTTCCGCATCATTGAAAAACACCCCAGTAACCTCATCCTCATTAGCAACTACAGTTTTAGTTACTAATTTTCCGTATTGTTTTTGAATGTTAATCACTTGATCATCAATCATTTTTTTATCGGCAGTGATGGTATATTTTGTAAGTGCTTTTTTAGCTTTTAATTTGATTTCAAATTCTGGACTTAACCCGATTTCAAATTCAAATGAAAAATCCTCTGCACTCCAATCCAAATCGTCTTGTGCTTTTGGTAATGGACTCCCTAAAACATCTAGCTTTTCATCAGTTAGGTATTTTCCTAAAGCCTCTTGAAGGGTTTTATTAACTTCGTCTGCCAACACAGATTTTCCATATTGCTTCTTGACCAATCCCATTGGGACTTGACCTTTTCTAAAGCCAGGGATATTAGCTGTTTTACGGTAGTTTGCTAAAATTTTCTCTACGTTTTCAGAATAATCAGCTTTCGCAATATCAATCTTAACAACGGCATTTAACGTGTCAATGTTTTCTCTTGTAATATTCATTGTAATGAAATAAAAATTGGGTGGCAAAAATACAATATTTTTATCGCCTCACAAACATTTTTAAACTTATGTGAATCAAGTGATAAACGTACGGACATTATGGAAAAATTCTGCTGGATTTTCAGCGTGTAACCAATGCCCTGCATTTGAAATGGTTTTGATAACCGCAGCTGGAAATTGATGCTTTATGAGCGTTTCGTCCTGAACAGAAATATACTCTGACTTATCTCCTCTTAAAAATAAGCTGTCTTTTTGAAAGTTTAACGCCGATGGTAAGGCTTCACCAACTTCAGAAACATGAGTTTTTAGTGTTTCTAAATTTATTCGGAGTCCTAAAATTTCTGAGGATACTCTATATATATTTTTTAATAAAAACTGTCGTGTTCCAACATCTTGAACATATTTGGACAGTTGAACTTCTGCTTCTTTTCTTGAGGTTAGTGTTCTAAAATCTAATGACGACAAGCCTTCCAAAATTGCATCGTGATGAACAGGATAAAATCGAGGTGCAATATCAGCGACAATCAATTTTGAAACTAGTTCTGGATAAAGTGCTGCAAAAAGCATGGCTGTTTTTCCGCCCATAGAATGCCCCAAAAGAACGATGTTTTCTAGGTTGTGATGGCTACAATAGGCTTTCAAATCTTGGGCTAATACCTCATAATTAAATTCGGAATCATGAAAACTGCGGCCATGGTTTCGTTGGTCTACAAGATGAACTTGAAACCCTAAAGTTGAAAACTGCTTTGCAAGTGTTTTCCAATTGTCTCCCATTCCCAAAAACCCATGAAGTATAATAAATGGAGGGCCTTCTCCAATACGATTTGAATGTAAAAGCATTATTTTAATTTATTCAAATACATGTTGATCACATTATCTATCCCTAAATACAAACTCTCCGAAATGAGCGCATGTCCAATAGAAACTTCTAGAAGTCCTGGAGCATTTTCTTTAAAAAATTTAATATTATCGAGGGACAAATCATGACCTGCATTTAAACCGAGATCTAATTGCATAGCGTGTTGCGCACATTCAGTATATGGCATCATCGCATCTTTATTACCGAGCGCATATTGATGTGCAAAAGCCTCAGTGTACAATTCGATACGGTCGGTTCCAGTTGCCTTTGCGCCATCAACTTGTGTTAGGTTTGGATCTAAAAACACAGAGGTTCGAATATCATTTTGCTTAAATTCTTGAATGATTTCCGTTAAAAATCCTTTGTGCTTAATTGTGTCCCAACCTGCATTTGAAGTGATTGCATCTTCGGCATCTGGCACTAAAGTAACCTGTGTTGGTTTAATTTTAAGTACCATATCTATAAATTCTGGAATCGGATTTCCTTCAATATTATACTCTGTATGTACGACTTGTTTTAAATCGTAGGCATCTTGGTATCGAATATGACGTTGATCTGGACGCGGATGAATTGTGACGCCTTGTGCACCAAACTCCTGAACATCTTTGGCAAACTGAACAACATTGGGTGTGTCTCCACCTCTTGAGTTTCGTAGAGTCGCGATCTTATTGATATTTACGCTTAACTTTGTCATTAAAATTAAATTTGAAACAAAAATACAAAGTACTTAACGCTTAAAGTCTATTATTTTTGATTAATTTGCATCTGATTATAAATGAACTCATGCCTTTAAATCAATTTATTATAAATGATCTAAGCCCATCAAGTCCTAGCACACTTGTAGCGGAGGTACAGACTATTTTCAAACAACTAACCTACTCCCATGTTCCAATCTTAAAAGATCAGGTCTATCTAGGATGCTTATCGGAAACGGATGCCTATTGTTTTGAACCCGACCAACCGCTTTCAGAAGTGTTCTATGCCGTGGAAGGTTTTTATGTTAGAGATTCTTCTTTGTGGTTAGATGTTTTGGAAGCATTTGCACAGAACAATTGTAATATCATGCCTGTTTTGGACGCCGATAACAATTACATTGGTTATTACCAATTAATTGATATAATTTCATTGTTTAATAAGACGCCGTTTTTTTCGGAACACGGCGGATTTATCGTAGTTGAAAAAGGGAATACTGATTTTTCTTTTAGCGAAATTAGTCAAATTGTAGAATCTAATGACGCCACAATATTAGGGGCCTTTATCTCCAAAAAAGAAAACGACTTGACACAAATTACACTTAAAATCGGAAACATAGGATTAAGTGCAATTTTACAAGACTTTAGACGATACGGTTATACGATTATTTCCGGTCATGAAGACGATACGTTTTTGAAAACTCTTAAAGAACGATCGGCGTACTTAGACAACTATTTAAATATATAAGTAAAAAAATACCTGAAATGAAAATCGCTGTTTACGGCCCCCTTTATAATGAACGCTCAAAAAGCACAATTCAAACACTAATCGCGTATCTCACAAAACGTGATGCCAAAGTTGTTTTTGAAAAAAACTTCCATACCTCCATTTCAGCGGATTCTGACATTGACATTGAGGCGTATTCGTTTGACACGTTTGAGGTCTTAGAAGCTTCCTTCAACTTACTGATTAGTATCGGAGGCGACGGCACTATTTTAAGGGCCATAACATTTGTAAAAAACTTGAATATTCCAATTGTAGGGATCAATACGGGACGTTTAGGGTTTTTGGCAACCATACCGATGAACACCATTCATAAAGCAATGGACGAAATTTTTGAGGGAAATTATAGAATTTCTAAACGGAGTTTGCTAACAATAGGTACCGATAGCAACGCCGCAGCTTTGGATTTAGATTTTGCATTAAATGAAATTGCTGTAAGCCGAAAAAACACCACATCAATGATCTCTGTTGAAACATGGTTAGACGACGACTACCTGACCTCATATTGGGCAGACGGTCTCATTATTTCTACTCCTACAGGATCCACAGGCTATTCCTTAAGTTGTGGAGGGCCCGTGATTCTTCCTGAATCCGACAGTTTGGTTCTCACCCCAATTGCGCCTCATAATCTGAATGCTCGACCGTTGGTAATTTCAAGTGATAAAATTATTAAGTTAAAAGTAAGTGGTCGAGAAAACCAGCACCTTGTTTCACTGGATTCAAGAATAAATACTTTAGAAAATAACACCACTATTACCATTCAAAAAGCGCCTTTTTATATTCATATGATTGAATTAGAAGCCGATGGATTTGTGGAAACACTGCGCAAAAAACTACTTTGGGGAGCAGACCCACGCAATTAAGCAATATATCTTCAAAAATCAAGTTTAGTGATTAGCGAGAAAACAATTATTTGTTAGCCCTCTAAATTCTTATATTTGCAGCCTTTGAAATTACAATGAAACTAATTTTAATCAACATATGTATTTGTTTTATTTCAGCTTTGAGTTTTTCTCAAATTTATGAAATAGGCGGTTTTATTGGGGGTAGCAATTTTATTGGAGATGTAGGTTCCACGACATATATTAACCCAAATGAGCCCGCTTTTGGTGGTGTTATAAAATGGAATAGAAGTCAGAGGCACGCTTTTAGAGCGAGTCTAATTTATACCAAATTGTCCGCAAATGATGTAGAATCAAGTGATCCTAGAAGAAAATTACGCGGATACTCTTTTAGTGCAGGAGCCTTAGAAGCGTCTCTTGGAATTGAGTTTAATTTTTTAGATTTCGATTTACATTCGGCTGTACCGTTAACAACACCCTACCTTTACACAGGAATAAGTATCCTAAATCATCCCAATTTTTATTTTTCGAGTACTGATTTAGTTTCAGAGCAAACAAAAAGTAATACTTTTGGTATTCCCATCACGCTTGGTGTAAAAACAACATTGACTCCACATATTATTATTGCTATCGAGGTTGGAGCACGCTATTCATTTTCTGACAGCATCGACGGAAATGATCCAGAACCTGATAACTTGAAAAAAAGAATGCGTTTTGGTAATTTTAATAATACCGATTGGTATATGTTTAGTGGTTTTACATTAACTTACACCTTTGGTAGAAAACCTTGTTATTGTGACTTTTAATATGAGCCTTAAAACTAGTATTCATTTGCAAAATCTTCCCAAGCACATTGCCATCATCATGGATGGAAATGGACGCTGGGCAAAAGAAAAAGGCCTCCGCAGAGTGTTTGGACATGAAAATGGAACTAAATCTGTAAGAACTACCGTTGAGACCTGTGCTGAACTCGGTATAGAAAACTTAACATTGTATGCATTTTCCACCGAAAATTGGAATCGCCCAAAGTTGGAGGTTAAAACCTTAATGCAACTTTTAATTTCTTCATTGAGAAAAGAAATAAATACAATGCAAAAAAATAGTATTCGATTAAATGCTATTGGAAATCTTGAGCACCTCCCCGAAAAAGTTAGAAAAGAATTGTTACATGTCATGGCTGAAACTAAAGACAATTCTCGAATGACCTTGACCCTGGCATTGAGCTATGGCTCTAGAGATGAACTTGTAAATGCGACACGACAAATAAGTGAAAAAGTTAAAAATAATATAATTTCAGTTGAAAAAATTGATGAAACGCTAATTAATCAGCATCTTTACACCCAGAATTTGCCAGATGTTGATTTATTAATCCGTACAAGTGGTGAGAAACGCATCAGTAATTTTCTGTTATGGCAGATTGCTTATGCAGAATTATATTTTACTGATGTATATTGGCCCGATTTTACAAATGAAAACTTGTACGAAGCCATAATAAATTATCAAAAAAGAGAAAGACGATTTGGAAAAACAAGTGAACAGCTTAATTAACAGAGCTTTTAGATATAAAAATACAATCCTTTGCTTTTGCTTACTTTTAAGCAGTTTTGCAGTGTTGTCCCAACAAAATAACCCATCAATTTCAGAGTTTACTATCGCAGATATTACGGTCACTGGACAAACAGCTTATGGTGCGGAAACTATCCTGACCTATTCTGGACTACGAAAAGGAGAAACGGTCATAATTCCTGGAAGCGTAAAAATAAGCGCTGCGATCAAAAAATTATGGGATTCGAATTTATTTAGTAGTATTGAAGTTTTTGCAACCAAAACAGAAGGTCGTAATGTTTACTTAGAAGTGGCCTTAAATGATTTGCCCGAATTAAAAGAGGTTAAAATAGTTGGTGTAAAAAAAGGGAAAGTAAAAGAGATTATTGATGAAAATAACCTCACTTCAGGAGTAAAGGTTACCGAAAATTTGATAACCACAACCAAAAACTATCTTGAAAGTAAATATAGAAAGTTAGGGTTTTTAAATACCAAAGCGACCGTTACAACAACCAAAGTAATCGATTCTGTTGCCAAGTCTAGAGTGGACATGCTAGTAAGAATTGATAAAGGTCAGAAAATAAAAATAAAAAGTATCGCCTTCACCGGAGCAGACAAATTAAGCGCCAAAAAACTGCGTAAGGCAATGAAAAACACCAAACAGAAAAACCCTCTTCGTGTTCTTAAACGTTCTAAATATATAGAAGCAGACTACAGTGAAGATTTACAAAGTGTCGTCGATAAATATAAAGAAAAAGGATACAGAGATGCTCGAATTATTTCAGATACGCTCATTGTAAACAACAATAACACAATCACGCTAGCAATTGATGTAGAGGAAGGCGAGAAATATTATTATGGGGTCATTAATTTCCTGGGAAATACCGTGTACTCAGACTCACAACTCAACCAAGTTTTAAAAATTAAAAAGGGAGATACCTATAATGGAGTTGAATTAGAAAAAAGAATCGCAGACACTTCAGATCCAGATGCTTTTGATTTGACAAATTTATATCAGAATAATGGCTATTTGTTTTCCACAATAACACCTGTTGAAGTGAAAACAGACGGCAATATCATTGATATGGAAATACGCGTTACTGAAGGGAAGCCAGCGTATTTCAAAAATATTTCAGTTTCTGGAAATGATAAAACAAATGATGCTGTGATCTACAGAGAGCTTCGAACGCGTCCAGGACAGCTTTATAGCAAAAGTAATATTGTAAGAACCATTCGTGAACTTGGACAACTTGGTTATTTTGATGCACAACAAATTTCACCAGACTTAAAAAATGTAAATCCAACGGATGGTACATTAGACGTTAATTATACTGTTGTTGAAAAAGGAGCTAGCCAAATCGAATTGCAAGGTGGTTATGGTGGTGGTGGATTCATTGGAACCCTAGGGCTATCGTTCAATAACTTTGCAATGAAAGATCTTTTTAATAAAGAAGCTTACAAGCCTTTCCCTATGGGTGATGGCCAAAGCCTAGCACTCCGTTTACAAGCCAGTCGATTTTTTCAAACCTATAGTTTGTCAATTTCCGAACCTTGGCTTGGTGGAGAAAAGCCTGTACAGTTTTCTACATCACTCTCTCAAACAAAACAATTTTTATATAATCCAGCAACTCGAAATGCTGACAAAAATAGAAGCTTTAACATAACAGGGCTAACTATTGGAATTGCAAAAAAACTATCTGTCCCAGATGATTATTTTGTATTATCTCAAGCGTTAAGCTTTCAGTACTATGACTTAAATAATTATAACACTGGCTTATTCACTTTCGGAAATGGAAATTCCAACAATCTCGCTTATACAGTTGGTCTGAGCAGAAATAATACATTTAATGACCCGATTTATCCTGAAGGCGGATCGAACTTTAGTGTCAGTGCAAAATTTAGCTTACCTTACTCTTCGTTCAGTGACATTGATTATACAAGTTTAAAAAATGAAAGAGAGGCACAGTTAGATATTATCTCTCGCTATTCAGCTAGTACTAATCCTTCTGAAATAGACGAGCGAAATAATGCCTCTACTCGAGTAAGTGAAATTGATCAAGAACGCTATAAATGGTTGGAGTTTTATAAAATCAATTTTAAAGGGGATTGGTACACTAAAATTGCTGGAAAATTAATTTTAAAACCCTCATTTGAATTCGGTTTCTTAGGAGCTTACAATAATGATCGTGGTGTGATTCCTTTTGAGCGCTTTTTTCTTGGAGGAGATGGATTGGGGACTTACAGCCTAGATGGACGACAAACTATTGCGTTAAGAGGTTATCCTAACCAATCGCTCTCTAACCAAGATGGAGGATCAATTTATAATAAATTTTCGTTAGAGTTAAGACATCCTATTACACTGGCGCAACAAACCAAAATATACGCACTTGCCTTTTTAGAAGGTGGTGCCTCATATAATGATTTTAAAGATTTTAATCCGTTCTCAATAAATCGATCTGCAGGAGTTGGCTTACGACTATTTATGCCTGCTTTTGGCTTATTAGGGATCGATTTTGGACATGGATTTGATCCATTACCAGGACAAAATATCAAGAATGGTTGGGAAACTCATTTTATTATTGGACAGCAATTTTAACCTTTGGCACGGTATTTTCTTAAAACATGCATAATGAATAGTGTTGAATTGAAATATTTTAAAATTTATTTCGTTAATTTGAAAACCATAGATTATCGAAAAACTCCAATAATCTGAAAACATTGAAAGATGAACTTGTTAAACCTAAAATTCATAACGTTATTCTCCCTTAAAAAAGTAACTATTCTACTTTTTATTTGCTTGTTGAGTACTTCAATTTATGCCCAAAGAAGCGTCCGAATTGGCTACATTGATACTGAGTATATTTTAGAAAACATCACTGAATATGCTGATGCTAAATCGCAATTAGATTCTAAAGTTCAAAAATGGAAAAGCGAGATTGAAACACGCTTAAGTGATTTGGAGGATCAAAAAAAGCAACTAAATAATGAGCGAATTCTCTTAACTAATGAGCTCATTTCTGAACGCGAAGAAGATCTTCAAATTATCGAAAATGAAATCCTCGATTATCAACAAAAACGTTTTGGTCCCAATGGGGACTTAAGGATTCAAAAACAGCAATTGATCCAACCGATACAAGACCAAATTTTTGCAGCGGTTCAAGAAATTGCGGCCTCAAAAAAATATGATTTTATTTTTGATAAGGCTGCTGATGTTGTAATGCTTTATTCTGCAGATCGTTACGACATTAGTGATCGTATACTGAAAACTATAAACAGAGCGTCTAAAAGAACACAAGCGGAAACAAGAAGCGAACGAAAAGAGGCGGAAGAAGAAGAAATTATTGTAGAAGAAGTAAATTCCTCTAAAAGTGAACGTCAAAAACTTCTAGATCAACGAAAGGCTGAGCGAGAATTACTACTAGAACAAAGGCGACAGAAAAAAATTGATGCTCGTAACAAAGCACAAGAAGCTAAAAAACAAAAAGCTTTGGAGCGTGAAAATGCAAGAGCAGGTCGAACTACAGCCGCAACAAGCACAGATAATAATAGCTCAGACTCTAACACAGAAAATACTATAGATCAATCTCAATCTACGACTGCAGAAAGCCTTGAAACTATTGATCCTGCTGTTGCGCGAAAAAAAGAACTTGAAGCTAAAAAGAAAAAATTACAGGAAGATCGTAGAAAGGCTCTAGAAGCAAAAAAACAAAAGGCCTTAGAACGTAGAAATGCAAAAAAAACTCAAACTTCTGAAACAAAAAACACTGTCGTTGCTACGGATAGTGAAATAGAAAACACCAAAGATTCCGTCCAAGAAGACGACAAAAAAACAACCCAAGACAACACCACTGCTAATGCCTCTGAAAAGCTTAGTGATAGAGCGCTTCGCAAAAAAGCATTAGAAGATAAGAAAAAACAGGCTTTAGCTGAACGTAAAGCACGACTTGAAGCGCTGAAGAAAAAAAGAGATAGTATTCGAAACAATAAATAAAATAAATTAAACAATAAACACAATTACAATGAAACATTTAAAATCTTTATTATTAGCAACTACGCTTTTTGTTGCAACAAGCTTTACTGCTCAAGCTCAAACAAAAGTAGCGCATATTAATACACAAGAGCTAGTAGAAGCTATGCCAGAAATGAAGAGTGCTAAAGCTGAGCTAGAGAAATTGGCTAAAACCTATGAAACTGACATCCAAGCAATGGCAACTGAATTACAGAATAAAATAAAACAGTATGATGGTGAATCGGCTACTAAAACTGATGAAGAAAACGGTAAGCGTTTACAAGAAGTTCAGAGCATGGAGCAAGGAATTCGTCAGTACCAGAGTCAGGCGCAGCAAGACTTGCAGAAAAAGGAATTTGATTTACTAAAACCTATCACTGAAAAAGCAAAAAATGCTATTCTAAAAGTCGGAAAAGCTAAAGGTTTTGATTATGTACTAGACGCTTCTCAAGGTCAAGGTATTATTTTTGCTGGAGGTACCGATTTGTTGAACGATGTAAAAACTGAATTAGGGTTTTAAAACCACCGCAGAAATAGTTTATAAAAAGCTGCTTCCTTTGGAGCAGCTTTTCTATTTTTGTACTATATGAGTTCAAAACCTATTGGCATATTTGATTCAGGTGTAGGGGGTCTTTCTATTTGGAATGAGATCCATCAGTTACTCCCGATGGAATCAACCTTATACCTATCGGACTCAAAAAATGCGCCCTATGGTCCACAGGGTAAAGACGCGATCATTTCTCTTTCCATTAAAAACACAGAATGGCTCATTAACCAAGGCTGTAAACTTGTTGTGGTGGCGTGTAATACCGCAACAACGAATGCTATTGATACCTTACGAAACACCTATGCTATCCCTTTTATTGGAATTGAGCCAGCCATTAAACCCGCTGCACTTCAATCTACATCTAAAGCCATAGGGATTTTAGCAACCAAAGGGACGCTTAGCAGTCAATTGTTTCACAAAACTTCAGAACTATATTCTAGTGATTTATTGGTCGTAGAACAAGAAGGAAATGGCATTGTAGAGTTAATCGAGAACGGCAATCTTTACAGTGAGGAAATGAAGCGCTTATTACAAAGCTATCTCAAACCTATGCTTGCGGCAAACATCGATTATTTAGTTTTAGGGTGTACACATTATCATTTTCTGACTCCTATTTTAGAACAACTAATTCCTGCTAATGTCAAAATTATTGATTCCGGAAAAGCGGTCGCTTTACAAACAAAATCAATCTTGGAAACTACGGCTTTATTAAATACTGAAATTTCGGGTAGTAGGCAGAAGTTTTACACTAATGGTGAAAAAAAGATCATTGCATCACTATTGAATATAGAGCATACAACTCTGCAAAAACTTGACTTTTAGCTTTAATTTACACTAGGGCAGTTACACTCATACTTTTCTTTTTTACAACCAAAATTATAGCCTAGGGTGACTTGGTGATAGCCTCCATTATTAAAAACCACCGAATTTGCTTGGTATGAATAGGTGTATGCAAATACAAAATCATTGTACTTTGTCCCTATTATTGGAGTAAAATACTGTAGCTTTTGGCTGCTTACACCATCACCATTAGAAAACTCAGCCCCATCAAAACTCCTTCTATATGAAAGTCCTGCAAAGACATTTCCAGAACTGAATTCTCTACTTACTTTTAGGTTTATGTCAACAAATGCTTCGCTAGTAGCGTCTTTATAGGCAAGCATAAAAGACGGTTCGTAGCTCCAATCGCTGCCAAATTTGGAAAACACATTTCCAAGAGATAATAAATAGGTTCTGAGGTTGTCATAGCTTACGGATTGTTCATTAATGTTGACTCCTTCATTAGCTAACATATTTTTTACGGTAGCATGCGCATAGAAATCAATAAAATGATAAGAAAATCCAAGATCAACATTAAACTCAGAGGCGCTTTGCTCTATCCCAGAAATAATGGGATCAAACTCCCTGAAAGCCGTTTCGTCTAACTTATATTGAATTAAACCAGCACTCAAACCAAATGACAGCATGTTTAAATCTATGGTGTTTCTAGAAAATAACAGATGATGTGCATAGGTCAGATAGGCCCCTGATTGCGAATGGTACCCGTTTTTATCATTAAAAAATATGGCACCAACGCCAGAAGATGACTCACCAATACGACCATTTATGCTCATCGTTTGTAAGCTAGGAGCATCTTCTTCACCAAACCACTGTTGACGACCTGTAAGGCGTATTTTATTACAATTAGAAACACCAGCCATTGAGGGATGAAGCAAGTAATAATTATCTGTAAGATAATCAGAATATAGTGGTAAGCCTTCTTGGGCTGACATAAACTGGGAGGATATTGTCAGAATAGCCAATTTCAAAATATTTTTAGTAAATCCTATCATAAATCCTATCTTTTAAGGGTGAAATGTGATCTAAAAGTGTTCGTTTTTCCTGTTATGGGTTCCGTATAATCAATTCTGAACCAATAATCACTTGCTGGTAATGGAGTACCATTAAAACTGCCATCCCAACCTTGAGCTGTGGGGCTAAGCTGTTTTAAAAGATTTCCAAAGCGATCAAATATATAAATTTTTACATTAAGTTTTTTAGTGATTCCTACGATATTCCAAGTGTCGTGATATCCATCTCCATTTGGTGTGAAGTACTTAGAGAAACCGATTACTGTTTTCTTTTGTGAAATTATATTACAATTTAAAAGGTCTCTAACGTAAATGAGGTGTTCTCCAATGCCAACATTAGTAAATACGGTCTCTTTTTGCCAAGGCCCATAATCTACTCTGTACTCGTATTTGCCCTTCCCCGTTACTACAACTTCTATAGTATTCTGATCAGAAAATACTTCCGAGAGCAACGTAACATCTATATTTTCAGGCGGATACGAACTCACTACTTCGGTGCTAGATGGTAGGCTACAACCGGATGTTCGGTTAGTAACCATTACAGTGTAGATCCCTGCTAAATTAGGGAAAAAAGTAGCCTCTGTGGCTCCTGGAATTATAACCGTATTTGGATCTGTGTTTACTTCTTCTATACTACCCATATACCATTGAAAACTATACTCTATAGTGTTTAATTGTGTGTCGAGGGGAGGATTTGGCAAAAAAGCATCATTTATAGCTGTGATCGTCTGATCATTTTTGTCTAAACACAATACATAGCGCTCCGAAAGTTGTATTTCTGGTACTGGATTAACAATTAAGGTAAGTGGAATTATGACAAAACAAGGGTTTGTTAGTGGTTTGACACGCACATAAATTTCTTGAGTGAGCTTAGTCTTATTTTCAAAGTTTGTAAGGTTCAAAATGGTGTCAATATTTCCTGCTAAGGCGTCCATTTCATTTTCGTAATACCTAAATTCAAAATCTTTAGCTTTTAAGCCGTTTAAAATTGCTGTCTCTCTTTCCCTAATATCAAAAATATGAAATCCGTCATTATCAATTTCACACTCTTCTATCGGCGCAGGCATAATATTTAATGCTGCATATAAAATGGTATTTAATTTGAGTTGAGTTGTGGACGTACATTGATTAGCTCCTTTAGCTAGAACGATAATAGTCTTTGAAAGGACAGTGTTGTTATAGGCCGTTGGATCTACAATTGGATTATTCGTGTCTAAATCTGTTTGGGATTCAAAATAACTTAGAACGATGGTGGGGTCATTTGCTGTGATCTCATCTTTTCGAAGAGTTAAATCGTAAAGGGTAGTTATTTGATCGCTACACAAACTTATAGGCTTGGGTGTAACAAGTACCGGATTCAAATTCACAATCAAATCAAAGCGTATATCGGTTCGTACACATTCGCGAGCATCTAAATTCATATTGTTATTGGGATCAAACTGTGCCCGTACGTAAATGGTTTGGGGGTTTGACGTATTGGTATACGTGGTCAAATCTGAAGAAATAGGAATGTTATTTTCCGCATCTTGTTCACTTAAGTGATAACTGATCAAAATTGGAGTAACTTGGCTGCCTTGAATTTCGGAGGTTTTAGTGGTTAAATCAAAGGTGGCCTGGTTGGTGTCACTGCATAACTTATAGTCTTTTACTCCGATTTTTTGGGGAAGAGCCTCAACATTTAGTGTAATATGATGACCGAGTCCTAAACAGGCATTGACATCATTACTATCAACCCGTGCAAAGATCTTTTGGACGGAAGGGCTTCCGATATTTCTGTGATTGCTGACGTCCGGTATTGAATTGAGCTCTGCTAAGGCGTCAGATTCTGAAGTATAATACGTTACTTTTAGATCTTGTCCTGCTGGAAAAATTGCAAGTATTTTAGCTGTCGCATCACTAAAATCAAATGTAGCTATACCATTAGAGTTATCATTGTCTGCTACTGTGTTGTCACAAACAAAGTAGTCTAACTGAAAAGACGAAGGAATAAGTGTGGCTCCTACTACTAAGTTGACTTTAGAAATTCTAAAACAGCCATAAACTGTTTCTACTCTTGCGTAAATGACACTGTTTAATGAAGTTGGATTAGCGTATGCAGTTGGAGTAGTTATTTGATCCCCTAATAAACCCGAATTCGCCTTTGCCTCAGTACGGTAGTAAGTGAATGTTTCGTTTATGTAGTTCGCAGATATTAATGGATTGGCTTCTATTAAATTGAAATCTGTGATTCCATCTGTATCTGTATCACATTGTTTAAGAGAAACTTCATAATCTACTTCTGGGAGTGGATTTACGATCAATTGAAAACTTGTCGTCTCAAAACAGTTGGTGTTAAGCTTATTTTCGATTCGAGCAAATAGTTGTTGTGGATTAGAGGTGTTTTGAACTACTGTTGTAATATCGGTGCCTAACACTCCTGCATCTGCAGAGGGCTGATCATAATAAAATTTAACCGCAAAATCTGAAGCACTTTGGCTGCCTAAAACATCGAAAACCTTGGTGCTTAAGTCAAATTCTACTACTCCATTAGAGTCGTTTCCATCTAAAGCGTTATCACACAACTTATAATCCCCTACAGATAAAATAGAGGGTTGATCGAATATATTAAGCACAAACGAAACGGTCTCATAGCAGCCCGAATTCTTGTATTCAAAACGAGCATAAATAATTTGATCTTTAATACCTGTAAAAGCTGAAGCTTCAGCAGGTGAAATTGGATCTAGATCAAAATCTGCCGCGTTCTGAGATCTATGATACGTTAAGACAAAATCAGAAGCATTGGGCGTTGGTGCAAATATTATGGCGTTATTTTGATTGAGGTCAAAAACATAAGAACTAGAACCTGGTGTGACACAGCCAAATAAATTCTTTGGAGTCGCATAAATTAGTTCTGGTAAAACTTCGACACAAATTTCTGCTATATTTTCACAACCAAAATCGTTCACAACACGATAGGTATAACAAAATGTACCGTCTGTTGGGGGTTGAACAGTAATGGTATCAGCAGAAGTATTAATTATACTACTATCCGGATCCCACATTTGAGAACTTAGTGTAGGGGTAAAGGAAAGGGTAGAGGGTTGTAGTGCTGGATCAAAGTTTAGCTCCCATGAAAAAATATATCCGTTATCTTGAACCGCATTATCTGTAACTCGAATTGTCCAATCTCCATTTAAAGGTGAGCCTAAAAGACGGTTTAAAGGACTCACAGGTGAATAATTTCCTGCTGGCACAAAGAAGTCTCTATAAGTATCTGGGCCATTTTCACTAGGAAAAGTCCCGTTGGGTAGAATACCAGCGGCTAAAGTGGGGAATGTATTTCCTGGAACAAAACAATAATTATAGCCTTGACCAGCTGTCAAATTATTACTTTTTTCGTCAAGGGGGCCTGTAGCCCACGGAATTCCTAAATTTGCGGATTCTCCTTCGCGATCGTGAAGCCTTACGGATTGTCCTGAAGGAGATATAATTTCTATGGTTAGATCTCCTAAGAATGAGTGTTCCATGACTAAACAAATTTCAGTTAACTGATTTATGTTGTCTAAGGTTTGGTTAGAATTAAAACAATCCACCGTAATAGCGGTTTCATAAACAGAACCACTACCGTCAGGCAAAAAAGTTTCTTCACTCATTGGTGGAGTGCATTCACTAAAATAAGGAACTGCTTCAGCAACACCTTCAATGGTGGTTGATTCACCATAACATAGTGTTAATGCAGCAGCCGATGTTTTGGTAAGATCTGAGGGGGGAGCCACTTGAATAACTTGATTTAAGGCATTTATGTTTTTACAAACTATAGGGCCACCAGTGCTATTGGAGTCTATGATATTAAGGTTTACAAAATATACTCCGGGTTTATCATAGGAAAACTTTGCTGTTTGACCACTTAGAGTTCTTCCATCTCCAAGATCCCATTCGTAGATGGCGCCGAGACTGCTATTGCTAAACTGACCACTCCCAGAAATAGTGATTTCCTCATCTAAACACGCAAGTATATATCCCTCTGTATTTGGAGCTGGATCAGCCGTATCAATTTGAGAAACTATAGTTTGACATGGAGAGGTGTTACACGATATATTTGCCGACCACCCATCGGCGTCTATACTACCATTACTGACAAATTGTAAGGTTAAACAGCCAGAAATATTTGATGCTTGTACGATTCCTATATTAACAGTTCCCGAATAAGTGCCTATAACTGGGTCTGAAGTGGATTGACCATTAAAAATAGTAAGAACATCAGTATTGGCTTCCGTACTGAAGCTGGTAAAGTTTAATTGGGTGGATTGATTTGCATTCTGAGGACAAATCGTAAGTGTATAATTCTCATCACTTGAGTACGTTAAATTACTACCTGAATCTAGTAGCACGCCTGAGCATTGCGTGAATGTACCATTCTGCATAATTAAGTCTTGCCCAAAAGCAATGCAACTAAAAATAGTAAAGAACGCAGAAAATAAAAATTTCATTCTTAAAATTTATTTGGGACACATTCCAAATATACAGAAATAAGCTAATTATCTTTATTATCTTTGCAGAAAAATTAAGCCTTCCTATGTGTCCCTAAACCCAAAAAATGATTTAGATTGAACTTAATACTGTTTGGCAGACACCTGTGAACGTAAAAAAAATACATGAAAAAAATTACTCTATCAATTCACGAAACTAGTAATCCGAAAATCATAAAGTTTGAAACGGATTCATTCCTTACAAAATACGAGAGTTTTGAATTCTCAAATATTGATGACGCTAAAAATTCGCCTTTAGCCCAACAACTTTTTCATCTTCCTTTTGTGAAAAAAGTATACATTTCAGTAAACTTTGTAGCCATTGAACGCTATGACATTGTTGAGTGGAGCGCTGTACAAACAGAAGTTGGTGAACAAATAGAAAACTACTTAAATGAAGGAGGCGTGGTTGTCACAACTGAGTCAAAAAAGAAAAACCCCGTTACGATTTACGCAGAAAGTACGCCCAACCCTGGAGTTCAAAAATTTGTAGCCAATAAAAACTTAGTGTCTCAAACTTTTGAATTCACATCAATAGAAGACGCTAAACTATCCCCTTTTGCAACAGCACTCTTTCAGTTCCCGTTTGTAAAAGCGGTTTTTATCGATAAAAATTACGTGTCAGTCACAAAATTTGATATTGTGGAGTGGGATGCCATTACACTAGAGTTAAGAGAGTTTATGAAGTCCTACATAGAGGAGGGTAAAGAAATGGTAACAGCTTCTGCTGCCAAAGTTTTGGAGAAAACAACCGCCCAATTGGACGACACTTACGAAACGTTAGACGATACCTCAAAAGAGATTATAAATATTTTAGAACAGCACATCAAGCCTGCTGTTGCTAGTGATGGTGGAAACATTTTATTTGAATCTTATGACGCGCCCACAAAAACAGTAAAAGTAATTTTACAAGGTGCTTGTAGCGGCTGTCCTTCCTCTACATTTACGCTTAAAAGTGGTATTGAAGCCTTGCTAAAAGAAATGATGGCAGGAAAAGTTGAAATCGTTGAGGCGCTTAATGGCTAATCCTGGACGTTACTGTTTTCTAGATTAACGCCGACACTTCCTTTCCAATAATACTGCCAATGGCAACGCCCATGCCTCCCATTCGAACCCCACAATATGTGTGGTTTGATAACTGCTTTACAATTGGGGTTTTTTGAGCCCCAACCCCCATGATTCCTGACCATCGATGCTCTATTTCAAAAGGCGTATTTGGAAGGATTGTGCCTGCAAGTAAGGCTTCTAATGCAGTTTGAATGCGTTCCGTTTGGGAAAATTTTGTGGTTGTTTCTGTCGCAAAATCCAAGTTTCGACCACCACCTAAAAGAATACGATTATCAATATTTCTGAAATAATAATACCCACAATCTAAATGAAATGTTCCTTTAATATGTAAGTCTTGAATTGGTTTGGTGATTAAAACTTGAGCCCGCGCTGGCTGGATATCTTCTTTAAGCAATTGTTGTGCAAATCCATTGGTTGTTATAATCAACTTTGTAGACGAAAACTCAAAATGATTTGTTTTAATAGCGACTGTATTGACGTCTTCTATATACGACTCCACCGTGGTGTTATTCAAAATAATAATTCCTTGCTTCTGGGCTTTTCTAATCAATGCTTGCATCATCTTTCCCGTATCAATTTGACCTTCAAATTGATTTCGAATGTAATTGTCTTGAACCTTTGTGAACCCAAAACTATTGGTTACGTTTGAAAATACTTCGGCTTTGAAAATCGGTTTGAGAAGCGTATTAATGTTTTTTATCTGTTGTAAACATGTTTCATAAAGGGGACGGTCTTTTTCTAAAAATAATTCATATCCGCCCAATTGCTTATAGGACAAATTATCGTCTCCTAGGGTCGCTCTCAAAAGTTGAAGCCCATCGTGACGCTGTTTAACTAGAGCAACAACCTCATCAGGGGTGTGGGATTGTAAATCCTGCAAAATTTCACTCAAGCTTCCAAAGCAAGCAAACCCAGCGTTTTTGGTACTTGCACCTTGTGGAAATAATCCTTTTTCAAGAATTACTATTTTGGCTTTCGGCAACTTTTGTTGAAGTTGAAGCGCCGTACTCAAACCAACGATTCCACTTCCAACGATAGTGAAATCGACATTCCTAAGCCATGTTTGTAATTCCCAATATGATAAATTCATGCTTTAAAATTACGACTTTTTATCGTGGTAATTCGTGTTGAGTTTTGGAATAAAAAAAACTCCGAATTGTAATTCGGAGTTTATGGTTAATTGGAGACTTCCATTTTAAAGTCTTCCATGAATTTGGTAGTGTATTTACCCGCAATATATTCGGGATGATCCATCAATTGACGGTGAAATGGAATCGTTGTTTTGATGCCTTCAATAACAAATTCATCTAACGCACGTTTCATTTTGCTAATTGCTTCTTCTCTTGTTTGAGCAGTTGTAATAAGCTTGGCAATCATAGAGTCATAATTCGGCGGAATGCTATATCCTGCATAAACGTGAGTATCTAAACGCACACCGTGCCCTCCTGGTGAGTGCAAGTTTGTTATTTTTCCTGGTGAGGGTCTAAAGTCGTTAAACGGATCTTCAGCATTTATTCTACATTCAATAGAATGTAGCTTTGGAGTATAGTTTTTTCCAGAAATCGGTACGCCTGCAGCAACAGAAATTTGTTCACGAACCAAATCAAAATCAATTACTTGTTCTGTAATTGGATGCTCCACTTGGATACGTGTATTCATTTCCATGAAAAAGAAATTTCGGTGTTTATCTACCAAAAATTCAACGGTTCCGGCACCCTCATACTTGATATATTCTGCTGCCTTGACTGCAGCTTCTCCCATTTTTTTTCTGAGAGCTGAGGTCATAAATGGTGACGGCACTTCTTCTGTTAATTTTTGATGACGGCGCTGAATCGAGCAATCTCTTTCTGACAAATGACAGGCTTTTCCATTAGAATCTCCAACAATTTGAATTTCAATATGTCTTGGTTCTTCAATGAGTTTTTCCATGTACATGTCGTCGTTTCCAAAAGCGGCTTTTGATTCTTGTCGTGCAGAATCCCAGGCATCTTTTAGGTCTTCTTTTTTCCAAACGGCACGCATTCCTTTTCCTCCTCCTCCAGCAGAGGCTTTCAACATCACTGGGTAGCCAGTTTCTTTGGCAACTTTTTTACATTCATCAAAAGTTTCAATAACGCCTTCACTTCCTGGAACACAAGGTACGCCTGCAGCTTTCATTGTCGCTTTGGCATTGGCCTTATCTCCCATACGATCAATCATATTTGGAGAGGCTCCTATAAATTTTATTCCATGTTCATCACAGATTTTAGAAAAACGGGCGTTTTCCGATAAAAACCCGTATCCTGGATGAATGGCATCTGCATTAGTAATTTCTGCAGCAGCAATGATATTTGCAATTTTTAAATAGGATTCGCTACTGGCTGCAGGGCCAATACAAACGGCTTCATCAGCAAATTTTACGTGCAAACTTTCAGCGTCTGCTGTAGAATACACAGCAACGGTTTGTATGCCCATCTCTTTACACGTTCTTATAACTCTTAGAGCTATTTCGCCACGGTTGGCGACTAGTATTTTTTTAAACATACCTTTTACGCTTTAAAAATGTAAACAATTATTATGATGGATCTACTAAAAATAATGGCTGATCAAACTCAACTGGTGATGCATCATCCACTAGAATTTTTACAATCTTTCCAGAAATTTCAGACTCTATTTCATTAAATAGTTTCATCGCTTCTATGACACATAGTACATCGCCTTCTGCTATGGATTGTCCTACTTCTGCAAATAACGGTTTGTCTGGAGAAGGTCTTCTATAAAACGTTCCAATGATTGGAGACTTTACCGTAATATATTTTGAATCGTCAGATGATGCTGCTGCTGCTGGAGCTGCTGCCTGAACAGGAGCGGCTTCTTGTGCTGGTGCTGCAATAACGGGTTGCTGCATAGGAACAGCAGCCTGTTGAACAACAGTAGTCACTGTTTCACCTGAGCCTGTTTTGATGGTGATTTTGAAATCATCCGTTTCTAATTTCACTTCACTTGTACCTGATTTGGCTACAAATTTGATTAAATTTTGAATTTCCTTTAAATCCATAATTATAGTTTTAGTATTTAGTTAGTTCGTTTATATATCTAAGAATCATAGCCCCATGTTAGGTATATCGATCCCCAATTAAATCCACCTCCAAAAGCGGCGAATATTAGATTATCTCCTTTTTTTAATTGTGACTCATAGTCGCTTAATAGTAATGGTAGTGTCCCAGAAGTAGTATTGCCATATTTTTCAATATTCATCATTACTTTCTTAGAGTCCAACTGGATGCGATTTGCGGTAGCGTCTATAATTCGTTTGTTGGCTTGATGGGCTACTAGCCAATCAATTTTATCATTATCAAGATCGTTACGTTTCAGTATTTTTTCTGTGGCATCTGCCATATTGAAAACTGCATTTTTAAAAACCGTTTTCCCATCTTGATACACAAAATGCGTTTGTTCTTTTAGAGAGTCTTCGGTAATGGCATTAGAAGATCCGCCATGTGTCGCACGTAAAAATTCTCGCCCAGCGCCATCACTTCTAAGGTATTCGTCTTGTAATCCAAAACCTTCTGTGTTTGGCTCAAAAAGAACCGCTCCTGCCCCATCTCCAAAAATGATGCATGTTGCGCGGTCATCATAACTAATCATTGAAGAGTTTTTATCAGCACCTATTAAAAGAATTTTCTTATATATCCCAGATTCAATATAACGAGCTACTATTGACATTCCAAATAAAAAGCTAGAGCAAGCGGCATCTATATCAAATGCAAACGCATTGGAAGCGCCAATTTCTGAAGCCGTAAAGGCAGCTGTTGAGGCTGCTTTCATATCGGGGGTTGCTGTAGCCACGATTACTAGGTCTATAGTTGTAGGGTCTAAATTGTTTTTTTGAATAAGGTTTTTAGCTGCTTGTATTGCTAAAAATGAGGTGCCTTTATTGACGCCTTTTAGAATTCGACGCTCCTTAATGCCCGTTCTTGACGTGATCCATTCGTCATTGGTATCAACCATCGTCTCAAGTATCTTGTTGGTTAAAACGAAGTCCGGTACATAGCCACCTACAGCGGTTATTGCTGCTGAGATTTTGCTCATATATTCTATTTTAGATTGACTGGTTTATAAGCATTTATGCCAAAAACAATCAAAAAACGTGTCAAAAATACTCATTTTTGATTAAAAAAGACCTAAAAATCAATTTTTTTGCGTTTTTTTAAAATGAGTACTAAACAAAAAAAACGCTCTTAAAAGAGCGTTTTTTAAATTCTGTATACGATACGACCTATTAGGCTGCGTTTTCTTCTGCAGCTGTTGTATCGACTAAAACTTGTCCTCTATAGTACAATTTACCCTCGTGCCAGTGTGCTCTATGGTATAAATGTGCTTCCCCAGTTGTTGGGCACGTTGCAATTTGAGGCGTTGTAGCCTTGTAATGGGTACGTCTTTTATCTCTTCTAGTTCTGGAGATTTTTCTTTTAGGATGTGCCATTTTCTATATTATTTATCCGTTAATAATTTTTTTAATGAGTCCCAACGTGGATCAATATCCTCTTTTTGGGGTTTATTTTCTAAGCTTTTTGGGCTTAATTCCTTAAGTCTTTCGAGTATTTCTGAGTCTAAAGTTCCATCTTCTACACCAGGATGAATCCGTTTTTGGGGTAGCGATAAAATGATTAATTCATAGATGTAATGAGCGACATTAATTTCGTACTCACCATGAGGGATGATTAAAATCGACTCATGTTCGTTATTATACTCATTTCCAAACTGAACCACTAAATCAAAACTGGTATTAACCGGCATATCAAAAGGTTCGTTTGTGAGGTCACAATCTATAGTAATGGTTCCTTCCGCTTGAAAGTTCAACTCTAAAAAGGTTGATTTTTTTTCAAGGTTTAGAACAACTTTAACGTTTGTAGCGTTAAACTCATCATATTCAAAATGCTCAAAGAACTTATAATCTATATCATACTCATAAACATGCTTTCCAAGCTTTAGCCCTACAAACTGTATGTCAAATGCTTTTAGTGGCTTCATTGTCTCGCATATTTGAGCCTGCAAATATATAAAATTTTATTTAGGGCAACCCTAATGCAAGGCTTTTTTTATTTATCGCTTTCTTGGCTGTCGCAATAATGGATTTGATGTTAATATTTGATTCATTTTTCGATTTCTAAAAATAGACAATCCCGAAAAAATAGCTTCTTTAAAAGAAGTGATATCTGCCTCCCCTTTTCCTGCAATCTCATAGGCCGTACCATGATCTGGAGAAGTCCGTACTTTGTTGAGTCCAGCGGTATAATTGACACCGTTCCCAAAAGCCAAAGTTTTAAAAGGGATCAATCCTTGATCGTGATATGTGGCGACGATTGCATCAAAGTTTTTGTAGTTTTTTGACCCAAAAAAACTATCTGCCGAATACGGTCCATAGACGAGTTTTCCTGTCTGCTTGAGTGCTTCCAGTGTAGGCCGTAAAACCGTATCGTCCTCCGTACCTATAACTCCATTGTCGCCTGTATGGGGATTTATCCCTAAAACGGCAATCCGAGGTTTTCGAATTCCAAAATCCTGAATTAAGGAGTTGTATATAATTGAAATTTTCTTTTCTATAAGTTCTGCTGTAATCTGATTTGAAACTTCACTTACAGGAACGTGATCTGTTAACAACCCAACTTTTAGGTCATCCGATACCATAAACATCAAACTATCACCTTCGAGTTCTTGAGCTAAATAATCCGTGTGCCCTGGAAATTTAAAGTCCTCAGATTGGATGTTATGTTTGTTAATTGGAGCGGTTACAAGCACATCTATTTGGTCTGTTTTAAGATCTTCGACTGCTGCTTGAAGGGACTTTATGGCATAACCCCCAATTTTTTGATCTTCTTCTCCAAAATTGATATTAACATCTTCATGCCAAACCGATACCAAATTCACCTTAGAGTCCACCGCTTGACTTGCATTTTTAATCTTATGAAATTCGAGAGTACTTTTAAAGTGGCTTTTGAAAAACGCCAGAGTTTTTACTGAAGCATATACAATAGGAGTGCAAAACTCGAGCATGCGCTTGTCTTCAAAAGTCTTGATGACCAACTCACCTCCTATCCCATTTAAATCTCCTATAGAAATCCCTATTTTGATTTTTTCTACTTTTTCCATTAAAAATGACGTGTATGTTTGTAATTTTGAATTTACAAATTTAACGAATTAAAAGCATGTTTACAGGAATTATTGAAGATTTAGGGATTGTAAAAGATTTAGTAATCGAGAATGACAACTTACACTTAACGATTGAAAGTGTGTTGGCTCCTGAACTAAAAATTGATCAAAGTGTATCCCACAATGGGGTTTGCTTAACCGTTATTGCGCTGACTGAACACAGCTACACGGTGACAGCAATCAAAGAAACCTTAGATAAAACAAACCTCAACAGCTTAAATGTTGGAGCAACTGTAAACTTGGAACGTGGTCTAAAACTTGGCGCCCGTTTAGATGGTCACATGGTACAAGGGCATGTGGATCAAGTAGGGACTTGTACTAAAGTAGAAACCCAAAATGGAAGCTGGATCTATTCCTTTAAGTACGATGCTTCTCTAGGAAACCTCACAATTGAAAAAGGATCTATTACCGTTAATGGGGTAAGCCTTACGGTTGTAAATTCTAAAGATGACGGTTTTAGTGTCGCAATCATTCCTTATACCTACGAGCACACGAACTTCAAGCATTTTGAAGTGGGTACCGTGGTGAATTTGGAATTTGATGTGATCGGAAAATATGTTGCCCGTTTGCACGGAGTCCGTTAATTTTATTTCATTAATTTTTGATTCTGAACTTCTAGCAGTGCTTTAATGTCAGACAACAATTGGATATCTGCTGGCGTCGCAACGGTATCATCTTTTACATCATTAGCTTTTGTTTTGAGCTTATTGATGAATTTAACGACAATAAAAATTGTAAATCCAACGATCAAAAAATCGAGAATAGTTTCGGTAAATAATCCATAATCTATTGAAACCTGACTAGCTGATTCGGTTGCAGTTCTTAAAATCAGTTTTTTATCTTGAAAATTTATGCCGTCAGACAAAAGAGATAAGGGTGGTAAAATGATGTTTTTGACCAAAACATTAATAACCGCATTGAAGGACGCCCCGATTATAATTCCGATAGCCATGTCTATCATGTTTCCTTTCACTGCAAAATCTTTAAATTCTTTAAATAGTTTCATCTGTTGTTAGTAGTATTAATTATTTATTTTTAGTTTCTAATCCAATAGATTTCAATTGTAATTGCACTCGCTAGAGTTGTAATTTTATTGCTCATCGCACAAAATTGGAGATGTAAATTTACTATTTAATTGTAAAGGTTGCAATTTGGATCCTAAATACCAAAATCATTTAGGCACAAAAAAACCTCCTAATTTGCATTAGGAGGTTTTACTATTTAAAGTTTAGCGCTTCTTATTTAGAATAACTAAAAACTTTGGTTTCAGGGTTAATTCCGCCAATAAAGGTTAAAATTTCATCGGTATGAGATTCAATTGATGACCAGAATTTTTTAGCATCCTCATCCATTGGACCTCCTAAATTTGCCTCTTCATATGCTGCAAAATCTGACCACGAATTGTAAAACTGATAAGTGTGCCAATCTGCTCCTGAACCATAAAGGTGACGACTGGCATAAGCTGCCACTGCATGTCCACTTTCTTTTAATGTTTTTAAACTTCCGTTTTTGATGCCATCAAAAAAAGCTCTGTTAGCTCCCCATTTCGTATCGTATGTGCTAACAACAACAACTTTTGAAGTACTCCAATCTAAGCCTTCGGCTTCAAAACTAAGTTCCTCAAGTCCGTTGCTTTGTCTGATTTGATCACTATGATTATGGGCATACATCGCAGAGTAGCTTTGAAATTCAGCCATAAGTGCTTCTTTTGCAGCATCATCTAATTTTAACGCTTCTACATTTGCCTGCATAGCAGCATTTGATAAGGCTGGATCATTTACTAAATCTTGCTCATTGGCATAAAAATCATAAATAGCAAAGGTGTAATCGCCTGCAAACGCATGTGCAAACATCCCTCCACCCGTAATTGTTCGGTCTTCAGAAATTGAAAGGTTGGTAAATTTTTCATGAAGCTCTAGAAACGTTTCGGAGTTTTCTCTGTCTACAGACACATAAGTTATGTTGACCACTTGTGCAGTTACAGCAAAGCTGATTGTTAAAAATAATGCAGTAATAAACTTTTTCATAATAGTTGTATTTAGTTAAGGTTAATTTTTATTTTTTAATGGTTTTCTTAAACTGATTCCACTGGGTCACTTTACCATCAACAATGTGGTAATATTCATAATATATTTCGGAATCAATTTCGGAACTTGGATCAGTGCTTGTGGTTGTAAATTGAGCATTTACCCAATCGCCGGAATCTATGGTTGTTTCTTCCGACCCATCATCCGTAAGGGTGAGTGCAAAAGCATAATTTGTAACCCATGAATTGCCACCTTCAGTTGTAGATTCTGCAGCATCAGCTTTGATTTTATCTACAAACTCTTGAGGAGTGGTGGCAACAAACCCATCATCAAAACTAAGAGATGCTTCATCTGCAATAAATGTTTTCAAAGTTTCATAATCTCGCTTTGCCCATGCCGCATCCAATTGGTTAAAAATATCTACAGCAGCAGATGAGCCCATTTTCACTTGAAAATCTGTATCTGTCAGAAATCCATTTGTAGGTGCTTCACAGGGTTTAGTCTCAGAACAAGACATAAACGTAAATGTGCAAATTAATGCTAAAATTAAAACTTTATTTTTCATGAATTTGTATGTATATCGTATTTTCAAATCTATCAAAATTAATTGTAAAACACAAGCTATACTGATTTTATTACTTGAGCCTTTTCGCTAGGATACTTAGAAAAAATTTCAAATCTAATCCTCTCCAGCGCTACATTTTATAGAGGATTGCTGATGCCAACCACTTTCAACGTGCCCATGTATTCCCTATTTGACTTCACAACCTTGCGATAAACCTAGCAACTTAGAAATTTAAGAAAAAGAAAAAACCCACTAAGTTTAGTGGGTTAATTATCAGGATTTAGCAGCGCATCTTAAATTTAACGCTTATAACTGCCATCTATTTGGCTAGGGATACTACTCACGTCAAACCAGTCTGCAAATTCATAAATTTTTCCGTCCGAATTAAAACGAACAACACCCATCCATTTGTAAGCTACTTTGGCAGCAGAAACTGGATCAGTAAAAGACCAATTACCATAGACTCTCATCCCGTCAGGAGAAGCTTCTGTTTTTTCTGAAGAATAAAGACTCCCTCCATAGTAGACATCGTCTGTAAACTTGATGTCATCAAAGGTTCCTATATAAAAATTAACTGCTGCTGTTAGATCTAATTTGGTCTTATTAATATTCATAAGAGCCTCAGGGTTATTCCATTTTAAGGAATCCGCAAAAATACTCATTACTTTTTCTGGATCTTCCGAGCTAAAGCCACTTATGGCTGTTTTCCAATTTTCAACATGTTGATTAAATGCTGCTGTGTCTTCTATTGAAGGTACAGTCTCATTATTGGTTTGATTGGCACAGCTCGCCAAAAAAGCAATTGACAGAAAAGTTATACATAATTTTCTCATTTGTTAGGATTTAAAGTTAATATCTCAAATATAAATTTTTAAATTTTGATTTGCAATCATTGTGAAGAATTTAAAAAAGAAACCCACCTGTTGGTGGGCTTTAATTGAACTTATATAGTGTAGCGGTGACACTGGTGGAGAAGATCGGATTCGAACCGACGACCTCTTGACTGCCAGTCAAGCGCTCTAGCCAACTGAGCTACATCCCCTTTATTTGATTATCTTCTTAGAGATTGATGCTTCACTTAATTTTAAATACTTAAGAACAGTCCAAATTTACTAAAAACTGACAGACTTTTGACAGACAATTCTGTTCTTTTCGCTTTTAGCCCTTTTCTCAACACGCTTTGTTCCAAAGCTACTGAGCTAATATGTCCTAAACGTTATAATATTATTTTTTATATTTGAATTTTACTTTAATTTTTAAATTAAACAATCCAATGAGAAAACTTTTATTTTTATTTTTTGTAACGTCTGTATTTCAACTTAATGCTCAAAAAATTAAATCCATAGAATTATTTGATGTTAGTTCAATCACAAACAAGAATGAATGGAAAAAGTATAAAAATCCATTTGAAATCAATGAGTTGAAAACTGAATTTGGAGTTTTTAAAGTCGGGGCTAATTTATTTCTTGGCAAACCATCAGATTCTAACGTCAATTTAGATTTTAAGTTTGTTCTTGTAGGAAAGTACTCTGTAATGGGAGCTATGGCTGCCGTATATATGAGCGATAGTGATTCTAATATTGAAGTTGTAATAGATAAAATTAAAATCTATAAGCCTTCTATGGGACAACCATTAAAAATTGTTGTTGATTTTAAACGAAAAGATGGGGCAAGTATAGGTATGGGTAAATTTGGTTGTATTTTTGACCTTGCTACTGCAATAAGAGTTGGCGAAATAGTAAATCCTAACGCCCCTTTAAACAGAACACAAGCTATTGCAAAACTAAAAGAAGCGAAAGATTTGCTTGATTTGGGAATGATGAGTGCTGAAGACTTTGAGAAATTAAAAGTTGAACTGCAACCAATTATAATGAATAAATAAATGAAAAAACTTTTAATACTCTCCGCTTTATTAATCTTCGCTTGTAGTAGTGATGATAGTTCTGAAGACAGTCCATTACCAACATACACCATAGAAGGTAAATGGCTTATAGAAGGGACTGTTCCTGCGGGGAACACAATGTATCTTTATGAAGATGGGGTTCGTTATACTTACTATTGTGTAGAAGGTGATTGTAATGCATTATATAACTCCTATGAAGCTAATGATGGAAATCATATACCAACAACCAATCCTTACACATTTGAAAATAATGTTCTGACTGTTGATTTACATTTTGGCAATGAATTAGTAACTCCTGTTGCTTTTGAATGTGATGGAGGTGAAGCACATTTTGAAACGCCTGAATATAGTTTATTTAGATTAAATTCTGACTGTAACTAAACCATAGGCATATCTTCTTCTTTTAATTCAGCGATTTCTAATCCTCTTAAGTAGGTTAGACTTATATTTATTATATTTTGAAGTATAATCTAAATTAATGTGGTGTCTATTTATTTTTTTTGCTACATTTGAAGTATAAACTAATTTATTATGAAAAAACATACTCTACTTATTTTTAGCTTTAACAATCGTTCGCTTGTAGTCAGTGATGATGGTGATAATGAATAACGATTAATAATAATCCTTCTGATTTAGTTGGTACTTGGGAAGGTGATACATATGATGCAGATGATGCCCCAAATGGAGACCCTGTTTCCTCTTTGTGGGTGCGATTAGCTGAAAACGAGAGGTGGCACTTGGAATGAAACTTCCTATCATAACAGGAATTAGTCAAGTATATGGAGTGTAAACTGGACTGCAACTGATACTGTTTTGACCTATAAGACTTTATGATTGATGGTGAGCCTGTGGATACTGTAATTGTAAGCTATGCAATAGATAAATCTGGAGAAAGCTGGGTTCTCAATATTACTGATGAGGAAGGTGATATGTTTTCGTTAACAAAAATTGACTAAGACCCTACTAACCTAACTTCACAAACTGTAATCCATAATCAAACACTTAAACTCTACTAATAGGCAACGGCAAGTTAGTATCTTCTATTTTGTAGCTTCCATTGTCTGTTTACCCTGCTAAATCTTTAAACTTAAAGTTGTCTAAACTTTTTCTGTTTACCTTTTCGTTTCCGTCACTATCAACAAAAGTGATTTGTATATCCTGTGGTATATCTTCATTTATATGTTTCTCTATAGATAACTTGGGTAAAGTATGCTTTAAGGCAATATCTAATAGCTTTAGTTTTTGAGTGTTTGAAAGAGTGTTATAATCTATGTCTTTTAGAATATGTGTTATTAGTGTTTTGAGGTCATTTCTAAGGTCTATACTTAATGTTTTACCTCTTTTACTAATCTTACCTGCTTCACTTCCTGTAGTTGAATTAAAACCCATATAACTGTGTTATTTTGTGTTATAAGTATATAACTATTTATAAACTAATTTGTGTTTTCAAATAAATAAGGCGGTCTCAAACCGCCGCACTTAAACAACTATAAAATATCTAAATAATATTCTTATAAAACTTATAAATAAATATAAAAAAAAATTGATACGCCCCCTGTTCCTTTATGTTTAAGTGATGTTGCTAATATCTTGTTAGCTAATTGACTGGGTAAGCTGTATAACTGTTGGCGTACAACGAAACATAAAAAGGTTTAACAGTTGCAGTTCTTACGCAGATTTAATTTACCTGAACCAATAAGCGTCCAACTTTTATTAGGTGCTTAAAGTACTCGGCAGTTCAAATGCTATACCGACCAATATGGAATTATAGTGTTCTATGTTAATATATAAATAACAAAAAGATGTTTTGCATTTTACTAATTATATTAAACAAAACTACGGTCTATATGGCTGATTAGCAATAGTGTTTTATAAACATTGGATAATAGTTTTTAACATTAAATACTATAGTATATTTGGCATATCTTCTTCCTTCAGTTCTGCTATTTCTAAACCACGTAAATAAGTCAGAGATACATTTATAGAGGAGTGCCCCATAGCTTTCTGTAGCTTGGTTATAGAGCCTGTTCTCTTAAAGATTTCTATAGCTCCTGAGTGTCTAAAAGAGTAGAGTGTTTGGTCTTGTTCAAGCAGTTTAGAAACCCTCTTAAAACGCCCCCAAAGTGTCTTAAAATAGTCTTCATTTAAAGGTCTTGTAGTGTCTGTGAATATATTGTGTTGAGGTTGACCTTTAACAAGCAATTCTCTTATGTAAATAGGCACAGGAACTATTCTGTTCTTGCCAGATTTATTTCTATTACCAGACAAATGAATATAACCTAAATCATCACTAAAGTCAGACCACTTTAATTCCCTTATTTCTCTGTGTGGTCTTAACAAACATCCATAGGTCATTAAACAACACAGAAACAAGTTATCACTAAACAACTTAATCTCATTAAGGATGAGGTTTATATCCTTGTAAGGTTTGTGTAGTTTTGCCTTTGTTTTCTTTGCTTTTATGCTTTCCATAGGATTGCTATTCATACCTATGTTTCTTGCTTCATTAATAAGCACATTTAAGTGACGTTTAATCGTATTATACGACACACCTAAAGCATAGTGGTTTAGATAAGATTTAACATCCTTAGAAGTGATGTTTTCATCAGTTAAGTGAGATACAAAACCATCATAAACAAACCTCAACATAGACTTGTATTTGTCTGAATAGTCTCCTTTTAGTTTGTTGTCTAAAGCTAACTTTAAATACTGCTTATCAGACTTGCATAGTACTCTTACAGGCTCTTGAACACTTAAGCCACTTGTTATGAATTTAAACACCTCAGCAGCTAAGAGTTGTGCTATCTCATAGCGTTTAGCTACAGGGTAAGAATTAGGAAAGAGATTAGAATTAATTTTTGAACCATTAAACAACCTATAGCGTTTACCATTATTATAAAATACTACATAGAAACGTTGCTTGTTATCAGACTTAATTTTAGGGTATTTTACACTCATTTTTGACACACTTTTGACAGACATTAATATTATCTGTTCTTAAGTGTCTAAAAATTAAGTATTTGTGTACTATTAACATTTGACTGCCAGTCAAGCGCTCTAGCCAACTGAGCTACATCCCCAATAACTTTGTAAAAATAGTAAATTCTCAGCAACAATTTTTTTGGACTGCAAATCCTCTGTTCGATTTTGATTTGAACTAACGTCTTTTTCCGTACTTTTGATTTAAAATATAACGTATTATGAGTAGTAAATTTTTTGGTAATAAAACCGTCAAACAGGTAGATACAAAAAAAGGAGGCAAGACTAACCTAAAAAACAAAAATACAAGTAAAACTACCGCTGTCCGAAAAACAGGACGCGGAAAATAACTTTGGAAACAAACATTAGCCTTAAATACATCAACAAACTTGCGGTGCCTGCCATTATTGCAGGTATTTCCGAACCGATTCTTTCGCTAACGGACGCCGCTATTGTGGGGCATATCCCCGTTAATGCTACTGAATCCTTGGCTGCCGTTGGCATTGTAACCACTTTTCTGTCTATGCTAATATGGGTATTAGGACAGTCGCGTAGCGCTATTTCATCTATCATTTCTCAATATCTAGGCGCTAATAAATTAGAAGACGTAAAAAACCTACCCGCACAAGCCATTGCCATTATTTTAGGGATTTGCCTTTTAGTATGCCTAAGTACATACCCCTTTGCAACTTCTATATTTAAACTCTATAAGGCCTCAGGATTGTTATTAGAGTACAGTGTTTCCTATTATAAAATTCGTGTTTTTGGGTTGCCCTTTACGCTCTACACCTTTGCTGTATTTGGAATTTTTAGAGGTCTACAAAATACGTATTACCCCATGCTTATTGCCATTACTGGCGCCGTAGTAAACATACTTTTGGATGTCCTATTGGTCTATGGAGTTGCCGATGTGTTTTCGCCGCTTTACCTCAAAGGTGCCGCCATCGCTAGTGTGCTAGCTCAACTCTTGATGGCTGCTTTAGCTACCTATTTTCTTTTGAAGAAAACACAAATTCCGTTGAAACTCACAAGACCTGTGAACAAAGAACTGCCAAAGTTTTTGAATATGATTGGGCATCTCATCATTCGAACTTTGGCCCTCAACACCGCTTTATATTTTGCTGCACGGTTTGCTACTGGCTACGGCAACGCTTATATCGCAGCCTACACCATCGCGATTAATTTATGGTTTTTTGCTGCTTTTGCCGTCGATGGCTATTCCAGCGCTGGTAATATCCTTTCTGGAAAACTGTTTGGAGCTAAAAACTACCACCTGCTTTTGCAACTCAGTAATCAGTTGATAAAATATGCCTTGATTGTTGGGATCGTTATGGGTATAATTGGAGGACTGCTTTATACCCCTATTGGCCACGCCTTTACAAATGATCGTGCCGTATTGGAACACTTTTTTGACATCTTTTGGATTGTACTCTTAATGCAACCTTTCTGTGCCTTGGCTTTTGTCTTTGATGGTATTTTTAAAGGTCTGGGCAAAATGAAGGACTTAAGAAACATACTCATTTTAGCGACTTTGTTTGTGTTCTTGCCAGTACTCTTTATTCTCGATTATTTCGGATGGAAACTTCACGGCGTTTTTATTGCTTTTACCTTGTGGATGATCGCTAGAGGCATTCCATTGATAATAAAATTTAGGAAACAATTTTTACCGCAGGTTCAAAACCATTAACTTTGTATAGAACTAATTAAGCGTTAAGACACCAAAAATCACTAATGAGCAACATTCGAATTACAAAACAATTTTCTTTTGAAACAGGACATGCACTGTATGGCTATGATGGTAAATGCAAAAATGTGCATGGCCATAGCTACCGCTTAGATGTGACCGTTTTTGGACAACCGATTTCAGACAACACCCATGTTAAATTTGGGATGGTGATTGATTTTTCTGATTTAAAAAAAATAATCAAAGAAGAAATTGTCGATGTCTTTGATCATGCCACTGTATTTAATAAGAATACGCCGCATGTAGAACTTGCAAAAGAACTTTCGGATCGTGGTCATAATGTACTTCTTGTCGATTATCAACCGACCAGTGAAATGATGGTGATTGATTTTGCAGAAAAAATAAAAAAACGATTACCAGATACTATACAATTACATGCCTTGAAACTGCAAGAAACTGCTACAAGTTTTGCAGAGTGGTATGCCAGTGACAACTAACAGTTTGATATGAAAGTCATAACCGTTCCTAAAGGGAAAAAGATATATTTTGCTTCTGATAACCACCTCGGTGCGCCAACAGCTAAGGCGTCCATGCCTCGCGAAAAAAAATTCGTACAATGGCTTGACACAATAAAACATGATGCAGAAGCTGTTTTTTTATTAGGCGATCTCTTTGATTTTTGGTTCGAATATAAATATGTAGTTCCAAAAGGGTTTACGCGAGTCTTAGGGAAATTGGCAGAACTTAGCGATCAAGGGATAAAAATTCACTTTTTTGTTGGAAATCACGACCTGTGGATGAACGGGTATTTTGAAGAAGAACTGGGCATTAGCGTGTACCACCAACCTGAAGAATTTACATTCAACGCTACTTCTTTTTTTATCGGGCATGGCGATGGGCTTGGCCCAAAAGACAAAGGGTTTAAACGGCTCAAAAAAGTATTTACAAATTCATTTTTTAAATGGCTATACCGATGGATCCATCCCGATATTGGTGTCCGATTTGCACAATACCTTTCAGTGAAAAACAAAGTTATTTCAGGGGACGAGGACGTGAAATTTCTTGGGAACGACAAAGAATGGTTGGTTCAATACTGTCATAAAAAATTAGAAGAAAAACATCGCGATTATTTTGTGTTTGGACACCGCCATTTACCGCTAGACATTGCGCTAAATGACCAATCAAAATACATCAACCTTGGAGATTGGATAACACACTTTACTTACGGAGTTTTTAATGGCAACGAACTCTCATTGAAAAAATTGGAGTTCTGAATAATCACTAATTTAGATTAAATTTTTATTAACCAAATACTTTTAAAATGGAACTTTTTGGAATCCCCTTTTTTGACGATGACTTTTATAAAATGGTCTTTCGTTTTTTTATTAATTTCTTTTTTCTGACAGCTCTAATTAAATTTTCTTACTATAAATTTTCTAAAAAAGCAGACTATTTATTTACCTTTTATCTTGTTGGTACAATCGTATTTTTCCTGTGTTTTACGTTGAAAAAATATGAAATAGATTTAGGATTAGCGCTTGGCCTTTTTGCCATTTTTGGAATTCTACGCTACAGAACAGACCCCTTAAAAGTAAAAGAAATGACCTATCTTTTTATTGTTATAGGGATCTCTTTAATCAATGCGTTATCCAATAAAAAAATGAGTTACACAGAGATCTTAGTGGCCAATTCAACCGTTGTTCTTATGGCTTACTTTTTAGATCGTTATTGGAATCAACAAAAAACTTTTTCGAAAGATATTCTGTATGAATCTTTAAAACATATTCGACCTGAACATCATGAGCAATTAAAAACAGAGTTAGAAGAAAAATTAGGATTTAAAATTTTAAGCATCTCTCTTGGACAAATAGATTTCAAAACAGAAACTGTAAAAATTAAAATTCGTTACAAAAAATAACATGAAAATATTAAAGCAGAAATATATTGTCTTCGCCCTGATTATATTAGCTACACTATCAGCTCAAATCACTATAGCACAAAATGATAGCGATCTTGAGGGATGGAGCAGTGTTGGAATAGACTTACAAGCTACCAAAAAATTATCTTTTTCAGTATCAGAACATCTTAGGTCTAGAAATAACATTACAACAGTTAAAAACTATTTCACGCAATTTAAAGTAAATTATGAGGTTTTAAAAAACTTTGAAATTGGTGGTGGTTTACGATACATAACAAAAAATGATGATGTTGGAAAAAAGCAAGGTTTAGAGTCATTTTTTAGATACCAATTTGATGCTAGTTTTAAGCATAAAATAAAAACAATTACTGTTGTATTACGTTTAAGATATCAAAATAAAAACCAGCTTGGTTTTTCTGAAAGCGAAGGTGATATTCCAAAAGAACACATGCGTTTTCGCATAGGACTTGGATACAAAATAAAACCCATTAAGTTAGATTTAAAACTTTTTGGTGAGCTTTTCAATGAAACAGAAAGTCTAAATTCTGATGGTGGTTTTAATAGATATCGCTACACATTTAGAGTTTCTAAAAAGATAAAAAAAATAGGAACTTTTGCGTTATTCTACGGAATTCAAGATGATACGTTTGAAGGAATCAAAACAAAAAAATCTATTTTAGGTTTTAAATACAGTTACGCCATTGATTTTACAAAATAAAATATTTCTATTCTTTATTTTCGTGAGCCTCCAGCTCTTTTTCTAAATCTAATTTTCTAAATGTGGGCGATACAATTCCTGTAGTAATGACAGTGATTAAAGTCATTGTTCCACCAAAAACAACCGCCGTAACTGTTCCCATCAGTTTAGCGGTTAGGCCGCTTTCAAAAGCGCCTAGCTCATTTGAAGACCCGACAAACATAGAATTTACAGAGGATACACGGCCACGCATATGATCTGGTGTTTTGAGTTGTAATATCGTTTGCCTGATTACCATAGAAACGCCATCGGTAACACCACTAAAAAACAAGGCCACTATTGATATCCAGAATATGGAGGAAAGCCCAAAGACTATAATACATACCCCAAACCCAAAAATGGCAGTTAGCAATTTAAGCCCTGCATTTTTACTGATCGGAATGTAGGCGGTTACAAGCATTGTGAGAAAGGCCCCAACTGCAGGCGCTGCTCTTAACAACCCGAAGCCTTCAGGACCTACTTTTAAAATATCTTGTGCAAAAACAGGGAGCAAAGCTACAGCGCCTCCAAAAAGAACTGCAATCATATCCAAACTTAAGGCGCCTAAAATTGCTTTTGTTTTAAATACAAATCGGACACCTTCTTTTAAACTTTGCATGATGGGTTCTCCGATTTTTGGGTTCATTATTGGTTTGCGTGAAATTCCAAATAATAAAACAAAAGACAGCACAACTAAGCCAAAAACGATACACAATGACCAGTGCACACCAATCCAATTGATGGTAAGCCCTGCAAAAGCGGGGCCTAAAACAGATGCCATTTGCCATGTTGAACTGTTCCAAGTCGCTGCATTTGGATATACTTTTTTAGGAACAATTAAGGCCACAAGCGAAAAAATAGTAGGTCCAAAAAATGCACGTAACAATCCGCCCATAAATACAAATGCATAAATCGTATAGAGAATTGCTGTGGAACTCCAGGCCATTTCAACAGAAGAACTGGTTAAGAAAAACAGCCCAAAACTAATTAATGAAAACAGCCCAATGCATTTGAGGAGTAAATTTCGTTTTTCACTTTGATCTACTATATGTCCCGCAAACAATGCCATACTGAAGGCAGGAACGATTTCCATTAGTCCTATAATTCCAAGCGACAATGGATCTTTGGTTAGTGAATACACTTGCCATTCTATGATAATAAACTGCATGGACCAGCCAAAAACTAAAATAAACCGTAGCATTAAAAAAACATTAAATTCCTTAAATCGAAGTGCTGCGTAGGGATCTCTTTTTGCCATATTACGATTTAATCCCTTTTAACTTTAGTTGTAAACTCACCCTGCCATTCCAATCATTTTCATCAATGGAATACACCACTTTAAAGGGATCATTCTTTTTTATAATTGGCAAATCGGAACCTAATCCAAACCCAATCCCCACAAGTTTTGGTGTGCCCGTTTGAGTGAGAGTGACGCGTAAGTGTGTTTGGTCCTCGCCTACACATTTGCCGTAACCGGTATCGCGAACCGCAGTGGTCATAAAAACAGGTGACATATTTTGAGGGCCGAAAGGCGCAAATTGTTTTAAAATTCTATAAAATTTTGGAGTAATAGATTCAAAATTAATTTCAGCGTCAATTTTTATCTCAGGTGTTTTGAGATGTGCTGGCAAAGTTGATGAAACCTCAGCCTCAAATGCAGCTTTGAAAGCTGTATAATTTTCTTCTTTAATCGTGAGCCCTGCCGCGTACATATGTCCACCAAATTGTTCGAGCAAGTGGCTACAATTTTCCAAAGCAGTATAGACATCAAAGCCTCTAACGGAGCGTGCAGAAGCGGCTAAAACATCGCCACTTTTTGTGAATACTAGTGTGGGGCGGTAATAGGTTTCTATAAGCCGAGAGGCCACAATTCCAATAACCCCTTTGTGCCAATCGTCCTGATAAACTACTGTAGTAGCCTGTTCGGTTTCGTTTAATTTTTCAATTTGTAACAACGCTTCCTCAGTAATGCGCTTATCTGCTTCACGGCGGTTGGTATTAAACAGTTCTATTTCGCTTGCGGCACGTTGCGCAGTTTCAAATTCGGTCTCTTTCATCAATGCCACGGCATAATTTCCGTGTTTCATACGACCTGCAGCATTGATCCGCGGGGCAATATTAAAAACAACGTCTGTAATGGTCAACACCTCTTTTTTCATCTGATTTATCAGCGCTTTAAATCCTGGACGTGGATTGGAATTAATAACTTGCAACCCAAAATATGCTAGAGCTCTATTTTCTCCACTAACAGGAACAATATCTGCACCAATTGCCGTGGCCACTAAATCTAAATATTCTGCTAAAGCTTCAACAGGAACGCCGTCTTTAGAGGCTAAAGCTTGAATCAATTTAAACCCTACACCACAACCACAGAGTTCTTTGAAAGGATAGTCACAATCCGAACGTTTGGGGTCTAATACCGCTACTGCTGAGGGAAGTTTTTTTCCTGGACGGTGGTGATCACAAATGACAAAATCAATACCTTTTTTTGAGGCATAGGCGACTTTGTCTAGGGCTTTAACGCCACAGTCTAAAGCTATTATTAATGAAAAATCGTTGTCAGAAGCATAGTCGATTCCTTTGTACGACACCCCATAACCCTCGGCATAGCGGTCCGGGATATAGGTAGAGATTTGAGTGCTTTTGGTTTCTAAATACGATGCCATCAAAGCGACTGATGAAGTGCCGTCCACATCATAATCTCCAAACACTAATATCTGTTCGTTGTTTTTTAACGCAAGTTCAATGCGTTCGACTGCTTTGTCCATATCCTTCATGAGAAAGGGATCATGCAAGTCGGACCAGCTTGGTCTAAAAAAGGTTTTGGCGTCCTCAAAACTCTCAATTCCTCTTTGAAGTAATAGCTCCGCAATTGCTGTATCCACGCCGAGTTTAGCTGATAAATCGGCTGTTTTTTGTGGATCAGGCTTTGGTTTGAGCGTCCAGCGCATTAGTTAAGAATTATGAATATGAATAGCTGTTGTAACTGTCGAAAATTGTCTGAACATTTCCATAACACCACAGTATTTGTCAACCGAAAGCTTTACGGCTTTATCAATTTTTTTAGGATTCAAATCGGTACCATAAAAATGATAATCTACGTGAACTTTGTCATAAAACTTAGGGTGTTCTTCTGTAAGAAACCCTTCGACTTCCATTTTAAGCTCGTAATCCACGACTTTCATTTTTTCTAAAATATCAACGATATCAATTCCTGAACATCCCGCTAAAGCCGATAACATCATTGCTTTTGGTGATAAGCCAAATTGCTCAGACTGCCCTTTGGTAACGGTATCCATTAAGACAGTTTTTCCGCTAGGATTATCTGATTCGAATTGCATTCCACCTTTCCAGTGGGTAGTTGTTTTGTGGGACATTGTAAACTGTTTTTTATTATGACACCAAAAATACTAAATAATGTGATGTCTTACACTATGGTCTGCCGTCCTATCTTTAAAACAACGCTAAGGAATATACAGTCGTACTACTATGCTTTTGATTTTCCAGCCACCACAATAACAATTTCGCCTTTTGGTGTTCGGTTAGTATAATAGTCTAAAATTGATTTGGCGGTTCCTCTTTTCGTTTCCTCAAAAAGTTTAGTCAGTTCTCGTGACACAGAAACTTGACGCTCTTCACCAAAATATTCACAAAGATTTGACAAGGTTTTTAGTAGCTTATGAGGGCTTTCATATAAAATAATGGTTCGAGGCTCTTCTGCCAACAAAAGTAATCGGGTTTGACGTCCTTTTTTTACAGGCAAAAATCCTTCAAATACAAATTTATCATTGGGTAATCCAGAGTTAACTAAGGCGGGAACAAAAGCAGTAGCTCCTGGCAAGCAGTCTACTGGAATATCATTTTCGACACAGGCTCTGGTGAGTAAAAATCCTGGATCCGAAATAGCCGGAGTACCTGCATCACTAATCAAAGCGATGGTAGATCCTGCTTTTAGTTTTTGAACGATCCCCTTCACTGTTTTGTGTTCATTATGCATGTGATGCGAGTGCATTTGAGTATCAATATCAAAATGTTTCAAGAGTTTCCCTGAAGTTCGAGTGTCTTCTGCCAATATCAAATCAACCGACTTTAATACATTAATAGCACGTAAGGTGATGTCTTCTAAGTTTCCTATGGGAGTTGGTACGATATATAGCTTCATAATTCAAAGTTACAATGTTTTTAGAGAAATTTTAAAAACAAAAATCAAATAAAGATTTTATATATTTGGAAGACTTAATTTATTAATCCCCTAACTATTTTTACATTATGGAAAAGTACCTTACACTTTTAAAAGACTTACTACTAGAATATTCTCCAAAAGCACTGTATGCTTTGGGATTATTAATTATTGGCTTGTATGCCATAAAATTTATTATTCGCCTTATCCTAAAGCTACTTAAAGCGCGTAAGGTTGACGACACCCTACAAGCTTTTCTTGGGAATTTATTGGGATGGGGCTTAAAAGCACTATTGATTGTTGCTGTAATATCTAAACTCGGCATAGACACTACTGCCATAGCTGCTGTTATGGCCGCTGCAGGTTTAGGACTTGGACTCGCTTTACAAGGTGCTTTAGGGAATTTTGCGGGTGGTGTTTTGATTATTTTATTTAAGCCCTTCAAAGTAGGGGATTTTATAGATGCTCAAGGCGAAATAGGAACTGTAAAAGATATTGATATTTTTACAACACAAATTTTAACGCCGACCAATAAACGTATAATTATTCCCAATGGTACTCTAGCAAACAGTAATATTACCAATCTTTCGGCTGAAGGTAAGCTTCGAGTCGATTTGACTATTGGAGTTGGCTATGATGAAGACATCAAGAAAACCAAAGATGTACTCATGAAGGTTTTGACCACGCATCCAAAGGTGTTACAAGACCCATTGCCTAGTGTTAATGTTTTGGAACTGGCGGATAGTTCGGTGAATTTTGCCGTTCGTCCTTGGAGTACCGTAGAAGATTATTGGAGTGTTTATTTTGAAATCACAGAAAATTGTAAGTTAGCATTGGATGCTGCTGGGATCGAAATTCCTTATCCTCACGTGGTAGAAATTCACAAAAAAGGGTAATGCCTATTTTTTGGAGGGTATTGCTATAAAGTCTTTTAAATAAAAGGGCTCAAAATAGGCAACATCCTCAAAATTTTTAGCCTTGTATTTCTCAAAAGAAAGGGCACACATTTGTTGGGCTGAGGGCAGCTTATCTTCAATAAAATGTGTGTTCTTATGAGTGATAAGCATCTTCGTTTTTGCCACACCATTTCCAATAAAATACACTAGGGAGGATTCTAATAATTCTTGATACGACTCTGGAGTTAACACTTCTGCTTCTGTGGACCTGAGTTCAGAAAAATGGTCATCGAAAATAGCAGAGTACACTTCTTGTCGTCGTGCATCGAGCATAGCAACAATAGCACCTTTTGGGGCATCAACTTGATGGGCAAGCGCTTCTAAAGTTGGCACCGAAATCAAAGGCACATCAAGGGCATAGCACAACCCTTTAGCAGCCGATACCCCTATGCGTAAGCCCGTATAAGACCCTGGGCCTTTACTAATGGCAATAGCATCAACCTGATCAATAGACACCTTTGCTGTTTGTAGGACCTCGTCAATATATACATGGAGTCGTTCGGCATGCGAATACCCTAAACCATTGTCTTCTTTACACGCGACAATAGACCCGCTTTTTGAGAGTGCAACAGAACAGTTGGTCGTAGATGTTTCAATATTTAATACATATGCCATACTATGGTATCAATGGTTTGCCCATATAAAAGTCTAAGACTTTTGAACGAAACACAAAATTATATTTTGAAGTTAATAGGTTTGATTTGGCGTTTACCAAACGTCCTCTAACCTGCTCAACTTCAAAAGATGTTGCTGCTCCAAAGTTAAACTTATTTTGAATATTTTTAAAAGATTCTTCTAAACTTACCACAGAAAGTTTGGACGCTTGATATTGTTTCAATGCGGCTTTTGCATCGGCATAGGCTTGCGTAATCGTTGTTGTTAAATCTTGTTTGGCTTGCGCTAAATTAAGAATGCTTTTTTCTTTGTTTATTTTGGCCTTGTTTACACTGGCTTTAGTTTTAAAACCATTAAAAATTGGGATATTTAAATTGAACCCTAAATTATACCCTAAATTACTATCTAACTGGGTGTTGAATCCGAATGGCATTACGGTTTCAATAATTTCTCCAGGAACATTTGGGTTTACACTGATTTGAGTTCGAACATCCGGTTCTCCTTGATTGTGTTGGTAAGATGTTCCTAAACCTGCACCAAAACTCAATGACGGAGCATAAGCACTTTTTGCCAGTTTCACTCCGAAGTCCGAATTTTCGATATTTAGCGCTGCACTTTTTACTTCTGCTCGATTTTCAAAAGCATAAGACAAAATTTCTCCAGAAGAGTTGTATGCCATGGCTGCTAAATCTAAATTAATTTGAACGTCTTCAATATCAAAATCATTGGGTGGAAGTTGTAAACTTTGACTTAAACTAAGTAGAGATAAATCTAAACTATTTTCAGCATTTACAATACTTTCTCTGTTGGATGCTAAGGTCGCTTCTGCATCTAATAGGTCAGAAGTGGGCTTAATCCCAGCATCTACTTGAGACTTAATTTGGTCACGTTGGTTCTGACTGATTATTAATTGTTCTTGAGCTATTTTGAGGCTTTCTTTGTTAAATAAAATATTTAGATACCCATTAACAATAGTCATTGCAATATTGTCCTGAAGTATTGAAAACTGCAATCGGCTCGCTTCTACACCTAGCTTTGCTTGCTTGTATAGGTTTAGATTTTGAAATCCATTAAAAATTGTAACCCCAGTATTCAAACCAAAACTATTTCCTCTAGTATCACTTTTAATCCTAGAGCCATCTTGACCAATAAAAGAGCCAAAATTATAATTTTGAGAAGCTGAAGCTCTCAAGGTTGGCAAAAAATTACCTTTGGCATTTACTAAGTCCTCCTTAGCCAAGTCAATGTCTAGCATTGATTGTTTTACCGAAATATTGTGCTCTAAAGCATGTTCGACACAAGCTAGTAAAGTCCATTTTTTTTGAGCAAAACTGCTTAAGGTTCCTATAAGAAAAAGAACCGTACATATATGTTTCATAGTTTTGGGCATTTTATTATTCATCGTCTTCATCGTCTTCATCGTTGTTTTCTTCTGAAGCTTTGTTCCATACCTTGATTTGGTCGCCTTCTTCTACACCATCCGTGATTTCAATATTTATGCCATCAGAAAGACCAGTAGTGACATTTTTTTTAGAAAACGTACCATCCTCTTGTCGTAATTCTACAAACGGTTTTTCGGTAATGCGATTAAATTGTAAAAGGGCTTCTTTGATCACCAAGACACTATCTTTGCTTTCAATTTCAATTTCGGCATTAGCACTATAGCCTGCACGAATTTTTGTGTGCGCTTCGATTGCAACATCTGCTTTGATTGTAAACTGAACCGCACCATTTTCTTCAACACCTTTAGGTGCTACAAATGTGAGTACTGCTGGGAATTCTTTTTCAGCAATGGCACCAAGAATGACTTTGATGTCTTTCCCTTCTTCTAATTTTCCGACTTCGGATTCATCAACCTTGCCTTCAAAAATCATTTTACTCATATCAGCAATTGTAGCAATTGTGGTTCCTGCATTAAAATTGTTGCTTTGAATCACTTGATCGCCCTCACGCACGGGGATCTCCAAAATGGTTCCAGGGATTTGAGCTATGATAGTGGTGTTGGCAGAACTCCCACCAGAAAGTGATCCTTGTTTGATGATTTTATAGTCGTCTTGTGCTTGCGCATAGCTTTCTTTAGATTGGTTCAGGCTTAACTCGCTGTTTTCGAAATCTTGTTTAGAGATTACTCCTTTTTCGAAAAGTAATTTGTTACGATCAAATAGCGTTTGTGCATTTTCAAATGAAAGTCGTGCAGAATTGATACGGCTTTTGGCACTTCCCAATGCTTGTTCGTTTGGGACCACTCTAATTTTTGCGATTAGATCCCCTTTTCGTACAAGATCGCCTTCCTCTACAAAAATCTGATCTACAATTCCCGAAATTTGAGGTTTCAATTCAATTTCTTCTTCAGGATTTAACTTTCCTGTAGCCACGGTTTTGGTGTCTAGTGAGCTATAAAAAGGAAGTTCCGTTTTATAGTCAACCACCTCTTTGGCATTTGAATCTTTAAAATATTTTAATACAACTACTAATAATATTAGTACGAAAATTCCTAAAATAATTTTTACTGTTTTATTCATTGTTTTGATTTTTTATTCTTCTCTTAATGCTTCTATAGGTTTAACACTTGTGGCTTTAAAGGCGGGGATAAGTCCTATTAATGTACCCAAAGTTACAAGGACTAGTAAGGCAATAAAGACAACTGCTATGGACACGGAAGCGTTTATAAGCGTGGCATCATCGCCTTGTCCCCATGCACTGTCTGCAGCGATCAAAATCCATCCTCCAGAGATTATGCCTAGAAGTCCTGCGATTAGGGTCATAAAGACGGCTTCTACTACAATTTGACGTTTAATCTCAAACGGAGTCGCCCCTAGAGCGCGTCGGACTCCAATTTCTTTGGTACGTTCTTTAACGGTAATTAATAATATATTTCCAATAGCAAAAACACCTGCAATGAGGGTTGCTATTCCAATAAACCATGTTAAAAATTGCATCCCTTTTAAAAATCCTGTGATCTTCGCAAATTCTTTCCCAAGATTAAAACTCCCAAAAGCACGTTTATCTTTTGGATGGATTTTGTTTAAGTTCCGTAACAATAGTTTGGCGTCTTCTTCAATTTGTTTGATATTATATTCGGGTTTCCCCGTAATCATTAGCCAGCCAATCGTATCGCCTTTGTTATAAATTTGTTGAAACGTAGTAAAAGGAATATGAATATCACTACTAGGCCCCATATTGGCGTTCTCCGTTTGAAATACACCAATTATTGTAAAGTTGATGCTATTCATTTGAATGTATTGACCAATAGCGAATTCATCTTTTTCAAACAGTTGTTTGTAGATATCTTCTGAAATAACGGCTACTTTTTTGTTGTCATCGATATCATTTTGATTGATGAAACGCCCATTTATTAATTTCTTTTTTTGAACTTTATCTAATAGAGGGTAGTCGCCGTTGACGCTATACGACCCCGATAAAAAATTACGAACCACAAAGGCTTGGTTGCGATTTCGTGGAACCACAAATTCAATCCCTTCAATATTTTCTTCAATTTTTTTAGCGTGTGATAATTTTAGATTTACGCCCCTTCCTTCCTGAAACCCTTTGAAAGGTTTGCTGGTACTTTGCCCCCATATAAATACACTATTGGTCGCAAAATCACCAAACATTCGGTTAAATGAATTCTCCATTCCTCTTGCGGCACCTAAAAGTGCAATGAGTAATAATATGCCCCACCAAACGCCTACCATCGTGAGAACGGTGCGCAACTTGTTTTTGCTCATGCTATCATAGACTTCTTGCCAGGTATCTCTATCAAATATAAATTTAATCATCTAATCGTCTCTTAGTGCTACAATAGGTTTAATTTTTGATGCTTTTTTTGCAGGCACATAGCCGGCTAAAATTCCTGCACCAATTAGTGTTATGGTTGCAGAAACCACAAGAGATGTACTCACTGCTGGATCTTTTATAAAATAGGTTTTTAAAACTGGTTCCGCCCACTCTAAAATTCCAACTCCAAGCAGCAGACCAAAATAGCCCGCAATGGTTGTAATTACTACGGACTCAATTATAATAATAGATATAATAGATTTTGGAGACGCACCCAACGCTTTTCGAATGCCTATTTCTTTGGTACGCTCTTTTACTATAAAAATCATAATATTACTAATCCCAACAATTCCTGCAATTAGTGTGCCCAATCCAATCACTAAAATTAGAATGCCTAAAACGGAGGTCATTTGAGTGATGCCTTTGTTTTGCATGGCCATATTAAAAACGCGGACGGCTCGTTGGTCGGACGCCGCAACGGTAAAGCGTTCTTTCAAATTTTTCTCTAAATCTAATCCAAAATCTATGGCCTGATTAAAATCTAACTCCGGTTTATACGTCAAATTAATTTGATCGACATAATCATTATTCCCATAAATTTGTTGTGCCGTTGACAGCGGCATATAGAGCAGGCGTTCTTCGTTGTCTCCGCCTTCGTCAGAAAACACGCCTATAACTTTGTATGGAATACCACTCAAATTAATATACTTGCCAATAGGATCGACATTTAAAAACAAATCTTCTTTAACCAACTTTCCTATGACAGCTACTTTGGTTTTGAGATCCATATCGCGTTGATTGATGTAGCGGCCTTGGTATACTTGTGTTTTTTCTAAATATTGGTGGTCTGGATGTACCGCTCGTAATGAGTAATTATTTTTTTCATTTCTAAAGGATGCTGCTACATTTTTATAGATCCGAGAGGTGATGAATTCTATATCGTCATCATAATCTGTTTTAATGTACTGAAAGTCTTCGTTTTTAAATTGAATTCTACGGCCTGCTTGCATGCCTTTATACGCTTTGGTGGTTGTTCCTGATCTTATAAATATCGCGTTAGCTGCGTCGTCTACAAAGGCTTCTGAAAAGGTGTTGTTGAGTCCATTTGCCATGCCAAATAAAACTGCAAATAACATAATCGCAAAAGTCACCGTAAAGCCCGACAATAAACTTCGAGTACGGTTTTTATTTATGCTTTGAAAAATTTCACGCCAAAGGCCTATATCAAACATGCGCTTCTGCTCTAACTTGGGTTACTTTTTTGTCTTCCATAATTATACCATCACGTAAACGCACAATGCGTTTGCACATGGCAGCAATATCTTCCTCGTGGGTTACGATTAGAATCGTTTTACCTTCATCATTTAACTGTTGTAAAAAAGCCATAATATCATAAGAGGTTGTGGTGTCTAGTGCTCCCGTAGGTTCATCTGCTAAAAGCAGCTTAGGATCGGAAGCTAAGGCTCGAGCAATTGCAACACGTTGTTTTTGTCCACCAGATAATTCACTTGGCAAGTGGGTTTGCCAATCCAAAAGTCCAACTTTTTCAAGGTGAAATCGTGCTTTTTCTTGGCGTTCTTTACGTTTTAAGCCCTGATAGTATAAAGGCAAGGCAACGTTTTCAAGGGCATTTTTATAGTTTATAAGATTAAACGATTGAAAAATAAATCCTAAAAACTTATTACGATAAATTGCAGCTTTCTTTTCTGTAAGGTTTTTGATAGGCACTTCATCTAATATGTAGTCGCCACCATCTGCTTCGTCTAACATCCCTATAATATTTAGAAGCGTAGATTTCCCTGATCCGGAGGACCCCATGATTGCGACCATCTCACCCTGTGCCACGGAAAGATCAATCCCTTTGAGGACATGTAAACTAGAATCTCCAATAGCATAAGATTTATGAAGCTGCTTGATTTCTAACATAAGTTTGATTTGATTTAGAACTAAAATGAATAATCAATGATATGACGTTTGAATTGCTATTTTGTTACAGAAAAACGGTAAAAAAATATAAAACTTATTTAAGACCAAAAACGACTTTAATTTGGCCTTGTTTTTAGCCCAAAAATCATTTCAAGAAAAAAATTATAAAATTAAATTTCACTATTTTGAAGTATAATCCAAAAAACAAAAAATAACGTGTTCTAAGATGTAGATTTCTTAAATAAAAGTCGTGAATTTTAGATATAATTTGTAATATTGAGAGAATTAAATGTTATAAATTACTATTTATACCAATTTCAAACCAATCATTTAATTTAATTAATCATTAATTTCTGTGGAAAATTTAGAAGATCAAAATACTTCCGTCCTACGCTCATTAGGGTATCATTTGAGACAAATTCGCCAACAAAAACAATTGCGACAAAAAACAGTAGCAAAACTTTGTGAGATGGACAGCGGTAGTTATTCCAATATAGAAAATGGAAAGCGAAACATAACTGTATTAACATTGTTTAAAATCTCCAAAGTTCTCAATGTCTCAATGACTGAGATCATGAGTTTTAAAATGATACATTAGATACTATTTAGAGTTTCTTAGGTAGCGGTATAGAAAAAATGCTAAACCTCCAATTAAGATGTAGGGGATAATCATTAGGTACACAATACCATTATTGACTCCTTTGGCCGTTGATTGCCCTACCTCACTTTCTAGGACCGCTCTACACATTGCACATTGGGCATTTGTGTTTTTAAACGTCATTACAAAAAATATTAAAAGGTATACTCGCTTCACTGTTTAGATGTAAAATGGTGAAATCATAACATACACAATTACACCTGTTACAGCAACATAGAGCCAAACCGGAAACGCATAGCGGACTATTTTTTTGTGGGATTCGAATTGTCCAAGATGTGCTCGCACATAGCTGATAAGTACAAGTGGTATCACGACAATGGATAAAAGAATATGACTAATCAGTATAAAATAATAAACATACATGATAGTACCTTCACCTAAATACTTTGTGGAGTCACTAGTCATATGATAGGCAACGTACATTACCAAAAATAAAGAAGAGCAGAGAATAGCTGTTTTCATTAAATTTTCATGTAGTGCTATTTTTTTGTTCTTAATCGCAACTAACGCTACGATTAGTAATACCGCTGTAATCCCATTCACAGCAGCATATATGGGCGGCAAAAATGAAAGCGGTTCAACATTAGGTAAACGAACCATAAATAGAAGAGCAACGGCCACTGGGATAAGCACAGAAACAGTATTAATCCATTGTTGGTATTTTTTTTCAGTTGATTTTGATGTCTTATTCATTTTCTAATAATTTTAAAATATCTTCTTTTAGAGCGCTGATGTCTTCAGATTCGCCTTCCTCATTAAATTGTTCCGCTTGACTTATGATTCCTTTATAATAAATTTTTGGATTTCCATAAGCATCTGTTCTTGAGCGAATATAGCCTTGTTTGTCAATTAACGCAAAGTTTCCTGAGTGTTCAAAGCCTCCATCGGCACCTTCGACCTCAGCTGCATACAGGTTGAACCCTGTATTTGCAAGGTTATAGATCGCATCTTTGTTGCCCGTCATAAAATGCCAATTTGGGTTAGTGACGCCATAATTTTCTGCATACGTTTTTAAGACCTCTTGAGTGTCATATTCTGGGTTTATGGTAAACGATGCAATTCCAAAGTCGGGACGATCTGGAAACGTATTTTGTATATCTACTAGGTTTCTATTCATTTTCGGACAAATGGTTGGACAGGTTGAAAAGAAAAATTCAACCAAATATACTTTGCCTTCAAAATCAGCATTAGAAATCATAATGCCGTCTTGATTGCTAAACTTGAAGTCCATTACTTTTTTGGGCTCTCCGTTAATAATAAGATATGATAAAGCCGTGGTATCAGAAACCGTCATTTGAACGGCTTTACTTCGACTTTCAGAACGTGTAACATCGTTGTTTTGAATTCGATCAACAATTTTAGGAATAACTATAATTCCAAAAATTAAAATGATAAACGAAATCCCTACGTATGAGTACTTACTTTTTTTCATCTCCTATTAAATCATCTGCTCTACGGCTAGTAGAATTAAAATTTCCTTTGCGTTTTTGACGGTATTCCGTAAACAATACACGCATATCTTCGCTCATCTTATTTTTAAGTACCGAAACCTCTAGACAATCGTATGCGCTCATCCCATAAATGGGAGCCTTGTTTTTTACTTCATTCTTATCCCGATCATCCAAACGCCCTCTTTGATGACGTTCTTTGTCGATAATAAATACATCAGCGCTCTTTAAGCTGCTGTCTAACACTGTAGAGATTTTAAGAGATTGATAGGCGGCTATAACATCTGCTTTGGTGCCAAAACCAAATTTCCAGTACTCCAAAAACTCATATTGATTAAGTTCATTTTCTAACAATTCCACTTGTTCTCTTGCAGAATCAGGAACCAAAATAACAATTTGAAACCGTTTGAACCCTCTAAATTTATCATAGACTAGCTCTTTTAGATTAAGGGCTAAAAAAGCGTCATCCATAGGCGTTTCGCCTAAAAATCCTAGTACCGTAAGTTGATTTTCTAAGTGTATGGAAGCACCCTCTTTGGTGACAAAATTTGAGAGTTCTGGAATATCTTTTTTAATAATATCCAACGTTTTATAGTTATGTTTTGAGGGGTATAAAAACAGTAAAAACAGAACGGGTAAAAAAAACAATACCGCAAGTACTACAGGTTTTTTTAAGTTGGTAATATTCATGACACAAAAATAAAAAAGACGGCTTTAATAAGCCGTCTTTTTAATGTTAATATTTTTCTATTTTTTTTAGAAATCGCGCTTTACAAAGCCGTTAGTGTAAACAGATTCTATATAACCGCCTTCTTGAAGTAATATAAAAACAAGATAAGAGATCAGAAAAATAGTCGTCCAAACCACTAGTCTTCGAAGCGATTTTGTTTCATCACGCATGTGCATAAAATCCCATGTAATATAATAGGCCTTTACAATTGTAAGGACTATAAATATCAAATTTAAACTTTTGGTGTATATGAATCCTGAGAAAATAATGTTTCCTAATAATGCGCCAAACCCACCCTCAAAAGGAGTCATTGATGGCACCATTAAAGCCGCTGGCTTGTAGATTCCTAGTACAACTTCGATAAGTGTAATAATAGAAAGTAATAAGAGTACTCCCCATATTTTTTGTGTATTGGACTTAAACTTTATTAAGCCTCTAAAAATTTCTAATTTATGTGCATGTGCCATTTTAAAAAATATATGAGATTAAACGAGGTAGAAGAATGTAAATACAAAGACCCAAACTAAATCTACAAAGTGCCAGTAAAGCCCAACTTTTTCTACCATTTCGTAGTTTTTTCGGCGTTCGTAGGTGCCAATAATTACATTAAAAAAGATAATAATATTGATCACAACTCCAGAAAATACGTGGAAGCCGTGGAAGCCTGTGATAAAGAAAAAGAAATCCGCAAATAGTGGTGCGCCATATTCATTGACTTCTAGGTTTGCACCTTTTACATAACGTTTTCCGTTATTTTTAATTTGATCTATAGAGGCTGCTCTGGACAGCACGGTTTTTTCGCCCTCTTCATTAATTGTTTGAGTTCTTACCAAAATTTCGGGATGTGATTCTAAGCCATGAAGTACATCATTCACAGAAAACGCTGGGAGAGCACTTTCGCCTACAAACCATAATCCGTTTTTATTTTCATGTTGTACACGGTCTGTGTGTGAAGCGGTTGTAAAATCTTCTACAGCAACTCGTTTGAAAACTTCTTCGCCATCTATTGTTTTATAGGTTCCAAATTGCAAAATGTTTCCGCCTTTTGTTTGGACTGCTCCATAATCGCCTTGTATAAATGTTGCCCATTCCCATGCTTGAGACCCTACAAAAATAGCGCCCCCAATTATGGTAAAGAACATATACCAGATGACTTTATTCTTTTTCATTTCATGCCCAGCATCAACAGCCAATACCATCGTAACCGATGACATGATCAGTATAAAGGTCATAAAAGCAACATATATCATTGGAAGTTCTTGTCCGTGTAAAAATGGGACGTGTGTAAAAACTTCATCAGCAATTGGCCAATAGTCAATAAACTTAAATCTTGAAAATCCGTAGGCTGCTAAAAACCCTGAAAAGGTAAGTGCATCGGAAACGATGAAAAACCACATCATCATTTTTCCGTAGCTGGACTTCAAGGGTTGATTTCCTCCGCCCCAAGTTTTTTCGTTTGTTCCAGTGCTAACTACTGTAGAATCCATAACTGTAATTTGTTTTTTGAATTGTGCAAAAATAAGAATTTTATTTAGTTAAATAAATATAAAAAGAAAAAGAGATATAACCATAATATATCAACAAAATGCCAGAAGGTAGATGCTAAATCAAACCCAAGGGTATTTTCAGACGAGTATTTCTTATTTAACTGATTGATAATAACCACTATTAAACAGAAGATCCCTGCCAATACATGTACGATATGAACTACTGCAATTACGTATATATAAGACATGGTAATATTGCTTGTAGGTCCTGTAAAGTTATACCCCGAATCTATGATTTGATTAAACCCTAAAACCTGAGAATAAATAAAGGCTATGCCGAGAACTAAGGTTCCTATAAGAAGTGATGTTGTGGTTGTATCTTGATTTTTTTTCAAAGCTTGCTTGGCGGCAAATAAAACAATACTACTAAGAAAAATAATTAGAGTACTGTACGTAAATGAGTTTGGAAGTGCAAAGTCGGCTAACCAATCTTCTCTTGAACTACTCACAATAAATGCGCTTGTAAGTCCTGCAAAAGACATAATTAAGGAAATAATGCCGAACCATAGCATCATTTTTTTTGCACGCTTTTGTTTGTTTTGGGTTGTCCCTTCTGTTAAATCCATAAGCTGATAAATTTATCTGAAACGTAAATAATTTGAATTAAAGTAATATAAACAACACTTGACAACATGAGTTGACGGGCTGCTTTTACGGTTTGATTTTTAAAGAGCTTAAACCCAAAGAACAAGAACCAAAGCCCTACAGCAAGTGTCAGAATTGCTGCACTAGTGGATAACTGTAATGTGCCTGTAAATCCAAAAAAGGGAATAACAGAAATTAGAACCGTCCAAACACTATAAATAATAGCCTGGAGTGCCGTGCCTTTATCGCGCTTTCCAGTCGGTAACATATTAAAGCCTGCTTTCTGATAGTCGTCGTGTAAAAACCAACCGATAGCCCAAAAATGCGGAAATTGCCAAAAAAACTGCAACATAAATAGCACCCCTGCTTCAACTCCAAATTTTCCGGTTGCTGCAACCCATCCCAACATAAATGGAATCGCACCAGGGATTGCGCCGACAAATACTGAGAGCGGCGTTTTTGTTTTTAAGGGCGTGTATGCACTTGTATATAAACATATAGAAATAGCGCCAAACATTGCCGTACGCGCATTGATACTATATAATATGGATAAGCCCGCAACGGTCAAAATAACCGCTAAAACAAACGCATAGGTCACTGACATCCGCCCAGCAGGAATAGGTCTGTTTTTGGTGCGTTCCATCAATGCGTCTAAATCGTGCTCAATAATTTGATTGAATACATTTGAAGCCCCGACCATAAAATAACCCCCTATAGCCAACAAGGCTAAGACTTGAAAATTCACTGTACCAGCAGCCAATAAATAGCCGGCTAAAGATGAAAACACAACACTAATGGACAGGCCCATTTTGGTCACCGATTTAAAATCAGCCAGAAAGGATGTTAGTGTAATTGATGCGGAAGTGCTGCTCGACATATAGGTGAAATTTCTTCGCAATTAAGTTGCAAAGATACTTCTAAAATATATTTTAACAATGTAAATTACGGAAATAAAAGTTGCTTCTTAAATCTTGTTTTATTTGCTCACAAAATAAACCGATACGTCGCTTTCAGTAAGAAAATATTCTGAGGGCGTTGGTCTAAAATACCAGATTCAAAGCCTTCAAATAAATCATCCATCACTGAAACGTTAGCTGTAACGCCTTGAGACCATACCAAAAACAATTCAGACCCCGGGATATATTCCCATCTTAACACTAAATTAGAGTTAAATTGGACAAATGAAAAATCAGGATTATCAAAACTATAATCTATGGTTCCATCAAAATTTTCATCAATAGCATAAACATCATTATTCATACTTATTTGGGCTGTGTTATAGTTTTGAAAACGGTCATGTAGTCGATCGGCAACGGCATTTGTCACATATTTAAAATCCTTGTAGCGTCCCCGCGAAATAAAAGGTTGTCCATAATATTGAATTGATAAATTTGGATTGATGGTATAATCAACTCGTACGGATGCTGATAAGGTTTGATTGTCTATAGACCCTAACACATATCGAGTACTCTCATTCGGTTGTGTTACATATTGTGTTTTACTTTTTGACAAGCTGTACTCTGGAGCTACTGAAATATTGAGGGCATTTGTAGGTTGGTAGTTGAGTTCTGACTCAAACTTTATTAAGGAAAAATTGTCTTCCTCAGCTTGCGAGTGAATCATTCCAATAACGCCATTAAATTTTTTTCTTTGGTCGGAGCCCACAAAAAAGAATTGAAAATTTTCTTTAGAAAAACGCCATCGTGGTCCACCTCTCAAAATACTGTTTGAAAAAATGCGGGGTTTATGAGCAGCACCAAAATCGACCCCCCAATTGTTAGTAAAACTCGCGGACCCGTTAAGTTGGTATTGAATTCTATTATAATTGCCCTCAAAATCGAAAGCTGTAAATTGTCTGAAATCGTAGCATTAATATCTCTAAAAATACCAACGGGTTTTATCGTTCTGTAACTCATATTAAAGAACTGAATCATCTCATCTGCACTTCTCAAAAAGCCAATGTCATTTAACTCCAGTTCTGGAGATACCCATTTAAATCCTGTTTCATAATTTATATGCTTACCCCCGACTTTTCCAATCGCAAAAAGACCTCCTGTTCCCGTTAGCGAAGTTCGATTCGGATCTACCTCTAAATGACTCGCATCGATTCTGTTAAAAAGGTGTGTTAGGTTTTCTTGAGTCTGCTTAATCGCCTCTTTACTGCCTAGAACATGACTCATAACGATGTTAGCATCCAAAAAATACGCTCTGTCTTTCCATTGGTGTTTAAAGTCTAATCCCCCTGAATAGGCGGCTTTTCTCAACTCCGATACTTCTGGTGTCAAGGCGCGATTGGTCGCCGTAAACATCCCTCCAAAAAAGGTGTTTTTTGCATTAAAATCTTTTTGGATACGGCCTACAAAATAATTTGTAAACGGCTCCGCCAAAGATTCTGAAATTTCACCATTAGTGCTTATTTCTGTAAATTCTTTTGAGGTCATACTTTCCAAAACTCCAATGGACCAACCATTTTTTGTTTTACCACTAAATTTTGCAGCGCCCAGTATAGTGGTGTTTTGGGGTTGATCTACAAAAGCGCCACCAGGTGTTTCTGGAGACACTTGTGGGCGTCGTACCGATACGGCGCGAAAAAAATAAATTGTTTCGATTGTCTGCAAACCGATAGTCAAAAATATTTTTGTTTTCTACAAAGAAAGGGCGCTGATCCCTGTTAAAGATTTCAAAACCATCTAAATTGATGGCTGCAGGATCGGCTTCTACTTGCCCAAAATCGGGGTTAATAGTGACGTCAAGCGTTAAATCATTTGTAATTCCAATTTTAGCATCCAAACCCGCATTGAGGGTAAAATCATTACCATCTGCATACGGATTGCCTGATTCAGCTTCGTAACGATCTAACTTAGTCACTACAAAAGGTTGAATTTCTATTTGTTTTTGAGGTTTGATATTTTTTAGTCCCTTTAATTTCCCCGCTTCACTCACCCAGCCCGCAGCGTCTACAGGAATTCGATTCCATGCTGAAAATTGATTTTCTCTAAAATAGTTTCGTGTCACATTTAGGCCCCAAACTTGTTCTGGACTATTACTGAATCGCAACTGGCTTAACGGGATTTTCATTTCAGCACTCCAACCTTCATCATCGATTAGCGCTTTGGTACTCCAAATGGGGTTCCAACTTTCATCTACAGTATTGCCATTGTCCGTAATAAACTCATCCCCTCTTACACCTGCAGCAGTTACGGTAAACAAAAACCCAGTTCTTAAATCGTGGTAACTATCTATAAGAACATTTATGCGGTCGCCTACAAAACCGTCACGTCGCGAAAGTCGATTAGTAATGGTTGCTGGTTCTGGATCTAAGGCTTTTAGAGCAATATAAAGGTGTTTTTGGTCGTATAGAATTTTAAATTTTGTTTGTACCGAAGGGGCTGTATTTTCATCTGGAACTACTTCAATAAAATCAGAACCCCAGTCAATGGATGACCATATAGAGTCGCTAAGATTACCATCTATTAGAGGTGCATCAGACGGGTTGATTTCGGTAGTTGTGTACGTTTTAGTAAACGCAGGAATCGACTCCTGTGCCGAAAGCACAAAAGCAGTACTAAAATATAGGATACTAAAGACATGAAAACGAATCATAACACAAAATTTAAGGCGATTGGGGACACAAATATTAAAAATGCATTTTGGAAATTGATAAAATAATTTGTTAAACTTTACAGCAATAGGTATAAATACGATGACTTATCATCAAAACCTGAGCAGCAAATGGCTTGACAATCAATATCAAAATAAACTCAAAATAGATTTTGTTAATAACAATTTATAATTGTAGATTTGCAAACTCTTTTTTAGGGAGGAATGTTTAATAAGAAAAAAAAATTAGTGTGGATACATTAAGCTACAAAACAATATCGGCCAACAAAGCTACTGTGGACAAGCAGTGGGTTTTGATAGATGCTGAAGGAGAAACGTTAGGACGTTTAGCTTCTAAAGTTGCAATACTTTTAAGAGGTAAACACAAAACTAACTATACTCCACATGTTGACTGTGGAGATAACGTAATTGTTATCAATTCAGAAAAAATAAATCTATCTGGAAACAAATGGACTGAAAAGACGTATATCCGTCACACAGGCTATCCAGGTGGTCAACGTTCACTAACTGCAACTGAGATGTTTGCTAAAGATCCAACACGGTTAGTTGAAAAATCAGTTAAAGGAATGCTTCCTAAAAACAAATTAGGGGCAGCATTATTCCGTAATCTAAATGTTGTGGCTGGTTCTGCGCATTCTCACGAAGCTCAAAAACCAAAAGCAATCAACTTAAACGAAATTAACTAATGGAGGTTATTCACAAAATTGGTCGTAGAAAAACGGCCGTAGCACGTATTTATCTTGCTCCTGGAAAAGGATCGATTACCGTGAACAAAAAAGATGTAAACGATTATTTTCCGTCTGCAACTTTACAGTATAAAGTTAACCAACCTTTTGCATTGACTAACAACGAAGGCAACTTTGATGTTAAGGTTAATGTTTTTGGAGGTGGTATAACAGGTCAAGCAGAAGCAATTCGTTTAGCTTTATCTCGTGCAATGTGCGAATTAGATGAAGAAAACAGAGGTATTCTGAAACCAGAAGGCTTATTGACAAGAGATCCAAGAATGGTGGAGCGTAAGAAATTCGGACAGAAGAAAGCGCGTAAGAAATTCCAATTCTCGAAACGTTAATATTTATAATTTAAACCAGTTATTGTTGTCTATGGTGGGCCAACTACCAAGACTTAGTTTAGCATCTAAATGTTTAAGGCCTTAAAATAATAAGCCACTCAAACATTGCTAATTCAACAGAACGTAAACTATCACAAAATGGCATTAGTAGAAGTAAAAGAATTATTAGACAGTGGTGTACACTTCGGTCACCTTACAAGAAAATGGGATCCAAACATGGCGCCCTACATTTATATGGAGCGTAATGGCATCCATATCATTAACCTTTACAAAACGGCAGCAAAACTTGAAGAAGCTTCTCAAGCTTTAGCAAAAATTGCAACCTCAGGTCGTAAAATCTTATTTGTAGCAACTAAAAAACAAGCAAAAGACATCGTCTCTGAAAAAGCAGGAAACGTTAACATGCCTTACATTACTGAAAGATGGCCTGGTGGAATGCTAACAAACTTTGTTACGATCCGTAAAGCTGTTAAGAAAATGGCCACTATCGATCGCATGAAAAAAGACGGTACATTCCTGACACTTTCTAAAAAAGAACGCTTACAAGTTGATCGTTTAAGAGCTAAATTAGAGAAAAATTTAGGTTCAATTTCTGATATGACTCGCCTACCAGGTGCTTTATTCGTAATTGATATAAAGCGCGAGCATATCGCAATTAAAGAAGCTCAAAAATTAAACATTCCAATCTTTGCAATGGTAGATACAAATTCTGATCCACGTCAAGTGGATTATGTGATCCCTGCAAATGATGATGCTTCTAAATCTATTGAAAAAATCCTTACCAATGTAACGGATGCGATTGCTGTTGGTTTAGCCACACGAAAAGCAGAGAAAGACAGTAAAGATGCTGAAAAAGCAGCTGAGGCCCCAAAAGAGGCTAAAGCAGAAACTAAAGTTGAAGCTAAAACTGAAGTTGAAGCTAAAACTGAGGTAGCCACAGAAGCTAAGGCTGAAGTCGCAGAAAAAACTGAAGCGCCTAAAGCTAAAAAAGCAGCAGCACCTAAAGCAGCAAAAGCTAAAAAAGCAGCGAAAGCGCCTGAAGCACCTGCAGTAGAAGACGTTGCCAAGGAAGAAAAATAATAAACTAATTATAAGTAATAAAGTAACACCAAAGTCGTTCAGTTCTTCCCATGGAAAATTTGAACGACTTTTTTTAAACAATTAAATCATGATAAAAGTAACAGCTGCAGAAGTAAATAAATTAAGACAAGCGACGGGCGCAGGAATGATGGACTGTAAAAAAGCCTTAGTTGAAGCTGAAGGCGATTTTGACAAAGCAATTGACAACCTTCGTAAGAAAGGTCAAAAAGTAGCCGCTAAAAGAGCCGATCGTGACTCTTCTGAGGGAGCTGCTGTTGCAAAAATTAATGCAGATAACACTGTAGGTGTGGCCATCGTTTTAGGATGTGAAACTGATTTCGTTGGAAAAAACGAAAACTTTTTAGCACTAGCAAGTCAATTTGGTGATATTGCACTAAATCACGACTCAAAAGAAGCCTTTTTAGCCGCTGATTTTGGAGGGATGACCGTTGCCGAAAAATTAATCGAACAAACTGGAGTCATTGGTGAAAAACTAGACATCAAAGCGTTTGACAAAATTGAAGCTGCCTACGTAGGTTCTTATGTACACATTAACAAAATTGCTGCCATTGTAGGTCTATCATCAAAAGTGGATAATGCAGAGGTCTTGGTAAAAGACGTTGCAATGCAAGTTGCCTCTATGGGTGCTACAACACTATCTTACAAAGATTTTGATCCTGCATTTATTGCTTCTGAAACTGAAGCTAGAATCGCCGTGATTGAAAAAGACAATATCGAGTTAGGCCGTTTAGGCAAAACCCTAAAAAATGTGCCTCAATACATTTCAATGGCACAATTAACAGCCGAAGCATTAACTCAAGCTGAAGACGCTGCTAAAGCAGAATTAAAAGCTGAAGGAAAGCCAGAACAAATTTGGGATAAAATTTTGCCTGGTAAAATGGAGCGTTTCATTTCTGACAACACAACTTTAGATCAAGAACAATGTTTATTAGATCAAAACTTTATCAAAGATGATAAAGTAAAAGTTGCAAAATATGTTGAAAGTTTTGGTGAGGTGTCTATCACAGGTTTTAAACGTGTATCTTTAGGGTAACTAAAAACATAGTATATATTTACAAAAAAGCCTCGAGTGATCTCGAGGCTTTTTTTTAGGCTTTAGATTTCTAATTGTGAGCTAAAGCATATTGAACTCCAAAGGTGAGCACTATCTTGTTACGCATTTGAACTCCATTTACGTCTTGAGCAATTGGAAGTTTAGCTTCTGCTGCAATTCGAAGGTTTTTTAAAGACTCCTTTAAAAATAAAACATTGGCACCAACTCCAAAGTCCCACTGACTTCGTCCTGAATTGACTGTACTAAACAACGGCATCTGCATTGGATTCAAACGGGCATCTTTTCCATCTATTTTAGCAGTATTAGAATAGCTAACACAGGTTGATAAACTTAAATATTCCGATGCTTTCAGCGCTCCCCATCCTACAAAATCAAAACGATTGCCTAAGGCATAATCTTTGGAATTTTGTCCAAGTCTAAATCGATATATTGATTGCGTCCCAATAGAAAAGCGGTCCCATTGTTTGAGATATGTGAACCCCATAAAAGGATCAAAAGTACCACTCCCCAATTGCATATTATATGCTAATGGTGCTTGAGCGGCCATTGGTGTGGCATCCCGCTGACTAATGTTTCCTACAGGGATTGATATGCCGACATTAGCATGCAGTGTTTGACGATTGCCGTTAAAAAGCTTATATAAACCTGCCAATGAAACATCTGCAAAACCACTAGATGTTGTGGTAAAATCAATGCCCATTTTGGTTTTTAAATCCATGGCATTTGAAAGAACGTTTGCCATTAGCGCAAGAGTTAGCTTTTCTGAAGGCGCAAACATCGCTCCAATCATATGCATTTGCATATCCATATTTTGAGGACTTGCCATATAGTTTTCAAAAATAGAGGTATTACTTACACGGCTCCGATCAGAAATTAAACCGTCCATTGTCATTTGCATATAGCGGTATGAAAACATAAGCTCACCTTTTTTGTGAGTGTGATCGCCCATAACACTAATTGGGGCGTGTCCGTCTGGTCTATTAGAAGTCCATAATGTGTCTTGTGCGATGCTTGATGTAGTGCATAGCAAGATGGTTCCCAACACTGGGAAAAATAATTTATTCATTTTTAATGTAATTTAGTTTTTGAGGTAATTGCTTTTTACGAGAGTAAAATATAGAACCTAGGAGGGGGTGATGGCGGCTGAGAAGCACCATATTGATTTAAATTTTCAAAATAAAAACTCGTGAGTTTAAGCCCTCGCCTTTTATGAAGTAACGAAGGACGGTCTACTTTTTGTAGAATCAAAATGTGTTGATCAAATTTGAGTTCTGAAATATTTTTAGGGTTTTTAGATTTGAATGGGGTAACTGTTTTTGACAGCTGTTGTTTTAAATGGCACTTCCCATTACATTGTAGCGCCACATTTTTTTTATTTACACAAAGAACATCAGCGATATAGTCGTAATTAAACACATAATCAATGTATGGAATCACAGGCTGTAGTGTCGAAAAACAAAATAGGGATAGAAAAAATAGTGGGAGAGTACGCTTCAACGGCGGGGCTTTTATTAGCCGTAAAATTAAGACTAAATTATAATAATATCCATGATTTTTAAACGAATTTTACGAGTTGAAACTTAACACCGTTTCATTGCTTTGTGTTTATGTCCTTTTGAGAGCTATACGAGTTTTTTTCGGCTGGCAGCGGGCTCGTGTTGGCAAACATGACGCCTAAAATAAATTAGAACAACGGAATAATTTATATGTACTGACGATAAATGGTAAAAAAACTATAAGTGTATGGTTTTTGTATGGTCAAAAAAAAATAGTGTATTGTAAAAAGATCTTATTTTTAGCTTCAAAAAAAATCAACCTATGAGGATCCCCTTTACACAATTACTTTTACAGCTTTTAGTTTTAACGCAATTGGCTTTCGCACAACAAATGCCAATTGATTTTTCTGGTTCTTCGGAAGTCTTTACAGGGTTTGATGGTAGCGGCTTTAGTACAAGATCAGATCCAAATAATGCTGGGAATACAGTGGGGCAATTTTTTAACGATGGATCGAAGCCTGGCAAGGGTTTACAATAGGACTGTCAAGAGCTATTGATTTGGATTTTCAAAAAACCATTTCGCTGTCATTTTATGGGTTTGACCCTAATGCGCATACTATTCTTATCAAATTAGAGGACGGTGCTAACCCTGATGTTGAGGTGACTCAAAACGTCCCAAGTGGTGGCGGATGGACTGATAACATTACGTTTAATTTCGCCAATGCTGTATTGAGTTCTGATGGCTCTACGCCAATAAATGCCAGCGGAACCTATAATCGATTGACTATATTTATCGATGGCGGTGCTACAATTTCAGGAACGTATTTAATAGATGATATTGATGATGGCTCAGAAGAAACCGATCCAAATGCATTGGATGTGATTTATGGCGGCGTGCCGGTTTGGGAAGATAATTTTGACACTCCAGGCGCTGTGAATTCGTTGAATTGGCACCATCAAACCCAAGTGATTATCCCAGGAGTCGGTTGGGCTAATGGAGAGGAGCAACATTACACCGATCTTCAGGAGAATTCATTTGTAGATACTTCAGGAAACCTAAATATCGTCGCTAAAAGAAAAACGCGATCGGATCAAGGCTTAACAAAAAGCTTTACCTCAGCACGACTTAATTCAAAATTTGCGTTTAAATACGGGAGAGTAGATGTCCGTGCAAAACTTCCAAAAGGAAACGGAACGTGGCCTGCCATTTGGACACTTGGTAAAAATATTTATGAGCCCGGTGCTTTTTGGCATTCAAGTCATGGAACAACCAGTTGGCCAGACTGTGGAGAAATAGATATTATGGAGCACGGTTTAGGAGCAACGAATCACGTGTCGAGTGCCTTGCATACAGGTTCAAGTAGCGGTAGTACTATAAATACTTCAGGAATTGACATTTCAGATGTGAATGCTAATTACCATGTGTATTCTATGAACTGGTCGCCCAATCAAATTACGTTTTTGGTAGACGGAGTTGGGTTTTACACCTACAACCCTTCAGAAAAAAACAATGATACATGGCCCTTTGATAAAGAGCAGTTTATTTTACTCAATGTTGCAATGGGTGGTATTTCTGGAGCTGTGGATCCTGGGTTTACTGAAAGTGCTATGATTGTAGATTACGTTAAAGTATATCAACAAGTAGTTTTAGGCACAAGTAATACTTTGGATTTAGATGCCTCATTAAAGCTATATCCGAACCCTGCAACTGACAAAATTCATATCTCTTCTAAAATGCCAATCAGCGGCTTAGCACTTTATGATGTGTATGGGAAATTGATCCTTACAAGAGAAAATAACACGAAAAGCATTGACGTGAGTCGTTTAAATTCGGGGGTATATTTTCTAGAAGTGTCTTCAAGTACACAAAAAGCTGTTAAAAAAGTGATGGTTAAGTAAAGATAGAAACTGTTAATCCTAAAAAACAGATATAATTCAGAATTGAGGAGAATTCTAAAAAACTCCTTTTGAGAATTAAGATATTGCGTATATTTGTCCAACGAGCGACACAATTATGACATATAAACGAATATTACTCAAACTCTCTGGAGAAGCCCTGATGGGAAATCGCAATTATGGAATCGATCCCGATCGTTTGTCCGATTACGCGAATCAAATCAAACAAATTACCGAGCAAGGCATTGAAGTTGCGATTGTTATTGGTGGTGGAAATATTTTTAGAGGTGTTGCAGGCGCAAGTAATGGGATGGATCGTGTTCAGGGCGATCATATGGGCATGTTGGCCACAGTCATAAATGGACTCGCTCTGCAGAGTGCTTTGGAAAATGCAGGGGTGCCTACGCGTTTACAGTCTGCTGTAAAAATTAATGAAGTCGCAGAGCCTTTTATTCGCCGTCGTGCCATGCGTCATTTAGAAAAAGGGCGTGTTGTGATTTTTGGAGGCGGTACAGGAAACCCTTATTTTACAACCGATTCGGCAGCAGTACTCCGTGCCATTGAAATTGAAGCGGATGTAATCTTAAAAGGTACTCGAGTGGATGGTATTTATAATACCGATCCAGAAAAAGATAAAACAGCAATCAAATTTGACACTATAAGTTTTGAGGATGTCCTCAAAAAAGGGCTCAAAGTCATGGACACTACAGCCTTTACCTTAAGTCAAGAAAACGACTTGCCAATTATAGTTTTTGACATGAACACCACCGGAAACTTACTTAAAATTGTTTCTGGACAAGCTATCGGAACAACCGTAAGCTAATTATACATTTACCATATTTATAAAAAAATTCAAGCATGAACGAAGAAATAGATTTTATACTAGATAGCGCAAAGGAAGCGATGGTAAATGCGCTCAAGCATTTAGAAAAACAATTTATAAATATTCGTGCAGGAAAAGCAAGTCCAGCCATGTTGGGCAGTGTGATGGTCGATTATTATGGTGCTCAAACGCCTTTGGCGCAAGTGGCCAATGTGAATACTCCTGACGGGCGAACGATTACGGTTCAACCTTGGGAAAAGGCGATGTTGCAAGAAATCGAACGTGCGATTATGATTGCAAACTTAGGCTTTAACCCCATGAATAATGGCGAAACCATAATTATCAATGTACCCCCATTGACTGAAGAGCGCCGTCGTGAATTAGCGAAACAAGCGAAGTCTGAAGTTGAAGACGCAAAAATCTCAATTCGATCTGCTCGAAAAGATGCAAATTCCGAAATCAAAGCTATTGAGGATGCTTCTGAGGATGTTCAGAAAAATGCAGAAATGGATGTGCAACAACTCACCGATGCTTACGTTAAAAAAGCAGACGATTTATATAGTGCTAAAGAAGCAGAAATTCTAAAAGTATAGCCTCAGCGGTTTTTAAGGGCTCTAAAGGAAAGATTTCTTTTCCTTACCCCTGAATTCATTCCTTTTATTTACCTTTGTCGCCATCAAAAAAGACTATGTTTAAACTTTTTTCAAACGGTTTTTGGGAAATCGTTGCACGACTGATTCTTAGGAATAGAATTAGTATTCTTATCGCTGTTGCACTAACCACAGTGTTTTTTTCCATGCAATGGAATAATATGCGCTTCTCTTATACAGAAGCCAATCTACTGCCCGATGATCATCCCATTAATCTAGAATATAATCAATTTTTAGAACTATTTGGAGAGGAAGGCAATTTGATTGTGGTCGGCGTAAAAGATAGTACCTTACTAACCGTCGAAAAATTAAATGCTTGGAATACATTTTCAAAACATTTTAATAGCCATCCCAATGTTGATGCCGTAATTGCTATAAAGGATTTACAGAAACTAGTTAAAAATGAGCGCAAGAAGCAATTTGATCTCATCCCGTTTATCAAAGATTCTGTCCGGTCACAACCCGAAGTAAACTCCCTTAAAAAGGCCCTGTTTGAGAAGTATCCCTTTTATGACAATATTCTTTTTAATAAAGAAACAGAAGCCATTCGAACGGCCATCTATCTAGATAAATCGATTGTGAATACCAACGAGCGAAAAGCATTTATCGAAGACGTTCTGATTCCGAAAGTGAATGCTTTTGAGGAAACTTATGATTTAGATGTACGCGTTTCTGGAATGCCCTATGTACGAACGCTAAATGCTCAAAATATTGTTGACGAAATTAGCGTGTTCATTTTAGCAGCCATTTTGGTTACTTCGCTTATTTTCTTTTTCTTTTTCAGATCGTTTAGAGCAACTTTTATATCCATGTTTGTGGTGGTGGTTGGTGTGATGTGGACCTTTGGAATTTTAGGGTTATTACATTATGAAATTACCGTTCTTACAGCCTTAATTCCGCCGCTCATTATTGTGATTGGAATCCCCAATTGTATTTTTCTGATTAATAAATATCAGCATGAAGTTAACAAACATGGCAACAAAGCTAAGTCGCTTCAGCGAGTTATTTCTAAAGTCGGAAATGCGACTTTAATGACCAATGTCACCACGGCTTCTGGGTTTGCAACCTTTATCATTACGCAAAGTAAATTACTCACCGAATTTGGAATCGTAGCATCCTTGAGTATTATTGCCATTTTTCTGCTGTGTTTACTAATTATTCCGGTCATTTATAGCTTTATGCCGATTCCAAAAGAACAGCATTTAGAACATTTAAACAAACGCTGGATTAATCGCTTGGGCGACTGGATCGAACATACAGTTAAACATAAAAATATTACAATTTACATCACGGCGATTATTTTATTGGCGTTGAGTATTATTGGAATTTTTCAAATTGAAACCACAGGGAGTTTAATTGAAGACATGCCTAAAAAAGCAGAATTTTATAAAGATATAGAATTCTATGAGCGTGAGTTTAATGGGGTGATGCCGCTTGAAATTTTGGTGGATACCAAACGAAAAAAGGGGGTCATGAAACTCTCCACCTTAAAGCGCATGGATGCGTTAGAAGATTTAATCATTGAAACCCCAGAACTCTCAAAACCCATTTCTGTTGTGAGCTTAGTGAAGTACTCCAAACAAGCCTATTACAACGGAAATCCAAAGTATTATCAGCTGCCATCTGCACAAGAAAATAGTTTTATATTATCCTATGCAAAAAATGCTTCTACGGATGTTGATTTACTAAAAAACTTTGTCGATAGTACAGGGCGTTATGCTCGGATCACCTCATTTATGAAAGATGCAGGAATTGACAAAATGGAGCGCATAGAAGAAGATCTACTCACCAAAATTGAGAAGTTATTCCCCAAAGAACGTTATGATGTTTCCATCACAGGGAAAGCCTATTTATTTCAAAAAGGAACCAAATACTTAGTCAAAAATTTAGTTTTGTCTTTAGCACTCGCCATCTTTTTGATCTCGTTGTTTATGGCCTATATGTTTCGTTCTTTCCGAATGATTATCATTTCGTTGATCCCAAATTTGTTGCCGTTATTAGTTACTGCAGGGATGATGGGATATCTTGGTGTACCCATAAAACCGTCTACAATATTAGTGTTTAGTATTGCCTTCGGGATTTCTGTAGATGATACGATTCATTTTTTGGCAAAATACCGTCAAGAGTTATTGGCAAACCACTGGAAAATTAAAAAATCGGTTTTTGCAGCACTCCGCGAAACTGGGGTTAGTATGTTCTATACATCTATTGTACTGTTCTTTGGGTTTTCGGTTTTTATAACCTCTAGTTTTGGCGGCACTGTGGCTTTAGGTGCCTTAATTTCAGCGACTCTACTATTGGCAATGTTGGCGAACTTATTGTTGTTGCCATGCCTGCTGTTGTCTCTAGAGCGCAGTATTGCTAACAAGAAAGTTTTGAAGAAGCCTGCTTTAAATATTATCCCCGAAGAAGAAGCGTTAGAAGAAGACTAAAACTTACACTATTAATATAGCTTAAAACTATATATTTGTAGTATTAAAAATTGTACTTATGATCACCAGCACTGTTGCGCATTTATTAACTCAAGAGTTAAAACATACAGATATTGAAGTCAAAGGATGGGTTCGAACCTTTAGAGCGAACCGATTTATAGCCCTCAATGATGGCTCTAGCCTTCAAAGTATCCAATGTGTAGTTGATTTTGAACGCATGGACGAGGCGTTACTAAAACGCATTACAACAGGAGCTGCGGTACATATAAAAGGTAGTTTGGTAGAAAGTCAAGGCAAAGGACAGTCTGTAGAAGTTCAAGTAAGTTCTATAGAAATTCTGGGAGATGCCGATCCCGAAGAGGTTTCAAAAACCATTTTACAACCTAAGCGACATTCTTTAGAATTTTTGAGAGAACAAGCACATTTACGCACACGAACCAATACGTTTAGTGCCGTAATGCGACTCCGCTCTTCGCTCTCTTTTGCGATTCATCAGTATTTTAATAAAAATGGCTTTTACTATATGCATGCCCCGATTGTTACGGGAAGTGATGCCGAAGGTGCAGGAGAAATGTTTAGAGTAACTACTCTAGATCCAAAAAATCCACCACTCACAGAAAATGGAGAAGTCGATTATTCGAAAGACTTTTTTGGAAAAGAAACAAATTTGACGGTATCAGGACAACTCGAAGCTGAAACCTATGCGATGGCGCTTGGAAAAGTATATACTTTTGGCCCTACCTTTAGAGCTGAAAATTCAAACACCTCACGACATTTAGCAGAGTTTTGGATGATTGAGCCTGAGGTCGCTTTTATGGATCTGGCAGGAAATATGGATCTTGCCGAAGATTTTATGAAAGAGGTCATTAGTTATATTTTAGAACACAATAAAGAAGACCTTGCCTTTTTAGAGCAACGCTTAGAACAAGAAGATAAATCGAAACCTCAAAATGAGCGTGCGCCAATGCCTCTCACCGAAAAACTTCGGTTTATTGTCGATAATAATTTTAAGCGTGTAAGCTATACAGAAGCCATTGAAATTCTGCGCAACTGTAAGCCTAATAAAAAGAAGAAATTTAAATATATTATTAACGAATGGGGTGCCGATTTACAAAGTGAACATGAACGCTTTTTGGTAGAACAACACTTCAAATGTCCGGTTATTTTATTTGATTATCCTGCCAAAATTAAAGCCTTTTATATGCGCTTAAACGAGGACGGAAAAACAGTGAGAGCGATGGATATTTTATTCCCAGGGATTGGTGAAATCGTTGGTGGATCGCAGCGTGAAGAACGACTAGAGGTCTTGAAAGCAAAAATGGCAGAACTAGACATCCCCGAAGAAGACCTGTGGTGGTATTTGGATTTAAGAAAATACGGAACCGCTGTGCACTCTGGCTTTGGACTTGGTTTTGAACGCTTGGTAATGTTTGCGACTGGAATGGGTAATATCCGAGATGTGATTCCTTATCCTCGAACGCCGCTCAATGCTGAGTTTTAAGGGAGGTTATTACTGGTACTATTTTGAAAATAGTACGGCTTAACATATATCTGACGTTTTTTTCTTATTTTTATAAAAACCCAAATACTAAAAATGCTTAAGCAATATTTACATTATAAATTATCACAAAAACTATCGCCTCAGCAAATTCAGTTGATGAAGCTGATTCAGTTGCCTACACAAGCTTTTGAACAACGCCTCAAACAAGAACTAGAAGAAAACCCAGCACTCGAAAGTGGAAAAGATCAGGAAGATATTTATGACAATGAATTTGATTCCAATGATAATGACATGGACAATGAGCAAATCAATGCGGATGATATCAATGTAGATGATTACCTTAGTGATGATGAAATTCCAGAATATAGACTTCAAGCAAATAATTACAGTGCCGATGATGAACAAAAAACAATTCCTTTTGCTTCTGGAACATCTTTTACCCAACACCTTATAGATCAACTTAATACCTTTCCGTTAGAAGAAACACAGTATCAAATTGCTGAGTTTTTAATTGGTAGTATCGACGATAGCGGCTATATCCGTCGGCCTTTACTGGACATTATGGATGATTTGGCCTTTACTCAAAATGTATATACTGATGAAAAAACCATTGAATCTGTGCTCAAAGTGGTGCATTTATTAGACCCTGCAGGTGTGGGTGCTCGAAATCTTCAAGAGTGTTTAATACTTCAATTGCAGCGAAAAACACAAACCCCAAATACGGCTCTTGCCAGTACAATTATTGAGCTTGGGTTTGAGCAATTTACTAAAAAACACTACAAAAAACTCTTGCAAAAATTTAGCATCACAGAACTACAACTTAAAGACGCTATTTCAGAAATTGAACGCTTAAACCCGAAACCTGGAAGCTCTTATTCTAATAACAGCCGCTCTATTGAACACGTTGTTCCAGATTTCACTATCAAAATTGTGGAGGGCGAATTAGAACTCAGTCTTAATGGTCGAAATGCACCTGAACTACACGTTTCAAGACCCTACAACGAAATGCTAAAAGGGTATAAGGATTCCAAAGAAAAAACAAAATCGCAAAAAGATGCGGTACAGTTTATCAAACAAAAACTCGATGCTGCCAAATGGTTTATTGATGCGATCAAACAACGTCAACATACCCTATTTGTTACCATGAGTGCTATTATGCATTATCAAAAAAACTACTTTCTATCGGGTGATGATCTACAATTAAGACCCATGATCCTCAAAGACATAGCCGATGAAATAGAAATGGATGTTTCAACCGTATCTCGTGTTGCAAACAGCAAATATGTGGATACTCCTTATGGCACGAAACTGATTAAAGACTTTTTTAGTGAGTCCATGACTAATGACCAAGGCGAAGAAGTGTCTACTCGTGAAATTAAAAGCATCTTGGAAACCGTGATTTCAGAAGAAGACAAGAAAAAACCAATGACTGATGAAAAATTAACTGTCATTTTAAAAGAGAAAGGATATCCAATCGCACGACGAACTGTTGCTAAATATCGCGAACAACTCGACCTTCCTGTAGCCCGACTTCGAAAGGAGCTTTAGAGCTATACTTTTTTAATAACATTGGTGACAATTCCCCAAATTACAAAATCATTTTCTGGAGTGATTTTTATAGGCTGATAGCTTTTATTTTCAGGTTGTAGCCAAACCTCTTCCTTTTCGACCTTTAATCGTTTTACTGTAAATTCTCCGTCCAAAAAGCAAACTGCAATTTTGTTATGTGCAGGAGAAAGGCTGCGATCAATGACCAAAAGATCATTGTCATTAAGCCCCGCATCAACCATAGATTGTCCGCTAACACGCGCAAAAAAAGTGGCTTCTTTATTTTTAATAAGTTCATTATCCAACGACAGCCGTTCTTGCTTAAAATCCTCTGCTGGAGATGGAAATCCCGCAGAAATTCCTGTATCAAAATAGACAGCACCTAGTGTATTGAGGTTTTCAGGAGTAAAAAATGTAAGCGGTGTGGGTTGTTGTTTTATGGACATTGAACTGTAATTATATCTTTAATATTGGTTGTGTACTTTGGAGACAAATGCTGTTGGCGCATTTTCCAGGTACGCTTTAAATCTTGGTTGGCTAATTTTAATTTTGGGACATCATACTTTTTATTAATAAAATCAATCGTACGCATTAATGGTAAATGCTTTGGATTTTCTTTATCAAATAATTGCAGCTGATGGTTGTCTGTGGGAACAATTCCTGTAAGGATAACGCCTGCTTTTTTATAGTGAATTCCTTGTTTATAAATTGACGCTACTGCTTTAATGGCATTCGCACTTAGAGTTAAACTAGAATTGGTTGGAAACGGAATGTTGACGACCACACTAGCACGGTGCTGTTCAGTCTCTTTTTTATGGTAATCACTTCGTATAAAAATAATCATCATGTGACAACTAGACCCTTGTTTTCGAAGTTTTTCAGCACCACTACATGCAAAGGTAGAAATGCGTTCTTTGATTTCCTCAAGGTTGCTAATAGCTGATTCGAAGCTACGTGTAGTGGCTATAGCTCGTTTATTTTTAACGGTTTCAGTTTCAATTTTAGAGATCCCTTCCAAATCTTTTTTCAGTTTCCATTCTGTAATTGAAAAGGTTTTACGCACCCACATGTCAGGAAGTTGAACAAAATCATAGGCGGTTTTACATTGCTTTTCGGATAAGCGTTTGTGTAGCGCTGGCCCTATCCCCCAAACATCTTTGAGTTTCGTCCATTTCAACGCTTTGATGCGTTTTTCTTCGCTATCAATGACATAGACTCCTCCGGTTTCTTTGGGAAACTTACGAGCAATTTTATTGGCTATTTTACTCAACGCCTTGGTGGGGGCAATGCCTACACAAGTAGGAATACCCGTCCATTTAAGAATGCGTTGGCGCATCTCAATCCCATGGGTATGTAGGTTATAGGCCTCGAATCCGTTGAGTTTTAAGAACGCTTCATCAATGCTATACACTTCTACATCGGGACTAAAGTGTTCTAAAATACGCATCACACGGCTACTCATGTCGCCATACAATGCAAAATTGGACGAAAATAATTGAACGTTATTTGATTTGAAGAATTCTTTAAACTTAAATGCTGGCGCACCCATCGGTAGCCCCAGTGCTTTAGCTTCATCGCTTCGCGCAATCACACAACCATCGTTATTAGATAAAACGGCAATCGGCTTATCTCGTAAACTAGGATTAAAAACCCGCTCACAGGACGCATAAAAATTATTACAATCAACAAGTGCAAACATGCTATAAAGGTAGCGCATTTGCGGTTTGACTAAAACAAAATAATTATTTATTTTAACTATTTTGTTCTTTACATCGAGTAAAAAGTTTAACAATTTTATTTGTTTTTATTGATTGAGATATAATAGTATGTATATATTTACCAAATAAAACTGACCGGTCTAAATTAAGATTTTTATGAAAACCAGATTTTATCTATTACTGCTCATTGTTAGTGTTTTTTCAACTCATGCTCTAGCTGCACAAGAAGTTTCGGAAATTAAAAAATTGGATTCTATTACAATTAAATCTACCCGAATCGAATTGCCTTTTAAAAAGAATTCGAGAACTATTACACTTATTTCGTCGGAAATCATACGGCAAAGTCCGGCAACTAATTTAGCAGAGCTTTTGCAACAAGAAGCGGGTATCGATGTCCGGCGTCAAGGGGTGAATGGCATGCAAGCGGATCTCTATATCCGAGGAGGGAGTTTTGATCAAACCCTACTTTTAATTGATGGGATTAAAGTTGAAGATCCTCAGACAGGCCACCATACATTAAACATGGCGCTGCCTCTAGAAGTCATCGAACGGATTGAAATTATCAAAGGCCCAGCAGCGCGTGTTTTTGGGCAAAATGCGTTTACAGGTGCTATTAATATTGTAACAAAATCAAATGCTGATGCTGTAAATTCAGTGCGCTATAAACTAGGGTCTTATAATCAGCATCAAGCTTCAGGAACTTTAGGAACGCAAATAAAGAACTCAACACTTATTGGCCATGCTTCTGTAAATACTTCAGATGGCTATCGTTATAATACGGATTTTGAGAATCAAAATTATTTTATAAAAGGACGATTTAATACCCTTAAAAATCCTGTAGAAGTCATTGGTACTTTTTCTGAGCGTAAATTTGGTGCGAATCAATTTTATGCTGTTGAAAGTGGGAACGACCAATACGAAGAAACACAAAGTAGTCTTGTGGGTGCTTCAACAGAATTTAAAACTGAAACCCTTAAAATAACCCCACGAGTATATTGGAAACGAAATCAAGATATGTATTTGTACGTTCGTGAAAATCCATCGATTTACAGAAACTTACACCACTCCAACAAAGTAGGACTACAAGTCAATGCCTCATATACCTCAAACGCTGGAATTACAGGGTTTGGAATTGATGCTGCAAAAGTGTTTATGACGAGTACCAATTTGGGGGAGCGCGACCGAACAATGGCAAATTTATTTGTTGAACATCGATTTTCTTTAGCAGATAACGCTTTAGATATTACGCCAGGAGTCTCGGTAAATTATTTCTCAGATTTTAAATTTCATGCTTTTCCAGGTGTCGATATCGGTTACGCTATTAATGATACCTTTAAAGCTTATGCGAATGTGGGTTATACCTATAGAGTGCCAACTTATACCGACTTATATTATGTGGGACGAACGGATTTAGGAAATGCAAATTTAGAACCTGAAAAAGCACTATCTGAAGAACTTGGATTAAAATATTTTGGAGAAAACTTTAATGCCTATGTTGCTGTTTTTAATCGATCCTCAGATAATTTAATTGATTATACCAAAGAAAATGAAGCCGACAAATGGGAAGCTACAAACCTGAAGAGCTTAACCTCAACTGGACTTGAGTTTAATCTATCTTCTAGTTTTAAATCGGGACAATACACACAAAACATTAGCTTAGGATACACCTATTTAGATGAAAATTTAAATGATATTAAAACCGCTTTTTCTAAATATGTACTCAACGCATTGACACATCATTTTACAGCGACAGTTCGTTCACAATTTTTAAAAAATGTAACACAAAGTATCGTTTATAAATTTGCCGAACGGGCCTCAGGCACAAGTTATAGTGTCGTAGATGTTCAAGCAACCTTAAGTGTTTCTAATTTTGACTTTTCTATTATTGGAAATAATATTTTCAATACGGAATATATAGAAACAGGGTTTGTGCCTATGCCAAAAGGAAATGTTTTAGTGGGTCTGAATTATACGTTCTAACTACTTAATAAGTGTATTGACCTTGTCGTAAACCCATTGAGATTCCCAGCCTCTGTAAAGAAGATAATCGGCGAGTTTTTTCTTTTTTTTCCACGGATCTGTTTCAGTCAACGTTGCTGCTTTTTTTTCAGCTAAGGTGTGAAACGTTTGAAGATAGTCGTTAGGATCAATTTCTTTAAGGGCTATTTTGATTGTATATTTAGACAGCTGGCGTTGTTTCAGTTCTTGGGTTAATCGCACTTTACCCCATTTTTTTATGCTAAATTTTCCCCTTACAAAAGCCTTAGCAAAACGCTCTTCATTAAGGTAATTGTCGCTGATTAGCGCTACAATGATATGGTCAATAGCTTCAGGGATCATTCGCATATTTTTCAGCTTCTGTTCCACTTCCTTATGGCAACGGTCTTGGTAGACACAATACCTTTGAAGTTTCAAAAGAGCCTCGTCTAAAGTATATGATTTATGATTTTGGTACATCCTTACAGTTTATATGTAATCGCCAAAATGAGGTTCGTTCCTGGCGCAGAAATTCCTGATGAAAAAGGCCGATAGCGTTGGTTGGTCATATTTTCTATGGCACCAACAAATGAAATGGATGTATTAAAATCAAACTGAGTTCTAAGATTGAGCGTGTACCATGACGGTGCATACGGATTGCCTTGGGCATTTAAAGCAAATAAGGAATCTGCTAATTCCGAAGAAATCTCTGAGTCACGAAGTGCACCATTATAATTTATAAATCCATCCAGTTGAAGCTTGTTATGCCTCCAAATAATATGGGCGTTTCCAAAAACAGGAGCTACATGTCTAACAGGCAATTCCACGCCTAAAGTTTCTTCTTGCACCCCTTGAACATAACTGTACTGTGATGTAAATTTTAAGGCCTTTGAGAACCGAACTTTTAAGCCTGCTTCAAATCCATAAATCCAAGACTTAGAAGCATTTTGAATGGCATGAATCTCGCTTAATTCGCCATCATATTCCATTTCAGATACGCCATGGACTGTAAAGTTTTTTCGAACTAGTGCATTGTCTAAATACGTATAATAAGTGGAGGTATCAAAAGTTATAGATTCGTTCAAATTGATGGTCAGGCCAAGTTCTCCTCCATAGGCATATTCAGGTTGAAGATTGCTGTTTGGAACCACAATTAGGCCAGGCTCCGACTCGAATATTTTGCCGATATCATCAATATTTGGTGCTCGAAATGCAGTAGTTGCATTGAGTTTCCATAGAAAGGTGGTGTTCGGGTTCCAGCTAAGTCCAAAAGTTCCTGTAAGCGCACTGGTTTTTAGATTTGCCATTTTAAATGGAAGATTGAAAAATGTATTATTAGCTGATAAATCTGCGTCAATCGTTACATAATTATAGCGTATCCCTGACTGTAACGTGAGGTTTGTATTAGGTTTGTATTTATGACTTAAATAAGCGGCTAAGGTTTGCCACTTTGAGCCATCTGGGTATCGTGAGTCGATTCTTTCAGTAGCATCAGTCCTAATGTTTTCAGAATGACCAGCAGAGCCTACCTTATTGTAAATATATTCTGTTCCATAAGAAATATTAGATTTAGTTGAAAGGGTTTTATAAAAGTCGAAATTCAGAGATATTGCATCTACGTTTTCTTCTCTAATTTTACGAGTATTGGCATTAAACCTTCGATTGATTCGACTTTCTTTAAAGTTTTGGTACGCTGCCGATACTTTAATTTTGTCATAAAGGTTTGAACGGCTACTTAATTTGGTCATTTGTATGTTGGCCAATAGCCATTCTTGTGGTCCATAATTCCATTCTGCATAACGCAAAACACCTTCAGAATCATGTGTTGCTAAACGATCATATCTTGGATAATCTGAGGTTGTGGAATACTGAACTCCTAGATCAAATTTTAAGTCATCAGTAGCTTTAAATAACACTTTCTGAGCAAGGTGAATTTGTTGGAAATTAGTAAATTTCTGAACACGTGGCGTGGGGTTTGATACCATCACATCCCGTCCATTTATTTGCTCGCTATAAAATAGACTCAGGTAGTCGTCTGGGCCGTGTACACCCATTTTTAAATCTCCAAAATCGGATAGACTAGCACTCGTATGAAATCCCCATTTTTGAAAGCCAACATTGAAATCTAGATGTGCGGTTTTTTCAGTATTAGCAGTGGCGTGTCGAACCGTACTTCTGGCAGAAAAAATTGGTGTTTTAGACTCGGAGAGTTTTGGAGTTGTGGTATAAAAATTCATTACTCCCCCAATAGCATCGCTACCATAAATCACAGATCCAGACCCAAGTATGACTTCTGTTTTTTCTATATTAAAGGGATTTATTGACAGTACATTTTGAACGTTTCCACCTCTAAATATGGCATTGTTTAGGCGCACTCCATCGACCGTGATTAATAAGCGATTTGTTGAAAACCCTCGAATGAGTGGGCTCCCGCCTCCTAACTGGCTTTTTTGCACAAAAACACGCCCACTATTGCTTAACAAATCTGCACTAGTTTGCGGATTAGAGAACTGAATTGCTTTGGAGTTGATACTAATAATTGTTTGGGGGACTTCTTTTTTGCTTTGTTGAAACTTAGAAGCAGAAACAACAACTTCGTTTAAGCTTGTCGCTTTAGGTGTCAAAAAAATAGTGTCTTGTATTGAAGACTTAGAAACTAATATGTTCTGATATGAAATATGCTGGAAATTAATTTTCTCGGAAGCTGCAAACTCATCAATACTAACAAGCCCGTTTATATCTGTAGTTTCTATTTTGGTCTTGAGAGAATTATAAACGGCAGCGGCTGGAATGGGTGTGTTTTCTAATTTGTCAACAACAACGATTTGTTGTGCTTCTGTGCTCAGCACAAATAAACATGAAATACAAAGAAAAAAACGGTTCATCTTAACGGTAAACTTGATTTAAAATGGTTAACGATTTTGGCTGTTTAAAGGCGTGTAAATGTAATTTAAAATAGTCTAAAATCATATTAAGTAAGTCGTGCTTTTGTGTAGAATTTAACTCTTGAGCAATTGATGTATCAAATTTTGTGCCCAAAAACGGTTTTAGCAATTCTAATTTTGATCCCGCAACACAATGTGCAGCATCATGAGGTTGGAAATTACCATTTTCAAGATTAAAATAGGGTAGTGAATCATTGGTGACGTCTGGGTTAATGCCTAAAAATTTTGTAAGCCCCATTAAAAACTGGTGATGAAATGTTCCTGTTTTTTCAACCGCATCAAACCACAATAGGGTAGTTTCTAGGTATTCAAAAAGGGGCAGGTTGGCTTCTTCTTCGTTTAGAATCATAGACAGTATTTCTGCTAAAAACAATAGGACTGTAGATTTATATACATTAGTATGTAAAGTCTCATAGGGTTTGTATAATCGTACTTCTTTAAAAAAATGTAGACTCCGATTGTCTTTGTGTTCCGCTTCAATTTCAATAAGGGTTAGTAATTGAAAATAGGCCGGTTTTAGTTTCCCTTTTTTAGATTTAAGTGCGTTTTTAATGAGGTAACTTTTCACCCCAAGAGCCGCTGTATAACATTTGACAATAAGATCGTTGTCATTATATTTAATTTTCGAGATTACTATGGCTTTGGTAGAAGTGACCATTACCGTATAATCATTAGTTTTGAAACTTTCGTTTCAAAGGTGTCAAAATTAGAAAAAAGCACCAAATAAACTCCAGATGCAACGGTGTTATTTGCTAAATTTTTACCGTTCCAATAGGCAGTTCCGCCGTCAATTTCTAAGTTGTAATTTTTATATCGTAAGTTAACATTAGATTGTGCTTCTGCGACCAAATTTCCTTCAATATCTGTGATTTTAATATTGACATTATCACTAATATTCTTGATTTTAATTTTATCGTCTGCCATATTAAATCCAGGTCTAACAGGGTTGGGATAGATGTAAACGCTCTCTAAGGATTCAGTGGTGCTAGACCCTCCTGTTTTGAAAGAAACCAAGCCGCGATTAGTTCCAAAATACACAATCCCATTTTCAGAATCTAAGGCCATATCATTGACTCCATTGGATGGAAGTGGAGAGTTGTCTTTGGTAAAATGATGGATAGTGTTTTGACCATCCGAAGAGACATAAAAAACGCCTGCTTCAGCTGTAGAAATCCATTTATTGTTGGCGCCATCTACGATAATATCTGAGATAAATTGTTGTGCCAATAGCTCTTGTGCTAGGCCATCTTCAAGAATAATAATTGGTTCTGTTCTTACGACTGTACCTTCTTTAAAAAAATTAGAGGTATTATACAACAGCCTTAGTCCTCTGTAAGTTCCTATCCAAAGGACGTTGTTGTTGTCCAATGCTAGTGCTTTCACAGCAGTTGTGGGAAGGTTTGCCACGTCTTGATCATCAATGTTTTTCAGTAACATTCCTGTTTCATTAAATCCAATTAACCCTTTTTTTAAGCCCCCGATCCACTTCGTACCATCTGGTCCAATGACAATTTCGCTGAACCCATTTTCATCAGTCATGGGGTTTGTAATTATTGACGAAAAATCATACGAGGTCCATTGATTGTTTTCAAATTTACTTAAAGGGTTTTGTACTCTTCCTGTAGCAATCCAAAGAGCCCCATTGTCGTCGTATTCACTAGTTGATGTCAAATAGCGTTCCGGAATAAATGGAGCAATAGAACTATTATTTTTATTATAAATATTGGTAATCTCTTCATTTTCAATTTCAATTAGACCAGAATAATAAGAACTTACAAAGACTTGCTCTGTATTAAAGGGATTAATCGAAACATTAGATAAAAATTGAGGAAGTTTAACCGATGAACTTATAGAATCATAGGAGATGTTCAACCATTCATTTTGACGATAACGACTTAATCCAGAGATTCTTTGTCCACCACTCCAACCAAAAGAAATACTATAACCTCCAAAAGTAAGCCATAGATCATTGTTTTTAAGTTCAAGAGAAAAAGGATTATTTAGTTGAGGACCATCAGGGTGTATTTCTTCATATGTTTGATTATTTGTTAAAGAGGTTTTTAAAACCCCAAAGCCAGGTTTCCCAGCACTCAAATCACCAATTGTTCCAATATAAATAGCATTTCCAATTGTCACTGTGCAAGAATAGGATGATTGAAATTCTGTGCTTAAAACTAATGTATTCGCTAGGTTGAAATTGGAGTCATAAAAACTGATTTCAGTGCTATGCGTCACAATCAGGTACTCATTAGAAAAATATAAATCCGTAGGTAATGTTGGAGTTGTAAATAAAGTAAATAGTGAGTTATCTTCGTTTATTTTTGAAGTCACAGCATTAGATGAGGTGACAATTAAGTTGTTTTCATTAGCTGTCATATAAACAAAGTTTCCTGGTACTATAGTCGTCCATAGCTGATAATCTATTAAGTTTAAATTGCTAAGGACTGCCGATTTAATCCCTTCATTGTTTCTACAGTTAGCAAAAATTTTATTGTCCTTTATTACTGTTTGGTTTACTGCTATTTGTCGCCCACCTACCCCAATAAAGTAAGTGTCCCCAAATTCGAAATTTGCTAAATCATATGTAGATATCCCATAATCTGTCGAAATGTAAACTACCCCGTTTAGCTCATTAAAATGGTTAATGCTCTTGATGTTTGAAGGGATTGTTGTTTTGTTTACAATATCAACAACTTTTAGGACTTGGTTTTCGAATTCTTTAAAAATTTCTATCAAACCATTTTGATACCCTATCAATACTAATTCATATTCACTGCTGTAGTGTATCGTAGTAATTAGCTCTCCAGAAAGCCCATTTAGTGTTGTAATGGTTTCTATTTGATTTGTGCTTGGTTCGTAAGAAAATATCGCATTTTCAGCAGCAGCGTAGATTTTATCTTTAGAGGTAACAATCTCTGTAATGTTTAGATAGGAAAAGTGACCTTCCCATAACTCAGAAAAATCTTGAGAAAAATTAAATACTGGAAACCATAAAAATATAATTAACAGCCTATTAAGTGTCCACTGGTTTAGAATGTTCAAATACATTTAATGCTTTTTAATTAAAGTAATAATATTCAAATATTTTGTTATAATTAGCTGACTACAAACAAAAACAATTCGTTTATATAAATCTTAGTTCTATGTCCTTAACTTTTTTTGTCGAGACCTTCTGCTTTCTGATAGATATGGGATTTCAACCAAATACCAAGATAATATAGCCAATAGCAATGTGACCATCAAAACAACCAAGCAACTAATTGCTATAGAATATGTGTTAAAGAAGCCAAGAAACACGAATAGTTGAATAATAGGAAAGTGATAAATATAAATCCCGTAGGTGAAATCACCATACTTTCCAAAATTATTTAAAAATTTAAAACTATAGGCAATGAAAAAGACCATAAATCCAAATACAATTGGCTTTAATATTTGAGTATGAAAAACATATTGTTCAACTATAAATAATATTAAGCATGGAATAATAATGTAATCTTTCCATTTAAGCAGGAAAGAAAAGTTTTTATAAAACACAATTCCTGTTGTAAAAAAAGCTAATGCACCCGGAAGTTGCTTTGCTATTCTATAATTATTTACAGACATAAAATAACTAAAATATGTTACTGATAAAACATACACAATTATAATTAATAAATAATAGTTTAGCTTTTTAACTCTCACAAGCCAATAAAATATAGGTACTAGAAGATAAAAAGCTTCTTCAATTTTAATCGTCCATAAAGCTCCATTTATGGCGCATATTTTATTCGACTCAAACACTCCTGGTAAACAAGGTTCTATATAGTTTTGAAATGAGAGGTTTGCCAAAAGGTAGTTCCAAAATTGGGTGTTAGAAAAATAGTCATTAAATGAATTTACTGAAATAAAACTAAATAAAAATGCAGAAGCTAAAATTACCACAGCATAAGCTGGAATAATACGTTTAGCTCTTCTGATAATATAGTCTTTTGTGGAAGTGCTATTTTCGTAACTTTTTGCGATTAAAAATCCACTAACAATAAAAAAACCATCTATTGACAAGCGGGCGTTGAAATAGATTTTAAACGGTTCAAGAATTCCTTGTTCACTTAATTCAATTAGATGTGATAATGCGACAGTTAAAGCAAAAACAATTCTTAAGAAATCGAAATTATTAACATTAATTTTATCCAAATATCAAGAGTTTTATTTATGAAAAAACCTAAAAGGCTTGCATAAAAGTTAATTGAATTATAGGTACAAATATATTTATTACTAACGAGAAAACGACGTATTATTATACATAAACAAAAAAAGCTTTCAAATTAATGAAAGCTTTTTTAAGTAGGTTTGGTAGTTGTTATACAACGCCTTGGGCTAACATGGCATCAGCTACTTTTACAAAGCCTGCAATATTCGCGCCCTTAACATAATCGATATACCCTGTTTTTTCATCTTTTCCATATTCAATACAGGCATCATGGATATTTGACATGATATCTTTTAATTTTTCATCAACTTCAGATCTTGTCCAGTTGTAACGAAGAGAGTTTTGAGTCATTTCCAAACCAGAAGTTGCAACACCACCGGCATTAGAAGCTTTTCCTGGTGCAAATAAAATTTTGGCCGCATGAAACTTCGCAATTGCTTCTTTGGTTGAAGGCATATTAGCGCCTTCACTCACACAAATACAACCATTTTTTAGTAATATTTCGGCATCTTTTTCATTTAACTCATTTTGTGTCGCGCATGGCAATGCAATGTCACATGAAACGTCCCACGGTGTTTTATTGGCCACAAAAGTTGCATTTGGATAGGTTTCAATATATGCACTAATTCGGGCTCTTTTGATATTTTTAAGCGTCATAATATGCGCTAATTTTTCGGCGTCTATACCCTCGTGATCTACGATATACCCTGACGAATCTGATAAGGTTAGTACCTTTCCTCCGAGTTGAATTGTTTTCTCTGCAGCATATTGTGCCACATTTCCTGAACCCGATATCACCACAGTTTTTCCTTTGAAGCTGTCGTTTTTGGTTTGCAACATTTCATCCGCAAAATATACCGTGCCATAGCCAGTTGCTTCTGGCCGGATCAGCGACCCCCCCCACGTCATGCCTTTACCAGTCAGAACTCCTGTAAATTCATTTCTTAATTTTTTATACATCCCAAAAAGATAGCCGATTTCGCGACCACCAACGCCTATATCTCCTGCAGGAATATCCGTATTGGACCCAATATGACGAAATAATTCGCTCATAAACGCATGGCAAAATCGCATGATTTCATTGTCGCTTTTTCCTTTTGGATCAAAATCGCTGCCGCCTTTTCCACCACCCATTGGAAGCGTCGTTAAGCTATTTTTAAAAACCTGTTCAAACGCTAAAAACTTCAAAATACTCATCGTCACTGTTGGATGAAATCGAAGTCCTCCTTTATATGGTCCTATTGCCGAATTCATTTGTACTCTATAGCCTCGGTTGACTTGAATTTCTCCTTTATCATCTACCCAGTTCACTCTAAAAGTAATTGCACGTTCGGGTTCAACCATTCTCAATAGAATATTTTTTCCGTGATAGATATCGTTTTGAACAATATAGGGGATCACCGTTTCGGCAACCTCTTCAACCGCTTGGATAAATTCAGCTTCGTGCCCATTGCGTTTTTTTACTAAATCTAAAAAACCTTTTATTTTCTCTTGCATATTAAATTATTTGGGATGTTATGTTTTAAATTTATACAGTACAAATATATAATATCTTTAAAAATAATGCCCTATTTTTTTGTATTTGATAATTACAAGGCTATAATTAAGATTTAAATTACTAATTTGACATTTTAATGGGAATTATTTAATGAAATGTATAATTCGTTGCATAAAATATTGGTTTAAGGCCTGTTTTAAATCTGTCCATACGTCTGCAGCTCCCTCGATTACAGGGCTTAATCCAATTCGAAAGCCTACAACAGCAGTTTTTCAAGATGCGTTGTAGGTCTAAACTTCATATTTCTGAGTTTATATAACTCGATTTATAAACTGTTTTTCATTGCTAAAATGTAGCCAAGGTGAATACCTTCATGAAAGGTATTGAAGCTCATCGCTTCTTCAATCGTAGTCAAAGTAACGTCTAGAGAAGTGGTATAAGGAGTGTAATTTTTAAATACTCCATTTTCGTAATCTACTTTAGTTTGTTCGATCGTTGACAACAAAAGTGATTTGATAAGCGTCAAATCTTCTGCGGTCGCTTTATGAACGGTCTTAGTGCCTTTTTTGTACGCGTGCACCAAATCTGAATCTATTAAAAAGGGAATATTAGACAATCCATATACCAACAATTGTTGGGTGACAATGGTATGTGCGATATTCCAAAACACGGAATTCCGATAGCCGTCAGGAATTGTGTTAAGTTGATCTAAAGAAAATTTTTCAATAAATTTCGAGAGTAGTTTTCTGTTTTGAAGGGTTACATTATAATTCCATTCCATAATTTTGAGAGATTATTTAGTTCTTTGTAAAGAAATGATTTTCTTTGTAAAAATAAGAAAAGAATCCCATGAAAAAATTCTATTTTTTAAGCAGCTGTAGTACTTGTAAACGAATCTTGAATCATTTGGCTCTAGATTCTAGTTTTGAATTACAAGACATCAAAAAAAAACCAATCAATGCTGAAGATCTAGAACAGTTAAAGGCCTTGGCAGGAAGCTACGAAGCACTCTTTAGCAAGCACGCAAAATTATACAAACAACTTGGTTTAAAGGATAAACCTCTAAAAGAAGAGGATTATAGAGATTACATTTTAGAGCATTATACCTTTTTGAAACGCCCTGTTCTTGTGGTGAGATCTCAAGTGTTTATTGGCAATAGCTCTAGGGTAATTAACTCCGCTAGTACGGCACTCTTAAATGAAAAATAATAACTCTGCTCTGATAGCTCTAGTGTTGGTGCAACTCTTTTATGGTGTTACCTTTACTTTCGCAAATGATGTTATCGACGGTGGCTACATACAGCCTTACGGATTTATTCTGTTTAGAGTAAGTCTCGCTGCCGTTCTTTTTTGGATATTTAGTTTATGGACTCCAAATGAAAAAATAGAACGTTCAGATTATCCAAAATTTATGACTGCTGCATTTTTTGGTGTCGCACTAAATATGTTAGCCTTTTTTAAAGGTCTACAGTTTACAACCCCAATCAATGGTTCTGTGATTATGGTCACAACGCCAATTATTGTATTAGTCCTATCCGCTATAATTTTTAGCGAAAAAATCACTAAACTGAAAGTTTTAGGAATTTTAGCAGGCCTTTCTGGCGCCTTAATATTGAGTCTCTATAACCCCTCAACTCGTACTGGAGATCATGTGCTTTTAGGTAATTTCTTGGTGCTTATCAATGCTGCTTCTTACAGTTATTACTTAATCTTGATTAAAAAAATAACAGCAAAATACCACCCTTACACATTCATTAAATGGTTGTTTTTATTTGGAACGCTATTTGTGCTTCCTTTTGGATACAAAGAACTTTCTGTGGTCGATTGGAGTAGTTTTACGCCTTATATTTGGTTTTCAGCTCTTTTTGTGGTGGTCTGCGCCACCTTTGCAACCTATTTATTAAATCCGATGGCGCTACGGAAACTAAGTGCCACAACGGTGAGCACATTTGTATATGTCCAACCTGTTTTTGCAGGGATTATTGCCATAATGATGGGAAGTGATAGCCTAAGCGTCATAAAAGTTATTGCCGCCTCTTTAATATTTTTAGGTGTATATTTGGTTTCTAAAACACCCAATCCACAACCAGACAAATGAGTTCGTTCTCCACTTCTTTAAGCGCTTCCGTTAAGGATATTGACCCTGTTGTTTTTAACACTGTCAATGCCGATAAAAACGTGTATTTTTCAAAATCATTTTTAGAGGCTTTTGAACGTTCCAACCCACAAATTGAGTTCCAATACATCACAATTTCCGATGGTCATAAAAAAACAGTAGCTCTTGGTCTTGTTCAGATCATCAGTTTAAGTGTAGAAGGCACTTTGAAAAATATTAAAGTTGCCCCATTTATAAGAAAATTTTTGAATCTGTTTTTTTGTAATGAGTATATAAAAATTCTATTCTGTGGTAATGTATTTCTAAGTGGTGAGCATGGTATTAGCAGTTCAAATGATGTTTCAAAAACTGAAATTATGGCTCAAATTGGTGCTGCCTTGGATACTGTTGCCGCAAATACCAAGCCTCTACATGCCATCTTTATTAAAGATTTTAAAGCAAAATCTCTAAAAAATACGCGTCAGTTTTTAAACTTTTCTTATACTGAAATTAAGGTTGAGCCCAATATGATCATTCAACTACTTCCAGAATGGAAAACCTTTGAGGATTATAAAAACATCTTAAAATCAAAGTATCGCGTGAAGGCAAATAAGGCCGACACCAAAAGTAGTGCTTTAGAAACTCGCTTATTTACCGAGCACGACTTTGAAACCTATAAAGATGAGCTGCAAGCTTTATATCAGAACACTATTGCCAATGCGAATTTTAATGCTCAAGTGCTAAACTTGGATACCTATATCCATTTACGACAAACATTCAAGGACGACTTTATTGTTAAAGCCTATTTTCTAGAGCATAAACTCGTTGGGTTTTTGACTGCACTTGTTAATAAAAACACTCTTGACGCGCATTTTATTGGATTAGATTATGCCTTGAATAAATCACTAGCCATCTACCCCCGTATCTTAAATGATTATGTAAGACTCGGAATCGAAAAACAGGTCTCCTCTATTAATTTAGGCCGTACAGCTTCTGAAATAAAAACTACTATAGGCGCCACTCCTTTAGAGTTGAGTTGTTATATAAAACATAAGAATCCTTTTATAAATGCACTCATAAAACCGTTTTTTAGACGGATTAAGGTTAAGGCGTTTAAGCACCACTCCCCATTTAAGTAATAGAAAAGTTTTAAGTTGGCCATGCATTTAGAGCACCACCCGTGAGTGCCAAGGATACAATCCAATACAACACATTTATAAAAATATATTTTATCGATTTCATTTCAAAAATTGCATTGGTAGCTAGTGCAGGAAAAACAACAAAAAGACCCAAAAAAGCCCCATGAGCAGCTCCGTGCTTGAACGTCATAAAAGCCTCTTGACCGTGACGCATTTCGTCAGGACCGCCCACCAAAACATTAATGTATAGATAAAAAGAAAGGATCACCGACAAGATAATCGCAGCTATATAAGCTTTTGCTGGAGATACCGCTTTAATTTTGGCTTCTGTAATTCCTGTTGCTTGCATCCAAGCCGTACCAAACACTTTTGGATGATACCATAGTGCTCCTATTGCTAAAGGGATAAAGGCTGAAACAACTATGGCCAGCCAATTCATTGAAAAGTCATTCATAATTAGTAGGTTTATAAATTAAGGTACAGCAATATACAAACTTTTAGATTACTTTTTTTGAGATTAGCAGAACCTAAAAATCAACTTGTGTATACTTACTGGTTTTCAGTATCTTTGAAAAAAGTTTTTAATACCGAAGCATGATACATTCCATGACGGGCTATGGTAAGTCTGTATTACAATTACCTAACAAAACCATTTCAATAGAAATAAAATCGTTGAATAGTAAATCCTTGGACCTCAACATGCGCATGCCGTCTATGTATAGATCAAAAGAATTAGATCTTCGAAAACTTATTGCTTCAAAATTAAATAGAGGGAAGGTGGATTTTTCATTATTTTTTGAAAGCACTGGAGAGGAAACCCCTGCAAATGTGAATCCAACAGTTGTAAATAAATATATCGAACAACTTGAAGGACTAGTTACAGGAAACAAAATGGATCTTTTGCAAATGGCCATCAAAATGCCCGATGCGATTAGTACAGAACGCGAAGATATTGATGAATCGGAATGGGCTGATATTCAAAATGGTGTTTTGAACGCTTTAGAGAACCTAAGAGCATACCGAATGGAAGAGGGTAACGTCTTAGAACTTGATTTCACAAAACGCATTTCGCACATATCCAATTTACTAGAGCAAGTCCTTGAAATAGACCCCGAGCGCATCACAAATGTACGTGAGCGTTTACATAAAGGGGTTTCGGAACTTAAAGAAAAATATGATGAAAACCGTTTTGAGCAAGAGCTGGTCTATTATATAGAAAAATTTGATATCACAGAAGAAAAAGTACGGCTTCAAAACCATTTAGAATACTTTACAAAAACCTTAAATTCTGACAATTCTAATGGTAAAAAATTAGGCTTTATTTCTCAGGAAATAGGGCGTGAAATCAATACCATTGGATCGAAAGCAAATTTTGCTCCGATGCAAAAACTAGTGGTTCAAATGAAAGATGAATTAGAAAAAATTAAAGAACAATTACTCAATGTCCTCTAAAAAACAAGGCAAACTAATTGTATTCTCGGCGCCGTCGGGGTCAGGAAAGACAACAATTGTAAGACATTTGTTGGCGCAAAAAGAGTTGAATTTAGAATTTTCTGTGTCGGCAACATCTCGTGAAAAAAGAGGCACTGAAGTCGATGAAAAAGACTATTATTTCCTGTCTAGTGATGCATTTAAGCAACACATAAAAGCAGATGATTTTCTAGAGTGGGAAGAAGTTTACCGTGACAACTTTTATGGCACTCTCAAATCGGAAGTGGAACGGATTTGGGCCTTAGGAAAACATGTTATTTTTGATATTGATGTCTCAGGTGGTTTACGGATTAAACGAAAATTTCCAGAACAAACATTAGCAATTTTCGTAAAACCCCCAAGCATCGACGAATTAAAAATTCGCCTCAAAAAAAGACAAACAGAAACTCAAGATAAAATCAATATGCGTGTTGCAAAAGCTTCGGCAGAACTTGCTACTGCTCCCCTTTTTGATTGTATCATTGAGAATGATGTTTTGGAAATAGCTCAAAAAGAAGCCTACACTAAAGTTGCTAAATTTATTACTTAAGAACCTATGAAGATTGGACTCTTTTTTGGAACGTTTAACCCCATACATGTGGGTCATCTTATCATAGCCAATCACATGGCGGAGTATTCCGATTTGGATCAAGTTTGGGTCGTGGTCACTCCACAAAGTCCCCATAAAAAAAAGCAAAGCTTGTTAGATAATCATCAACGTTTAGAAATGGTCTATCGAGCGACTAAAGCCTATCCAAAGCTAAAACCAAGTGCGATTGAGTTTGATTTACCACAACCTAATTATACCGTACACACTCTGGCTTATCTAGAAGAAAAATATCCAGAACACCGTTTTGCACTTATTATGGGAGAAGATAATTTGAACTCTTTACCAAAATGGAAAAACGCAGATGTGCTTATCAAAGGCTATCCGATTTATGTATATCCAAGACAATCCTCTGAACTCAAAAAAACAGCTGTCTTTGAAAAAGAGGCTAACATTACAAAAATAGACGCGCCCATTATGGAGTTATCGTCTACCCTTATTCGTCAGTCCATTAAGTCGGGTAAAAATATTCGACCTATGCTGCCTGCCGCCGTTTGGGACTATTTAGATGAAATGAATTTTTATAAATAAAACATGGTTAAAATTGGTCCTATAACACTTCCCGAATTTCCTTTACTCCTTGCCCCTATGGAAGATGTGAGCGATCCGCCTTTTCGAGCGTTATGTAAAGAACAAGGTGCCGATGTGGTCTATACTGAATTTATTTCGAGTGAAGGCCTCATTCGTGATGCAGTAAAAAGCACCATGAAATTGGATATTTATGAAAAAGAACGTCCCGTTGGGATTCAAATTTTTGGTGCCAATTTGGACAGCATGTTACAAGCTATTGATATTGTTGAAAAATCCAATCCAGATATTATTGATATTAATTTTGGTTGTCCTGTTAAAAAAGTAGTGAGTAAAGGCGCGGGCGCGGGCATATTAAAAGATGTGTGTTTAATGGAAAAACTCACCGCCGAAATGGTGAAGCGTACCAATTTACCGGTTACCGTCAAAACACGTTTGGGCTGGGACCATAATTCTATTCATATTGTAGAAGTTGCAGAACGGTTACAAGATGTGGGCTGTGCCGCTATTTCTATTCATGGGCGTACTCGTGCACAGATGTATAAAGGCGCTGCCGATTGGGGGCCAATTGCGGAGGTTAAAAACAATCCCCGTATGCACATTCCTGTTTTTGGAAATGGCGATGTCAACACGCCCGAACGGGCTATAGAAATGCGTGATCAGTATGGGCTGGATGGTGCAATGATTGGCCGTGCTACCATTGGAAACCCTTGGTTTTTTAAACAAGTGAAACACTTTATGGAAACGGGTGAGCATTTAGGTCCTATAAGCATGCTCGAGCGTGTGGAAGCTGCACGACGTCATTTGCAAATGGCAATTGACTGGAAAGGGGAAGTTTTAGGAGTGTTAGAAACCCGCCGCCACTATACCAACTATTTTAAGGGCATTCCTAATTTTAAACCGTTCCGAACACGAATGGTCACCAGTGATCTCAGTGCTGATGTTTTTGCAGCGTTTGATGCTGTAGAAACAACTTTTGGTGACTATCAGTTTGTCTAGCGCTCTAGCTGTGTTTTAGCAATGCGTTGGGATGCGATGCGTGAGGCTAGGATTCCTAACGTCAAAATGGTAAGCAGCACTATTCCCACATTGGCAAGCTGTAAATCTACTGGATATGGCAATGAGGGTGTAATCATTACTAACGCATAGTGTTGCTGGAGTCCTATAACAATCACCCCAATGACTAGCCCTATACCGCCACCTATTATAGTCATTAAAACACCTTGATAATAAAATATTTTCCGTAAGTCTTTAACCGTAGCACCTAAATTATATAAGGTTTTCAAGTTCTTTTTTTTGTCCAAAATCATCATAATGATCGCACCTACAATATTAAATAAGGCAATAATCAAAATTAAGGTGAAAATCAAATAGACAGCGACGTGCTCTGTATTTAGCATTTTATACAATGCATCATTAAGCTGCACACGATTTTTTATAGTGATTTGATTTTTAAAAATAGATTGTAGTTGAGTACGTAGCTCGTCTTCGTTGGCAGACGGTTCTAAGTAGAGGTCAATTGCACTGAGAGTTTCGGCATCATACCCCAACAAATATTTAGCGTTCTCAAGGGTTGTAAAGACTTGCGAATTATTGAGCGTTTCATTGATTTGAAAAATTCCCGCATTGGCGACTTTCATACTTTTAAACGCGCTGTTAACGGAACTAAGTTGTCCTGTTCCGGGTTTTGGGGCATAAAGCTTAATAACTTTAGTGACATCGAAAATTCCAAATCCTAATTCGTTGGTGACGCCCCATCCTGCAACGATTTGTGGGGTGTTGGGCTCGAACCATTGACCATATACTAAAATTGAATCTATGGTGGCCTGCGGATAATTGTCATCAACGCCTTTCAGCGTGACGGCTAGATGTTTATTGTCGCAATTCATAAGCATGCGTTCCTCCACAATCTCGGTGAAAGAGGCGATCGAACTTAAGGCTGTTAGGGCTTGTTTTTGGGCCGCTGTAAACCGAATGGTTTTGGTAGTGGTTGGTACAATTTTAAGATCTGGATCTGCAAAAGATGTGAATTGTACGGTAAAGGTTTTTAACCCTGAGAATCCTGAAAGTACTATAAAAAGAGCAGCGGTTCCAATAATAATCCCAAAGCCAGCAATTAAAGTGATAAAATTAATCGCGTTGTTACTGCTTTTCGAAAACAGATACCGTTTGGCGATATATAGCGAGAATTTCAATTAGGCCTTTTTTCGTTTTTCTAACAAATCGGGGTTTTCAATTGGATTTTCTGTGCGTTTCAATGATTTGTCTATTTGGTCAATATACTCCAATGAATCATCGATATAAAAAATCAATTGTGGCATGCGACGTAATTGGTGCTTGGTGCGTTGCGATAGCTCATGTTTGATGAGCGGCGCATTTGATTTTATGCCTTCCAAAAGTTCTGCACCTTTATCTATTGGGAAAATACTGAGATAAACTTTGGCAATCGAAAGGTCGACAGTCACATTGACTTTTGTAACTGAAATTAATATGCCTTTCATCCCGCCTTGGGTGGCTGCGCCTTGAAGTACCTCAACGAGATCACGCTGTAAAACGGAGGCTATTTTTTTTTGTCTTTGACTTTCCATGGGGTAAAAATAATATATTTCTGGGTGAATTGTTTAAAAGCTAGTCCTTTTCGGTTAAATTTGTGCTATGCTGAAGAAAATAGAACATATTGGTATTGCCGTAAAAGATCTAAAAACTTCTAATGCATTGTTTAAAAAGCTCTTAGGCGTGCCGCATTACAAAACCGAACAAGTTGCGTCGGAAGGTGTGACCACATCGTTTTTTGATGTGGGAACACATAAAATTGAACTGCTAGAAGCAAGCAACCCCAACAGTCCCATTGCGAAGTTTATTGCTAAAAAAGGCGAAGGCATACATCATATTGCTTTTGAGGTGGAAAACATTGACGTTGAACTGGAACGTTTAAAAATGGAAGGTTTTGAGCTGATTCATGAGACTGCCAAAGTGGGAGCAGATAATAAACGCATTGCGTTTCTACATCCAAAATCAACCAATGGCGTTCTGATTGAACTCTGTCAGGAACGGTCTAATAAAGAGTGATTTTCTTTTTATAATTTTAAAAAACGTTGTAATATTGCAGCCGTATTGGTCCCATAGCTCAGTTGGTTAGAGCATCTGACTCATAATCAGAGGGTCCGAGGTTCGAGTCCTCGTGGGACCACAGAAACCATCCTATTTCAGGGTGGTTTTTTTGTGAATTATATTAAATGTAAATAACTGATATTGAACAGTTAATTAATTATTAATTTCCTTTTAATCTTTTATTATTCATAAATACCCACCTCATACTTAAGACAACTCCATGTTTATGCATCATTAGATTTTTGTCAATATTGTCCAATATTTGTTCTTTTTATCACATTTGTTTGCAAATTGCAAACAAATGTGCATGGTTAAGATGTTAATTTTTAAAGTAAGTCATATTGTGTAGATCTCTTAAGTTACCAGTGACTTTAGTTAACTTCTCTAACACCTTTGAAAAATCCAATCGTAAAATCTACAATCCATTTTATTGACAAGAAACCAAACCACAAAATAGAGATGAAAATGTGCCAAATTACTTTAATGAAATTAACAAAGAGAATGATCAACATGTAGATCATTTGAAACGTAGCAGCGTTTTTCGCTCTAACTTGAACACCTCCTAATTTGAAACTGGAATAATTGGGTTTAAAGATGTTATAGGAACCTCGTTTGTTTTTTAGGGATGTACTAAATCCGTTTTTTGAAACATTGAAATTGAATGGACCACTGTTGTATCTTCCAATAAATTGAAAGTTACTGTTTTGAAACCCCATTCTTGCCCCCTTAAATAATCCTTTATGAAGACGAAGTCCGTGTTTTGTATTAATGGTTGCACCAACTCCATCACCCTTAAATGTTTTCGTTGCAGAAACACCTCCCGTTCTTGAAACTCGGACAGTTTCCCCTCTATATTCTATTCTTTTCTGAGGGTTGTTTTTATCTTTTGAATTAGTGCTTGACATGAGTCAAAATTAATAAATTAAAATAAGGAGATTGAGATGTTTGAATTTTGATTTCCCCTCCCCCTATTATTCAAAGTTGCAGCACAATTTCCTTTTTTGACGGACTATTTATTAGTTAGTAAGAAACGTCCGTAAACTTCCTCTAATTTTGAAGGAAGTGGATTGATGATCCCTTGGTTCCAAAAATTTGGATAACGTTCTGTGTATGGTGCGTATCCCGAAGGGTAGCTATGCACTATACACATTGTTGGCGGTAGTTATTTTATTTACAATTATTTTTACGGACAAGTTTCAATTACTGATAATGCAAAATCAACAAGAAATTGATATTTATCTGTATTATTTGTTTGTCCTATACTATGGACAAGGGTAGCCTTATCTCCAATGCCTAAATCTTGATATTTATTGACTATGATTATTCCATTATTTGGGTCGTGAAAATTTGGATCAATAGGGTCAGAAGATGAACCAGGTTCTCTGTTATATACAAAATAAATTGGTGGCGATTCTATAGTCACATTATCAGTTGGTAGCCAAGAACCTGGTGATGCCCAAGCTGGATTGGGTAATGCATTGTACATATAAAGTCCTTTAATATTAGTATTAGGTCTGTGACCATATATCCAACTGATGATACTACCTCGAGATGAACCACCTATAATCATGTTGGATGTATCCAAGTTATAAGTGTCTGCATTGTCAATGACCCATTGAAACATAAGTTCTGCATCGCTCCAACCTGTTAAGGTTTCTTCAGTTGTACTTACAACAGTTACCGATTCCCAAGCAATGATTGTAATACCATGAGCATGTAAATCCTCTACGAGTGAATCCGGAATTTCGGTATCTCCATTATTTCCGTGTGCATCAAAATAAATCGGTGTTGGACAATCAGATTCAGCTTTATACAAATCCAAAAACTGCCTGTCTTCTGAACCATATTTGATTCCTAATTCCACTAAGCTTTCAGTTAATGGATTATTTGGTTCTTGGTTTCCAGTTTGATCATCTTTGTCACATGAAATCAAAAACACCACCATTAGTAAACTTGTAAAAATATTACTCATCATAAATTCCTTTTTAAAAATTACTTCTTAGACTATTGTAATAATCTAAGGTATAATAAAATTACCGCCAACTCCCCTTATATGTGGAATAAATCTCCTGTTTATAGGTCTATGTTTCCGGATAAAAGGAACTTTTGTTCTCTTTTATCATTTTAATTCAAATATAATGAAACTGACGACAAAGAAACTTTAACCTTTTTCAAACTATTTTAAAATGTTCTAATAATCACTGGGAGATCTCCACTTAATAACTGAGGGTGTTTGACTGGGGTCTTTTAATTAAAAAACGGCTACACTATAAAAGTATAACCGTTTTATCATTATATGTTGCTCCCCCTATTATTCAAAGTTGCAGCACAATTTCCTCTTTTGACGGACTATTTATTAGTAAATAAGTCAAATGAAATCAAAGAAAAAGGTTGTAATCCTTGCAGAGGGTCAAGTTAAGTCACTAATGGGTAATCTTAGGGTAGAAAGAGATAAGAGAATTCTATCTGAGATGAAAAATCAGATTCCGAAAGGGAAGTAGTCATCGGGAAACTTCACTTTCTCACCTCTAATACGTCTCTCCATATAATCAATAAGAGACTTCTCAGACATTCGATAGTTGGACCAGCCGCACTGAATTATATCCATTTCTTTTTCCTAAAGACACACTAAAGTTGAAGGTTGCTTGTTCTTTCTCTAACAACATCGATATCTATAAGTCTCCAAAATTATTATTGTAAATAATTATTTGTTGTCAACTTATATACTTAAGTAAAACACTTTTTACAGTAAATTTTTCGCCTTCAAAAATATATTCTTTCGCAATTTTTAATCCAGCTAAGCTTGGCCCAGAACTCTCAAATACATGCAAGGTTGTAGTATCAATTTTCAAGAAATAGATGCTTCTTTTAAAATTTGACTCTATAAGTTTACACGTTTCTCCTAATCTGGGGATTCTTCTTGGTTTTTCAGGTTTCCGCCTATTTGGTCTGAAATCCCAATGAAACAATCCTAAAGTTGTAATCTCTTTTATTGTGTCAAATTTATATTGCAATAGCCATTTTTTCATTAATGGTGTTATGAATACAGGAAGTTCAATTTCTAAATTCATTTCACTATTGATTTTAAATGTTCATAGATCATCACCATCGCCAAGGTATCTAACTCACAATAACGTTTTAATGCATCTGATATGTCTTGTCTTTCCTTTTCAGTCATATCGGTATACTGTGTCTTTCCATAGGCTGTTAGTGCAGCTCCTCCATCATCAACATTTTCAATGTTAGACAATCTAGCTTCAATCTCTTCTTGACTTATATTGTCATATACTGGAGGTAAGGTTTTGTAGGGACTAATAATTTCGTTCTCCCGCTTTGTTAGCCAAATATGATCATCTGGAAGGTTTTTACTGCTCACCGCAATGGCTCCAATAGGTTTACTGTATTTTTTTTGAACAAACTGGCTAGACTTTAACACGGCAGGCAGCACTTTTTTAATGGAATTTGAACCAAAAGTATTAGGGTTGTAATAGTACTTAATAATTACCTTACAAAGGTCTACCATATCTCGTGTACCCTGGTTTTGTTTTCTTGTTGGCACTATCCAAGGGTCTGGATTGTCGTTTGTGGGATGGCTAATAGTTTCAATAAATGAAATAAGTGATTCTTTGTTAGAGGCATCACTGGCTTTGAGTTGCGCTCTAATGGCATTGAGTATCGTATTTTCGTGGGTCGCAAATTTAAAAATAGTTCCTTCATCCTTTGATAAGGCTTGTTGCAAAGATTCAACAAATTCAAAATTTGGAAACTCGCCAGCAGTAGCGTTTATATATTCGTTTGCATGTTCTATACGGCCATCTTCATGATAAATATGATGTGAAAACTGAAAGGCTATTTGCTCATAGGGTTTACGACCCGTATGGAACGGTAGTGGCACTGTAGAGGTTTCAAAATCAATAAAATGAAGTGGATATACCCAAGTGTCCATTTCGGCTTTTAAACCTTCTATATCAACAAACTCGGTAAAATCATCATTACGTTCTTTTTCAATTTGTAACCATTGACGCTCTGTACGGCTAAGTTTTCCGGCCGCCTCTTTGTATTTAATATCTTCTGGTGTGAGCTGTGATTTAAACAACTTGCCTTGCTCCATTAATTTTGGATCTTTTAAATCCCAAATATTAAAAATAGTGGGGTTTTTAAAATCCTGGTCTGTCCATTGGTATTGTGTTTTAAAACAATGCTCAAATCCAGATTGTTTTATCTTACCTTTCTCACTATCGTCTTTTTTAAATTCACATTTTTTACAAGCCGAAAATTGAGCAGGCCAGTTTGGATAATAATTTTGCATGCGAATCTCTGATAATAACTTTACAGCTTCATGAAAGTTTAAATTATCATAATACGTATAATCTCCATTATGTATTTTTGAAACCACTTCAGATAAGTTTTCTTGATGTAATATATTTTCACCCAGCTGGCTTATATCATCAATTTTAACCTTTACACCGGTTCGGTTATTAGGGTCTTTTTTGACTCTAAAAAACTGATTTAATCCATCTACAGTTGCAGATTTTGTTTTATCAACCAAGCATAAATATGGAGTAATTGTATAGGTAGGTAAACAAAGTTTTGTAACATAGGTTTGAAAAGCCAAATCAAAAAGATAGGGCTTCCAGCTGCTCACTATTTTTTTTGACTTTCCCACAAAATTGTAGTTTTCTCTTGGGTCAAGAGATTTTGCCTTAACTTCTATGAGCTGAATATGAATCCCTTTTTTGACAAGAACATCTGTTCTTATGAATAAATCATCGATATAAAAAGCGGCTTCATAGATTACCACATTTTCATGCTTTAGAAGCTCAGATGTTTGGTCTGCCAAATCTTGGTAATCATAGATTTTTCGGTCTTGTGGATCTTCAATTAAGACACCACCAGGGTATTGTAATCGTGCGTATTCCTCAACTTGAAAACCACCGCTTGCAAGGGCTTGCAAAAACGGGTCTTCATTTTTCACATTATGATACACTTCTTTATTGTTTGAAAAATAAAGTTTGTTTGGGCACTCTAAGCCTTGTTTAAATCGTGATTTTGATAGTGCTTTCATTTATTGAAAAGATAATTTTAATTTTGTGCAGTAAATTCTAAAATTCTTTCTGCATTATTCACTAAATAATTTAAACTATCAGCCATTTGATTTGGCAATATATTTAAATCTGAAAATTCTTCAACTTTAGCAATATTAAAAGACTTAAATTTTCCGTTTCTTTTTACATTTTTTGGTAGTTCGTTTTCCTTAAAAAAATTATTATGCAGGAAAGTTCCAATTTCTTCAAGAGCTGAATCTCTTCGCTCAATTTTATTTCCTTTATTTTTTAATTCTATATAAAATTTAAGCTTTCCATTTTGCCATTGAATACCATATTTTTCAAAGTTAAAATCGTTTTTTCCAAATGTTATTTCATGATGCAAAAAAGCATTACCATGGGTATTCCCCAATTTACCTTTAGATATTTTATCTGAATTAATAAGCTTATCTACTTTTTCTTTAACTAAGTTCATTCGATATTGCTGAAAAACTCCTTTTAACCTAAGTTTCTGTAAATTGGCTTTTAAATTTTCAATAGCTATTAAATTTAGTTTTTGCTTTTCAAACTCATTAACAATACCCTTTAAATCTTTCAGATAATTTCCCCATATAACAAGAAGATTATAAACATGAATAGAATCTTTATTGGAATGTTTAAGTGCTTTATTTATCAAATCTAACACCTGATTTGTAAATGTGATGTTTTTGAACTGCTTAATAAATTCATGTTTTTCTATACTTAAATCTGTACTCTCTTTAAACAATGAAACTACTATACCCTCACTTGCTTCTGGATGCGTATATGCGTATTTTTGAATTTGAGACACAACTTTGTTTTTATAATCAGTCACATGCAAACCTGTTTTAAACTTAGCCTCAATTATAGTTATATGGATTTCTTTTGTATGACTTACTTGCGTAACTAACAAGTCAACCGACTTGGTTTCTAAATCACATTCTAGCTTATGTAAAGTGTTATTTTTAAATAGTTTATGTTCGATATTGTTAGCTTGACAATACTCTAACAGTAGTTTAAGCATCCCTGTATGAAACTTTTCTTTGTCAATAACGTGTATAGAGGTAAACGGATTCTGGACAAGATTATCCATAATCTTTAAATAGTTACTCATTCCTTTTTAGTTTAATTAAGTTTATAGTTGTGATCAAAAGCATCATTTTTCATTTAATTATTCAGATATTTTAGACTAATTGTGAGAAATTAATCACCCCCGTGTACCTGGGAATAATATAAGCCTTGTTTAAATCGAGATTTACATAGTGCTTTCATACTAAATAATGTAATACAGCATCCCAATTGGGATATTTATGAGAACCAAATGTAATCAGTTCTCCTTCAAAGTCTTTTGCTCCGTTATTTGGTCTATCATCAATTAATATATCGCCTTTAACCAAATCTTTTCGATGCGTTAAGATCAATTTTCTGTTAATTTTTTCACCAAATTGTTCTTCAATCCAAAGGCGTTTATCGGTCCAAGCCGATGGATTGTCCCATGGCGCTGTAGATAAAAAATAAACGTTATAATTAGTAGCATCTAAAAGTATATTTACGGCTTTTATAGCACCTTTTATTGGTTTTAAATCTCTAAAAATGTGGGGTATAGTATCTGGGTGCTCATCATAAGGTGAAATCTCTTTTTTAGGATGCGTGTTCATGGCAGACACAAAGTCTGCCACAACACCATCTAAATCTATAAAAAGTAATTTCATTAGCCTTCAATCAAATAATTGTAAGATTTAGCGTTGTCTTCATAATGTAAAATAAAGCCCTTATCTCTATGTATATTCTGGTCTGGTCGTATAATATTATTGTCGTATGCTAAATAACTACCAACATAATCGGGGAATGAGTGGTGAAAATCAGTATTAGCAAAACCAAAAAAGGCTAATTTTGATACATCAAAATCAGCTGCTTTAAAGTAGAAATCAAAATCAACTATATTATCATGTTCAGCTGTTATGTTGCGTTCGCGAGTATTGTAAGCGGCTAAACCTGTTGGCTCAATCCATTCAGGAAGTAATAGCACACCGTTTTCAGCTTTATTAATAGTATGTTCATCTCTATCTTCCATATTGAATTTAGCACCATTTTTATCCCAAAAAGCTTTTACCATCGCTACAGCTTTAGGGTCGTCATCTTCCTCTACAAATAATTCTATTTCACCCAAAAAATCAACTAACTTTTGTTGTGGTACAATTTCTTCTCCATCTACAGTGATAGTTATGGCAGCATCATCTTCTATAAAGTTAACCTCATCTCTTAAATTCATATCCAAAATCTCTTCATAAAATTGAAGATGACCTGCATCACCTTCCTCAACTGTGGCTAAAAAATTGGATAATAAAGGGCAATTTGAATTGAATTTTTCCATATCAATACTTTCCTTAAATATCTCCATGCCATCGCCACCGTACAAGGTTGTTTCATAATACATTTTTACAAACTCCTCCATAGTTTCAATATCATCATCTATGGCAAAAGACATTGCTTTTTCGCACTCAGCATAAGCTTCATCTCCTAAAAGTCCAAACATATAATTTGTTATAGAACCGCTGATATTGATGTTTATTTCCTTTAAGGTTTCAGGTTTAGCCGCTGGCGATTCCTTTACTTTTTCTGTTGTGGTATTTGTTTGGGAAATAATTGTATATCCTAAAGTTTCGGCATGTTTAAGAAAATTAGGGAAATTATCTTTTCCCCATTGTCTGCAAGCAACTATTGCTGTTCCATCCGATAAAGTGAAAGGCGCATCCATATAGAAGTCCCTTTCTTTTACGCCTGCATCTTTTTTAGCAATAACGCCTTTGCTTCCCTGAATACTATCAGGAAAAGCGGTTTGTAATGCTTCTAAGGAAGGTTTATTCTTAGCTGCCCAATCTTTTACGATTGCAAAAACTAATTGCCTTTTGTTAAGGTTTTCTCCTAAACCTTCTACGGTATATTTTGTATAATCTCTTGCCATAATATTTTGTCTATTTTTTTGTTTTAAAATTTATTCAATTGTACATTCATAAGTGTCTTTTACGTTGGAAGCAACTTCATTAAACTTAATTGCTCCTTTACCTGGCAATAATATAAGCGAGGCAAATCCAGGTTCACCAGATTCAATAGCATTAATCAAATTATCTAAACGAACAATAACCAAATCACTCAATTTAAATTCATTTTCAACTTCTAATTCTGCCCTTAAGGTGCCATTTACCGTACTTGATAGTTACGTTACCTTCGCTTTTTAAATTGCAATAAGCATAAGGTATGGTTATAGTATCTCCAGACTCTGTTTTAACAGAACAAGAACCGACATAATCTATTAAATAATAGCTTGGCAAAATAGCTGGTTTATAGATTCCATTATCCAAATCGGTTTCGTCTTCGTCAACTGTAAACTCTCCAAAGCGTTTATTGATAGCTAGTTCGTTATCTACCTTAACTTTAATGATATTATCTACATCCCAACTAAATTCTTCATTATCCCAATCTTGATACATGGAACCTAATACTTCTATTTCTAATTTCTTCATTTATTCTTCTATTGTTAAACCTGCATTATCTAATACCTGTCTTATAGGATAAGCTGCACCGTCATAAATATTATTAGCAACCAACAATAGCGTTACATACTCATTCTTAGCGATTAAATTATCTTGAGCACAGATTTGTATTAGAATTTCAATAAGTCTTGATTTTTGAGAGTTGTCAAGATGATCCGCTAAAAAATTAATAGAGTTCACCAAAAGGGCGTTATGTTTTCCCATTTTCCAGAAAATTTGAGATTGGCTATCTACGTCATCCCATACATCACGAACTGCAATTCCTTGTTCGTCATACTCATCAAAAGCAACATGCATCCAATTCATTTCACCTTCAATTACCTCTCCATCTGCTAACATGGTATGTCTTATAACAAATGCGAGGGCATGTGGCAACTTCCAATTTATTGAACCCTCTACTGTTTCTTGAATTGCTAACTTTTCTTCAACTGTCGAAACTTTTTCTTGGGTCAGTTCCTCGTCACTTACTTCATTTTCATCTGCAACATCTGCAATAATTTTATAATTCAACAACCCTGCATGTAAAATAAAATTTGAAAAATTTTCTTTTCCCCATTGGTTACAAACGGCTATTTTGGTCCCATCTTTTAATGTGATCGGAGCGTTTATGTAATAATTTCGTTCATTTTTTGAATCAATTTCTGAAACCTTTCTTATAATGCCTTTACCTCCTTGAATATCATCCCACCATTGCTCTTTTAATTCCTCATAATTCATATCCATTGTACTTGCATAGTGCTCCACAACTTTTTGAACCATCCTTGATTTTGCAATACCTTTTTTCCAGTCTTCAAACTTGTATTTTGTATAATCTTTTGCCATTCTAAAATATTTAATTTATTTTTTAAAAATATAGTATATGAATATTATATTTGATTCATAATTGATTCATAATATAAAATGCTAAACATTTTAAAAAAGTTAGTAGAAACTAAAATAGGTAGAACTGTAAAAACTAGAGGAGACTGTCAATTAATATCAGATGCTATTTTAGAATCTTTGGATGTTGAAATAAGTTACAGCACTATAAAAAGAGTCTATGGTTTAAATGCGTCTACAAAACCAAATACTAAAACATTAAACACTCTAGCTAAATTCATAGGTTACAATAACTATTTTCATTTCATACAAACCTATAATTTTGAGAACAGTAATAATTTAAATTTCCAAGTCTTTAGAATTATTTCTAAAATGGATCAATTGGAGATTATTGAATTAATTAATGATACCAAAAAAAGTAGTGAAAACTTCAATAATTTTATAATTATTTTAATACGTGAATTACTCCATCATAAAAATTATAAACTGATTAATAAAATATTTCAATTAGAAGCCCTTAAACACGATAATTTCTCATATTCAGAAATCTTGTACATAGGAAACTCTATTGGGCTTTTATTAAGCACATTCAACAAAACTGACAATGCTCTCCTGTCTAATATTAACTTTATTAAAATTGTGTTTTCAACTTTTGTAGATTATACTAATCTCAACAGGTATTATGGAAATGCTGCGAAAGTTGTGAAGAGTACCCATAAAAATACAGAAATAAAATTATTTGCAAATGCATTGTTAGAATTTAAGAATTTTTTAAATAAAAAAAATATAAAAACAGTAAAGTTAGAATTGATTTACTCAAAGAATTTACATCCAATTTTGTGCAGTAGACTTTTTGCTTTATTCTTTTTGAAGGATAAAAATTTTAATAATGAATTAGTTATCAATAATTATTTTAAAATTCATTCAAAAAAAAATACTTTAATTGATTATAGTTTCGAGTTGTTCTTAGCGGCTATTTTAACTAAGAATAGGTTTTTAATGTCTACCCTGATATCTAAAATTGTAGTAGAACCTAAGACCTTATTTTTATATCAGAAATTCCATTTAAATATTTTTTTTTTAATGTGTTTATTTTTCTATAGGATGGAGGGAGATAAATTGAATGAAAATAGATTTAAAAAGTTATTTAGCCCTAATGATTGTACTGATGGATATATGGATTTTATAAGAACTTTATATCTTATATATCTTCATGCTGACGAAAGTCATACAAAGAATAAAATACAAATAAAAAGTGATTATATTAAAATAATTAAAGACTTAAATTACCCCTATATAAACATTCATTTTTTTAATAATTATTTTAAATAATTGAATAGGTTTTGTGAAATCTCAATTAAGTAAATTTAATGACCTTGAAATTAAAGAAGGAGGTATACCTCCCTGGCTAATGTGCGTGCAGTTCGAGCTTTTTAATTATTTATCAATTTAATATATTACAAACCCTTGCATTTAGCAGGGGATTCTGACCTTTCCAATTCAGACGCTGATGATCCTCGTAATGGCTATGCAGATGTAAACTTGGTGGTGAGCGAAGAGGTATTTAATTCTTACAATGAAGGAGATGACTATTGTTATGAATAGTAGGCTCTTTGCAGAATTAAGAACATCGTTTTATGAGCTTTGCTTAACGTTATAACATCGTAAAATTATAAAAACACTATTTTTATTAAATATTAAACAAAAAATGAAAAGATCTGTGGAAACAAAAAATTCAACGATATAGGTCATAAATTATAAATCTCTTAAATCCATTTATAGAACACTCATCCGCTTTAACATTTAAAAAGCAATGGTAAATCCTGATTTAAACTCTATTAAAACCTCAATATTTTAGTTATAATTTTAACATATCTGTTAAAAATTTATGAGTTTTGTAACATTTTTACATATAATCTTAATTAGTTTTAAGAAAAAAACAATGAAAGATTTTATTGAAGCCTACTATCCTATTTTACTTGCATTCATTTCTTTTTTGATGTCTATCACACTTTGGTTTACAGGAAATAAACTTGAAGGCATTTTTGTAGGTATTTGGGTACCATCGATTTTATCACTTTCTATTGCCATAAGACAAAGAAGAAGAAAAAGATGAATTTACTTATATTTATTTTCGGGTTTATTATATTTATAGTGTATGTCTATTTTTTGTTGACAATCGTTTCGAGGCAACACAGAATACAGCGAAATCAACATCAGAACGCATACGATGAGATTGATATGGACGGGATTGGAAATCAAGGCAGATTTCCCATAAAAGACGACAAAAAATAATAACTTTTAAGAGTAATTCTCTCTAATTTTTGAAAAGTCAAGTGGTCTTTTTGCTTGAACTTATCTCAACGAATTGTACAGAATTACAAAATTAACTACGGTATACAGAATTGCTGGAAACATCTGAATGATGTTATCTTTAATTTTGATTCTTACAAAAACCGCCGTAATCATCATAAAAGTTAATAAAAATGAGGCCACAGACAACAACACTGCGTTCATGAGGCCTATAAGTAACCCAAAACCACCTAACAGTTGCAAACAGCCTAACAAAATCCGTTGATCTTTATAACCCCAACGCGCATACTCGGACAACATTCGTCTTGAAAAAAAAGAAGAAATCCCATAAAAAATAAAAGAAAAAGCCGAAAATAAAAGGACAATAAGGTTTAAATCCATCCTCTATATTAAACCATAATTAAAGGCTGCTATAAATACACACAAGAACAACAATACTAAAGAAGGAATAAATTTAATTAATGGATTTTTTACTTTCATGTGAAAATATTGAGCACCTAGCATTAAGCTCGCCATTAAAAGTGAGGACGGTATTAGAAATTCTGGATACCAAATCCCTAAAATCAAAAGTGTTGCTAATACTATTTTAGAAGCACCAACACAGTTTCTTACTAAAGTTGATAATCCATAGTATTTAAATTCTGCAACGATATTTTCATATCTAAATACCCACACAATAATCACAGAGATCGAAACGACAAGTTGTGCTAAAATTGAAATGTTTTCCATAATTAATTAGTTTACTATTCTGTTTAAATATATGAATAAAATATTAAACATATAAATTGGAGGGTTATTTATACATAACTGATTTTTCAAGCTTTAAATTGTAGCTATATTTATATTTATTAAAACTGGTTTACAAGCCCAAACGCCTGCTATATTGAATAGCTATGCCATTACTTTAGTAAGCTCAGCTGAAGAACTTCCGTTGGCTCTCGTTCATTTTGAAGGGACGGGCACAAATTTTAAAAGCCTTACTAATACGATGTTAAATGGGCAGATCGAGGTTCCTAAAGAAAATCATTCAACTTCGATATAGGTCTCTATATAGGTTGAAATTTTTGTAATCGTATCCACCTGATTTGGACCTTCCCAGCCGTGACCTTCTTCAGGGTAAAATTGAAACTGATGAGTCACGCCGAGTTCGGAAAGTCGTGCGGCCATATCATTTCCTTGCGAACTAGGAACTAAGGGGTCCATGCCGCCATAAAACAGTTGAGTTGGCGGCGAACTTGCCGTTGCTCTGTGAAATGGACTTACAGACTCTAAAAATTCTACAGCGGGATTCCCAAATAACTGGTATATAGCTTGATATTCAGGATTGGTGCTCTCATAATAAGCTGGGTCTGTAAAATTAACAGGACCTACGATGCTACACACCATGTCAACTTGGATTGTCAACATCATAAGCGTAGCTCCATAACAATGCCAAATGAGCGCCTGCACTTACCCCAATAAAACCAATATCATCACTTATAATAAGTGAAGATTTGTTCTCGGAAAGGTATTCTACTACCGCTGAGATATCATCGGTTTGCATCGGAAATGGCGGATTGCCTAGACCCGCTAATTTATAATTCATATTAATAATTCCAACATCGGGATGAAGGGCTGCAAGAAATGCTTTAATTACATTCATATCTGCCTTGTCTCCAGACACCCAACTGCCACCGTGTACTAAAATGAGTGTTTTGGTAGAGGTGGTTCTGTTTTTGGGAAGGTAGATGTCAAAAACTTGATTTGTATCCGAACCATAAGCCACATTTAAGGCCTCGTAAGCTTCTACAACTTCTGGCTCTACTGGTGCTTCTGTGTCCGCGCTGTCTTTAGAGCAGCCAAAGAAAAGTGTCAAAAATAAGGTGAAGAAAATAACTTTTTTGAAATTTTTCATGCTGTGATTTTATAAAGGGTTTATATAGCCTTAGTGTTGTTTATTTATATAAACTTACAAAATTCTAAGTGAATACAATTCCAAATCTGGGGCTCCTCGTATTATACTATAAGAACAGTATAGTTTAAACCTTTTTGTGCGTTAACAGTTTAACTTTTCAAAATAAAAGCAAATTAGACGCCAAGTAGTCTGTTAAATGTCAAAATATTATTGTGAATTGAAATACAATTTAACTTATTAATGTTTATTACAATTGATGTTTTAGGAACTATTCTCTGTATTACCTGTATATTAATCGCAATATACGGCGTGAAAAAACGAATACGTTCTTTGTTTCTCTTTGGAATTTGTTTTTTTAATTTGACTCCAATAATTAGAGAAGCCGTGGTATCTGCTGAGAATAACAATTTAGATCATTTGGAAATCAGTCTATTTTTTTTAATTCAAGTGATTATTGCCCTTCCTATAAGAACAGAATATGGCCGTGAAAATCCAGCAGCGATGGCGTTAAGCAAAAAAATAGGCCTCAGTATCTTAGTTGCAAATTTATGTGTGGGCGGTCTAATTCTAGCCGATAAGATTGATGTCCCCCTCCAATTTGGGTATTTACATTTGTGCATTGTTCTTATACTTCTTTATGTCTATGTCGTTTTCTATAAAAAAGGAAGTGCACAGTGGCATTAGTTTGGTAGTATCTGAGCCGAAAAAATATGATTACACTACAATGATAATTCTGATGTTTTTTGGGTGACCTAGAGTGATGTTATTTTATGATAGACTTAAATGATACAAAACAAAAAAAAACCCACTCTGAGAGTGGGTTTTTAGATTTTTAAGCTTGAAAAAGTTATTACGCCTTTTTTACAAAAGGTAATCCTGTTTTTTCATTTTCAACAATCTTTTTTCCAGCAGGAAGATCACATGCATTATCACGCTCATCTTTGGCGAAATAATAAATAGTTTGTTCTCTACCACCTTTAAGAATTACATCTTTTGTGTGTAAAAAATACGTCTTTCCTTTGCTATTTTTGAATGAATATCCCATAATATATATTTAGTTTAGTCCAAATTACAAAAATTTGTTTATTCTTTCCAAAAAAAATATAAGATATATGCACTTTTTTTTTAAAACTACCCCAAATTGTTAATAAAACAGGTGATTTTCGATTGAATCTGCTGTAAATAAGAAGATAATTCACTAGAAACCCAAGGATGATAGCTTCCGAATACATGATTCGCACCTTCCAAAATAAGCAATTGACTCTTTGGATGCCATGAGTGAAGCGCTAACCCCTCTTTTAAATCTACACTAGTGTCTGCATCTCCATGAATAATTAAGTGCGGAAGTGCTAGCTGTTCTGCTGCAGTTCGAATTGTCAATCTTGACTCGTTTTCTATAAAGTCTTCATAGAACTGATAGTAGTGCGGCATTTGTTGTTTGGTACGGCCATTCATCACAAAGCGTACGCCTTCCAATTTCCAAGCCTCAAGATCCGACCCTTTTGGGAATCTCGATTTAAAGTCCGCAACACTCGCTAAGGTGACTAGCGTTTTAACGCGACTATCTTCTGCAGCTTTCAGGGTTACAATACCTCCGCCTCTACTATGCCCCACTAAGGTAAGTTGCGACACATCTATGTGTGGGTGATTGGCATAGGTGGCTTCTGCCCAATTCATTACACAGTCTAAATCCTCTAATTCTTTGGTATAATTGTTTTGCCCAAAGGCTTCAAGATCTGGAAAATCAATGGGCTGCTCAACAGTACCGCCATTATGTGAAAAATTAAATTTTATTACTGCATTCCCATTTGCTGCTAATGCTTTTGAAAATAAATCCCACGCTCCCCAATCTTTAAACCCTTTATAGCCATGACAGAAAATAATGAGCGGCGCGAGCTCAATTGCTGTGTTATAAAACATATCCAAGAGTAATGGTCGGCCTTGCGCTCCTTTAATAACTCTATTTTTTTTCTTCAATAACCATTTTAAACTTCCTTTTCTGTAATGTCGATCTCTGAATTGAAAAGCTCTAGAATTAGGCTCTTGAGTTCATGCTCATAGGATTCTAAGGTCTCTGAGGTAACTTCTGTTGTTTTTTTAGCGTAGGACCCTGGCTTATCTTTCTTTGCAAACTTTAGCAGTCCCGATTTGAGATTTTTAAATGAGATAACCCCCGCTTCTACTGGTTTCGAAAAACGTGTTTGAAGGTTTAACATATAGGCATAGGTTAATATTTGAAAACTTTTGCTGTGTGCTTTGTAATCTGAAGTAAGATTTTCCCAATTTACAACCTCTAAATCCGTTTGAGACACCTGTGATGTTTTATAATCGATAATTCTTTGAACACCATTACAAGTGTCTATTCGGTCTATAGTCCCTATCAGCTGAATAGGGGTTTGAAGTTCGGGAATATCTATGGCAGCTTCTATTTTTAATTCTACGGCTTCTATTGTAATTTGATCTCCATTAGCAATACATGCCAACTCGTAATTTAAAAAATTTGAAATATAACGTTTCGCGATTTCAAAACTAATAAGGTTTATTCCAGTAGTAATATCCCCTTCTTTGTAGAGCGCCTTAAAATAGTGCGTTACTGTAGCATCTATTTTAGATTTTAGACTCGTAATGATATCCGTTGTCAACACCTGACCTATAAGAGGTGTGTAAAATGCATCAAGTGTATTATGAACCACACTCCCAAAAGTGTTTGCTGCTATCGTTTCTTCTAAATTGTTTTCTAATTTAACCCCTAGAATCTTTTGATTATAAAAATCAATAGGGTTTCTTATGTATTGACTCAATGAGGAAGGTGAAAACCCCTTAGCTGCAATTGTTTTGAGTTTTGAAATAATTTCTGGAGTCTTTTTAACAGTTAAGAGCTGTGCTGTAACTTGTGGTGTTTCTGGAATAATTATTTTATGATCAAGAGTGTGCTGCCCTTCAAACTCTAACTGAGTAATAAAACGACTGCGTTCGCCACCACTTAACACGTCTGGTTCTGTATTATAGATAATATGTGCATGCTTTGCACGCTGAAGTAAGCGGTAAAAATGATAAGTGTACACGGCATCTTTTTCCTTGTAGGTTGGAAGACCGTTTTCGATTTTAACATCAAAAGGGATAAAAGAATTTATTGTTTTCCCTGCAGGTAACACCCCTTCATTAAGAGAAACAATAATAACCGTTTCAAAATCTAAAACACGAGACTCCAACATCCCCATAATCTGTAGTCCTTTTAGAGGCTGTCCTTTAAAGTCCAAGGTTTCTAAGCTTAGTAATTCTTTATAAAAACTTCGCAAAGCTTTCACACTTGTGATATGACCATAGGAGGTGTTTAAGCGCTGAAGGTGGTTGAATATTTCTGAGAATCGATATAAATATTCTAATGCTAATAAGTTGTTGTGTTGAGACGTCGAATACTGCGCTTTGAGTTTGATAATAAGGCTTAAAACACGTTCAATCGCTTTATTTGGTTGGTCGCCCCAAGACTCAAACAAAAGCTCTAAATTATCTTTATGTGCAGGCGCTATTGCGCTAATTTGAGCTTTAGAAAGGTGTGTCAGGTTCTGGTGATGAATTGTAGTGATGATTAATTGAGCAGCATCTTGATCTTGAGTTTGAAATAACGGTCGAACAAATTGATGTGACAATACCGCAATCACATCCTGATAGTAATAGAAGCTTGTAGTGTCTTTTTGAAGCTGAAACCATTGCTCAATAAACGAAGCAAAGGGAATTTGTTTTAAGGGCAATCCCATAGTAATGTTTATATCCTCTATTTCTCTTGGAATAGAATTCAAAATAGGAATTAAAAGCGCTTCATTCCCTAAAACTAAAGCGGTATTTTGGAGTTTATTCTTGGCATATAACTGTTGCAAAAGAGTGCCTACATACTTAACCTGGCCTATATTTTTTGGAGTTCCTACTACAGAAATATTTTTGGAAGTAGTATAAGTATTTGAAACCCACTTCAAAGGCTGCGTTTTGAAATAGTTCCATTTTTTTTGGTGTTGCCTTATAAAATAACCCGCATCATGTTGTGGCGTCTCTAAAAATATTTGATCGATGTCCCAATATATTTCTGCTTTGTCTTGTTCTAATAGGTTCTGAATAATGGCAGATTCAGAAGCATTCAGAGCATTAAAGCCTAAAAATACGTGTGATTTTTCTGGATTATTTTCAATGTATCCCTCTAAATTTGCGACAGCCTGACGGTAAATTAAGCCTTGGTAGCCTTCACCTTTTTGAAGCAAATGGTTTGTAAACGCTGTATAATACGTGTAAATTTTTTTCCAAAAAGAAAGATACCCTTTAATTAGTGGGGTTGAGTTTTGTTCTAAAGACCAGTGCTTTAGATCTTGAATGGCTGAAAGGTATTCGAAAATTTGCCGTTGCGAAACTAAGTGTCGGTCGATTTCATTAAAATCTTGAAGCACGATTGGAGCCCACTTAGAAAAACTGTCAAATGATTCTCTTTCAGTTTGGGGCGTAAGTGCTAAATAGACTTCATAAAACTCAAAAACAAGTTCGGTATTACTAAGAAGTCTTAGCTGAGACAAGTCTTCGATAAAGGTTTCCACTGCAGTAATCTCAGGCAAAAACCCTGTTGTCTTATTTAGTTTGGCCCACTCCATTTTAAGAAATAGTCCTGCACGCTTATTCGGAAGAATAAGGCTTAGCTTGGAAACCTCTTTTGAGTGCGTCTGTAGGTCTTTTAAAACCTCATAAATAAAACTTGTCATGTTATAAAAATAAAAAAACGCTTCGCAATTGCGAAGCGTTTTAAGCTTTTTATTATGTAATCGTTAAAACTATTTGGCTAGTTTAACTTCTACTCTTCTGTTAGCAGCTCTACCTGCAGCAGTTTGATTAGATTCAATTGGATAAGATTCACCAAAACCAACAGATGATAATCTATCCGCTGAAACGCCGTTCTCAATTAAATATTTAACAACTTTTTCAGCTCTTCTTTCAGATAACAACTGGTTGAAATTTTCATTTGTTCCTGTACTATCTGTGTGTCCTTCAACAACAAAGTTAGCTTTAGGGTATTCATTAAGAATTCCAGAAATCGCTTGTAACGTTGGGTATGCTGATTTTTGGAAATCAGACTTTCCAAGACTAAAGTTGATCGTTCTTGCATAATCTGTAAGTTGTGCCTGTAATTCTTCCGTTGGAATAAGTACTTCTGGACAACCGTTATTAGCAACTGTTCCAGCTTCAGTAGGACAGTTATCATCTTTGTCTAAAACACCATCGCTATCGCCATCTTTCCAAGGACATCCGTTGTTTGCAACTGGACCAGCCTCGTTTGGACACTCGTCCTGAGCATTTGCAAGACCATCTGAATCTGCATCTGGACAACCTGCCAATGCTTTTAATCCAGCTTCGTTTGGACATGCATCATTGTTGTCAGATACACCGTCGCCGTCTGTATCAGGACAACCATTATATTCTGCTAAACCAGCTAATTCTGGACATGTGTCTTTAGAATCTTCTATGCCATCGCCGTCTGTATCAGGACAACCGCCAAATTCTTCTAACCCAGGTACTTCTGGACAAAGGTCATGTTTGTCGTATATGCCATCGCCATCTGTGTCAGTTCCTCCAAATTTGAAAGAAACACCAACAGAATGTTGGAAGTGTGTCGTTAGATAATCATTAAACGAGTGCTTGTATGTAGACTGCGCTGTGATTCCGATGTTATCAGAAAACCAGTAGGCTAATCCGACAGTTCCGTTTAAAGTTCCTGAACCCACTAAATCATTAGAAGATTCGTCTGAAGAAAAGGTGTTGTACGGACCTTCTTCAATCCAAGTATATCCACCACCACCGGCTAAGAATGGCTCAAGTTTAGTAGTGTTTAATAGGCTTGAAAGGCTGTATTTTACGTTACCATCTATTCCGTAATACATTAAGTTGTCTACAGAAACTGATGTGCCATCTGCATTTTGCCCCCATTTATCTAATCTGTTTATAGATCCCGCAACTCCAACCGAGAAATTATCATCAATGTATTTTTGTACAGAGATTAAAGATACAGAAGGAAGTATGTTCCAGTTTTCTACATTGTAAAGTTCTTGGAATAAATCGCCTTGGGGAGCGTCTTCTCCGACTGGAAATACATCTACAGCATTTACACCAATTGTAAGATGCCAAGGATTGTTTTTGTCTTGTGCGTTAACATTACCAATCGCTAAAAGTAGTGAGGCTGTTAGAATTAATCTGTTAAGATTTTTCATTTTTAAGTAATTTTAAGTTTATTAAATTAACCACAAAAGTAAGACGTTAATTGTATAAAACAAATTTTTACCTTAAAAAATGAATTAATTTTCATCAGTGATACAATGATAAAATTTCATTCATAATTATGGATTAGGCAAAATTAACACTCCATAACCTGTAAACCATCATTAATATACACCAAAATTTTCTTGACTACGTTATACCCCATCTCTTCGATAATAGTCGCATATTTTTCCAGTTGCGCTTCATATTTGTCATAATGTTCCCCTGTTTTGTAATCGATCACCACAGCAGTTAAGTTTTTAAAAACAACTAATCTATCGGGAATAATAGTTTTTCCGCTTGAGGTCATAATTTCTCTTTCATTATAAACTACCACATCAGAACTATAATACGGAGATAGTAATGGGTGACTCACAATGGCATCTATAGTGTTTGAGAGCTCTTGGCTTTGCGCCAATGAGATCGTCCCAGCTTTATAAAAAGTATTCAATGTGGTTTTGACATCTAATTTGGTATAGATTTTAGACATTAACAAATGAATCAAGTTCCCTCTTTCTAGTGCTTCTTTCTGACTCGTATCCCATAAATATCCTGCGTTTGTGGCCATGGTCACGTTTAGATGGTCCTTTGGCGTAGAAATAAAGCTTCGTTGAACTACTGTTGGGTGTTTGGTGTCTTTTGATCTGTCTATTTTTTCTAAAGTTCCAAATTCATACTCCAATTTTGTGTCCTCCCACCTTCCACAAGACTTCAAGTAGTGTATCAAAAGCCCTGAATATGTTTTAAGATTTTCTACGCCCTTGCTAGAAACCGATGCATTCCCTACTATATACAGCTGTTCAACGGCCCTAGTTAATGCAACATAAAATAGATTAATATTGTCCAATTCTAATTTGGATTGGTGCGCTTTAAAAACAGAAGCACCCTCAGGCCCAAAAGACTCAAAGTCTTTGTTATAGTTTAATAAAAACTGCGAAAAAGGCGCGAAGGCATCCTCTATTGGTAACCATTCTTTGGGTTCTAATTCTTTATAAATATTTAGTTCTGCATAAGGGAAAATAACGACTGGAAATTCTAGCCCTTTCGATTTATGAATTGTCATAATTTGTACGGCATTAATTCCTTTTGGAGTTACTACGCTCAAACTATCTTTTTTTAGATTAAAATAGTCTATAAATTGACGAACACTAGCCATGGGTTTTAGCGTAAATTCTAATACAAAATCTAAAAAAAACTGAAGGTAAGCGTCCGATGTTTTTACCAATTGAAAACTACTAATGATATACTCTACAGCTTCATAAATAGAAAGCTGTAGAGCTGTTGAAGGGGAGAAAATAACACCTAAAGATTGTAGTGTTTTAAAAAAGTCTGAGCGCTCTAATGCGATGTATTTTAGGCGAAACAGGTGTGGGTCTCCTACAGCCTTATGCGCTGCGATATAATTGATAACTTCAAGTTTGGCTTCACTATTTGAAGGTTCATGAATGTATTCTAAAAGACTTATAATATAGTTAACTTCTGCGGACTGCGCCACTAAAAGCGTCTCACTTGATACAATATCGATTTTATGCTGACTTAACAGATTTGCTACAGCTACGCCTTCTTTTCGTTTACGAACCAAAACACAAATGTCTTTCCATGCTGCATCTTCATCTGAAGCTAAATAAGCGGTTATGATACTTAGAACTTTTTCTGCATATAAAAGTGATTTGTCTGCACCTTTTTCAAATTCTAACAAGGAAATATTTACATATCCCGTTTTAGGATTAAACTCCAACTGAGGCGTAAACTGGTAGAGCGATTTATAGGTTTCATTAGAAAAAACAACTGTCGAAAGATGATTAAAAAAACTATTGTTAAACGCCACCACTTTCCTACAGCTTCTATAATTGGTTGGAAGGTGTAAAGGCGAGGCGTCAAAAGGAAAATCTGTTGTATTCGCATGTAGGTTTATAAACTGTTCCGCCTTTCCTCCTCTCCAGCGATAAATTGCTTGTTTAGCATCGCCTACCAACATCACACTTCCATTTTCTTCGGCCAAAGCATTGGTTAGTAACGGCACCAAGTTTTTCCATTGCAACTCTGAAGTGTCTTGAAATTCATCAATAAAAAAATGATTGAATTGTTCGCCTATACGTTCATAAATAAATGGTGCGGGTTGTTCTTTTATTTGTTGGCTTATAATTGTATTAAATTCCGAAATCATCAACAAATTTTCATCCTCTTTGATTGTTTTTAGTTCCTGATTAATTAGATTTAAAACTGAAAGTGGTGTTGTGTTTTTTAGTATATTTTTTAAGTACCGTAAGCGGTATGCGCCTTGTTTTGTTTTGTGGAATGCATCTACAAGTTGCGGTCGAAGCACCTCAATAGTCTCAGCGATATGAGCTGCTGTTGTTTTGGGGTACAAAGAAGTTGTTTCAATCGTTTGCTGCCATATTGCATCATACTTAATGTCAAATTTTCCGGAGGACAAGGCTTTAAAATAGTTAGGCAAGGAGCTGCGTATAAAATCTGAAAACTCAATTCCGTTTGCTGTAATCAACTCTAAAACCTGATTAGAAAGCACTATAATTTGCGCCCTTGTTTGTTTAATTTCTTTTTGCAGAGCTGTTTTAAGCACAACAAAATCTTGCAATGAACGCTGTGAAAGCTCCAGTAAAAAAGGGGCATCAGTTTCATTCGTTAATAGCTTGGCTGTTTTAACGAGATCTAAAGCAATATTCCAGCTCTTGTCATCATCCGCTTTTTCAATTGCAAATTCAACTAAGACTTTTGTGAGTGCTGAATTTTTTCCTGCTTTTGATAATACGCTATTGACTGCTTTTTGAAGTAAAAGATCAGTGTCTAACTCGACTTCAAAATTCATTGGCAGCTTAAGGTCAAACGCAAAAGTTCGAATCAACTTTTGAGTGAATTTATCAATGGTCAAAATGTCAAAAGCAGCGTAATTATGTAGGATTTTATTTAATACTTTTCTGGATTTAATATGAATCTCTTTAGGCGAACTTGCCAACTCATCTACTACTTGGTCAAATAAAGGGTCCGAGGCACTTAAAATCGATGGTGATGCAAAAGCCATAAGCGCCTCTACAATGCGCGTTTTCATTTCGTCGACAGCCTTATTAGTAAACGTGATAGCTAAAACATGACGATGGGGCAAAAACTCCTTAGAAGTCAGTACTATTTTTAAATAGTCTTTAACCAACGTAAATGTTTTGCCACTACCTGCCGAAGCATTATAGATGTTGAATGTTGAAGCGCTCACTAAATAAAATTTATACTAAAATAAACAATCTTAATTAGATAAGCGCGTAAATTTTATTTGATTATCGTAAATTTGAACGAAATAAATAAACACTTAAAACATATTCTTATGGCTTTTGAATTACCAAAATTAAATTATGCTTATGACGCACTCGAGCCTCATATTGACGCGAAAACAATGGAAATACACCATTCTAAACATCACAATGGCTATACCAACAATCTAAATGCAGCAATTGCCGGAACCGATTTAGAAAACAGCGCAATTGAAACCATTCTTGGAAACTTAGACATGTCTAATAAGGCCGTACGAAATAATGGTGGTGGTTTTTATAACCACTCTCTATTTTGGAACATTATGAACCCTGAAGGGAAACAAGCACTTTCTGGAGAACTTAAAGAGGCCATTCTTGCTGCCTATGGTACGTTTGAAGATTTTAAAACTGCTTTTAGTAAAGCTGCTGCGACACAATTTGGGTCTGGTTGGGCTTGGCTATGCGTACATGAAGGTGGAAAAGTTGAAGTATGCGCTACCCCAAACCAAGACAACCCGCTAATGCCAGGTGTATCTTGTGGTGGAACTCCAATTTTAGGATTAGATGTTTGGGAACATGCCTATTACTTAAATTATCAAAACCGTCGTCCGGACTATATTGAAGCATTCTTTAATGTTATTAATTGGACGGAAGTTGAAAAACGTTTTCTGGCTTCAAAATAAGCTTTAGAAACAATGGAAAATAAAAAAGGTGAACTTGCGTTCACCTTTTTTGCCCCAAATCTACCATGAACTTAACCTACTTATGTTATGGTGATTCAAATATATAAGTTTAATACATAGTAGAACTTTATTTTAGACGAACTGCACTTTTTTTAGATAAAGTGTAGTTTTAATCAATATGCTCTTTCGTTATTTTCTTCGTAAAAGTTTATAAACGCCCTGTTCACCACACGATTACCGCCTGGCGTTGGGTAATTTCCTGTAAAATACCAATCTCCTAAATTTTTCGGACATGCTAGATGCAGGTTTTCTATAGATTGGAATATAATTTTAACCTCAGCATTAATACCGTCTTCGCTTAAAAGTTCTGCTATTTTATCCGACACTTGCTCTGGGGTAAAAGGCGCATAAATCTCTTTTACAAAATTTTGTACCTCCCCGTCATTTAAATGTTCTTGAGCTTTACAACGCGCATAAATATCTTCGATAATAGCGTATTTGTTGGTGTCTTTTAGTAGTGCTAAAGCCGCTCTAAACGCAACCAGCCCTTCAAGGTTTGCCATATCAATACCATAACAGTCCGGATAGCGGATTTGTGGCGCTGATGACACCACTACAATACGTTTAGGCGCTAATCGGTCCATCATTTTCAAAATACTTTTCTTTAATGTTGTACCTCTAACAATACTATCATCAATAATTACAAGGTTGTCTTCTGGCTTTATAACCCCATAAGTTACGTCATATACGTGAGCAACCAAATCATCACGACTGCTATCTTCTGTAATAAATGTTCTAAGTTTGACATCCTTAATCGCAATTTTTTCGATCCGCGTATGTTCCGAAAGAATTTGAGTGACTTTTTCGGCAGAAAGAGAGCGCGTCCCCTTCAATATTTGTTCTGTTTTCTTTTTATTTAAATATTCCTCAACATTTTCGATCATTCCAAAAAAGGACGTTTCAGCAGTATTAGGAATATATGAAAAGACAGTGTTTTTAATGTCATAATCGACTTGCTTCAAGACTTCTGGGACGATTAGTTTTCCAAGTAATTTCCGCTCTTGATAAATTTCGGCATCACTTCCTCGTGAAAAATAAATGCGTTCAAATGAACATGCTAAACGGTCCAAAGGCTCCAGAATTTGATCAATAGAGGTCTCTCCAGATTTTTTTGTGATGATCGCACTTCCGGGGGGTAATTCATGTACTTGGTCATAATCGACATTAAAAACCGTTTGAATTACCGGACGTTCAGACGCTACAACCACAACTTCATCATCCTTATAATAATACGCCGGTCGAATTCCTGATGGGTCTCTCAAGACAAAAGAGTCCCCATGCCCTAAAAGTCCGGCCATTGCATACCCTCCATCCCAGTTCTTTGCCGCTTTTTTTAATATCTTCTTCAGTTTTAACCGCTCTGCAATCAATGGGGAACACTCCATTTTATTGTAGCCTTCTTTTTTTAGTTTTTTGTAAAGCTTTGAAACTGCATCATCTAAAAAATGGCCAATTTTCTCCATAATAGTTATGGTATCCGTATACTCTTTAGGGTGTTGTCCAATTTCAACAAGATTTTTAAATAAGCTTTTGACATTGGTCATGTTAAAGTTTCCTGCCAAAATCAAATTTCGATGCATCCAATTATTTTGCCTAAGAAATGGATGTACGCTTTCAACGCTGTTTTGTCCAAATGTCCCATAACGAACATGCCCCAACATCACTTCCCCTAGGTAAGGCGCTAATTTTTTTTGAGCTTCTACATCCTCTGCAATTTCTGGATGATCAGCCAATACGGTATTGATCCGGTTATTGATCTGTGCAAAAATATCTTGAATAGGTTGTTGAGCTACAGACCGCACACGGCTAATATAACGTTCACCGGGTTGCATGTCTAACTTTATACTGGCAAAACCTGCGCCATCCTGACCGCGATTGTGCTGCTTTTCCATAATAAGATACATCTTATTGATGCCATAAAAAGCAGTCCCATACTTCTTTTTATAAAACTCTAATGGTTTTAAAAGTCTAATGTGTGCAATTCCACATTCGTGTTTTATAGCATCGCTCATTTTGGTGTGTTTTTATATTTATTTTTAAAAAGAAACGCGCCAAAAAAGGCGCGTTTAATTATGGTGTTAGTTTTATTTCAAATTGCGTTAAGGCTTTGAAAGCCATGAGGCGCGATCGCACTTCATCAGGTTTTAAAGATTCTAAGCGTTCGGTGCCAAATTTTTCTACACAAAACGAAGCTAATGTTGATCCATATACAACTGCTTTTTTCATGTTTTCAAACGTTATGTTTTCTGTTTGTGCTAAAAACCCAGCGAATCCTCCAGCAAAAGTATCGCCTGCCCCAGTAGGGTCAAAGACGGACTCTAGTGGTAGAGCAGGTGCAGAAAATATATTAGTACCATTGAACAGTAATGCGCCGTGTTCTCCTTTTTTGATGACAACATAGTCAGGTCCCATTGTATGGATTTTTTTTGCAGCAGCCACCAAAGAGTATTCTCCAGTAAGCTGACGCGCTTCTTCGTCGTTAATTGTAATAACATCGACACGCTTAATGACGTCCAAAAGATCGTCAAGGGTGTTGTCCATCCAAAAATTCATCGTGTCTAAAATCACTAAAGTCGAAGCGTCTTTCATTTGGTCTAAAACGCTAGACTGAACGATTGGGTGCAAGTTTCCTAACACTAAAACCTTAGCTTCTTTATAAGATTCAGGCACAATAGGTTGAAAATTCTCTAACACATTGAGCTCTGTAGCTAAGGTGTCACGAGTATTCATGTCATTATGGTAGCGTCCGCTCCAAAAAAATGTTTTACCCTCCTTAATCATTTCAATGCTTGAAATATCAATGGATCGTTTCGAAAATAAATCTAAATAGTCTTGAGGGAAATCGCCGCCAACAACAGAAACGATAGCGCTATCAACATCAAAATGTGAAGCAGAAAGACCTATATAGGAGGCCGATCCACCAAGAATTTTGTCAGTCTTTCCAAAAGGGGTTTCAACAGCATCAAATGCAACGGTACCAACAATTACCAATTTACTCATAGGATATTTTAAAAATTAAAGAGCAAAGTTACGTATTTTTTAGTCCTTATAAAACAATAAACCTCGCTCTAATAACTTATTTATTTACGACCAAAATCGGCTGGGATTTCACCCCAAGCCTTGGTTTCCCATTTTACAATTACTGTTGTATAGGTGTTGTTTTTTAACCACAGTACGGCACGATCTACAAGAGCAAACAAGTCTGTATTTGCTGCAGTGCGCTCTAACTTGGTGTTACATTGGCGTTTTTTAACCCAGCTCATCGCTGTTTTGGAGTCTGTATAGAGAATTCTGTTGCTATTGTTTTGTTTTAAAAATGCCAAGCCATGCACCAGGGCCAAAAACTCCCCTACATTATTTGTGCCTTGCTGATATGGCCCTTTGTGAAACAATTGTTTTTTGGACTGGGTATCAACGCCCCTATATTCCATTACACCTGGGTTCCCGCTAGAAGCAGCGTCTACTGCAATTGAGTTGTAATTTGGCTGCCCGATACGTTTTAATTGTGCTTCAGATAAACTTGCCGTAAACTTTTTAGCGGTCCCAATATAGTCTTTGTAATTTCCTTTAAAAGCCGTTTTTGCAGAAGCAAAGCTTGGAAATGATTTGTACTGGGCACCTTCAAAATTGGCGATTTGTGCCTTACAATCATTCCAAGTCTCAAAGACTCCTGTGTGGTGTCCTTTCCAAACGGTATAATATTTTTTTTTGGATTTAGCCATCTTCCGAAAGTGTCTGTTGTATAACTTCTGGGAAGTGTTTCATTTCTAAGTCATGAATTTTAGCCGCGACATCGCTAGGGGTGTCTGTTGTGTTAACCTTACATTTTGCTTGAAAAATAATAGCCCCTTCATCATAGTGTTCATTGACGTAATGTATTGTAATGCCTGACTCTTCCTCTTTATTTTCGACCACAGCCGAATGCACGTGCATGCCATACATGCCTTTTCCGCCATATTTTGGTAACAAGGCTGGATGTATATTTATGACTTTATTTGGAAACACTTTTAATAGGTGATCCGGAAATTTCCACAAAAACCCAGCAAGCACAATTAAATCCAAAGTTTTTAAATTCTCAACCGCCCATTTAGAATCGTTTAATTGTTGTTTATTAAACCCCATATTAGGGACGCCCAACCTAGTGGCACGGTCCAAGACTTGCGCTTTGGGGTTGTTTGATAGCACCAAAACGACTTCAGCTTTCTTATTATCCTGAAAATAGTTGATGATGTTTTCAGCATTCGATCCAGAACCTGAGGCAAATATTGCAATTCGTTTCATTAAAAAGTTTTTGGGTTGAGATTGTTCAACAAAAAAAGGAATAATAATTCACATTGAGAAGTAAAACAGCAACACTTCGTCGATTTCCACACAAATATGCACACATTTTTAAAGTAATTATGTTTTTTAATATAAAGTTTTTTACTTTTGCATCCTAATTAAAACTTAAAATTAAAGATTATGTCAGACATTGCATCAAGAGTAAAAGCGATTATTGTAGACAAATTGGGCGTTGATGAAAACGAAGTAGTAACAGAAGCTAGCTTCACTAACGACCTAGGTGCAGATTCGCTAGATACTGTAGAGCTAATAATGGAATTTGAAAAAGAATTTGATATTCAAATCCCAGACGACCAAGCAGAAAACATCGCTACTGTAGGTCAAGCGGTTTCATACATTGAAGCTGCAAAATAATACCTTTTAATTTTTTATGGAACTAAAGCGAGTTGTAGTAACAGGCCTAGGAGCACTAACTCCTATAGGCAATACCATAGACACCTATTGGGAGGCCCTAATAAGTGGAAAAAGTGGTTGCGCCCCTATAACATATTTTGATACAGAACATTTCAAAACAAAATTTGCTTGTGAATTAAAAAATTTCAATGCAACGGACTTCTTTGATCGTAAAGAAGCTCGTAAAATGGATCGGTTTGCGCAATATGCTATGGTAGCTTCTGATGAAGCTATCATAGATGCCAAACTAGATTTAGATGCCATAAACAAACTTAGAGTTGGTGTAATTTGGGGCGCTGGAATTGGAGGAATTGAAACCTTCCAAAACGAAGTAATGAACTTTGCCAATGGCAATGGAACACCTCGATTTAACCCCTTTTTTATTCCTAAAATGATTGCAGATATTGCCCCTGGTAATATTTCAATCAAACATGGGTTTATGGGTCCAAATTATACAACCGTATCCGCTTGTGCATCATCTGCTAACGCTATTTTTGATGCTTTAAATCTCATTCGTTTAGGCCATTGTGATGTTATTGTCACTGGAGGTAGTGAAGCAACCGTTAACCAATCCGGAATGGGTGGGTTCAACGCCATGCACGCTCTTTCTACACGAAATGAAAGCCCAGAAACAGCCTCAAGACCTTTTGACGGTACAAGAGATGGTTTTGTTTTAGGCGAAGGCGCAGGTGCTCTTGTTTTAGAGGATTACGATCACGCCAAAGCAAGAGGTGCTAAAATCTATGCAGAACTTATTGGTGGTGGACTATCATCTGATGCCTACCATATGACCGCTCCACATCCTGATGGAATTGGAGTTATTGCGGTAATGAAAAACTGTTTAGAAAATGCCAGAATTAGACCCGAGGACGTCGATGCTATTAATACACATGGAACGTCAACACCACTTGGAGATGTGGCAGAACTTAAAGCCATATCAGAAGTTTTCGGAGCACATGCCAAAAACATCAATATTAATTCTACAAAATCCATGACTGGTCACTTACTTGGTGCCGCTGGAGCGATTGAAGCGATTGCTGCTATTTTATCGATAGAGCACGGCATTGTTCCTCCAACAATAAACCATGTAACTCCAGATGAGAATATTGACCCAGAATTGAACCTTACTTTAAATAAAGCCCAAAAACGAGACGTTAAAGTGGCGATGAGTAATACCTTTGGTTTTGGTGGTCATAATGCCTGTGTTGTGTTTAAGAAATTAGACTAACGACCTTTTGATTTCTATCCGAAATATTTTTAAACCAACCGCTAAAAACAACGAAGCGTTTTCGGTTTCAATTCGTAAAATTCTAGGCTACACTCCCAAAACGTTATTGTATTACAGAAAAGCCTTCACACATGGCTCAATAAATCAGAAAGATTCGTCGGGAAACCCCATTAGTTACGAGAGATTAGAGTTTATCGGAGATGCGCTTTTAAGCGCAGTCATTGCCCATTATCTATTTGAAAAAGTTCTTAATGCTGATGAAGGGTATTTAACAAAAATGCGCTCTAAGATTGTCAGTAGAGAACATCTTAACGATATTGGGAAAGAACTAGAGCTTTCATCGTTAATGCGTACAAAAATTCCAATTCATAAATTTGGAGATAACATTCATGGTAATTTATTAGAAGCACTAATTGGGGCTGTTTTTTTAGACAAAGGCTACGCCGCTTGTGAGAAATTTATATATAAGAGAGTCATTACTCCCCACGTCGACATTAATGCTTTGGAGGGAAAGATACTGAGCTATAAAGGGCTTATTATTGAATGGTGTCAAAAAGAAAAAAAGATTTTTAATTATGAAAACCAAAAAGACTTAGGTCAAGATGTTATTAAGCATTTCTCAGTCAAGCTTCTTATAGATGGCAAAGTAATTGCCAAAGCTCGTGCCACTTCAAAAAAGAAAGCAGAAGAAAAAGTGTCTAAGCGGGCTTATTTTGTGTTGCAAGACCTGATTAGTAAAAAAAAATAAACAAATCCCTTCTGCAAGGCTAAAACGTTTTCGTAATAATTTACCTTTAACAAGTACTATTCTGAAGTTAATTATTGTGTTAATATCTTATATTTACAAAATATTTATTAAAATATATGGGCGTACACAAACTACTTGTTGACGATTTTGAAGATACAAACTACACGCTTTTGGCCATACATTGTGACCTAGAAGACTATCGGTTGGCGTACCTTTTAAATCAACATTTAGCAACGCGTTTGGCGCGCATGAAGGAAGATTTGGATTTTGTCGCATCAACGGCATCATTTTCTGTTTTTGAGTGGAGCAATACCCATTTACAAACCGATTGGCACCTTATAAAAAATAATTGTTTGACAGAAGAAGACACCCCAATTTCTCAAGGATTATTTGCAGAGAGTACTGACAAAACCTGGACTGTACATTACTTATTGTCCGAACATCAAACCGTAGATTATTTTTTAAAAATTAATACTGGTGGAGGAATTATAAATGAAAAAGGAATCTTAAATACGATTCAAAATATATCAAAAGTATCCACTGCTTATAGTGTGGATGTTTTACAACTAAAATCAAAAGAACATTTAATATTTAATTAATGTCATACACAAGAAAAAAAACAAAAATAGTTGCTACTCTAGGGCCCGCAATAAGCTCAAAAGAGATGCTTCTCAAAATGGTAGCAGCAGGAGTAAATGTGTTTAGAATCAACTTTTCTCATGCCGACTATGACGATGTGAAAACACGCATCAAAAACATTCGTGAAATCAATGAAGAACATGGGTACAACGCCTCTATATTAGCAGATTTACAAGGACCAAAACTACGAGTTGGTGTCATGAAAGATGATGTGGTTGTAAATCCAGGTGATGAAATCATCTTTGCGACTGGAGAACGTTTCGAGGGGACTAAAGAACGTGTGTATATGACTTATGAGCGTTTTCCTTTGGATACTAATCCAGGCGAACGGATCTTATTGGATGATGGAAAGTTACTTTTTGAAGTGATTTCTAGTAACCAAAAAGACGAGGTAAAAGCCAAGGTAATTCAGGGTGGCCCCTTGAAATCTAAAAAAGGAGTCAACCTTCCAAATACAGATATCTCTCAACCTGCACTTACAGAAAAAGATAAAGAAGATGCAGTTTTTGCAATTTCTCAAGAAGTGGATTGGATGGCGCTCTCATTTGTAAGACATCCTGAGGACTTAATGGAGTTACAGGACTTAATTTCAGAACATAGTTCTTGACAAGATTCCTATTATCGCAAAAATAGAAAAACCTGAGGCGGTCGAAAATATAGATAAAATTGTAGCCTATTGTGACGGATTGATGGTAGCTAGAGGAGATTTAGGAGTTGAAATTCCTGCGCATCAAGTACCTCTAATTCAAAAGCAATTGGTTTTAAAAGCTAAACAGGCACGTATTCCTGTAATTATTGCAACCCAAATGATGGAGTCTATGATAGATAGCCTCACACCATCACGTGCTGAGGTTAATGATGTTGCCAATTCTGTAATGGATGGTGCTGATGCAGTGATGCTTTCTGGTGAAACTTCTGTAGGACAATATCCTGTTCAAGTAATTGAAAGAATGTCAGACATTTTGAAAACTGTTGAAAATTCTGAGTTAATTAATGTACCGCAAAGACCACCACACATCCGTACAAAGCGCTTCATTACAAAATCCATTTGTTATCATGCTGCAAATATGGCCAATGAAATTAATGCCCGTGCCATTTCAACTTTAACGAACAGTGGTTATACTGCGTTCCAAATTTCGGCCTGGCGTCCTGATGCCCATATCCTCGTATTTTCATCAAATAAGCGTATTATTTCGCAATTAAATTTATTGTGGGGGGTTCGTGCTTTTCATTATGATAAGTTTGCGTCTACAGACCAAACTATTAATGATGTAAATAAGATTGCATATGACAAGGGCTATGTTGAAGCAGACGATATGGTCATTAGTTTAGCCGCCATGCCAATGAAAGACAAAGGGATGGTTAATACCTTAAGAGTTTCTGAAGTAAAGGACTACTCAAAGCTTTAGAATACGGAATACAATGGAAGTTATCTAAACCAAAAACTGAAACAAATCTGGTTTTTCGTTTAGATAATCTCCATAAAAATTATACCGTTTTATGTTTGCAATTAAGGGCTCTAAATCTTCTGGTGATTTAAGCTCAATTCCTACCACTGCAACATCATTTTCTCTGTTCGCTTTTTTAGTATATTCAAAGTGAGTGATATCGTCATTAGGCCCTAAAATATCAACTACAAATTCTCGTAAAGCACCTGCGCGTTGCGGAAAATTAATGATAAAATAGTGCTTTAATTTTGAAAAAAGCAGGGCGCGTTCTTTAATTTCAGCGGTTCTGGTAATGTCGTTATTACCTCCACTAATTATACAAACGACATTTTTACCTTTTATGTCGTCTTTAAACATATCTAAAGCCGCCACACTCAAGGCGCCAGCAGGCTCTGCTATAATAGCTTCTTTATTATATAAATCAAGTATGGCTTGACAAGCACCCCCTTCATGAATAGTAATCATATCATGTAAGTTTGTCTTGCAAATTTCAAAATTTATATCGCCAACACGCTTTACTGCAGCGCCATCTACAAAATTATCGATATGATCTAATTGAACGACTTCGCCTTTTTGAAACGCCGACTTCATTGAGGGCGCGCCTTCTGGCTCAACGCCAATAATTTTAGTGTTTGGAGATAACTGTTTAAAAACTGCAGACATCCCGGATGCTAGTCCACCACCACCAACTGCTACAAAAATATAATCAATAGGCGCTGTGGTTTGGCTGATCAATTCTAGTCCTAGCGTTGCTTGTCCTTCTATGACTTTCTCGTCATTGAAAGGGTGTATAAACGTCTTTTCACGTTCTGTACAATCCTTGATCGCTGCATTATAGGCATCATCAAAACTATCACCAGTCAGCACGATTTTCACAAAATGTTCGCCAAACATCTTAGCGCGTTCAATTTTTTGTTTAGGCGTCGTCGTGGGCATAAAAATAGTGCCTTGAATCTTTAATAGTTTGCAAGATAATGCAACGCCTTGTGCGTGATTTCCAGCACTTGCGCATACTACCCCATTTGCCGCTTCTTCAGAACTTAGCGATGACATTTTATTATAAGCACCCCTAATTTTATACGACCGAACTACCTGTAAATCTTCCCGCTTGAAGCTAATATTACACTCGTATTTTGAAGAATACTGCTCATTAGCTGTTAAAGGTGTAACAAAGGCTACGCCTTCTAGCTTTTTTGCAGCTGCTTCAACAGCTTCAATCGTTGGAAAATAAGGAGTCGCTTCGGACATTTGTTTTAGGCGTCGGTTTTTATAACTTTCATTGCAGTCATAGAAGCTCTTAATTTTGCTCCTACTATTTCTACTGGGTGGTTTCTAATAATAGTATTGATTCTAATTAATTCTTGATTATCAACGCCGTTCTCTGAACTGAACGCTTCACCAATAACATCAGTCTTTATGGTTTTCATAAAGTCTGTTAACAACGGTTTACAAGCATGGTCAAATAAATAACATCCATACTCTGCCGTGTCAGAAATTACACGATTCATTTCAGCTAATTTCATTCTTGCAATTGTATTTGCAATTAATGGCGTTTCGTGTAAAGATTCGTAGTATGCAGAAGCGTCAATAATGCCAGAATCTGTCATGGCTTCAAAAGCTAATTCAACACCTGCTCTAACAAAAGCAACTAATAATGTTCCGTGGTCAAAATATTCTTGTTCTGGAATTTCTTGGTCTGTAATTGTTTGCTTTTCAAAAGCCGTTTCTCCTGTAGCTGCTCTCCAAGTTAACAAGTTTTTATCATCATTCGCCCAGTCTTCCATCATGGTTTTAGAAAAAAGACCCGTCATAATATCATCCATATGTTTTTGGAACAATGGACGCATAATATCTTTTAATTCTTCAGAGAGTCTAAATGCTTCTACTTTGGCAGGGTTCGACAATCTGTCCATCATATTGGTGATTCCACCATGCTTTAACGCCTCAGTTACAGTTTCCCAACCATACTGAATTAATTTAGCAGCATAGCCTGCATCAATTCCTTCTGCGACCATTTTATCAAAAGATAAAATTGCTCCTGTTTGCAACAACCCACATAAAATTGTTTGCTCTCCCATCAAATCACTTTTAACTTCGGCAACAAATGAGGATTCTAATACGCCAGCTCTATGACCACCTGTAGCAACTGCATAGGCTTTGGCTTGTGCCCATCCTTTACCTTCTGGGTCATTTTCTGGGTGTACAGCTGTTAGTGTTGGCACTCCAAATCCTCTTTTATATTCTTCTCTAACTTCAGAGCCAGGACATTTTGGCGCTACCATAATTACCGTTAAATCTTCACGAATTTGCATCCCTTCTTCAACAATATTAAACCCATGAGAATACGATAATGTGGCTCCTTTTTTTAATAAAGGCATAATTGTTTTTACCACATTTGTATGTTGCTTGTCTGGTGTTAAGTTAATAACAACATCTGCAGTTGGCAATAAGTCTTCGTAGGTCCCTACCTTAAAATTGTTTGACGTCGCATTTACATACGAGTCTCTTTTTTGATCTATAGCAGCTTGCCTTAGTGTGTAAGAAATATCTAAACCAGAATCTCTCATATTTAAGCCTTGGTTTAATCCTTGGGCACCACAGCCTACAATAACAATTTTCTTGCCTTTTAATGCTGTTACTCCGTCTTCAAATTCTGAAGCGTCCATAAAGCGACATTTCCCTAATTGCTCTAATTTTTCTCTTAATGTTAATGTGTTAAAATAATTTGACATTTTAGTTAGTTTTTGAATGCGTTTAGCATTTCTGTTATTTTTAATTCATCTTTAGTCACAGCGATTCGTGCGGAACGTACAAACTGCATGATTCCAAAAACGCTTAATTCTCTGTGAAGCAATTCTATTTCACTCCGACGTCCTGATTTTTCCAACACAAAAAATGCTTTATTTACAGTGACGATTCGTGCGTTGCTTTCTTTAATTATATTTTGAATTTGACGCTCTTCAAACAGTAGGTCTGATTTGATTTTAAACAAACAAGATTCCTGATAAATCGTGTCGTCATCTTCGTGATAGAAGGCTTTAATGACCTCAACTTGTTTCTCAATTTGACCAATAATTTTTTTAACATTTACTTCGGTCATATTAACCAAAATTGTGAAACGAGACACCCCTTCTATTTCAGAAACAGAGATGTTTAGACTTTCAATATTGATGCGTCTTCTTTGAAAAATCGCTGAAATTCTATTGAGCAAACCGATATTGTTTTCGGTATATATCGATATTGTATAAAGTTGTTGTTCTGTTGCCATTTTTATTCTAATCTAATATCTGAAACTGAGGCTCCAGAAGGAACCATTGGAAATACATTGTTTTCTTTTTCAACACAAACTTCTAAGAAGTATGGTTCGTCACTAGCAATCATTTCCTCCACAGCTGATGCAAGGTCCTTACGGTCAGTAACTTTTTTAGCTTCTAAATAATAGCCTTGTGCAATCGCAACAAAGTTAGGGTTCACCATTTCGGTAGAAGCATAACGCTTGTCAAAAAACAGTTGTTGCCATTGACGAACCATTCCTAAAAATTCATTGTTTAAAACAACTATTTTAACGGGAACTTTGTTTTGAAAAATAGTTCCTAGCTCTTGGATGGTCATCTGATAACCTCCGTCTCCGATGATAGCCACAACCTCACGGTCTGGTGCTGCCATTTTAGCGCCAATTGCGGCTGGTAATGCAAAGCCCATTGTGCCTAATCCACCGGAGGTGATATTACTTTTACTCACCTTAAAATCGGCATAACGACATGCAATCATTTGGTGTTGGCCCACATCGGTTACGATGGCAGCTTCGCCTTTCGTTTGAACGTTTATTTCTTTAAGAACTTCACCCATTGTTAGACCTTGACTCGTTGGATCTAGATCGTTTTTGATGACTTTATTATATTCAATATCATATAGGTCGCTAAATTTTTGCAACCATTCAGGATGAGAGTTGGTGTTTAACAATGCTAACACTTTTGATAAACTATCTTTAGCATCGCCCAAAACCGCAACATCTGATTTTACATTTTTATCAATTTCTGAGGGATCAATTTCAAAATGAACAATTTTAGCTTGAGTCGCATATTCGTCTAGTTTCCCAGTAACACGATCATCAAATCGCATTCCAATCGCGATTAAAACATCACATTCATTAGTAAGAACATTAGGTGCATAATTTCCATGCATTCCTACCATCCCAACGTTTAAAGGATGTGAAGTCGGAATGGCCGAAGCTCCTAAAATAGTCCATGCTGCAGGTATTCCTGTTTTTTCAATCACGGCCTTTAGTTCTTCTTCTGCTTTTCCAAGAATCACGCCTTGACCCCAAACTATCATTGGTTTTTTAGCGCTATTAATAAGCTCAGCTGCTGCTAAAACAGTAGACTCGTCTAATTTAGGAACTGGAACATAGCTGCGTACACCTGTACATTTTTTGTATTGGAAATCAAATTCTTCAAATTGAGCATCTTTAGTGATGTCAATTAGAACAGGTCCAGGACGCCCGCTTCTTGCAAGATAAAATGCTCTTGCAATAACCTCTGGGATTTGAGACGCTTTTGTAATTTGGTGGTTCCACTTAGTTACAGGCGTAGAAATCCCCACAATATCCGTTTCTTGAAAAGCATCGCTTCCTAGCAAATGCGAAGGAACTTGTCCTGTGATACATACAATTGGTGTTGAATCTATTTGTGCATCCGCAATTCCTGTGATCAAATTGGTAGCTCCAGGTCCGGATGTTGCCATAGCAACGCCTACTTTTCCTGAAATACGTGCATAACCTTGAGCAGCATGAGCGGCACATTGTTCATGTCGTGTAAGGACATGGTTTATTTCCCCTTCGTATTTATAGAGTTCATCATAAACGGGCATGATTGCTCCACCAGGGTAGCCATATAAAACCTCTACACCTTCAGCTAACAAACAGCGTACAATGGCTTCGCTTCCAGAAATACGCACTTTGGGTTGCTCTAAATATTGCTTTTGTTTGGCGGTTAATGTTTCCATAGTTATAATTTAAAATTCATCGGTTACACACCCTTGAGATGCCGATGAAACCGTTCTTGCATATTTATATAGTACACCTCTTGCTACTTTTAAGTCTGGTGCATTCCACTCTGCTTTTCGTGCTTGAAGTTCCGCATCCGAGACTTCCAGTTGGATGGAATTTGTTTCAGCATCAATAGTTATAGTATCGCCATCTTTTACTAAAGCAATTGTTCCACCTTCTTGAGCTTCAGGAGTAATGTGTCCAACTACAAATCCATGTGTTCCACCAGAAAAACGTCCGTCCGTAATTAACGCAACATCTTTTCCTAATCCAGCACCCATAATGGCAGCGGTAGGCTTTAACATTTCTGGCATTCCAGGGCCGCCTTTAGGGCCTTCATAACGGATGACAACGACGTCGCCTTTGTTGACTTTACCATCTCTGATTCCGTCATTAGCATCATATTCCCCTTCAAAAACTTTTGCAGGGCCCTTAAATTTTAAACCTTCTTTTCCTGTGATTTTAGCAACACTACCTTCAGTTGCTAAATTTCCATATAGCATGCGTAAGTGTCCCGATGTTTTAATCGGTTCCTCTATCGTTTTGATCACATCTTGACCTTCTGACAAGTCTTGTACCTCCGCTAAGTTTTCCGCTACAGTTTTTCCTGTTACGGTTAAACAATCGCCGTGAAGTAAGCCTTTGTCTAATAGATATTTCATTACAGCTGGAATTCCTCCAACATGATGCACATCTTCCATTAAGTATTTTCCGCTCGGTTTCAAGTCGGCTAAAAATGGGGTGTTATCGCTAATTCTTTGAAAATCTTCTAGGGTGAATTGTATTTGAGCTGCTCTTGCAATAGCTAAAAAGTGTAGAACCGCATTTGTTGAACCTCCAAGAATCGTTACAAGTCGAATCGCGTTTTCTAGTGATTTTTTAGTAATAATATCAGAGGGTTTGATGTCTTTTTCTAACAATATACGCATCGCTTCTCCAGCCTTAACAGCTTCATTTTTTTTCTCCTCTCCTGTAGCTGGATTTGAAGAATTGTAAGGCAATGCCATTCCAAGGGCTTCAATTGCTGAGGCCATTGTGTTGGCAGTATACATTCCTCCACAAGCTCCAGCGCCTGGACATGCTTTTTCAACAATTTTTTCAAACTCAGACTCAGACATTGTGCCTGCAACTTTACTTCCCCAAGCTTCAAATGCAGAAACCACATCGAGTTTTTTGCCGTTATGACATCCCGAATCAATCGTACCTCCATAAACTAAAACGGCAGGTTTGTTAACTCGAATCATTGCCATCAAAGCACCGGGCATGTTTTTGTCACATCCCACAACCGTAATCAGGCCGTCATAGCTCATCGCTTGCACAACCGTTTCCATTGAGTCGGCAATAATATCTCTTGAGGGTAATGAAAAACGCATTCCAGGTGTTCCCATTGAAATCCCATCACTAACACCAATAGTGTTAAAAATAAGCCCAACAACGTCTTTGTTTAGCGTGCCTTCTTTTACAAGTTTAGCTAAGTCGTTGAGGTGCATATTACAAGGATTCCCTTCATAGCCTGTACTAGCGATTCCTACCAAAGGTTTTTCGAAGTCTGCTTTAGATAAACCAATAGCGTGAAGCATGGCTTGTGCAGCGGGTTGCGTTGGATCTTGAGTTACCGCTTGGCTGTATTTATTTAGTTTTTTCATTATCAATTTTATGCCTTAAAAGTACCAAAATTATATTTTTACATATTTAGCGTAGAAAACATGTCCTTAATTGGTCTAAATTCAATTGTTAAAAAATGACTCTAATAGCTTGAAAAACAAACAATTAAAGTCACTTCTGTATGATGTTCAGTATGCAAAAATAACATTAAATACGCGGTAAATCACTATCATCCTTCAAAGGCAACTCTGAAGCCCCCATTAAATAGGTGTCTACATGATGTGCTGCCTGTCTTCCTTCAGAAATAGCCCACACAATTAGCGATTGTCCTCGTCTCATATCTCCTGCTGCAAATATGCCCGGAACGTTTGTAACGTAGTCCTTTGTTGTAGCTTTGATGTTGGTTCTAAAATCCATTTCTAAACCAAATTGATCTGCTAATGTCTTTTCGGCACCTGTGAATCCTAAAGCCAATAGAGCTAAATCACAATCCCAAAGTTTTTCAGAGTTTGGAACTTCCTTTAGTTCTGGGCGTTCGCCTTCTCTAAAAATCCACTCGACTTCAACAGTTTTTAACGCTTTCAATTTGCCCTTGGCATCGCCAATAAATTCTTTTGTAGAAATACTAAAAAAGCGCTCAACACCTTCTTGATGTGAAGAGGTTGTTTTGAGTTTCATTGGCCAATAGGGCCACGGTTGATTTGCTGGTCGTCCTTCGGTTGGTTTCGTTAAAATTTCAAAATTAGTGACAGATTTTGCACCATGACGATTAGAGGTTCCAATACAGTCTGAACCTGTATCACCTCCACCTATTACAATAACATTTTTATTTTCTGCAGAAAGAATGTCTTTAAAGTCTACTAAGCCGTCTACATGTTGATTATTAAGCTTCAAAAACTCCATCGCTTGGTGAACTCCTTCAAGATCAGCACCTGGGATTGGAATGTTTCTTTTGACTGTTGCTCCTCCGCATAAAACTACGGCATCAAAATCGGCTTTTATCTGCTTGGCATCTATGTTTTTTCCAACATGAGCATTGGTTTTAAACACAATCCCTTCCTCCTTCAAAACATCAATACGACGGTCAATTACGTTTTTTTCCATTTTGAAATCTGGAATACCATAACGTAATAATCCACCAACTTTATGATCACGTTCGAAAACAGTAACGGTATGACCCGCTCTATTTAATTGTTGTGCAGCAGCAAGTCCTGCAGGACCAGACCCTATAACAGCCACGGTTTTGTCGGTTCGTACTTTTGGAGGTTGTGCGGTAATCCACCCTTCGGTAAAGGCCGTTTCCACAATATTTTTTTCTATATTTTCAATACTTACTGGATCTTCATTAATCCCTAAAACACAAGCTTCTTCGCAAGGTGCCGGACATAATCGCCCTGTAAATTCAGGAAAATTATTGGTGGAATGTAAAATTTCAGCAGCTTCTTTCCATTTGCCTTTATAGACTTTGTCGTTAAAATCTGGAATTAAATTTCCTAGCGGACAGCCGCTATGACAAAACGGAATTCCGCAATCCATACAACGTGCGCCTTGGTCCTTTAATTTAGATTCCTCTAACGGAATTGTAAATTCTTTATAGTTTTTTATTCTCTCTTTTGGTGCCTGATACGTCTCATCCTGGCGCTCAAATTCTAAAAATCCTGTTGTCTTTCCCATCCTTAAACTGTTTCGAGTTGTTCTTTTTCTAATCTTATTAAAGCCTGTCTATATTCTTCTGGCAGTACTTTTTTGAATTGAGGAAGTGTTGCTTCCCAATTTTCTAAAATTCGTTTTGCTAACGGACTTGATGTCGCCACAAAATGGTTTTCGATTAATGTTCGTAATTGATTCACGTCTTCTTGAAGTTCAACAGGGTCGATATTTAAATCTTCTCCATTACAGTTTTTAGTAAACGTATTATCCGCATCTAAAATGTATGCTACACCACCACTCATTCCAGCGCCAAAGTTTCGGCCTACCGCTCCAAGAATTACAGCAACGCCTCCGGTCATGTACTCACATCCGTGATCTCCAATCCCTTCAACTACGGCTTTTGCTCCAGAGTTACGCACACAAAAACGTTCGCCTGCTTTTCCATTGATATACACTTCTCCGGAAGTCGCACCATATAAGGTCACGTTTCCTGTGATAATGTTATCTTCTGGAACAATTGAACTGATTTCAGGAACTTTGATAATTAGTTTTGCTCCTGACAAGCCTTTTCCGAGATAATCATTTGTATTGCCGTGAACAGTCATGGTAACCCCTTTTGTAGTAAAGGCACCAAAACTTTGTCCAGCAGAACCATTGAAATCAACGTTTATAGTGTCTTGTGGCAAACCATCTGCACCATAAATTTTAGAGATTTCATTACTTAAAATTGCACCAACCGCTCTATCAATATTGGTAATTGGAAGTTTTAAGTGTGTTCGTTGTCTTCTAAAAATACCTTGGTGGGCTTGTTTTATCATTTTAAAATCTAAATGAACATCTAGATTATGATCTTGCTCTTCAGTGTTATATAATTTTACGTCTTGCGCAACTTCAACCTTATGAAGAATTGGTGTCAAATCAATTCCAGAAGATTTATAATGCTCAATCGCTTTGTTTCGGTTTAGTTTTTGAACCTGACCAACCATTTCATCAACGGTTTTAAAGCCTAACTGTGCCATAATCTCTCGTAATTCTTGAGCAACGAAATACATATAGTTGACCACATGTTCTGGTTTGCCTTTGAATTTTTTACGCAATTCTGGGTTTTGAGTTGCAATTCCTACTGGACAGGTGTTTAAATGACATACACGCATCATGATACATCCAGAGGCCACTAACGGTGCCGTTGCAAATCCAAATTCTTCAGCTCCTAATAAACATGCTATGGCCACATCGCGACCAGTTTTTAACTGACCATCGCATTCTAGAACAATTCGATTTCTCAAATTATTCATAACCAATGTTTGTTGGGCTTCGGCAATTCCTAATTCCCAAGGAAGACCAGCGTGTTTCAAGGACGTAAGTGGTGAAGCTCCTGTTCCACCATCAAAACCAGAAACTAATATCACATCTGCTTTTGCCTTAGCAACTCCTGCAGCTACGGTTCCGACTCCGATTTCCGAAACTAATTTCACATTAACTCGAGCAGCTCTATTTGCTGATTTCACATCGTATATTAATTGCGATAAATCTTCAATAGAATATATATCGTGATGTGGAGGAGGTGAAATTAATCCAACATAAGGGGTTGAATTTCTTGTTTTAGCAATTTCACGGTTCACTTTTGGTCCAGGCAATTGCCCACCTTCACCAGGTTTTGCACCCTGTGCTATTTTAATTTGAATTTCACTTGCACTTGTAAGATAGTTTGAAGTCACTCCAAAACGACCTGAAGCAACTTGCTTAATAGAGGAGTTTTTCCAATCGCCTTGTGCATCTTTATAAAATCGTTCTTCATCTTCTCCACCTTCTCCAGAATTACTTTTTCCACCAATTCTGTTCATGGCTACCGCCAAATTCTCATGTGCTTCTTTACTAATAGATCCATAAGACATGGCACCTGTTTTGAAACGTTTTACGATTTCAGTCCATGGTTCAACCTCATCAATTGAGATCGGGTCAAATTGATCAAATTCAAACAGCCCTCTAATAGTCATTAATTGCTTAGACTGATCGTTTACAAGTTCGGAGTATTCTTTAAAGGTTGAGGCTTTATTCGTACGAACCGACTCTTGAAGTTTTGCAACAGTCAAGGGGTTAAACATGTGTTTTTCCTGTCCACGACGCCATCTATATTCACCACCTATTTCAATGCCTGGTTCTATGTTAGGGTTAAATGCTTTTTTATGACGTTTGGCGATTTCTTTTTCGATTTCCAATAATCCAATACCTTGAATTCGAGTAGGGGTGTTTGGAAAATATTTTTCAACGGTGTTTGTGTTAATTCCAACACACTCAAACAATTGAGAACCTCGGTATGAATTTAATGTCGAAATTCCAATTTTATTCATGACCTTCAAAATGCCTTTTCCTACAGCTTTGTTGTAGTTCTTTATGGCCGTAAGGTATTCTAAATCCGCTATGTCTGAATCTTTAATTTGTTTCTCCACAATCTCATTTACGATATATGGATTTATAGCACTTGCCCCAAATCCAAATAAGAGTGCAAAATGATGCACTTCTCTTGGTTCAGCAGATTCGATTATTAAACTAATTTTCGAACGTTTATTGAGTTTGTGAAGCCCGTGATTTACGTACGAACAAGCTAAAAGGGCTGGGATTGGCGCATGATCTTCATCTACATAGCGGTCCGAAAGAATAATAATATTGGCCCCTTCGTCAATAGCTTTAGACGCCTTTAAAACCAATGCTTCAAGTGCGCTTTCTAGCTCGTTTAATCCTCTTTTTACTTCATACAAAATAGAAATAGACTCCACTTTGAAATTAGGATTTGAATCATAATTTCTGATTTTATCTAAATCGTGTTTTGAAATCACAGGATTTTGAATTTTTAATTTTTTACAGGCTTCTGAATTACAATCAAAAATATTCGTGTCACTTCCTAGTGTTAGACTAATGTCGGTAATCAATTCTTCACGAATCCCATCCAAAGGCGGGTTGGTTACTTGTGCAAATATTTGTTTGAAGTAGTTATAAATCAGTTGCGGTTTTTCGGACAAAACAGCGATTGGTGTATCGCTACCCATAGACCCAATAGGTTCTTTTCCTAATTGTGCCATGGGTCGAATAATCGTATTAAGATCTTCTTTAGTATATCCAAAAGCAACTTCTCTTTTCTTCAGCTCGACTTCGTCATATATAATAGGACCTTGTTTTGCTGAAATGTCTTTTAAATGGACTAAGTTTTCATTAAGCCATTTTCTATACGGTTGTTTGGCTGCGATTTTTTCTTTAATTTCTTCATCATTTACGATGCGCCCTTCGTTCATGTCCACGAGGAACATTTTTCCTGGCTCTAATCGGCCGTGAAACTCTACGTCTTCTGGCTCAATATCAACAACTCCTGTTTCGGAGGACATAATTACGTTTCCGTCTTTGGTGACCGTATATCGCGATGGTCGCAGCCCATTTCTATCTAAAACTGCACCAATAAAGTTTCCATCAGTAAAGGGTATAGACGCTGGTCCATCCCATGGTTCCATTTGGCAAGAGTTGTATTCATAGAATGCCTTTTTAGAATCAGACATGTCTGGGTTTTTCTCCCAAGCTTCTGGCACTAACATCATCATAACTTCTGGCAAGGATCGCCCTGTCATTAATAATAACTCAACCACCATATCTAGGGTTGCAGAATCTGATTTTCCTTTAAGGATTGTTGGAATGATTTTTTTAATATCATCGCCGAAGGCATCGCTTTTTATAATTTCTTCTCTGGAGAACATGCGAGAAACATTTCCTCTTAAGGTGTTTATTTCTCCATTATGGCAAATATATCGGAACGGCTGTGCCAGATCCCATGTTGGAAAGGTGTTGGTTGAAAACCGCTGATGCACCAACGCTAATCGAGTGTCTAGTGCCGAATTAAAAAGATCTAAATAATATTCGTTTATATGCTCTGGTTTCAATAACCCTTTAAAAATAATAATCTTAGTAGAAAGACTTGGAAGGTAAAAGAATTTTGACTCAGATAGTTTTGAGTCATATATAGTATGTTCTGCTATTTTTCGTGCAGCAAATAGTTTAAGGTTAAAGTCAAATTCTGTTTGTTTGCTATCCGACTTACTGATAAATATCTGCTTAACAAAGGGTTCGGTTGTTTTGGCGATGTCTCCTAAAACCGCACTATTTACAGGCACATCTCTCCAACCAAGAATTTGCAACCCTTGTTTTTTTATTTCAGCTTCAAAAACTTCAACACAATATGCTCTTTGGTTTTCTTTACGAGGTAAAAACACATTACTCACCGCATATTGTCCTGCTTCTGGCAATTCAAATTCACAAAATAATTTAAAAAACTCATGCGGGATATCGATAAGTATTCCTGCGCCATCTCCAGTAACTCCGTCAGAACTCACCGCACCTCTATGCTCAAGTTTAACTAAGATTTCTAATGCTTTATGGATAATGTCGTTGGAGCGCTTCCCTGTCAAACTACATATAAATCCAGCACCACAATTGTCGTGCTCAAATTCGGGTAAATAAAGTCCTTGCTTTTCTAACATACTTAAAATTATTTCTGGTTTAACCTTAATAAGCCTGTAAGATACTTGGTAAAAGTCGATTTTGAAAAAAGCGAAGTCACTTTTTCGAAATTCCAATTTAGATTACCTATTAATGCGTTTTGAGCAATGAAACCCTCTTTAGACTATCGAATAATCAATGAGAAATTAGCTGTTTTCTTCACAACGCCCACAAGGTCGTTGGCTATGAAAAAATGAGGAATCAAAATATTACGAGCTATTGAAATATCAAAAAAAATGTAAACAAAATTGTAATACCCCAAAATTTTAGGGGTTTAAAATAAATATTACATAAAAGTTTGGTTTATACCCTCTATTTTGTGGGGGTATATATAATTAATACTTAGTTTTGAGCCGTTAACTAAAAAAAATTAACTACTAAAATTTAACTATTATGAAAAAAATTATTTTAAGTGCAATTGTTTTTGTTGGAGCGATGACTCTAAACGCACAAGATGATGCTCCAAAATTATCAATCTCAGGTACTGTAGATGCTTACTACCAAACGTATCTATCTGCATCAGATGATGTGTCTGGCTCTTTTGGAACTTCATTTGCAGATGAAGCTGGATTTGCTTTAGGTATGGCTAATCTTGTTCTTAGCTATGAAGGCGAAAAAACAGGGGTCGTTGCTGACCTAGTATACGGTCCAAGAGGCGACTCTGCAGCTGGCGGGTACAACCTTAACCAGTTATATGCTTACTGGAATGTTTCAGAAACAACTACATTAACAGCTGGTCGTTTCAACACTTACTTAGGGTATGAAGTGATTTCTCCTGCAGGAAACTTTAACTACAGTACGTCTTATTTATTCTCAAGCGGTCCTTTTTCTCATGTTGGATTAAAAGCTGATTTTGCTTTAAGTGAAGACTTTAGCTTAATGTTAGCTATAATGAACCCAACAGACACCAACAACAACGCTACTGGTGATTATGGATTTGGCGCTCAGTTAGGCTTTTCAGGACAGTATTTAAACCTTTACTATGACAATGATTCTGTATTAGGTTTCGAAATTGACTATACGGGTGGATTTGATTTATCTGATTCGTTTTTCTTAGGAATTAACGGCGCATACCAAGTAAGTGATGATGCTGGTTTTTACGGAGCAGCATTATACCCACAGCTAACAACATCTGATTCGTTCTCTATTGGATTAAGAGGAGAGCTTTTTGGATTACACGCAGAAGATGTTGACGATCTACCAAGTGTATTTGCTACAACCTTAACAGGAAGCTACACTGTAGAAAACTTAACAATTAAGCCAGAAGTAAGATTAGACTCTTGGAGCGATGACGAGCCGTATGTTGACTCAGATGGTGTTGCTTCAAAAAGTTTAGCAGCATTTACCGTGGCCGCAATCTATTCTTTCTAAGACAACTATTAACCAACCAAAAATATAATTTATGTCACATTTAATTAACAACTTACCTCTAGTAATTCAGGATGCCGCTGCGGTTGAAAGTCTTGCTGGAGCGATCAAAGACGACATGGGAATGTTATGGATGCTATTATCTGGTATCTTAGTATTCTTTATGCAAGCCGGTTTTACTTTAGTGGAATCTGGAATGACACGTTCAAAAAATGCAGTAAATATCGCCATGAAAAACCTGCTTGATATTGCTGTAGGATCTCTTACCTACTGGTTTGTAGGGTACTCTTTAATGTATGGTGATACTTCAAACGGATGGTTTTTCTGGAGTGGAATCATGCAAGGTGAAGGCGCTGATTTGTTCTTCCAAACAATGTTTGCTGCAACTGCTGCTACTATTGTTTCTGGAGCAATTGCCGGAAGAACAAAATATTCAACTTACGTTATCTTTTCAATTGTAATGACAGCTATCATCTACCCAATCGCTGGTGGATGGCAATGGCAAGGGTCAGGATGGTTGACAGAACTTGGGTTTATTGACTTCGCTGGATCTTCAATCGTTCATGCTGTAGGTGGGTTTGCTGCTTTAGTTGCCGCTTACTTAGTAGGTCCTAGAATTGGAAAATTTGTAGATGGAAAAGTAATGCCTATTCCAGGTCACAACCAGATATTAGCAACCTTAGGGGTGTTCATTCTATGGTTAGGATGGTTTGGTTTTAATGGTGGATCTCAACTTGCTTGGGGTGGAGACGATGCTGTTGCCGCTTCAACTGTAGTGTTGATCACGAATCTTGCTGCTGCTGCTGGTGCATTAGGTGCACTAATCACAACATGGATCTGGTACGGAAAGCCACATTTAGCACAATCATTAAACGGTGCTTTAGCTGGTCTAGTAAGTATTACTGCAGGTTGTGGAAACATGACGGCTGGTGGTGCTGTATTAGCGGGTCTTATTGGTGGTGTCATTGTAGTGTTCTCTATCGAATTTATCGAGAAGAAACTTAAAATTGATGATGCTATTGGTGCTGCTTCTGTTCACGGAATCGTTGGGTTCTGGGGAACCATTGTAATCGGACTTTGGGGTGTAGACGGCGACACTAAAATTGGACTATTCAACGGCGGTGTAACCGATCAACTTATCGCACAGCTTACCGGCGGATTAGCTTATGCTGTATGGGCAGTTGTTTTGTCTTTCATCGTATTTGGAATCCTTAAAAAGACTGTTGGATTAAGAGTAACAGAAGAAGAAGAAGTTGCTGGACTTGATATCTCTGAGCATGGATCTATTGCATATCCTGGAAAAAGAGAAAGAGGTCAAGACTAATTTCAAAAGACTATTGAGTATTTAGATACTCTCAAAAAATTAAAAATAAAGTTTGTGATTTTTAGTTTGTGTTAAAAACCCTAGGGGCTCGCGCTTCTGGGGTTTTTATTTATTTTAAACCAAATACTTAACATACCGCTATAATAAACTAGGTAATTTTGTCAATATCATAAAAACACTAGAGACACACCCCTAAAATTATAGGGGTTGTCTTGTTTTTATTTATTTTTGACGACAAACTAAAAATTAATTCAATGAAAAAAGTAGAGGCAATCATTAGAAAATCTAAGTTTTCTAGTGTCAAAAAAGCACTGCATGACGTCGGTGTGAATTTCTTTTCGTACTGGGACGTCACAGGCCTAGGTAATGAAAAAGAAGGCCATGTTTACCGAGGTGTTTCTTATAGCACAAGTGATATTCAAAGACGTTATTTATCTATTGTCGTTAACGACGATTATGAAGAGGTAACCATCAATGCCATTCTCACAGCAGGCTCCACTGGAGATGTTGGAGATGGAAAAATCTTTGTCTCACAGGTCGATGAAGTATATAGAATTAGAACCGGCGAAAAAGGCGGAAACACATTAAAATAACACCATGGAATTACTGACTATCAATAACGTATGGATGATGATCTGTACGGCACTCGTATTTTTTATGCATACAGGGTTTGCGTTTTTAGAAATCGGACTCACACGACAAAAAAATACGATTAACATATTATTTAAAAACATCTTTATTATTACTGTTGGGCTTTTGCTTTACTATATCGTAGGCTTTAACCTAATGTATCCTGGTGATTTTAACGGCGTCGTTGGATTTGCTGGATTTGGATTGGATGCTCCATTAGCAGATGGCGCACTTGACTTAGCTTACAACGAAGGCTACACTTATTGGACTGACTTTTTATTCCAAGGCATGTTTGCAGCAACTGCAGCAACCATCGTTTCTGGAGCTGTGGCAGAACGCATGAAAATTGGGGCGTTTATGATTTTTACGATTGTATATGTAGGCTTTGTTTATCCAATTGCGGGCTCTTGGCAATGGGGTGGTGGATTTTTATCTTCCCTATCAATCGGAGACGCTGAGGGATTTTATGATTTTGCAGGCTCAACACTTGTGCATTCTGTTGGTGGATGGGCTGCGTTAATTGCAGTCTACCTTTTAGGTTCTCGAATTGGGAAATTTAATAATGGAAAACCTCAGGCTATCCCTGGACATAGTATTCCATTGGCAACTGCAGGTGTGCTTATTCTTTGGTTAGGATGGTTTGGTTTTAATGGTGGCTCTGTGCTTTCTGCAAACCCAGAGGCAACCTCACTAACATTAGTAACGACTTGTCTGGCCGCTGCTGCCGGAGGTGTTGTTGCGATGCTAACCTCAACATTACTTTATAAAAACTTAGACCTAACCATGTTTCTTAATGGGGTTTTAGGTGGTCTTGTAGGGATTACTGCTGGCGCTGATCAAATGAGTCCAGGCGATGCCATCCTAATTGGAGCCATTGCTGGAGCACTTATTGTATTTGCTGTTAGCTTAGTGGATAAAATAAAATTAGACGACCCTGTTGGGGCAATTGCCGTACACCTTGTTTGTGGAATATGGGGAACTTTAGCTGTAGGGCTTTTTGGCGCTAAGGCTGGGTTTGATCAATTTCTAGTGCAACTTGTTGGGGTGTTGTGTTACGCTGTATTTTGTGTAGCAACTTCGTTTATCATCATATTCGTGCTGAAGAAAACAGCAGGCATAAGAGTATCGGAACGTGAAGAGCTTGAGGGCCTTGACGCACACGAACACCAAATGGACGCTTACCCAGATTTTCGATTAAATGAGCATTAGGTTGTTTATTTAAATTAGTCAACAAAAAGCCTCTAGTAATTCTAGAGGCTTTTTAATTTTTTAATATCTAAGACTTGTGGATTACGCTGAGTTTCGACTCGCATTTATATTTCCGAATAAAGAGCGCATAACAATTTTTTCATAAATTGCTATCTGAGCTTCGTCCTTAGGGCTTTCTTTTTCAAGCTCTTGAATTTTCTTTAACGCATATTGTTGAATCGTTAACAGTGGTAATACTATGGATTCTCTTACCGAAATAGACGCTTTTCCTGCGGGTTCTTCTTGCATCAATTCAGAATACCCCGTAAGCTTTAATAACAAGCGTTTAGTGGTGACATATTCGCTATAAATTACGTTCCAAAATGCCCCATATTCAGGATCTTTAGACATATATTTTGTCAAATCAAAGAAAGATTTCGATAAGGACATCATACTGTTTTCTATCAATGTTTTGAAAAAATCCGATGTTTGAAATAAGTGTTGTGCTTTGTCAAACTCTCCGATATCTTCATAATGCTTTAATGCAGTTCCAACGCCAAAAAATCCTGGAACGTTTTGTTTCAACTGACTCCAAGACCCTACAAATGGAATGGCACGTAAGTCTTCGAACACCAAGCCTTCCGCTTTTCCGCGTTTGGATGGGCGACTTCCAATGTTGGTTTTGGCATAAAACTTTAACGTACTCATGTGCTCTAAATATGAAATAAACTTAGGATGCGCTTTAAAATCAACATAGGCCTCATAACTCAATTTAGACAGCTGAGACATGACTTCTCTGTTTTCGGGCGTCATTCTAAGGTCCTTATCGCTAAGACTGTTGTGTATTCCTGAGCTAATCAACTGTTCAAGGTTATATTGCGAGGATTCTAGTGTTCCAAAATTAGAGCTAATCGTTTGCCCTTGGATCGTTAACTGCACTTCTTTATCTTCAATTGTTGGTCCTAAAGACGCATAGAAATTATGTGTTTTTCCACCGCCTCTTGCTGGTGGTCCACCTCGACCGTCAAAGAAAATCACAGTAACATCATATTTTCTAGACATCGCTGTCAACAATTCTTTAGCCTTATAGATTGCCCAGTTGGCCATCAAATACCCCCCATCTTTAGTGCCATCACTAAATCCAAGCATTATCGTTTGTCTATTGCCTCGAGATTTTAGGTGCGCTGCATATTCTGGGTTAGAATACAAATCTTCCATCACTTGCGGAGCATTTTCCAAATCGGTTATCGTCTCAAAAAGAGGCGCCACATCAACTGTAAGTTTTTCATGAAAGGCAACAAGCTTTAACATCGCAAACAATTGCATCACGTGAAGCGTGCTTTGATTGTTACTTATAATATAGCGATTCGCGGCTCTTTCTCCATTGGTGTGTTGGATTGTTTTTATGGCCTCCATAGTCTTGAGTGCCTTTAACGTATCCTTATCTGAAATTAATGACAAGTCCACGGACCCTTTTATTGTTGATAATATTTCAACTTGATCTTTTTCTGCTAAGCTGTGGTAATTTTTAGGAAACACTTCACTTCCGCTTTCAATCAATGCATCTACCATCGTATTGAAGACCTTGGCGTGCGCACGACTGTCCTGTCGGATGTCTAAAGTCGAAAAATGAAATCCAAATAAGTGAATCTTATTCAAGAGGCTATTTACCTCAGAAGCATACATGGATTGGTGTTTGTCAACAATTATGGCTTTAATTTCTTTTAGCTCTGAAGTTAACCCCTCTAAAGTAAGGGTCGATTTCTTTTGTGTTACAATTTTATAAAGCTCTACTTCTAGTGCTATAATCCGGTCTTCAACTCCTGCAAAAGATAATTTTCTTTTTAGTTTACGAACGTCACGGTAGTAGTTTTTTATAATTGTTTCTCGAAGTCTTGCCGCAACCTTCAATGTGATTTCTGGCGTAACAAACGGGTTTCCATCGCGGTCGCCACCGGGCCAGAATCCAATGTTTATAATATCATTATCAATGTGTTTCCCTTCAAAGATGTTTTGTTGGATATAGTCATATACCGTTCCAAAAGACTTGTAAAACACATGCTCTAAATACCATATTAAGCTAACCGCTTCGTCGTATGGCGTTGGTTTTTTATGTTTAAAAAACGGTGTTTTTCCTAATTGCGCTAGAAGTTCATTGATACGGAACAAGTTGTTTTCGCGAATGGCTTCCGTTAAATCCGTAATAATCCCCAAAACAGAACCTGGATAAAATTGTGTCGGGTGAGCTGTCAGGACAATACGCACTTTAAATTCCTCTAAGTACTTCTGCAGTAGCTCTAATTTGTTTTCGGACTTCACCGTTTCTTTCAAGCTTCGCAGCGTTCCAATTCCGTCCATATTGTTAACGACCGGAAAGGCAGCATCTTCAATCGCGTCAAACAATACGACCTGACGTTCGATGTATTGTATAAAACGGAACAGTAAATCTATTTGACTTTTTGGAGAGCGTCGGGCTTGGTATTTCTTAAAAAATGATTCTACAATTGTTGTCGGGTCTTCGTTATTGGCAAATCCTTTTTGACAGGTTTCAAAGAAAAGAGGTAACAATGCTCCCGTTTTGGTAATGGTATCAAAAGGCAAAGTCATAAATATACTGTTGTATATTTGATATTTTGATAATACGTTTTGATTAAACCTTGTGATTTTTGGCTGTGTGGACATTGCTGATTTCATTTTTGTGCCTCCAAAATTACTAAAGCCGATCCAATACACATCTATAAAATCAATATTTTTACGAATATTGAAATATTGATTGCGTTCTCTGGGCAAAATCTTAGCAAACCAGAAGAATCGTTTCATATTTTCTAGCATACTTACCCTGTATCGTTAGAAAAAGACGTTGTTTTTTGATTTCTATTGATAAATCGCCTGACTTACTGTAAATTTAGAGCTTCTAACCTATATTTTTGTTTTATGATTGAAATCGAACGCAAATTTTTGGTAAGCTCTGACGCTTATCGGGTGGTGGCTTCCAAAACCTCCAATATACGTCAAGGCTATTTAAATTCAGATCCTGAGCGGTCTGTTCGTATTCGGCTTAGAGATCAAACAGGGTTTATCACGGTAAAAGGCAAAAGTAATGCTAGCGGACTTAGCCGGTTCGAATGGGAAAAAGAAATTTCTAAATCCGATGCTGAGGCGCTTCTAAACCTCTGTGAAGATCATGAAATCCGCAAAATCCGATACCATGTGTCTGTGGGGCATCATATCTTTGAAGTTGATGAGTTTTTAGGCGCCAATAAAGGATTGGTTATCGCAGAAGTTGAGCTTCGCTCAGAAGCTGAAAAATTCTCTAAACCAGATTGGCTTGGACAAGAAGTCACAGGCGATATATCGTATTACAATTCCAAACTCAGCCAAACCCCGTTTTGCGACTGGAAATGATTGTGTAATTATCATAAAATCGTGCCTAAAATTATTATATTCGCAATTCGAATTCCTTTAAAACAAAAAAATGAACACAAGCTCAATTGATTTTAAAATTCAAGATGCACTCGATGCGCTTGGTATAAAGGCTATAAATTTAGGAACATCAACGGGAGCAAACAGTTTTGCTAATGGTGCCCATCTAGATAGTTTTTCACCTGTTGATGGTAAAAAAATTGGCACCGTTGTCTGCACCGCTGCAGCGGATTACGAAGCGGTGATGACGGCGGCAACGGCAGCGTTTCCGGTGTGGCGCACAATGCCAGCGCCTCAACGTGGCGAAATTGTACGTCAGTTTGGAAATAAACTCCGCGATTTAAAAGAACCACTGGGAAAACTAGTGTCCTACGAAATGGGGAAATCCCTACAAGAAGGGTATGGCGAAGTTCAAGAAATGATTGACATCTGTGATTTTGCGGTTGGATTGTCTCGACAATTAAATGGGCAAACCATTCCATCTGAACGTCCGGGTCACGTGATGCGCGAGCAATGGCACCCAATTGGCGTGGTCGGGATTATATCTGCTTTTAATTTTCCCGTAGCGGTTTGGGCTTGGAACACGGCTTTAGCCTGGATTTGTGGCGATGTTTGTGTGTGGAAAGCTTCTGAAAAAGCACCTCTGTGTGCTGTTGCTTGTCAAAACATTATTGCCGCAATTTTAAAAGATCACAACTTGCCAGAAGGCATTTCGTCTATCATTAATGGCGATTATACAGTGGGTGAGATGATGACCACCGACACAAGAGTGCCATTAGTGTCTGCAACAGGCTCTACCCGAATGGGACGAATTGTGGGCACAACAGTTGCCCAGCGTTTCGGAAAATCCTTGCTAGAATTAGGGGGAAACAACGCCATTATTATCACTCCAACTGCAGATTTAAAGGTCGTGGTTCCGGGCGCTATTTTTGGGGCTGTGGGGACTTGCGGTCAACGCTGTACCTCTACCCGGCGTTTAATTATTCACGAATCTGTTTATGCTAAAGTAAGAGATGCCATTGTGAGCGCTTATGGACAATTGACAATAGGAAATCCTTTGGATGAAAACAACCATATTGGACCTTTAATCGATCAGGATTCTGTAAACACCTATTTAGCAGCGATTGAAAAAGCAAAAGCTGAAGGCGGAAAGGTGTTGGTGGATGGCGGCGTATTAGAAGGTGAAGGCTATGAAAGTGGCTGCTATGTAAAGCCCGCAATTATTGAGGCTGAAAATCATTTTGAAATTGTACAGCATGAAACCTTTGCGCCGATCTTATACCTAATGACCTATTCTGGTGGTGTAGAAAATGCTATTGACAAACAAAATGGAGTTGCACAAGGCTTGTCGTCTGCGATTATGACCAATGAACTGAAAGAAGCTGAAAAATTCTTGTCTTATGCCGGTTCTGATTGTGGCATTGCCAATGTGAACATTGGAACTTCTGGCGCCGAAATTGGAGGGGCTTTTGGTGGCGAAAAAGAAACGGGAGGCGGACGAGAGTCTGGTTCTGATGCCTGGAAGGTGTATATGCGCCGACAAACCAATACGATTAACTATTCTGATGAGTTGCCACTGGCGCAAGGCATTAAGTTTGATTTGTAGGGGGTATACTCTTACGCTTTTAAAAGTCACAGCCCTCCGGTTGTGGCTTTTTTGTTGGACTTTAATGTATAAAATTAAGTGCTAGTTATAGCCTACTTACGAACCCCGTTAGCTATCGGGACTCGCGGATTTTCAGCTTGGTATGTACTTACAAAGCTTAGTGCTAACCCACGCAACTACTCATAGCCGAGACCGTTCTCCGCAATTTGATAAAAATTTTGAGATTATACCAAATTTTGACAATTTCGTTCAAAGTAGCATTAGTGAAGGAAGATTTAAAAACGTTAGCGAAGTTATTCGTGCAGGATTAAGACTTTTGGAAGAAGAAGAAAGCAAAGTAATTGCTTTAAAAAATGCAATTCATGAAGAAATAGATTATCCGAATAAAAACTACGCCCAATACCGCCTGTTTCCTATTTAAATAAATTAGCTTAGTTTTGTGTTAGACCTATATTAGATGACCCCAAATCATAAAATAGATCCAAATCATTGGATAACTCTGTATTCTGATTACCTATTTAATTACACGATCTCTCGTGTGAATGATAGAGAAATCGCTCAGGATTTAGTCTCAGAAACCTTTCTGTCGGGCTTGAAATCAATGGACAATTTTAGAGGCAAAGCGAGCGAACGCACCTGGCTTACTTCTATTTTGAAACGTAAAATCATTGATTACTACCGCAAAATAAATTCTAATAAGGGAAAGGCAGAGGTTAGAATGCAGTATAATACCACCTCAGAATCTGAAGGCGATTGGCTAGAAGAACGGGTCGCCGATTCTTTTGACACCTCCGCAGAAGGCGTTATAGAAAACGCCGAACTCGGGGATGCAATCTATGACTGTATGAGTAAATTGCCCAAAAAACAAGCGCATATTTTTAAGCTCAAAACAATCTTAGGATATGACACCGAAACCCTTTGTAATGAATTGGACATTACAACGTCTAATTTATGGGTGCAAATACACAGAGCACGAACTGCTCTTGCGACTTGTTTGGAAAAAAACTGGTTTAAAGCTTAAAAAAAATGGAAAATAACGTATTCATAAGCCACGAACACGCAAAACACATCTGTGATAAAATGCAGTATGGTGAAGCGAAGTTTTCGGAGCGAATTAAGTTGAGCATTCGTTTGGCATGGTGTAAGCTTACAAGAACATACTCTAAAAAAAACAGCAGATTGACAAGCAGCATCAAGGAAGCTGAAATGAATTGCCTTAAAGACGCTGAACGCGAAAAACTACAACGCCAGTTCGAAAAAGAACGCCGTAAGCTTTAAGCTCCACCTAACTATACTTCGCCTTTCTTAAAATGCGCATACTTTCTTTGTAAAGTGCATACACTTCCTCACTGTGTTTATACAATAACGGCTTTGCGGCTTGAAGCTGCGTTAATGCCGCATCGATCCCATTAAAATAACAAATCAGATATGTCGCAGGAACATTTTTCAAATCTTTGAGCTCTGCCGTTGTAAATGGTTTGCCCTGTTTCAGACGCTCCATAAGCGCATTATTGGCATTGAAAATATGGTGAAGCACTTTTTTGTCGTATTGCGGCGGTTTGAACAACAATTGAGAATCGATACTATAAGTTGCATTGTTTCCAAAAGTGATAATCGTTTCTTCTAATGGAAAATAGGTGTTTTGACCATTTAACCCAAGGTTGACATACTCAATAATTTTAAAAGAATCATTGTCATAAAAAAGTTCCACCGCATCAAGAGTCGAGTAAAATAAGCGCACCTGCTCATTAATCAATGCAATATCTACCCGCGAATAAAAGGTTTGATTATTTATAATTTTCTTTTGACCAGACCAACACATGACAAAATACTCTTTGAACACCTTATATGAGGGGTCATAATCTTTGCGTTCTGCCATAAAATCAAAGACGCCATCAAGAGTATATTCAATATTATTTCGAGAGTGTGCTTCGATAGAGGTCACAATTTCAGAATTAGAATCTGTCAATTCAATATCAAACACTTTTGGCATACTCATACTGCCTTCTCTAAAAAACACATTGCCACCATAATATTTCCAAATATTTTTACGGAGCGAGGTAACTTCTTGAGGGTCTTTTGGGCGAATCGTCACCAAGCCAACAACCTTATCATCACTCAAATGCGGAAACGGAATATTTTCATACTGAATAATCGGAGGGTGGCTTAGATAGGCATTGACCAGGTTTTGAATTTTACTATCGTCAAAAAAATCGACCCCAACAATATGATTGTGCTGATCGTCTACTCCAATAACGATGTACGAATTGTTGTTGGGGTTGCTGTTGGACAGCGCACAAATGTGCTTAAGAAATTTTGCTTTACCTTCTTTACTGCTGATATTAATTTTTAACTTTTTATCATAAAAACTACTCTCGTCATTATGCGCAAGAAGGTTTTTGATAAGTAGTCGTTTGTTAATCATTTTACAGTGTTTTAAGGGACTTCGTGGCCCTGACTGGCTTCTAGCAGTTTAAACCAATCTTCGGTTGATAGAGTTATAGAAACCGCTTTTGAAGCGGCTTTGATTCGTTCCAAATTTGTGCTGCCAATTACTGGGTGAATTCCGGAAGGATGCTTTAAAATCCAAGCCAACAACAACTGATCAGGGCGTGCATTATATCGTGGAGATAGCGCTTCTAAAGCTTCTAATATACGTGCGTTTTGAAGGGTGTTTTCAGCACTAAAAACACCTCCCAAAGGCGCCCATGCCATAGGCGTTATTTTTTGGGTTATTAACTGGTCCAGAGTGCCGTCAAATAGGGCTTGATGCTGTACTAGAGAAAACTCAATTTGATTCACTGCTACGGCGACTTCGCTCGAAAGAAGCTCGACTTGTGAAGGTGTGAAATTAGACACTCCAAAGTTGATTATTTTTCCTTCTTTTTTTAAGTGTTGAACCGCTTCCATAATGTCATGTGGGTCCATCAACGGGCTTGGACGATGAATCAAAAGCAAGTCTAAATATGCTGTTTTTAAGTGCTTCAGTGACGCCTCCGCAGAGGATATTATATAATTTTTAGAGCAGTCATAATGCTTGAGTCTATTGGAACGGTTTGGCGTTTGTAATTGAATCCCACATTTAGAAATCAACTGAATACTAGAGCGTGAAATATTGGTTTTAGAAAATGCGGCTCCAAAAGCAGATTCTGTAGTATATCCGCCATAAATATCAGCGTGATCAAAAGTACTGATCCCTAAACCAACAGTACTTTCGATCTGCCGTTGCATGTCGATACTGTTAAAGTGTCTTCCCCAAGCCCCCCAAGACATGGTGCCCGCAATTAGTTTTGAAAATTTCGTTGTATTCATTTTTGTGAATTGGGTTCTAAAATTAACAAACAATAATTCAATATACCGTAAAATCCTTCTAAGTTTTAACCAATTATTAACAAAGAGAACGGAAATATTTTAACAAATTGCGTTACAAAAAATAATTGACCCAAAACCCACTTTTTAAATTATCATAATGGAAGAAAACAATACTGCTGTTGATATACAGGCAATAAATAAAAAAATTGAAAAAGAAAGTGCTTTTGTGGACTTGCTTACTCTCGAAATGGGAAAAGTGATTGTTGGACAAAAACACATGGTAGAACGCTTGCTTATTGGACTTTTGGGCCAAGGTCACATTCTTTTGGAAGGTGTTCCTGGCCTTGCTAAAACCCTTGCCATTAATACGCTATCTCAAGCTGTTGCGGGGAGTTTTAGTCGAATCCAATTTACGCCAGACCTCTTGCCTGCCGATGTTGTTGGAACCATGATTTACAATATTAAAGCTAATGATTTTACCATAAAAAAGGGGCCTATTTTTGCCAACTTCGTGCTTGCAGATGAAATCAACCGTGCGCCAGCAAAAGTGCAATCAGCGCTGCTAGAAGCTATGCAAGAAAAACAAGTTACTATCGGAGATGAAACCTTTGTTTTGGATAAACCATTTCTTGTCATGGCCACTCAAAATCCGGTTGAACAAGAAGGAACTTATCCACTTCCTGAGGCTCAAGTCGATCGTTTTATGTTAAAAACAATTATTGATTATCCAAAAATCGAGGATGAGCAAATGATTGTAAGAGCAAACCTAAAAGGAGCGTTTGAAAAAATTAAGCCTGTTGTTACAATAAAGCAAATTTTGAGTGCACAAGCTGCTGTTAGAGACGTTTACATGGATGAGAAAATTGAAAACTATATTTTAGACATCATCTTTGCAACACGTTATCCAGAAAAATACCGCCTAGAAGAATTGAAGCCTTTAATCTCTTTTGGAGCTTCGCCAAGGGGAAGTATTAACCTCGCAACTGCTGCTAAATGCTACGCATTTATCAAACGACGTGGCTATGTCATCCCTGAAGATGTGCGTGCTGTTGTTTATGATGTGCTGCGTCACCGTATCGGGATTACGTATGAAGCAGAAGCAGAAAATGTAACATCAGAAGATATTATTAGCAAAATTGTGAATGTCATTGAGGTACCTTAATTCGTAGTGACTCTATTGTTTGATTTATAAATCACTCACAACACACAGCACACTTATCAAATGGATACCAAGGAATTACTTAAAAAAGTTCGGAAAATAGAAATCAAAACACGGCGGTTGTCCGACCATGTGTTTGGTGGGGAATACCACTCGACTTTCAAAGGTCGTGGGATGACGTTTTCTGAAGTAAGGCCCTATCAATATGGCGACGACGTTCGAAATATTGACTGGAATGTTACCGCACGATGCAACGAACCTCACATTAAAGTGTTTGAGGAAGAACGTGAGCTGACGATGATGCTTATGGTTGACGTCTCTGGATCTAAACTTTTTGGAACCGAAGCGCAGTTTAAAAATGAAATTGTAACAGAAATTGCGGCAACTCTAGCGTTTTCGGCCACACAAAACAATGATAAAATTGGTCTGATTTTATTCTCTGATCAAATTGAACTGTACATTCCACCAAAAAAAGGGCGTTCTCATGTGCTAAGGATTATACGAGAATTGATTGAGTTTGAGCCCAAAAGTAAGCTCACAAATATTGCTGAAGCACTTAAATTTTTATCCAATGTGATGAAAAAGAAAGCAATTGTGTTTTTACTTTCAGATTTTATGACCGAAGATTACCAACACAATTTAAAAATTGCTTCCGGCAAACACGATATTACAGGCATTAGGGTTTTTGACAAATACGAAGCTGAAATTCCAAACTTAGGAATGGTCCAAATGCAGGATCAAGAGACAGGCGCCTCGTTTTTAGTGAATACTGCTTCAAAAACCGTGCGTAAAAACTATCAAGTGAACTATCAAAATAAGGTTGGCTATTTTTCTGAAAGCTTCAAAAAATCAGGTGCAGGGGCGCTCGATTGCAGAATAGATGAAAGTTATGTGAAAAAATTATTAGGGTATTTTAAACAACGTGGATAAGCAATACATGAAATTACAAAAAACCATAAAACGTCGTGCTTCTCAAAACTTGCTTTTGAGTATGTGTTGCAGCTTCATTTCTCTTTTAGGCTATGGTCAAATTTCCTCAAGTATTGACTCAACAGCTATAAAAATTGGCGCTGAGTTGTTGTATAAAATCGAGGTAAAAACCGACTCCTCCACACTTGTGGTGTTTTCTGAAGAGCAAACGTTTCTACCCCTTGAAATGATCAATAGTTATGCCGTTGATACCACTAAAAAAGACGGGTATTATCAATTCACAAAAACCTATGGCCTTACCCAATTTGATTCGGGAGTTTATACTATTCCAAGGCAAAAAATCAATCTTGGAGGTAAACTATTTTATACAGACTCTTTAGAGGTTCAGGTAAACCCTGTTCTGGTTGATACCACCAAACAAAAACTTTTTGACATCAAACCCTTAACAGAAGTTGAAAAAAGTCCTTCTGGTTTTTGGGGCGGATTTGCGCTTTTTATGTTGATTTTCTTGAGTGTTAGTGGCCTATTGTACTGGTTTGTTTGGCGAAAAAAACCACTCTCAGAAGCTGAAAAAATTGCAGCCCTTAAGCCCTATGAGCGTGCAAAATTAGCGCTTGAAAAACTGGATGAGGAACAGTACTTTCAAAATGAAGAAATCAAAACCTACTACTCAGATCTCACATTGATTCTGAGACAATATCTCGATGAAAAAGTATATGAGCAATCGTTAGAAAGCACAACAGACGAATTGGTATTGCGCCTTAAAACACTCAAAGAGGCAAATCAGATTACACTAAGTCCAGAAACCATTCGGAATATTGAAACGATTTTGAAACGTGCCGATTTGGTAAAATTTGCGAAATCTAAACCCGATTTTCAGCTCGCAAGATTTGACAAAAGCACTATCGAGCTCGAAATTGACCACGTAAAAGAAGGGCTTCCAGAGCCAACAGAAGAAGAGTTGCTACAAGATTTGGCTTATCGTGAGGCACTTGCAAAAGCACAAAAACGCAAAAAAACAAAACAAGCCATAGCCATTGCTGCTGGTGTGCTCTTAATCGCTTTGACAGGGTTTGTCATACATTCAGGATTTACTAACGTGAAAGACACTGTGCTTAGAAATCCTGGCAAAATTTTATTAGAAAAAACCCCTTGGGTTAGGAGTGAATATGGCGCGCCAGGAGTCACAATTTCAACACCTGTAGTGCTTGAGCGCCAAAAGGTGGAGCTTGCAGAAGAGATGAAAGGAAAGGCTCAAGTGGTCTCCTTCGCCTATGCAGAGGTTGACACGCCCGTAGATATAATTGTAAACAGTTCTAAATTTGCTGCACAAGCTGGAGAAGATGGCAAAGCAAAAGACGTCCCAATAGATGTCTTAAAGGTGGCTGAAGGCGTTTTAGATCGCTTTGAAAAACAGGGGCGCTAAAAACATCATCACACGTAACGAACAATTTATAACCCCAAACGGTCAAGAAGGAGTTAAAACGTTCGGAACAGGAGAATTTCTTGTCGGCGAGAACCTTGTAAAAAGCGAATACATCATTTTAGGGTTTTCGACTCCTAATATATTACAACAGGTTATTTTGACTTGGACTGCGAACGACATTTATGCCGACCAAATTGTGGAGCGTATTTTAAATTCTATTGAGCTTATTAAACTTAAAGACGACGAAAAGTAATGTTTGAAGGAATCAATTTTACTCAGAAAGAATTTTTATGGCTACTTGTATTAGTGCCTCTTTTGGTGGTTTGGTATGTGTTTAAGCACAAAAAACAAACCGCTCAGTTAAGCATTTCGAGCGTGCAAGGATTTCAAAAAAACACGATTTGGACGGTGCTCAAGCACTGTTTATTTGGGTTCAGAATGCTTGCAGTGGTGCTTGTCGTGCTTGCGCTTGCGCGTCCTCAAACTGTTGAGGTGTCGTCCAAAACCAAAACAACTCGTGGTATCGATATTGTAATGGCTATTGATGTTTCGGCTAGTATGTTGGCAAAAGACTTAAAACCAAATCGACTTGAAGCTCTGAAAAATGTCGCTGGTGATTTTATTAAGGGCCGTCCAAATGACCGTATCGGTCTGGTAGAATATGCCGGAGAAAGTTATACCAAAACCCCAATCACAAGCGATAAGGGTATTGTACTTCAGTCTTTGAAAAGCATCAAATACAATACAGTGATTACGGGAGGAACCGCAATAGGAATGGGGCTGGCAACGGCAGTTAACCGCATCAAAGACAGTAAGGCAAAAAGTAAAATTATTATTCTTTTGACCGACGGCGTGAATAACGCCGGGTTTATTGACCCACAAACCGCAAGCGAATTGGCTGTAGAGTACGGCATTAAAACCTACACTATTGGACTGGGCACAAATGGTATGGCATTATCGCCTGTTGCCATAAGAAACGGTGTGTTTCAATATGGAAAAATTCAGGTAGAGATTGATGAAAAGCTCCTAAAAGAAATTGCCGAGGTCACAGGAGGAAAATACTTTAGAGCGACTAACAACCGTAAACTAAAAGAAATCTACAAAGAAATAGACGCGCTCGAAAAAACAGAAATAGAGGAGTTTAAGTTTTATAATTATGAAGAAAAATTTAGGCCTTTGATATGGATTGCATTAGGATTGTTGGTATTTGAGTTTTTAATGCGATTTACAATTTTTAGAAGTTTTATTTAGATGTATCAACTTGAAGAAAAAATATGGTTTTGGTTACTCTTGATACTGCCCGTCATGGTTGTAGTATTTCTCTGGACACTGCTCTGGAAAAAAAGAGTGCAAAAAAAGTTTGGGAATACGACGGCCATAAAACGATTAAGTCCAAATCAGTCCGTTTTCAAATCGGTGCTAAAACTAGGAGTATTGGGTCTTGCTATAGGGTGTTTTGTCATTGCTTTGGTTAATCCAAAAATTGGCACAAAACTTGAAACAATCAAACGCGAAGGGGTAGATATTGTTTTTGCAATTGACGTCTCTAAAAGTATGCTTGCGGAAGATGTAGCGCCAAACCGCTTGGAAAAATCTAAGCAATTGGTCACTCAGATCATAAATAATTTGGCTAGTGATCGCGTCGGAATTATTGCCTACGCTGGAAAGGCGTTCCCACAACTGCCAATTACAACAGATTATGGTACAGCAAAGATGTTTCTGCAAAGTATGAATACCGATATGCTGTCCTCACAAGGTACAGCCATTGATGAGGCGATTCAATTGTCACGAAATTATTTTGATGATGAAGAGCAAACAAATCGAGTATTGGTTATCATTTCTGATGGAGAAGATCATAACGACCTCAGCGCTGAGGTTGCAGAAGCAGCTTCAGAAGAGGGTATAAAAATATACACCATTGGGGTGGGTAGTGCAAAAGGAGGGCCTATTCCAATCAAAAGAAATGGTGTGGTAATGCGTTATAAAAAAGATAAAAACGACGAAACAGTGATCACCAAACTTAATATAGAAACCCTAAAGTTAATTGCCTCGGAAGCAAAGGGTGCTTATATCGACGGAAATACTACGGCTGTCGTTGTGGAACAAATTCGAGATGTTCTAAATAAAATGGACAAAAAGGAGTTTGAAGCCAAGGAATTTGCAGAGTATAAAGACCAGTTTCAGTGGTTTTTAGGATTTGGTTTATTCTTTTTAATTTTAGACCTCTTGTTTTTAGAACGAAAGACCGCTTGGTTAAAACGCCTAAATTTATTTAATGAAAATTTATGAACCGTTTAAATAACATACACAAAATCATGGCTACAGAAGGGTACAAACATACAAGTCTTAGGCCGTTTTATAGCTGCATAGTCTTACTCTTTATGGCTGTGTTTGTTGGGTATAGTCAAGAAGCGGATCCGCAGCTGTCCGCGTCCAACGACTATGTGTTTGAAGGCAACTCAATTGTGGATACTGATTTTGTCGAAGCTGAAAAAAAATACCGCTTAGCGGTTTCTACAAAGCAAGATAATGCTACTGGATCGTTTAATTTAGGAAACGCTTATTATAATTCTAAGCTCTATGATGAAGCATTATTGCGCCATTTAGAAGCGGTGAAAAACAGCCGTTCGAAAAGCGAAAAACACAAAGCCTATCATAATATTGGTAATATTTTGATGCAACAAAAACAATGTAAGGAAGCCGTTTCAGCATTTAAAAATGCCTTAAGAAATGATCCAACAGATGATGAGAGTCGATACAACTTAGCGCTCGCTCAAGACTGTGCCAAAGAGCAAGGCGGTGGCGAAGGTGATGACGAAAACGAAGACAAAGACAAGGATAAAGACGAAAACAAAGACGAAAAAGATAACAGCGACGAGGAAAAAGATAAGGACGACAAAAACAAAGAAAAAGGAGACGAAGACGAGGATAAAAATGAAGGTGACGACAAAGAAGATGAGGATGGAAAACCTAAAGACGATAAAGGCAATCAGAAAAACAAAGACCCTAAAGAGGATAAAGGCCAACCACAGCAACAGCCTGGTAAACTTTCGCCACAACAAGTAAAAAATTTACTTGAAGCCATGAACAATGAAGAGAAAAAAGTTCAAGAAAAAATGAACGCCTCAAAAACAAAAGGAGTAAAAGTGAAAACAGAAAAAGACTGGTAGCGCATGAGATTGACAACGGTTATACTGACTTTTTTTATGTGTGGAATGCTTTCCGCTCAGGTTGCCTTTGATGCTAAAGTGAGCAAAACACAACTCGGTATCAATGAGCGGCTTCGTGTAGATTTTACCATGAACAAAGATGGTGATGATTTTGAGCCGCCTAATTTTGAGAATTTTACTGTCGTCGGTGGGCCGAGTCAATCTATTAGTAATTCTTGGGTAAATGGTGTACGCTCGTTTTCAAAAAGCTATAGTTTTTTTCTAGCTCCAAAAAAGCGTGGAAAATTTACTATTGGTCAAGCCACCATTAAAATTGAAGGAGAAACCTATAAAACCCTTCCGATAAATATAACCGTCACTGCGGCCATAGATAAGCCTAAAGACCCTAATGACCCTGATTATATTGCGTCGAATAACATTCACCTTGTTGCTGAAATTTCTAACGCAAACCCGTACTTAAATGAAGCAATTACAGTTGTGTATAAGCTTTATGTAGCTCAAAATACGGGCGTTCGAAACTGGCGCGAGATTGACAGTCCTCGATTTAGTGACTTTTGGAGTCAAAACATTGATGTACAAGGATTTGATGCTAAACAAGGCACGTATAAAGGAGAGGATTACCGCTATGTTGTTCTAAGAAAAACGGTGTTATACCCTCAAAAAACAGGAAAGCTAAAAATAGAACCCTTATCGCTTGACGTGACTGTAGAAGTTCCGTCTCAGAGGCGTGATGTTTTTGGTAGAGCGTTTACAAGTACCGTTAATCGGACAGTCTCAAGCGGAAATCGAACTATAAACGTAAAAGCGCTGCCTGAGGCTGGTAAACCCGAAAACTTTTCTGGAGCTGTGGGGAATTTCGGATTTAAAGTCACAACCAATAAACAAACACTTAAAGCGACTGAAGCACTAGAGTTAAAAGTTGAAGTTGCTGGGAAAGGAAACTTAAAACTGTTTCAACTGCCAAAATTAATACTGCCTAGTGCCTTAGAAGTTTATGAGCCTGAACACTCCGAAAACGTCCAAGTAAGAGGCTCTGGTATGCAAGGCTCCATTAGTGATACTTATACAGTAGTGCCAAATTATCAAGGAAGTTATCCCATTCCAAAAGTCTCTTTTTCATTTTTTGATATCAAGTCAAAGCGCTACAAAACACTAACCTCTGATCGGGTAGTTATAGAAGTGAACGAAGGCCCTGTAAGTGCAACGACTTCAACTAGCGGTGCACCTACAAGTGTTTCAAAAAATATAATTCAACCCAGCCTAAACTCTTTTAGCGCTTTTAAAACAACAACAGTTCTTGAGCCAATTGACGCCGCCTCATTTTTTAATTCAACCCTGTTTTGGTGGTTGTTACTAGCGCCTTTTTTAGCAATTCCGCTGGTTGTGTTTATTGTAAGAAACCGAACAATACGTGCTTTGGACGTCAGTGGAAATAAAATTCGTAAAACAAACCGTTTAGCGCGCAAGTATTTAAAACATGCTAAAAAATCGTTAGGACAAAAAGAACAGTTTTATGATGCGCTTGAACGGGCTCTTCACAATTACTTAAAATCAAAATTACGTTTAGAAACCAGTGAATTTAACAAAGAAAAGATTGAAGAGTTATTAAGTCAAAAAAATGTAACGCGTGCTACGCGCGATGGATTTATCGCGCTTTTGACGGCTTGTGAGCTCGCTCGTTACACGCCGCTTTCAGTGGTAGAGATGCAAAATGATTATGATAAAGCCGCCTCAGTAATTAATGCCTTAGACAAACAGTTAAACTCATGAAAAAAACGCTTATTTTTTGGTTAATTTGCGCCATTGGCTTTTCCCAGGCTGATACTTCTTTTAAGGAAGCAAATGACCTATATAATACCGGTTTTTATCAAGACGCTATCGAGCTGTATTCTTCTATATTGGAGTCTAACCTGCATTCTGCAGAACTCTACTACAATCTTGCAAACTGTTATTATAAATTAAATGAAATTGGTCCTAGTGTTTTTTATTATGAAAAAGCGCTTCAACTAGCGCCTAACGACCCGGATATTATAAATAACCTCGGGTATGCACAAAAAATGACCATTGATGCTATTCAGGAAGTCCCTGAAAATGGCGTTTCAAAATTACTAACTAAAACCCTGAACAGCTACAGTGTAGAGGGTTGGGCTATTCGAAGTGTCTGCTTGGCATTTCTTTTTGTATTTTTATTTTTAGGGTATTACTTATCACATTCCGAATCTAAAAAACGCCTGTTTTTTGTGTCTAGTAGTCTTGCCATAGTACTGTTAATAGCCTCTTTGACCTTGCTATTTAAAAAAGAACGTCTGGACGACAAAACGAACCCCGCAATTATTTTTGCAGTAGAGGCTGAGGTAAAGGCCGAACCTAACCTTAGGTCTGAAACAGCCTTTACACTTCATGAGGGCACTAAGGTTTTGATCCTTGAAACCTATAACTCCAACTGGTCAAAAATTAAGCTTTCGAATGGAGAAACGGGTTGGATTTCTTCTATTGAATTAAAAGCACTTTAATTTAGATAAAATTTATTTTTATGTGTTAATTTTTATTATATATTTACATATATACTTTAAATGAAATGAAATTCGCAAAACACCTTGCTTTAATGTTCTCTGTTTTTTTTCTGTTCATTTTAACGGCGCCCACACTTATGCTTTTAAACTCGGACAAAAAGGCGCCTTCTATTGTAGTGTCCTTAGAAAAAGAAACTGAGCAAAAAGATATTGAAGATATTAAGGAGTTTGCAGAGCTTGATTTTGACAATACCCAAGTCCTAAACGCTTGTTTGTTTAGAACACATCAGTCGTTATCGTTTGTGTTTCACAGCAAAGCTCCAGTCGAAACCCCTCTTAAAAACACCTCACCGCCTCCAAGGTTTTTGTAGAATATATTCCACATCTACGCACGCAAAGCGCTTCTCTTTGTAAATTTTAATTTTATTCAATTCTATTACTATGAAACAGTTTTTTTCAAACATAAAAGGCGATGCCTTTGGTGGCATCACTGCTGGAGTGGTTGCATTACCACTAGCTTTAGCTTTTGGAGTCTCTTCTGGATTAGGGCCAAGTGCCGGCTTATATGGCGCCATTTTTATTAGCTTTTTTGCGGCACTTTTTGGCGGCACTAACACTCAAATATCTGGACCTACTGCGCCAATGACCGCAGTGAGTATGGTGGTTATTTCGGGAATTGTCGCGGCTAATGACGGTAATTTGTCAATTGCACTGCCCGCGATTCTAACGGTATTTTTAATCGCTGGACTTTCACAAGTTGGGTTGGGCGTTTTGGGGCTTGGAAAATATATTAAATACATTCCGTATCCCGTTGTTTCTGGGTTTATGACCGCTATTGGAGTGATCATTTTGTTAACTCAAATCTTACCTTCTCTTGGGTATAGCCCAAAGGAAGACATAGACTATGTCAACCAATTTAAAGCACAAGCAGAAGAGGTAATCCTTGAAAACATCTTAATAGATGAAGCGAGTGATGGGATCCTAGTATTAGAAGATTTTACAGAAACGATCGCTAGAGCCTCTTTAATTTCTCAGGATGATATCCGAAAAGAGTCAGAAATATTGGCTACAAAAAGCGCTTCAGGGACTGTTGGTGCGCTAAAAGTAATGCCAAGAGCGCTTCAAAACATTAACTGGTTAGAATTTCTACTAGCCTTAGGAACTATTCTTATTATTTATGGCTTTAAACACATTACCACTGCGATCCCAAGCACCTTGGTGGCATTGGTTGTAATGTCGGGAATCGCCATCGCATTTGGGTTGGATTATAAACCTATCGAAGAAATCCCTAGCGGATTACCTATTCTTCAACTGGAAATTTTCACTACCTTTAAATTCGCGACGATTACACCCTATATTTTCACCGGATTTACACTTGCATTGTTGGGGGCTATTGACTCATTACTCACTAGTATTGTAGCTGATAACATGACCAAAACTCAACACAACCCTAACAAAGAGCTTATTGGTCAAGGTATTGGAAATAGTATTGCGTCTATTTTTGGGGGAATCCCTGGTGCTGGAGCTACCATAAGAACGGTTGTGAATATAAATTCTGGAGGGAAAACAAAACTTTCTGGAATGATTGCTGGTGTGATGCTTTTATTTATTTTACTTGCTTTAGGTCCAGTCGCCTCAAAAATCCCTACCGCTGTGCTCTCTGGAATTTTAATAACTGTGGGGATTGGCGTCATGGATTATAAAGGGTTAAAAGCAATTCCTGCCCTACCAAGAGATGTGTCTTTAGGCCCCATCAAACTGAGTTCAGAAGTATTAATAATGCTTGTTGTATTGGTCTTGTCGACTTTTTGGGATTTAATTTTTGCTGTAGGAATTGGACTGATTATTTCGTGTTTAATGTTTATGAAAAAAATTGGCGATCTAACCACTGAATATTCAGATGTGAAGCCATTAAAAGAAAAATCGTGGCCAGATGAAAAAGATTTTCCTAAACACCTAAAAGAGTCTGTGTTTATTAAACACATAAAAGGACCGTTATTTTTTGGATCAACCTCTGACTTTCAGCAACTTTACAAACAAATTCCAAAAACAGCGACAACTGTGATTTTACGTTTGGAACGGATGCCGTATATGGATCAATCTGGACTGTATGCGATGGAAGACATGATTCAGGACTTAAAAACCAAAAACATAGAGGTTTTGTTTGTGAACGTCCTAAAACAACCGCGCTATATGATGGAACGTATTGACATCATTCCGGATTTTATTCCTGAGGAACATATTTATGATAGTTTTAATGCCTGTATTAAAGGGCTAACTTAGGCGCAAATTTCATTCAGAATCTTCAGCAGGCGCAAGACCATCCGGAAGTTTTAATGGGGCATCCTCATTTATGAAATTTGGAAATATCATCGGCGCTAATGATTTCACGGGGTTGTAAAGTAGAGACGATTCGATTTCTTCGTCAGAAACAAACGGAATGGTTTTGTTTAGGGTGTTAAAAATTAATACTAATATACTAAGGATTAACGCAATTTTTAGCCCCCCAAAAAGCCCGCCCAACAACTTGTTTAAAACCCCTAAAGCTGCAAAATCAGCAAGCTTCGTCAGTGCTTTGCCTGCTAGAGAAATCGCAAATACAATAGCCACAAATGTGATTGCAAACGCCGTGATGTTGATTGTTTTTTCTCCCCATTCAAAACGGTTCGACAAAAATTCAGCGGCGTAATTACTGAAATGAACAGCCCCATAAACGCCAACCAAGAGCGCAAGTAAGGACGTCACCTCAACAAAAAAACCCTTAGACAAGCCCTTGATGAGTCCGTAAAGAATAAGTGCTCCCAATATAATATCAATAATTGCCATGGTGTTTTATTTAATGGATTTAAAAAAAATAACAATGAATCTCAACATAACAACTCAAATGTTTCGTTTCTATTTTAATACACCCTAAATTTACGAAATAATTATGGCTCGAGACGAAGAACTTAAAAAACGATGGGAAGAGGTGGTTGAAAAGCTATCTACTCAATTTGCTGACGGTGATCCTTTGGACCTAGATGGCATCATTTATCTTATTGGTGTACAAGAGCTGGGACAGCTCCACAGAACATTTAAAAAGGACGAAAAACTTAACTTGATGCACATTGCAATATGCCGCCTTTTGGAGCCTTATGGCTACTATGAGTTTGACTATTTCGACGAACAAGGGTGGCCACATTATACCATAAAAGAAGAATTGCCGAATTTGAAAGCCGGAGAACAAAGCATCCTAATGAAGGACGCTATTGTAAACTATTTTATTGAGGCGGAGTTTATTAGTTAAGTTTTATTAAATTTGGCCATTATTTAATTTTATCATGATAGAAAAGATCCAAAAACTCATTGAAGAAGCAGATGCTTTTTCGACACAATCTCTAGACGAGCTAGAAACTTTTCGAATTAAGTTTCTTGGAAAAAAAGGACTTTTAACTGACTTATTTGCCAGCTTTAAAGAAGTTCCGAACGAACAAAAAAAGGATTTTGGACAAGCGATAAATAAACTAAAAAGTGTTGCTCAAGAGAAAGTAAACTCCATAAAAACAGCTCTTGAAAACAGCTCGAGTGAGGCGGCTCTTTTTGGCGATTTGACACGACCTGGCGAACCCTTCAATATTGGTGCTAGACACCCCATTTCGTTGGTGAAAAATCAAATTACAGAGATTTTTTCAAGAATTGGGTTCAACGTCAGTGAGGGTCCTGAAATTGAAGATGATTGGCATAATTTTACAGCCTTAAACTTGCCAGAACATCATCCTGCAAGAGACATGCAAGACACCTTCTTTATTCAAACCGATCCCGATATTTTATTACGCACACACACCAGTTCTGTGCAAGTGCGTTATATGGAAAATAACCAACCGCCTATTCGAACAATTTCTCCTGGACGAGTGTATCGGAATGAAGCGATTTCAGCGCGTTCACATTGCTTTTTCCATCAAGTAGAAGGGTTATATATTGACAAAAACGTGAGTTTTTCTGATCTAAAACAGACCTTACAATATTTTACAACTGAACTTTTTGGGAAATCAAAAATTAGACTTCGTCCATCATACTTTCCATTTACAGAGCCTAGTGCTGAGGTGGATGTGTATTGGGGTTTAGAAACCGAAACCGACTATAAAATGACTAAAGGAACGGGGTGGTTAGAAATTATGGGCTGTGGAATGGTAGATCCTAATGTTCTTGAAAACTGCGGGATTGATTCAAAGGAATATTCTGGGTTTGCTTTTGGTATGGGAATCGATAGAATTGCACTACTATTACACCAAATTAGTGATATTCGATTGTTAAGCGAAAACAATGTGCGCTTTCTAGAGCAGTTTAAAAGCCACTTATAATTCTCCTCAACTGAAGACTCTTAATTATTTTGAAAAAGGACATCCACATTCCCGAAGTGAAAGACGTTTATATTGCTGTCGTCCACGACTATAACGAGAACTACAAAGTCTATGACTGGAACGCTTATATTATCAATGACAAAGCTGTGGACTTAGAGATGGTTATCATTGTAACAAAAGGCTATTCTGAAGCTAAAAAAACAGCAACCTTTAGAAAAAAAATTGAGCTGCTTCCAGCAAAAAGTTTTGCAAAAATTGAACTCCTTCTAGACGATATTTTAGCAATAAACAATCGGTTTGATGTCTCTTTCTTTGAAAACAATACCGTGTTTGAAAAATCCTTTGAATTTAGAAAAAACACGATTAACGAAAAGGCGCTTCAAAATATTCCGCTCATGAATGTGAAAGGGGTTTTAAAATCGTAATACTAACTCAACATTTCTGTTAGTCTTTTAAACGCGTTTTTTGCGTTTTTGTTCCTGTACAAAATTTCATAAACCGTATCAATAATCGGCGTTGAAGCAGGCGTTTCTTTGACTTGGTTAATGTGGTAAGCGCTCTTTGTCGCATAATACCCTTCGGCAATCATACTCATTTCCATTTGCGCCGATTTCACAGTATAACCCTTACCCACCATGTTTCCAAACATTCTGTTTCGAGAAAACAAGGAGTAACAAGTGACCAACAAATCGCCTAAGTAAACCGTCTCATTAATATTTCGTTTCATCTCATGCACCTCTTTGATGAAGCGTTTCATCTCGCGTGTGGCATTACTCATTAAAACGCTTTGAAAATTATCTCCATAGCCTAGACCGTGTGCTATTCCTGCGGCAATTGCATAAATATTCTTGAGCATAGCTGCATATTCGGCTCCTATAACATCATCATTTGTGCTTGTTCTTATATAATTACTTGAAAGTTGCTCTGCGATTTCATTTGCAATATCAAGGTCCGCACAAGCTATCGTGAGATAAGACAGGCGTTCTAGAGCAACTTCTTCGGCGTGGCAGGGCCCTGCTAAAACAACGCTCTTTTGAACGTCAATAGCATACTTTTGGTGAAAATGTTCGGCAACCAATAATCCAGATTCAGGAATTATTCCCTTTACTGCGGACATAATTATTTTAGAAGAAATAGTTGTGGTTAGTTTTTGAAGCTCACTATCGATAAAGGCGGAGGGAATCGCAAAAATCAACACATCAGCATAGTCCGCTATTTTATTAATGTCACAGTCTAGTTGAAGCTGATCGATATTAAACTCTACAGAGCTCAAATAAGAAGGGTTATGTTCTTCGGAAATAATATGATCTATCGTGTGTTGATTACGAACATACCAGCCAACTTGGTCTAAGTTTTCGCACAGCATTTTAACAATTGCTGTTGCCCAACTTCCACTACCAAAAACGGCATATTTTAATTTTGAAGACATTTAAATCTTGTTTTAGCGTTCAAAAGTACTAAAAATAATACGTTGAAAAGAATAATGAAAAAAGCTTACTTAAATTTCTGTTCAATTATTTCCAAAAATCGTGCTTCAATATCATCTTGGCCTTCCCAATTATTGTAATCAGGCTTGATAATCGTGTTTAGGAGGTCACTGGCCTCATCAAAAGACCCTAAAGTACTTAATTGAGACAACACGCGGTCATAATCTTCAATACTGTTTTCGAATAGGTTTTTGACAAATGCTAGTCGGTCGTTAAGTCCGATTTGAAATCCTTGTGTTTTGAGTTGGTCATTTAGAGAAGGGGCTGGAGGATCTAGCTCAACCGCGTCAAAAATCGGAAGCTGAGCAAAACTTGGAGAAAGTTCATTTAGGTCTTGCTCGATCACTTCTGGTGAGTCGTTAATGGCATCCAACATGGCATCTACTTCTGCCGTTTCTTCGGGCATTTGAGCAACTATATCTTTAATTTTTTCGATTGCAGGCTCCATGATGGACTCCGTTTCTTCTGTGTCAATGTTTACAAATGTTTTGTCAGCAACCTCAACCGAATCCGTAACCGTATTGTTGAACGCCCCGTCAAGAGCATTAAAAAAAGAGGCTTCTAGTCCTTTTGTTTCAGCTAATTGTCCGTCGTGATTGTCTTCTAAAAATTTCAAAATCGAGATTTTTTGATACAATAGCGCTATTTCGGCTTGCATTTTTCCTAAATCCTCTTTGCCTGTTAGTTTAAGGATTCGATGGGCAACACTTATTAACTCGGACTCTAATTTTTTTTTCATTGTATTATATTAACTGTTTATACCCGTTTCAAATGTCTGTAAACTCGTTATTAATGGTTTTTTATAACTTTTAAATTTATACTTTTGATTTTTAATAAATTTATACCACCTTTATAAAAACGAATATAATTTCGTTTGGTGTTAAAATTACAAAATGTTTCTCGAAAATACAGTAAACCCTAAAGAACAATTTGGTTGGATCGAAGTCATCTGTGGATCGATGTTTTCTGGAAAGACCGAAGAATTAATTCGTCGGTTAAAACGAGCCCAATTTGCGAAGCAAAAGGTTGAAATTTTTAAGCCTGCGATTGATGTGCGTTATGACGATGAAATGGTTGTGTCTCATGACGCTAATGAAATTCGCTCAACGCCTGTGCCTTCAGCTTCCAACATTCCGTTGCTAGCAGACGGCTGTGACGTGGTTGGTATTGACGAAGCCCAGTTTTTTGACGATGAAATTGTCAACGTCTGTAATGTACTTGCAAACAAAGGAATTCGTGTAATTGTTGCTGGTCTTGATATGGACTTTAAAGGCAATCCTTTTGGCCCCATGCCAAATCTAATGGCAACCGCAGAGTACGTTACAAAAGTGCACGCCGTATGTACACATACCGGAAATTTAGCACAATATAGTCACCGTAAATCTAAAAACGACAACCTTGTCCTGCTAGGAGAGGTTGACGAATATGAGCCTCTAAGTCGTGCGGCGTATTATAAAGCAATAACAAAAGAGAGGGTAAAAGATATTGATGTTAAGAACCCTATTGATGTCAGCGCAAACAAAAACAACTCGAATGCCTAAAGTCTCCGAAACTACTTTAGAAATCAACCTAGCTTCTCTAAAGCATAATTTTGAATACCTAAAATCAAAACTCCAAAATAATACTCTTTTTTTGGCAGTAGTGAAAGCATTTGCTTACGGCAGCGATGCTTCAATAGTTGCTAAAACACTTCAAGAATTAGAGGTAGATTACTTTGCAGTAGCTTATACAAGCGAAGGAGTTACGTTGAGAAAAGCGGGAATTAAAACGCCTATTTTGGTGCTTCACCCTCAGTTAAATAACTTAAGTTTAGCAATAGAACATTGTTTGGAGCCTAGCTTATACACCATTAAAATACTGAAAGCGTTTGCGCGTGTAGCTAGAGCGCTTAATCAAAAAAACTACCCAGTACACATAAAGTTTAACACCGGTTTGAATCGGCTAGGATTTGAGTCCGAAGAACTCGACTTGGTGGCAGAACAGTTTTCCGAAACAACAGCATTAAAGGTCAAGTCTGTGTTTTCTCACTTAGCGGCTAGTGAAGATTTGGAAGAAAAAGGATTTACTTTAAACCAAATCGCTTTGTATAAATCGCTTTCTTCAGCCTTTACCAAAAAATTAGGATACCCCGTGATACGGCATTTGTGTAATACTTCTGGAGTGCTCAACTACCCTGAGGCTCATTTCGATATGGTGCGGTGTGGAATAGGATTATATGGCTATGGCAACTCAAAATCAGAAGAACAGAACTTTAAGCCTATAGCAGCCCTAAAATCTGTAATCTCTCAAATTCATGTTGTAGAAAAAGGTGAAAGCGTGGGTTATAACCGAGGGTTTATAAGTCCTTCCAGTTCTAAAATTGCTACGCTGCCAATTGGTCATGCGGACGGCATTGGACGGCATTTTGGCCATGGCGTAGGATGTGTTTCAATTGGGAACAAAAAAGCCCCAATTGTTGGAAACGTGTGTATGGATATGATCATGGTAGATGTTACACACATCGATTGTGAAGAAGGAGACGAAGTAGAGCTGTTTGGGCCAGCGCTTTCCGCAGAAACATCCGCAGAAACCGCCAATACAATTTCTTATGAATTAATAACAGGGATCTCTCAGCGTGTCAATCGAAAAATTTTAAAGAAATAATATAACTCTTGCCGTTAATTTATTATTTTAGAGTTTATTTATTAACCCAAACCTACTTAATTATGTTAAAAGAATTCAAAGAATTTGCAATGAAAGGCAACCTGGTCGATATCGCGGTTGGCTTTGTAATGGGAGCGGCTTTCAAACAGGTTGTTACTAGTTTTACTGGAGGAATTGTTTCACCACTTATTGGATTAGTTTTTAAAGCGGATTTAAAAGACTTGAAATACGTGATTTCGGAAGGATCGATAAACAGCGAAGGCGTTGTAGAGGGCGGATCTGTACTGTTATGGGGACAGTTCTTGACACATACAATTGATTTCATAATTGTTGCCTTCGTAATGTTTCTACTTGTAAAAGGTGTTAACGCCTTTAAACGCAAAGAAGAGGTTTTGCCACCAGAAGCCGTGGGTCCATCAGACAATGAGCTGTTGTCTGAAATTAGAGATTTACTAAAAAAATAGCTGTTTTTAACGAAATTCATAAAGGCGAACTAATCTGTTCGTCTTTTTTTATTTTAACTGTTTTTTTGTTGGTTTATTTATTAATTTTGGGGCTTCAATTAAAGATCTAAAAAGAATGAAAATTGCAGTTGTAGGCGCTACCGGAATGGTAGGAACCGTTATGTTAAAATTACTTGAAGAACGCCAGTTTCCTGTTACGGAACTAATTCCTGTTGCTTCCGAACGTAGTGTAGGTAAAAAAGTGACTTATAAAGGAGTTGACTATTCCATTGTTGGGCTAGCAACAGCGGTTGAAATGAAGGCTGATATTGCCATCTTTTCTGCTGGTGGAGATACCTCATTAGAATGGGCACCTAAATTTGCTGAGGCAGGCACAATTGTAATTGATAATTCCTCTGCATGGCGCATGGACCCAACTAAAAAACTAGTTGTTCCTGAAATTAATGCTTCTGAATTAACGTCTGAAGATAAAATTATCGCCAATCCAAACTGTTCCACAATTCAGCTTGTAATGGCACTATCACCATTACATGATAAATACAAAATGAAGCGTGTGGTTGTTTCTACTTACCAATCCGTTTCTGGAACGGGGGTAAAAGCGGTTCAACAATTAGAAAACGAAATCAATGGGGTTAAGGGTGATATGGCGTATCCTTATCCGATCGGAAGAAATGCCTTGCCTCATTGTGATGTCTTCCTTGAAAACGGCTATACAAAAGAAGAAATGAAATTAGCAAAAGAGCCACAAAAAATATTAAATGATAGCTCATTTGCAATTACCGCGACAGCCGTTAGAATTCCTACGGCTGGTGGGCATTCTGAAGCTGTAAACGTTCAATTTGAAACGGACTTCGATCTTCAAGAGGTGCGTGCTTTACTAAATCAATTTGATGGTGTAACCGTACAGGACAACACAGACACAAACACCTACCCTATGCCAATTTATGCGCACGAGAAAGACGATGTTTTTGTTGGCCGTATCCGAAGAGATGAAAGTCAACCAAACACATTAAACATGTGGATTGTAGCGGACAACTTACGTAAAGGTGCAGCAACCAATGCTATTCAAATAGCCGAGTATTTAGTGGCTAATATTTTATAGGCCCTAAGATGCTGTCTTTAACGGAGGTCTCTTTTCGATACAATAAGCGCACTGTATTAAATAACATTTCTGCCCGCGTGAAAAGCGGCGACTGTTTGGCTATTGTAGGAGAAAGTGGCTCTGGGAAAAGTACCCTACTAAAACTTATTTTCGGTCAGATGGATGTTGATGGTGGCTCCATTACTTGGAACGACAAACCTATTTTAGGCCCTAAAAACAAACTTGTTGTTGGACATGATTTCATGAAATACGTGGCACAAGAATTTGATTTGATGCCCTACACGAGTGTTTCAGAAAATATCGGAGACCATCTTTCAAATTTCTATCCTGAGAAAAAGAAAGAACGCGTAACAGAACTCATTAAAGTGGTAGAACTTGAAGGGTTTGAACATACAAAAGTGCAGTTTTTGAGTGGTGGACAAAAACAGCGAGTGGCCTTGGCAAGAGCGTTAGCAAAGCGCCCGGAAATTATGCTTTTAGATGAACCTTTTAGTCATATCGATAATTTCAAAAAACAAACATTAAGGCGCAACGTATTTGACTATTTAAAAGCCAATAACATCGCCTGTGTTTTGGCAACTCACGACAAAGAGGATGTGCTTTCGTTTGCAGACCAAATGATGGTACTCCATAATGGGACTATACTAGTAACTGATCACCCAAGTAGCATTTATTCAAATCCACAACACCCTCTTGTTGCCGCATTTTTTAGCGAATATAGCCAGATCAATGGCTCATTTTATTATGCACATCAGATTTCTGTCGTAGAAGAAAGTACATTGAAAGCAGTTGTAAAACGCAGTTTCTATAAAGGGGATTCCTATCTGATCGAAGCAAACCTCAACGGCATTGCTGTGTATTTTGTGAATGCCAATGCTCTAAAAGAAAATACCGTAGTTTCTTTAAAATTAGGGCGTTAAAAATCTCTTTTTATTAATTTCTTTTTCATTTTTAGTATCCTGCTTGGTTTAATCAATTTAAAATATTAAATTGTTTGAATATGTATAACTTAAATTTAAAAAACCATGCCTTTCTTCTTCATTCCTTTAATCGTTTTGGGGTTAATTATTTTATTTGCCGCCTTTTTCACTGTCAAACAACAAACCGCTGCTATTATTGAGCGTTTTGGAAAATTTCAAAGCATTCGTCAATCTGGACTCCACTTAAAAATTCCTATAATAGACCGTATCGCTGGTCGTTTAAGTTTAAAAATTCAACAATTAGATGTTTTAATTGAAACAAAAACCCTGGATGATGTGTTTGTCCGCTTGAAAGTTTCTGTTCAATTTAAAGTCATTAAAATGAAGGTTTATGACGCATTTTATAAGCTAGATTACCCACACGATCAAATCACGTCTTATGTGTTTGACGTGGTAAGAGCTGAAGTGCCAAAAATGAAACTTGATGATGTTTTTGTCAAAAAAGATGACATTGCAATTGCTGTCAAATCAGAGTTGAACCAAGCCATGATGGATTATGGTTATGACATTATAAAAACATTAGTAACCGATATTGATCCTGATGCTCAGGTTAAAGAAGCAATGAACCGAATTAATGCCTCTGAACGTGAAAAAATCGCCGCTCAATTTGAAGGGGATGCTGCACGTATTTTGATTGTAGAAAAAGCAAAAGCAGAAGCAGAAAGCAAGCGTCTTCAGGGACAGGGTATTGCCGACCAGCGTCGTGAAATTGCACGTGGTCTTGAAGAATCTGTAGAAGTCCTAAATAAAGTGGGGATCAATTCTCAAGAGGCTTCTGCGCTGATTGTGGTGACGCAGCATTATGATACACTTCAATCTATTGGACAAGAGACAAACAGTAACCTTATATTGTTACCGAACTCTCCACAAGCAGGAAGTACGATGCTGAACGATATGGTCGCTAGCTTTACCGCAAGCAACCAGATTGGAGAAGCTATGAAAAATAATCCTAAAAAAGGATTACCTAAAAAATAAGATTTTTTAAAACACTAGAAAACGCCTATAAGATTCAAATTTTATAGGCGTTTTTAATATGAGTAGCTGAGCTTTTATAACTTGCGTAAGTTACGACCTAAATTTGGTGAGCTTCAGAACTCAATAAGGGGTTGTTGTCTGCTTTTGCGGTGGTAATAAACGCTTCGATTTGATCATTTTTTTCTTGACCATTCTCTATCATTACCCCTAAAACAAGTACGACTGCGATACGCGTTCCTATTTTTTTTGCAGCGGTACCAAATAAAGGTTCTAGATCTTCATAAGACACCGCCTTGGCGAGTGTAAGAATCTCCGCCCTTACCTTTTGTTGTTTCTCTTCAGGCAAATTAGTATACTTTTTTCCTAGTTGCTTAATAACATCAATCGGTTTTCTTTGAGAGTGCTGGGCAGGTTTTGACGAGGTTTGGGGTTGAGTCGCTTTTGGCGCTTGTTTTGCCCACGTATCACGTAATCCAACGGTCTTATTAAAAACTAATTGGGTGTCGGAGCTATCTTTATCCACATTAAAATATCCTAAACGTTGAAATTGAAACTGCTGTCCAATGGTTGCGTTTTTGATGTGTGGCTCCATAAACGCTTTTTTTACTTTTAAAGATTCAGGGTTCACGAACGTCATGAAATTTTCGGTTTGATTGTCCGGATCTTCATGGGAAAATAAGCGATCATATTCTCGAACCTCAACTTCGATGGCGTGGGCAACCGATACCCAGTGTAAAGTGCCTTTTACTTTTCGAAGGCTTTCTGGAGATCCACTACCACTTAAACTTTTTGGATCATAACTGCAGTGAATTTCTAAAACATTTCCATTGGCATCTTTTACAACGCTTTCTCCTTTTATGATAAAAGCGCTTTTAAGTCGGACCTCTTTTCCAATAGTGAGTCTGAAATATTTACTATTAGCTTCTTCCTTAAAGTCCTCGCGTTCAATATAAAGTGTTCTTGAAAATGGAACTTTATGCGTTCCTGCGTTTTCTTCTTCGGGATTGTTATCTGCCTCTAGCCATTCAACTTGATCTTCAGGATAGTTCTGAATGATCAACTTTACCGGCTCTAAAACCGCCATAATTCGAGCCGCTTTTTTGTTAAGGTCTTCTCGTACACAAAACTCTAAAAGAGAAACATCGATTATATTATCACGTTTTGCAACTCCTACTTTATCTATAAAATTTCGAATTGATGATGGAGTATAGCCGCGGCGTCTTAACCCCGAAATTGTTGGCATTCGTGGATCGTCCCACCCTCTTACTATATTGTCCTCAACTAGCTTTAATAATTTACGCTTACTCATAATTGTGTAGCTTAAATTTAAGCGCGCAAATTCGCGTTGTTTTGGAACTAAGGGGAGAGTATTTTTGCTGTAAGTATAAACGTTGTTTTTAAACCAGTCATATAACTCTCTGTGCGGTTTAAATTCTAAAGAACATAAAGAATGTGAAACTTGCTCTAAATAATCACTTTCTCCATGGGTCCAATCATACATTGGATATAAACACCATGTAGATCCTGTACGGTGATGATCCGCGTGTAATATGCGATACATCAAAGGGTCGCGCATTAGCATATTGGCGTGTTTCATGTCTATTTTTGCTCTTAACACATGAGTTCCTGCTTTGAATTCGCCAGCCTTCATTTTATTAAAAAGTGTTAGGTTTTCATCAACAGAGCGTGTTCTAAACGGACTGTCTTCACCAGGTTGGGTTGGCGTTCCTTTTTGAGCTGCCATTGTTTCACTAGATTGTGAATCTACGTATGCTTTGCCATCTTTTATCATTTGTAATGCCCACAAATAGAGTTGCTCAAAATAGTCTGAGGAATAAACTTCCTTATCCCATTTATAACCCAACCAATCAACATCTTCTTTGATCGCATCTACATATTCCTGATCTTCTTTTGTAGGGTTAGTATCGTCAAAACGCAAATTAACAGGTGCATTATACTTTTCTCCTAGACCAAAGCTAATTCCAATTGCTTTTGTGTGGCCTATGTGAAGGTAACCATTGGGTTCTGGTGGAAACCTAAAGCGTAGTTTGTGTTGTGGCAAACCATTTTTTAAATCTTCTTCGACTATTTGCTCTAAAAAGTTGAGCGGTTTATGAGTATCTGACATAATAATGTGTATTTCTTGAATAAATACATCGCAAAATTAATCAAATAAAAAGTTTATAGATATATCTTCAGGATAATTATTATTTTTATCGAAACAAAAATTCGGAATGGGAGTTATTAAAGTAGAGAATATTAGAGTGTATGCGTATCATGGGTGTTTAAGTGAAGAAACGGTTATTGGTAGCGACTATAGAGTAGATGTAAGCGTAGAGGCTGATTTGGAAAAATCGTCGCTTTCTGATGCTTTAAATGATACGGTTGACTACGTCACTTTGAATGCTATTGTTGTAGAAGAAATGCGAATTCCCTCAAAATTACTAGAGGCTGTTGCAAAACGTATCATTACCCGTGTGTTTAAAGAGTGTCTTTCCGTTTCGTCAGTTTCAATTTCAGTTTCAAAGATTAATCCACCACTTGGCGGAGATGTAGAAAAAGTAACTATTATTTTAAATGAATCCCGCAAGTAAACTTTTTGTAGTTAAACTATTTTAAGCCTTTCTTTTTAGTGGATTCTTTTCTTTTATCTTGTGTAACGTTTAAATTTGCTTAAATTTGCGTTCAATTTTGGCGTCTTGGCCGAGTGGCTAGGCAGAGGTCTGCAAAACCTTCTACAGCGGTTCGAATCCGCTAGACGCCTCCAAAATAAAAAAACCACAACAATTAGGTTGTGGTTTTTTTATTCTCTTATATCTTCGATGATTGTTTGTGGATTTAATTGATCTTTAGGTAAAAATCCTTTTGTTAGTAGTACAAGCCCACAGATGATTAAAACAAGCCCTAAGATCTTTTTAATTTTTATTATTATAACGGGGGTTAATTGTTTTTTTAACTGTTTTGCTAATGCTATTTTGAACACATCTGTGATAAAGTACACTAAAACGAGTGTTCCAAAAAACACGTAAAACCTATTGATATCATTTTCGAGACTTGGACCTGTGACGATAATTATACCAAGCCAAAAAATAAGGACACCAACGTTAATGAAGTTTAATAAAAACCCTTTAACAAAAAGCTCAACATAGTTTGGGCGAAAAGCGCTCGATAGCTGTGCTTTAAGATCGGTTGGTTTCGGTTTTTTGAGAAATACAATAAGGCCATATACGGCTAAAATTGTTCCACCAAACACGTATAATCCTGGGTAGTTACTTAAATTTTCTAGCAATTGAAAACTACTAAAATAGGCAACGCCAATAAAAATAATATCCGCTAATATTACACCAATATCGAAAGCAACGGCAGCTCTAAATCCCTTTGTTGCGCTGGTTTCTATGAGCACAAAAAACACCGGTCCTATCATGAATGCTAGAAAAAAACCTAAAGGTATCGCTGCTTGAATATCTTGAATCATCGCGGTTTAATAATTGAACCTAATATTAGTCTTCGTAACGAATTGTGCCACCAATAATTTTGGTTTGTTTTGTTTTTTTCGGTTTTCCTCTAATGATAAGGTTTCCTCCAGCAATTATTTTTACGTCCAAAAATTCTGTCGTGTTTAGATCTGCATTGCCTCCAGCTTTAATTTTTATTTTGGAGTTATTTGCTACTAAATCTGGGGCATTATAAGCACCGCCTGTACTTATTTGTATTGTTTGAGATTGTGTACTTCCACTAACTTTTATTACTCCACCTGTTACGCTTTTGATTGCTAATAATTTTGTGTCAGCTACAAGAGTAATCTCTGCGCCTTCTTGAGTTTTAAGTTCCAACTCGTATTGCTTAAATATAGATTCAGAAACTATTTTAGCACCTTCATTTGCATCAATTGTATTTATTTTAGTGTAGAAAAGCTTAACAAAAGTATTGTCTCCATTAAATACCTTATTAATATTCATCTTTATTTTAAGGAGACCGTTTTTTTGAATTATAGAAACGTCTGATGCGTTTTCTCCGCTAATTTCTATTTTGTTTTCAGAAGCTTCAATAAGTTCTACGTTTATTAAATCATAAACTTTTAGTTCGGAAAATTCTCCTATCGATTTACTAATTGGTGTTTGTGCGCCTACTACTAAACTTGAAAATAGTAAAAATAAAAAATATGGTTTCATTATATAAGTGTTTAAATATGAGTTATGATAAAATAAAATCTAATTGTTTTTTAACTAAGTCTGCATTTTTGACTCGAACTTCAACTTCATCACCTAGTTGATATTTTGTTTTGGTTCGTTCTCCTATTAATGCAAATTCATCGGCGTCAAATCTATAAAAATCGCCTTTAATATCTCTAATTCTTACCATGCCTTCACATTTATTTTCTATAATTTCTACATACATTCCCCATTCTGTAACTCCAGAAATTACACCTAAAAAAGTATCTTCTTTGTGGTCCTGCATGTATTTAACCTGCATGTATTTTATAGAATCTCGTTCAGCTTTTGTGGCAAGATATTCCATATTTGAAGAATGCTTGCATTTTTCTTCATACACCCCTTCATTAGTAGATTTGTTGCCTTCTAAATAATATTGTAACAAACGATGTGCCATAACATCCGGGTAGCGGCGTATTGGCGATGTAAAGTGGCTATAATATTTAAAAGCAAGGCCATAATGTCCTATATTTTTTGTTGTATATACCGCTTTACTCATACATCGAATCGTAAGTGTGTCTACTAAATTTTGCTCTTTTGTGCCTTTAACATCTTTTAAAAGTGTGTTTAAAGATTGTGTTGTTGTTGCTCTAGTTTTAAAATTAAGTTGGTGACCAAATTGTGACACTATTCTTTGTAGCCCTGCTAATTTTTGATCATCTGGTTCATCATGAACTCTGTAAATAAATGTTTTGGGAGGATTTTGTTTTCCAATAAATTCTGATACTTTTTTATTTGCTAATAACATAAATTCCTCAATAAGTTTATTCGCATCTTTCGATGTTTTAAAAAACACACCTACGGGGTTATTAGTTGCATCAAGGTTGAATTTGACTTCTGACTTGTCAAAAGAAATAGCACCATTTTTCATGCGTTTTGATCGCATTATTTTTGCTAATTCATCTAATTTTAAAATAGCATCCTTTATACGTTTATCTACTTTATAGGCTTTCCCTTTAATAGCTATTTCATCAGGAATATTACAGTCTTCTGTTTCAATAATATGTTGTGCTTCTTCATAAGCAAATCGTGCGTCACTATAAGTCACTGTTCTTCCAAACCATTGATTTTCTATACCCGCTTTAGTGTTTAATTCAAAAACTGCTGAAAAGGTGTATTTTTCTTCTAATGGCCGTAAAGAGCATGCGTTATTAGATAAAACTTCTGGTAACATCGGCACCACTCTATCTACTAAATAAACAGATGTGGCACGTTCATATGCTTCATCATCTAAAATAGTCCCTTCTTGTACATAATGAGAAACGTCGGCAATATGAATTCCTATTTCATAATTTCCATTTTCTAATAATTTAAAAGACAAAGCATCATCAAAATCTTTCGCATCTTTAGGATCAATCGTAAAGGTAAGTGTTGATCTCATATCGCGGCGTTTTGCAATTTCTTCTTCAGTTATTGAAGTGTCAATATTATTTGCAAATACTTCAACTTCATGAGGAAATTCATAAGGCAAACCATATTCAGCAAGTATAGAATGAATTTCTGTGTTATGATCGCCTGGTTTTCCTAATAAGTTTTAATATGGTTCCATTTGGACAATCTGCTTTGTCAGGCCATTCTTCTAAACGTACTAGTACTTTATCACCATCTTCTGCTTTTAATGTCTTAGATATGGGAACAAAAATATCTACAGGCATTTTATTACTATCGGGAACTACAAAAGCGAACTTTTCATTCAACTGTATAACCCCAACATATTCTGAACGTGCTCGTTCTATTATTTGTGTAATTTCACCTTCGTGTTTTCCATTTTTCTTACGTTTATAAACATATAATTCGACCGTATCGCCATGTAAGGCTTTATTCATATTATTAGAAGCGATAAAAATATCCTCTTCAAAATCTTCACTTATAACATAAGCATTGCCTCGAGAAGCCATATCGACAGTTCCAACAAAATATTCAGTTGATGTTACTATTTGAAATTTACCTCGCTCTACTTCTTCTATTTCTTTTTGTCCTGCGAGTTTATGGAGATTTTTTATGATTTGATTTCTGCTACTAGCATCATTTACCTTTAATTTTGCAGCAATCTGTTTATGATTAAACGCTTGTTTTCTATCTGATTTTAATATCGTTAATATACTTTGACTGTAATTTTTAACCGAACGTTTATTATTCTTTCTTCTTTTCATTTAACTTATCTAATTAAGCAAAGCTACCACTTTAAATCCGCCAAAAGTCAACTCTGTTTCAACTTTATCCACATTTAGTATAATTATAGTTATTTTTTATTTAAATTTTTAAAAACTAATGGGTGTTATTATAGTCTGTTAATAGTTACAATAACTTTTATTAAAAGTACTAGTATTTATTCATATCTACATTTAATAAACAGCTTATAAACACTTAATAATTTTATAAATTAATGATTTATAAATATTTAACTATATTTTATATTAACTGTTAATAACTGCAATTAACACATAATGACTCATAACTAATACTATTTTTTTTGTTTATAATACTAGTTGTTGTATTGAAAAGTCTTCAACTAAAAAAGATAACTTAATTAGTTTTATAATTTAAAAAATACCAATGAAAAAATAAATTGAAATTTAAAAATATAGTTTTAAAAATCGTTCATTAATTATTAACAACTAATTAAAAAGGCTATCAACAATTTAAATGAGATCCCACTCTTTTTTGTAAATTTACTAATATTATAAACTCTACCAAATGAATATATCAATAGGAAACGATCACGCTGGAACCACGTATAAATTTAGAATAATTGAATTTTTAAAGTCTAAACACATTGATGTTATAAATCATGGTACAGATACTGATGCAAGTGTTGATTATCCAGATTTTGTACATCCTGTAGCAAAAGACGTGGAATCTCATAAATCTACATATGGAATTCTTATTTGTGGCAGTGCAAATGGTGTTGCAATGACAGCTAATAAATATGCTAATATAAGAGCTGGAATATGTTGGACTAAAGAAATTGTAACTTTAATTCGTCAACATAACAATGCTAATATTCTTTGTATTCCAGCGCGTTTCACAGCAATTGAGCAAGCTCTAGAAATGGTAGAGACTTTTCTTAACACAGAATTTGAAGGTGGTCGTCATCAAAATCGAATAAACAAAATCACCAACTGTTAGACTATAATTTATACGTACCAATTACTTAAAATTAATCATGCTAGATATTACTATCAAAACGTATAATCAATTGTCATTAGACGACTTGTATTATATATTACAATTAAGAAGTGAAGTTTTTGTAGTGGAGCAAGATTGTGTCTATCAAGATGTGGATGGAAAAGATCAAAAAGCGTTGCATGTTATTGGAAAAATAAGATAATATAATTATAGCCTATACACGTATTTTTAAGCCTGGGGATTATTTTAAAGAAGCAAGTATAGGACGTGTAGTTGTATCCAAAAAAGAACGCCATCAAAAGTATGGTGAGCTACTTATGAAAGCATCAATACAAGCAACTGAAGATAACTTTGGAACTAAAGAGATAAAACTCTCTGCCCAAAAATATCTAGAAAATTTTTACAATAATTTAGGTTTTACAACTATTGGTGAACCCTATTTAGAAGATGGAATTCCTCATATTGCTATGGTGAAAAACTAATTTTTAATTAGAAATTGACGTAATTTTTATTTCTACACGTCTATCATATTTTAGTTCTTTTCCTAATGGATATTTATTCTTTAATCCCACATAACGCATTCGCGTTTTTTTAACCCCTTTCTGAACGAGATAGTCATAGATGTATCGGGCTCGAGCTAAGGATAAATTGCGTTTTCCTGTTTTTTTATCAAAAGCATCACGTTCGTTTAGTGTACAACACACATGACCTTGAATAGTGAAATAAAGGTCTTTTCTTTCTCTTAGTTCTGCAGCCATTTTTTCTAACACCGGAATAGATTCTTCAATAACATAACTATACCCAGTTTTAAACAGAATATTTTCAAGTCTAATTTTATCTCCAACCTCTAAATCTTCTCTTAAAAACCGCTCTTCTTTTTGTTTTATTTTCTCTGGTTCTGAATTTTTATAAGTAACATTTATTTCAACCTTACGGTTCAATCCTCTTATAATATTAAGATTTTCTGATGAAATTATACGTAATAATATTTCTCCTTTTCCGTCTACATTACTTATTAGATTATCATCTACTCCAAATCCTGAAAAAATACTTTTGATGGCATCAGCTCTCTGTTGTGATAAGACAAGATTATAGGAATCCGTACCGCGATCATCACAAAACCCATAAATTGATATTCGTTCAATTTCGATATCTTTCAGACTTTGAACAAATAATACCAACCGATTAGTTTCTATTTCAGGTACTCTAAATTGACCCGTCTCAAAATAAACAACATGTGTATTGTCTGTTTGCGCACTTATTGTGTTTATCAATAAAAGAAGTAAAACACTAATTTTTTTCATACGATAGTATAACCTTACAGCTATTTATAACTTGTCTATTTTAATATATTTTGATACGTCTGTATATCAGTAATAATTTCTTGAGCCTTAAATATTTCAGCATTGGTAGAAAGTAAATACGAATACATTCCTTCCCTGTAAAAATAGCGTTTTATAATTTCATTTTCTAAAGCAGCCAAAATATCGTCTTTAAATTGATTGATAAGTTCGAGTTTTGCGTTCTGAAGTGATTTTTCAAAAGTTTTAAAACTTGACGTCATTGCACCAAAACCTTCGTCTTTCAGCGTTTTTTTTAAATTGTTAATTTCTTTTAAGGATTCATCGTCAAAATTGTATTTTTTATCTAGACTCATGCTTTTAAAACGCTCAAAATCTCCGGTATTTAAACTAAAACCTTCAAAATTATCAAGCGTATTCGCATAGTAATAGCGGTTCACATAATCAAAAACCAGAGCACTATTTAAAAGGGTTTCTATAAATTTACTTGTCGTTTTTGTTCCTTCAACAATATCTGGATTAATTCCTCCGCCGTCATACACTAAACGGCCATTTTTCGTCTTAAATGCGGCGTACTCCTCTTTTTTAAACCTTATAGCGGTTCCATCTTCTTTTCGGTTTCTATAATCCAAAGCCTGTATACAACGCCCCGATGGTGTGTAATAACGCGATATTGTTACTTTTAATTGTGATCCATAAGGTAGAGGCTTATAGCGCTGAACTAAGCCTTTTCCAAAACTTCGTTTACCAATAACCACCGCACGGTCTAGATCTTGTAAAGCTCCGGCCACGATTTCACTAGCCGACGCACTTTTTTGATTTATTATTACAACCAAAGGAACATCTAAGCTTAAGGGTTGTTTTTTTGTTATATAGGTTTGATTATACGTCTCTATATTAGATTTTGTGGAGACCACAAGCTGTCCCTTTTCTACAAAAAGATTTACAATTTTTACGGCCTCACTAACCAATCCTCCTGGGTTATTTCTTAAGTCAAGAACAATTCCTTTAACTTCATCGATAAGCATAAGTTTTACCGCGTTTTCAACCTCTCTTGAAGCGGTTTGTGTAAAACGGTCCAAAGCAATATAACCCACACCTTTTTCTAATATTTTGTACACAGGAACAGCTTTAGGGGTTTTATCTCCCCGTTTTACCATAACTGTTGATTTTTTCCCGTTTCTCATATAAGTCAATGCGACTTTTGTATTTTTTTTGCCGTTTAAAACTTGAGTGGCTGTTTCTTTTAAATCCGCAACATTAAATCCATCAATTTCAATAATTTCATCCCCTGCTTTTAAACCCACATTATCCGCGGGCAAATCTTTAAAAACCTCAACAATTATTAATTTATTTTCCGAGCTGTTTAAGGTCGCTCCAATACCCACATAAGCATTAGACTGCTTCATACGCCCCGCTTCTACGTCTTGTTCGCTTGCGTACGTCGTATAGGGGTCTAGTTCTTTTAGCATTTGTGTTACACTAGACTGCATTAATTCCGCAGGATTTGTTTTGTCAACATAGTTCATGTTAACTTCTTTGAAAAGTGTACTAAAGATGTCTAACTGTTTAGCAATTTCAAAATAATCATTTTTATAAGCGGTGGTAGCTATAAAAATCAATGCGATAACACCAAAAAGCACTCCTCTTTTTTTAGGATTCCATTTCATTTGATAATTTTTTTTCAAATCGTTTTATTAATGCTTCAAAGTGTATTTTAAGTTCTGAAGATTTTGGCACTTCTTTTCCAAGATATAAAATCATCATACAAAAACTTGAGTCCAGAACATTGAGTGCTTCGGCGAGTTGATCTTTTACAGCCACTCTTAACAGGCGTTTAATACGATTTCTGTCAACAGCTGTTTTAAAGTGTTTTTTACTCACCGAAACTCCAACAGTATTCTTGGTGTTGTTTTTTAAATAGACCATTCTTAAAGGAAATGCGCCGACCGATTTTCCAGTCATGAATAAGTGCTCTATCTGTTTTTTTCCTTTTAAACGCTCCATGTTTTAGAACTCCTTAAGCTGATTATTGTTTTTGTTTATATCTGCAGTAGCATTGTTTTTGTCTAACGTAATACGTATCAATTGTTGAGGGATCCACATTGACCAAAAAGCTATATTCAGGATAGGACCACGCCCAGTCTTCTAATACTAGTTCCCCCTCTTGAAGCGGTCTTTCACCACGCATCATTTGCAAAGGAATGTAGTAATTAAGCACGTCTCCATTTTTTAAAAGCACTTGCACCTCAACAGGCATAGGCATTAAACCAATGCGTTCCAATGTGATTTCTGTTTGTCCTCCTAAAGCGACTGCGCTTTTTATGCCGTAATCAATGGTGTTTGTGGTTTGTGTCCAATCCGTCAAAAACCAGTCCAATTCTAGTGCAGTTGTTTTCTCAGCAGAACGAATGAAATTATTTGGGGTAGGGTGTTTAAACGCCCAGTCGTTAAAATATTTTTTTAATGTTTTCTCAAAATTCACATCGCCAATAATATACCGTAATTGCGCTAACAAAAGTGCACCTTTGCTATATGTTGATATGCCATAAGAAGCGTTATATGCAAAACGATCCGCATGCGTACTCATCGGTTGTTCTTTTCCGCTTTTTACAAGGTAATAATACCGGTCATAATGACGCTTTAGCGGCTCTTTGGTATCTACACCTAATACCGTATTTTCAATAAAAGTACAGGTGTATTCTGCAAACCCTTCATCTAGCCAAGGGTGTTTACTTTCATTAGAAGCCATAAGAAACTGGAACCACGTATGTCCAATTTCGTGAGCCGTTACCCCAACCAAACTTTCAAAACTTCGTTCACCAGTAATCAGTGTACACATCCCATATTCCATTCCGCCATCACCACCCTGAATCACAGAGTATTGCTTATAGGGATATTTCCCTACCGAATTGCTATAATATTGCATAATTTCACTAGTTGGCTTCTGAAGGTCTTTCCAACGCTTCTTATATTTGCGCTCAAGTGATTTTTTATATAAAAAATGCAATAAAGGCCCGTCTGGCACCTGTAAGGTGTCATGCACAAAGTTAGGGTCTGCTGCCCAAGTAAAATCATGAACGTTTGGCGCAATAAAATGCCAAGTTAGTACATCAGATTTGTTTTTACTTTCTTTTTTACCATAGCCATGTCCTATTTCGCTTGGGTTCTGTAAATACCCAGTTCCTCCAACGGTATAATGCTTATCAAGTGTTAATTTAACGTCAAAATCTCCCCAAACGCCATGAAATTCTCTACTAATATAAGGGTCGGCATGCCAGCCTTCGAAATCATATTCTGCCATTTTTGGATACCACTGCGCCATTGATAAAGCTACGCCTTCACTGCTGTTTTTTCCTGCGCGGCGGATTACTGGCGGAATCTGCCCTTTAAAAACCATTTCAAAAATTGCCGACTCGCCCGATTTTATCGCCGTGTTTAGTTGCACCTCCAAAACAGTCCCCGCAACACTATAATTTAAGGGTTCACCGTTTTGAGTTAGACTGACAACGTTAAGAAATCCAACATCTTCATTTGAGAGTTTGCTAATCCGGTCACTAACCCTAGGATCTGCATCTGCGATAGTCCTTGAGCGCACATCCATTTCACTTCCAGGTTGAAACGCATTATAGAACAAATGATAATAGACAACCTCTAAATCATCGGGGGAATTGTTGCTATATATTAATTTTTGTGTGCCCTCATATTGAAAGGTTTTTACGTCAATAGTAACATCCATTGTATAGTCAACGTGTTGTTGCCAATATTCAAAATTGTTTTGTCCATGGGCAAAGCTTAGGCCCATAAAAAAAGTAAGTAGATAAACATAGTTTTTCATAATTGTATATTATTTAGATAGTTTAGACGCCATTAGCAATGCATTATAGGCATTTACGAGTTTCCCAGATTTAGATAATTCATCAAAAGGAACTACTGCACCATTTTCTAGAGACACTTTCTTATTGATAGGAATTCCAGATGACATTAATAGTTGTTTAACTTGAGCAGCGCTTAGGCTTGGGTATTGAGAAAACACTAAAGCCGCGACTCCTGACACTAAAGGCGCTGCCATAGAGGTGCCGCTTGCAAATTCATAGCTTTCTTTGGGGTATGTTGAATAAATTTCAGATCCTGGCGCAAAGACGTCAACCGTGTTTTTCCCATAATTTGAGTAGCTTGCAACCATAGTTGAGCCATATTTTGGACCAATTGAACCAACTTTCAAAAAGGTGTTTGAGACTTCTTCGCCGTTATTTATCTGATCGTTTGGAAAATAGTTTATTTCATCGGTATTTTGGGCGTCATTTCCAGCTGCTGCCACAATCAACACATCGTTTTTAGCGGCGTATGCAATAGCATCTCTAACCCAATTACTATGAGGAGAGAATTGTTTTCCAAAACTCATATTGATTACTTTAGCACCGTTATCCACAGCATAATAAACCCCTAAAGCCACATCTTTATCATATTCGTCGCCGCTAGGCGTATTGCGAATAGCCATTATTTTTACCCTATTAGCAGCACCATTTATGCCTATTCCGTTATGGCGTTTGGCCGCAATAATTCCCGAAACATGCGTGCCATGTGTGCGCCCATGTCTTGCACGTACGTCATTATCACCATAAGCACGGTCTTGAAGGTCATCTGGATTATCTCCAACAACTGACCGTCCATCATATGCCAAATTTAAATTATAATCCAAGCGTGTGTTGAATGTTTTTAGTCCCGTTTCTAAATCGTCTATGAGCGCATCGATACTGTCAAAGCCAAAATCGTAGGATTGTTTGATGACTCTCACGTACCTTAGGATGTCCCAATCGGGTGTAAGAATAGCTTCAACATCTTCTTTGGTGTAGTTAGGATTATTTAAATATTTCACGATTCCTGCATGGGCTTCTTTTATTGGCTTTAAAATGTTTTCGTACTGCGCGATGTCTCGGTTGGTTTTTTCGAGTTCTTTAGAGAGAAGTTCTTGTGCTTCAGTAAATCGCGGGTTACTTGTATCGCCACTTGCGATTAGCCTCACGTATTCTAATTGCTCTTTGTCGGCGTCTCCCAAAAAATTCCATCCGTTGATGTCATCGATATAGCCATTAGCGTCATCGTCTATTCCATTGTTTGGAATTTCATCAGTGTTTACCCAAATCTGCCCCTCGAGATCTTCGTGGTCAATATCGATTCCGGAGTCAATAACCGCTACAATAATGGTTTTGCCTTTTGGTTTTACGATTTCTTTATAAGCCCTGTTCAGACTTACACCAGGAACGGTATCTGTTTTGAGGTCTAAGTGGCTCCACTCTTTTTTTTCAGCCTCTGTAAGCGCTTCTATTTTTAGAGGAGTTAAATCAATATTTTCAATCGGTGTCGATAGGATAGCTGCTGTCGATCCGCAGCTTGACAAAAGTAACGCCATTATAAAATAGACGAATACTTGAAATTGTTTGTTCAAATTTGGGTTCATATAATTAGGTTAAAACAGAGCGTTAAAGCGGTGAACCTCGTTCAGGCGCACGCCTTTCTCGGTGTGTTTGACGGTAATTAATTCATTATGAGCATCATGTTCCAAAAATAAAAAATAATTTTGATCCGCCGCAAGGTTTAGAAAGCGCTCTTTTTCGTCTAAGGTTAGCAGTGGCCTTGTGTCGTATCCCATTACAAAAGGAACAGAGAGATGTCCAACCGTGGGCAATAGATCCGCCATAAAACAAATTGTTTCGCCTTTGTAGGAAATCATAGGAATCATTTGTTTGTCTGTATGTCCATTTGCAAAAAACACATCGAAACCTAGAGGAGAGTCGTGTAATATATCAACATCTGGAACAGGGATGTGTTTTAATTTACCACTAGTTTTCAGTGGCATAATATTTTCGGTGAGAAAGGAGGCGCGCTCACGTTTATTGGGCTTGGTTGCCCAGTTCCAGTGCTCTTGGTTGCTCCAAAACGTTGCGTTTTCAAAGGCAATTTCATATCCTGTTCTGCTCGAATTCCATTGCACACAGCCGCCACAATGATCAAAATGTAAATGCGTTAAAAACACATCAGTTACGTCAGCTCTGCAGAACCCGTGCGATGCAAGAGCGCCGTCTAAGGTGTGGTCTCCCCAACGTTGATAATAACTAAAAAACGTATCACTTTGTTTTGTTCCCATTCCGGTATCAATTAAAATCAAACGATTTTCGTCTTCAATTAATAAACAGCGAGATGCAATATCAATTCTGTTGTTTTCGTCTGCAGGGTTTGTTTTATTCCACATTACTTTTGGCACTACACCAAACATAGCGCCACCATCTAATTTAAAATTACCAACATTTAAGGGGTAGAGCTTCATTTTAGTGTTGGCTTAAGATTTTATTCAATCGAATTCCAAAATCTAACAATGCTTTTATCTCTTTGATACTAGCGACCCGTTCTTTGCTAAAAATGAGCACCCCACTTTTGCTAGATTCAATATGATAGTAGGCGTTACTTTCGAAAAACCGTACAAGTTCATCATTAAAAAGTGATCGAATAGCGTTTTCATTTTCACCTCTTAAATAAAACCGTTTTGAAAAATCTGCATGGTTTTTTATGTCAATATCTTTGTAGCCCGCTAGGACATAAAGTCGTTCTAATAACCCTTCCCGATCTAGTGTAAATGCGGGTAAGGTTTTAGATGTTTTAATAAAGAGCATGGTTGACCTCACAACTTCCTTAGCAATAAATTCACCTTCTGAAAAAGTTATATCAAAAAGTCGACAGGGATCTTTTTTAGCTGAAAGCTGATTAAAAATATGTTCAATTTTTTTAGTTTTAAAATAGATGAAGTTTTCTAAAAACTCAACTTTTCTACTTTTTAACGGTTTGTATGTCAATTCAAAATCATCAGCGATCAACTCAAGATTCTTTTGCCGTTTCGTTTTATTGTCAGAAATGATGTTTTGAAGCGGCAACAGCCGTCTTAACGCAAAAGGGTGTTCGGATTTGGTTCCTAAAATTTCTAGTCCAATCACGCCAATATTCCCCCCTTTTTTGTGAAACAATTCTTGATAATCATGGACGTTTTCCATCACAGAATGGTCCACAAAACCACATAATGAAAAATCTACAATAACATCGCTTTGTTCAGGAATAGCCTCTAATTTGCTTTTCAACATATTAAAATTCAAAAAACTACAAAAGTGTTTTACACTCACAAAATAGCTTCCATCCTCTTCTTTGAACATTAGCACATTTGGTTTTAGAATGTTTTTAATAAACAAGCTAAGGCTTTTAGTTACCACAATATGAATTATAAAGGTAGCAATTAAGCCCGCAACAATCCCTGAGATCAATCCAACTTTTAAGGTTACAAACAGGGTCGCAAAAAAGATGATCAGCTGCTCTTTTCCAATGGTGAAAATGCGGCGCACAACATCCGGCGAGGCGAGTTTATAGCCGGTATATACAAGTATTGCCATTAAGGCGGTAAGGGGAATTCTAGTAAGTTCAGTGCTAAAAAGAAGAATAAACACCACCAAAAACAAGGCATGGAACAAGTTTGAGGATCTGTTGCTACCGCCGTTATTGACGTTAACCGAGCTTCTCGCAATCACTGTCACCACGTTTAATCCGCCTAAAAACCCACTAAAAACCGTTGCTAACCCAAGCGCCTTAATGTCTTTGTTAACGTTTGAACGTCTTTTTTGGACGTCTAATTTATCCACGGCTTTTATACTTAATAAGGATTCTATACTCGCTATTAACGTCAGGGCTATTACGCTCGACCAAAAAGGCAGTGTTCCCACCATTTCAAAATTTGGAGTAGGAATATCAGTGAGTATTTCTTGGATATTCGGAATTGCAGGAATCATATAATTACCTGAAATGGGGTTGGGCATTTTTAGAATCAGTTCATAATAATAACTAAACCCAACAGAGATAATAACAATCCACATAGGCGCGGGAATCAACTGCAAGTATTTGTTTCGAATCTTAGAATAAAAAACCATAATACCCAAGCTAAGCACTCCAGCCAAAGCGGCATAGATCAAGCTCTTATCTTGAAAATTCATTACTGTGAATATAGTATTTGGGATTTCTATCAAATATTCAATTCCATTTGCTCTCACAATTTTATTACCCATCATGATATGAAATTGTTTGCCTAAAATAATAAGCCCAATAGCAGCTAACATTCCCTGAATCGCAGATGACGGAAAATAGTCCGCTAATTTACCAAGTCTTAAAAATCCAAGGATAATCAGAATAATCCCCGAACATATAATAGCCGCATAGGTGGCGCTCAACCCAAGTGTTGTGATGGCCACCAAAACAACGCCTACTAACCCATTTCCAGGGCCAGATATAGTGACATAACTGCCGCCCAAAATGGATACGACAATTCCTCCAATGATGGCGGTAATCACCCCGGCAATTGGCGGTGCTTCACTTGCCATCGCTAGCCCAAGGCCCAGCGGTAGCGCAATAAGACTTACAACCAACCCAGAAAACATATTTTGAGGTAGGGCTTTTATAAACCCACGAAAGGAAGTTTCTTTTGTTCTCATTGTATAATTAGTACGTCGGTTGGTAATTCAGTTAAAATATGCTCAATGTCATGTGGAAACAAGCGGTCCCAAAATGTCATTTTGGTTGGCGCATTCATGACCAATAAATCGGCGCGCACGACTTGTGCATAGTGCCCTATTGAATAGCCCCGTTTTCCAAAAATTGGTTGAGACTTTATAGCCGTATCTTTTGTATAATTAGCGGGAATTGTACTTAATATTGTTTTTACACGCGCCTCTTCTCTCAAGCGTAAACGCTCTTTGATAATGGTTGATTTTCGAAGCGATTTGTCATCATCAACATTAACACTTACTTCTTCTTGATCTATTTCTTCAACGACCGTAACCTTGTCGACACCTAGTTTGTGACCAACCAAAAATGCAGCCGTCACCGTTTCTTTTGTTTTAGGGTCTTTTAGGCCATTAACAACGATATGTTTACACGGCACGCGTTCTATAGAAGGATTAATTAAAAGCAAAACAGAGCATTTGGCTTGTCGTGTGATTTTTCGAGCGATGGATCCCAAATAGTATTTTAAAAAATTTTCTTTTTTAAGTGCACCAATAATAAGGAGGTCCACCTTTTTTTCAACAGTAGAAGATAAAATCACATCTACAGGATTACCAGACTTAAATAAAACCTCATACTCTAGGTTTTTAGTTTTAAAGGGGCTTAAAAATTTTTGAAATGCTTTTGATTTTTGCTCAGAAGCCTTTCCGACATGTATAAGCACTAATTTACTACCAAAACACAGCGCAAAGCGTGCGGCCTCATTAATATTTGCCTCTAGGTTTGGAGAAAAAGTAACTCCAATTCCAATTGTTTTAAAAGCAATAGTATTCAATCAATTTGATGTTTAAAGATTATCCTGAAAGATAAGACTTTCTTTAAAACTATAAAAACTGAAAAATCGATTAATCGTTAAGCTTCAGTACAGCCATAAATGCTTCTTGTGGAATTTCGACACTTCCAACTTGACGCATTCGTTTTTTACCTTTTTTCTGGTTCTCTAAAAGCTTACGTTTTCTAGAGATATCGCCACCATAACACTTGGCGGTAACATCTTTACGCACTGCTTTCACGGTTTCTCTAGAAATAATTTTTGCGCCAATTGCCGCTTGAATAGGAATGTCAAATTGCTGCCTTGGAATAAGTTCTTTTAGTTTGGCGCACATTTTTCTTCCAATCCCAACCGAGTTATCTAAGTGAACCAAAGCTGAAAGCGCATCTACAGACTGCCCATTTAGTAATACATCTACCCTTACGAGTTTTGATACGCGCATCCCGATAGGAGAATAATCAAATGAAGCATAGCCTTTAGAAACTGTTTTTAAACGGTCATAGAAATCAAAAACAATTTCAGCCAAGGGCATATCAAAAGTTAGCTCTACACGCTCTGGCGTTAAGTAATTCTGACTTGTAATTTGTCCGCGTTTTTCAATACATAAGGACATTACATTTCCTACAAAATCAGATTTTGTGATAATGGAAGCTTTGATATAGGGCTCTTCAATTCGGTCCAGCCCCGATGGGTCTGGCAAATCAGAAGGGTTGTTAAGAATGACAATCGTATCAGGGTTTTTGCGTGTATAGGCGTGGTAAGACACATTGGGAACGGTTGTAATTACCGTCATATTAAATTCACGCTCTAAACGTTCTTGTATGATTTCTAAATGCAGCATCCCTAAAAATCCGCAACGAAAACCAAACCCTAATGCCGCAGAGCTTTCAGCCTGAAAAACTAAAGAGGCATCATTAAGCTGTAGTTTTTCCATAGATGCACGAAGTTCCTCGTATTCTTCGGTATCCACGGGATATAATCCAGCAAAAACCATTGGCTTAACATCTTCAAACCCTTCGACAGCGGCTGTTGTTGGGAATTTTGCATCCGTAATGGTATCTCCAACTTTGACTTCACGAGCGTCTTTTATCCCGGTAATAAGATAACCAACATCCCCGGTTTTAATTTCTTGTTTTGGTGTTTGAGTAAGGTTGAGCGTGCCCACCTCATCTGCTCCATAGACTTTTTCTGTTGCTATAAATTTTACCTGTTGGTTTTTTTTAATGCTACCGTTTACGACTTTAAAATAGGTTTCAACTCCTCTAAAAGAGTTGTAAACAGAATCAAAAACAAGCGCTTGTAGCGGTGCCTCCGGATCGCCTTTTGGCGGCGGAATGGTTTCTATAATAGCAGTCAGAATGGCTTCGATCCCTATGCCTGTTTTGGCACTCGCAGGAATGACTTCTGAAGCATCACAACCGAGCAATTCTACAATATCATCGGTGACTTCTTCAGGGTTTGCACTTGGCAAATCAACCTTGTTTAAAACCGGAATAATCTCTAAGTCATTCTCTAAAGCTAAGTATAAATTAGAAATGGTTTGTGCTTGAATACTTTGAGCAGCATCGACAATTAAAAGTGCGCCTTCACAAGCAGCAATCGATCGGGACACTTCATAACTAAAATCGACATGGCCAGGCGTGTCAATTAAATTTAAAATATAGTCTTGTCCTTTATGAGTATATTCCATTTGAATCGCATGCGACTTGATGGTAATACCACGTTCTCGCTCCAAATCCATACTGTCTAGCAGTTGGTTTTGTTTTTCGCGTTCGTTTACAGCGCCAGTAAAATCTAACAAACGATCTGCTAAGGTGCTTTTACCGTGGTCAATATGGGCGATGATACAAAAATTTCTAATGTGCTTCATTTACTCGAGTTCAAGTTGCGTTGTATGCGAAGGCAAAAGTAATCAAATTTCTCACACAATATTTAGATTTATTAGTGCTGGTCAATGAGAGTTTGAATTCGTTTGATGGTTTCGGACTTTCCAATTAAATAAATGATGTCAAAAACATCTACGCCTTCTAGGGCGCCTACAAGCGCCACTCTTAGCGGCATCATGATTTTTCCAAACCCAATTTCGTTTTGAGTAATCCACCCTTTTACAGCGGTTTGAAGCGCCTCAACACTACTGTCATCGGCAGTTTCAAGCGCCGCAATCAGTTGTAGCATTAGGTCTTTTGAGTGTTCTTTCCATGCTTTCTTAAGCGCTGCTTCTGCAAAGTTTTCAGGCGCTTTGAAAAAGTAATGGCTTAACCCCCAAAAGTCTGATGGAAATGTTGCACGTTCTTTGATGAGGTTGACCACAAGCTCTACATAACCGGAATCTATTGACGCAAGTTCTGGAGTTGCACTTATAAAAGAGGATGTTAAGTCATCAAGTTCTGCTTTCTGCATGTACTGATGGTTAAACCATTTTGTTTTATCAGGATCAAAGCGTGCACCTGCTTTATTAACGTTTTTCAAATCAAAGGACTCTACAAGCTCACTAAGTGAAAAAACTTCTTGTTCTGTGCCTGGGTTCCACCCTAAAAAGGCTAGAAAATTTATGACCGCTTCCGCAAAGTAACCACTTTCTTTGTAGCCTTTTGAAATACTGTTGTTTGAAGGATCTGTCCAGTTCAATGGAAATACAGGAAACCCTAATTTGTCGCCATCGCGCTTGCTTAATTTTCCTTTTCCTGTTGGTTTTAAGATTAAAGGCAAGTGTGCAAACTCAGGCGCTTCCCAACCCAATGCCGTATAGAGCAGTTGGTGCAATGCTAAGGAAGGCAACCATTCTTCTCCACGAATTACATGTGTGATTTCCATCAAATGATCGTCCACAACATTGGCAAGGTGATAGGTTGGCATCCCATCCGACTTGAACAACACTTTATCGTCTAAGGTATTTGTGTCAATTTTTATTTGGCCTCTCACACAATCGGTGAGTTCAAGAGTTTCGTCTTGAGGCGCTAAAAAACGTACAACATAGTCGTCTCCATTTGCAATTTTATTAGCGACCTCCTCTTTAGATAACACTAGGGAATTTATGAGTCGTCCTCGTGTTCGGTTGTGCCAATTATAGATAAATGTTTTTCCTTTTTCCTCGTGGTTTTTACGTTCTTCGTCTAAAGCCTCGGCAGTATCAAACGCATAATAGGCCTTGTTGTTCGCAATGAGTAAATCGACATACTGTTTGTACAAATGCTTGCGCTCACTTTGTCTGTACGGTCCAAAACCACCCTCTTTTCCTGGGCCTTCATCAAAGGGGATGTTACACCAATCGAGCGCATTTACAATATAATCTTCAGCACCCTTCACATAGCGTTTTTGGTCGGTATCTTCTATGCGAAGCACAAAAGTGCCGCCGTGTTTTTTGGCAAATAGATAGTTAAAAAGAGCGGTTCGCACCCCTCCAATATGAAGTGGCCCTGTGGGGCTTGGTGCAAATCGTACGCGAATAGGAGTATTCATGGTCTTGTATTAGTGCCACAAAGATAGAGTTGCTGGACACATTCCCCAAAAAATTTAGGCGGTGTTTTTAGGAAAGTAAAACGAGGTTGAGGAATTGGTCTGTTCTTCTTAGGCTTAGTACTCTTGGTGGCGCGTGCAAAAGATGCGCGCGCTAGCTGGAGTTTTATTAATTTCAATTAAGATTTTTTCAGCTTCTTCTCGTTTTGCTTTTCAAGTATTATTTCTTAGTCATAGCCTATGAATGGATTTATTTCTGTATACCGTGTTCTTTTTCGGTATTAGCGCTAACTAGTGTATATAAACCACTAGCGGTTTATATATCGCTTATATTTTGTTTGGAGTGGTTCAACACATCCAAATACAGCATATATTGAATCACTCTAGTTTCTCAAAATTCAAAAAAATAAAATCTAAAAACTTCGGTTAAGCTGCTTATGAAGATTTAGACTTGGGATCAAAATCAGTGTTAAACTTATAAATTTTTTTTGAGCTATCCAAAAAAGAGCCACTCCATACCAATTATTATTGTAATTTTAATACCTCAAAACAAATCTCACTTGGACAGCTTTCATCACATAGAGCAAAAACTGGAACACTTTATAAGGCGCTACTATATTAGTGCGCTATTGAAAGGCGTATTGTTGTTTTTTGGTATTGGATTGTTTTATGCCTTAGTAGTCTTGAGTATCGAACATTTTTTCTGGCTGAATTCTTTTGGGCGTGGGCTTTTGTTTGTGGGGGTTGTAGGGTTTGAAGTCATTTTGTTTTATAGATTTATTTGTATCCCATTAGCCAAGTATTTCAAGATTCAAAAAGGGATAAACCACGAAACTGCATCAAAAATTGTTGGGGATCATTTTCCAGAAGTAAAAGACAAACTTTTAAATGTACTTCAGCTCAACCAACATTCCGAACACACCGAATTTCTCATAGCCAGTATCGAACAAAAATCAAAAAATTTAAGCCTCATTTCTTTTAAAAGCGCGGTCGATTTTTCGGAGAACCTTAAATATTTACGGTATGCGGTAGTGCCAATTTGTATTGTCTTTGCGGCTATCGTATTCGGAAAACAAGCGGTTTTTACGGATAGTCTAAAACGTGTTGTCAATTATAAAACAGCCTATGCGCCTCCTGCGCCGTTTGCGTTTTTTGTCATGAACACTAGCCTTGACGCTATTGAAAACACCCCTTTTACGGTGGTTGCAAAAACTGTGGGCGCCGTGGTTCCCGAAGATGTTCAGATTGTTTACAATGATGAAACTTATGTTCTCAGTCAAACCCAATTAGGGGTTTTTGAATATACTTTTACACGGCCAAAATCAGCGCTTGATTTCAAGCTAGTCGCCAATGAAGTGGTCTCCAAACCCTATCGTTTAGAGGTGTCGCCCACCCCAGTCTTGTTGAGTTTTGACATGTACCTCGACTATCCAGCCTACACAGGCAAAAGCGATGAAAGCATTACAAACAATGGAAACGCCACACTTCCTGAAGGCACTATTCTAAAATGGGATTTACTTACCAAATCAACAGATTCAGTGGCGTTTGTTTATAAAGACACTCTCGCATTTTTCGAGAAAAACCAGCACAACTTTCAGTATAGTAAACGCATTTTTGAGTCTTTAAACTACACGATTCAAACGAGTAATGTCCACCTAAAAAACTACGAACAGCTTTCTTTTGCAATAACCTCAGTTCGAGACCAACCCCCAACGATCAAGGTCGAAATGAAACAAGACTCCACGCTTCATAAATCGCTATACTTCTATGGGCAAATTTCAGATGATTATGGCATTAGCGCTTTAAAATTACATTATTACCCTGTTGGCGACTCCGCTAAGCGTTCCGAACTTCTATTGCCTTCCAACACTACAGCTTTTCAAGAATTTACGCACGCTTTTCCTTCCAACCTAAAGCTCATGGAGGACACGGCCTACGCGCTCTATTTTGAGGTGTCAGACAATGATCCATTTCATAATTTCAAAACAACGAGGAGTCGTGTTTTTAATTATAACTCTAAAAGCGAAAACACCATTCAAGACCTTCAACTCAAAGCGCAAAGTGAATTGTCAAAAGCATTTCAAAACGCGCTCAACGCTCTTTCTGAGCAAGACAAAAACTTGGAAAATCTTTCTAAAACTCAAAAAGAAAAAGCGCAACTAAATTTCAGTGATCAACAAAAATTAAAATCATTTTTAGAACGGCAACAAGCACAGGATAAGGTGTTGAAGAATTTCAACAAAAAAATGCAAGACAACCTTAATCAGTTTGAAAAATCAAAGGATGCAGATCCGTTCAAAGACGCGCTAGAAGAACGCTTGAAAGCACAGCAAGACGCGCTTGAAAAAGACGAAAAATTGTTAGAAGAACTTAAAAAAGTTACTGATAAAATCAATAAAGAAGCGCTGGCCGAAAAACTTGAAAAGATGGCGAAGCAAAACAAAAATAAACAGCGCAGTTTAGAACAACTGTTGGAGCTTACGAAGCGTTTTTATGTCACCAAAAAAGCAGATCAAATTAAGACCGCTTTAGAGACGCTTTCAGAGAAGCAAAACGAGCGTTCTAAGGCTTCAGAAGACAATAACACAAAAGAGGCTCAAGATAAACTAAACACCGATTTTGAAGCGCTGCAAAACGCCCTTGACAAGTTAAGAAAAGATAACGATGCACTTTCAAAACCCTTAGCGCTACCGGATGACCCCACTCTTGAGGAGTCGATTAAAACTGATCAACAACAAGGCCAGTGACGACCTAGGAAAAAAAGAAGAATCTACAGACGCTCAAGAACAAAGCAAGCGCGCAAAAAAGGCGCAGAAAAGCCAACAAAAAGCTGCGCAAAAAATACAGCAAATGAGTCAGCAGATGGCCCAACAAATGAGTGGCGGAAGTGGCGAACAAATGAGCGAGGACATTGATATGTTGCGGAAAATTTTAGATAATTTGTTATTGTTTTCATTTGATCAGGAAGCGCTTATGAAACGATTTCAAACCGCAACAAACAGCAGTAGTGATTTTGCAAAGCGCCTTGTGAAGCAGAATAATTTACGAGACCATTTTGAGCACATTGACGACAGTTTATTCGCCTTATCGCTAAGACAACCAAAGATTGCAGAGCCTGTAAACAAAGCAATCACGGAAGTTTTCTTTAATATCGATAAAAGTCTTGAATTACTTTCCGAGAGCAGTTTTCGCGAAGCGGTTGGGGCACAACAATTTGTTGTTTCAGCCACGAACTCCTTAGCAGATATGTTAAGCAATACACTGGACTCTATGGAAATGCAGATGCAGATGTCACCTAGTCAAGGCGAGGGCGAAATGCAATTGCCAGATATTATTATGAGTCAGGAGGAATTGAGCAAACAAATGGAAGAACAGCTTGGTAAGAAAGCAGACCAACCCAAGGATGAACAAGGGTCTCAAAAGGGTGAAAATGAGGGTTCTGGTGCCGAGCAGAAGAAAGAATGGCACAAATGCTAAGCAAGGTAAGGACGGCCAGTCTGGCGCTAAAAATGGGCAAAGCGTTCAAGAAGGTGATACAGAAGTAGATACAGGAGAGTTATTCGAAATTTTCAAAAAACAGCAGCGCCTGCGAAATGCACTACAAGACCTGCTAGATAAAAAAGGGCTTAGCGGCAACGGAAATAACCTTCTTGACGCCATGGAGAAAATAGAACAAAACCTTATAAATCAAGGAGTTACAGAAACTTCAGAGCAAATGACCGCGCTAAAACATCAGCTTTTAAAATTAGAAAAGGCGGTTCAACAGCAAGGCGAGGACACGAAGCGTGTTTCTAACACAAATACAGCTCAACGTTTTGTGGCGCCCGCGCCAAGCGAAGAGACCATTAAACAATATTTTAATACCATTGAAATATTAAACAGGCAAAGCTTACCTTTGCGCCAAGGATTTAAGATAAAAGTTCAAGACTATTTTAAGATAAAAGATGATTAGTTTCCATTCAGAAGTGCCTTTTGAAATTGTTGATGCCGACGCTAAAGCAACTTGGTTAAGCGCCGTGATCTCATCAGAAAATTATAACGAAGGTGAAGTTTCTATTGTGTTTTGTGATGACCACTTTTTACACAAGCTTAATGTTGAGTTTTTAGACCACGACACGCTTACGGACGTTATTAGTTTTGATTATTCTATCGGTAAAGAAATCCACGGGGAGATTTTTATTTCTATTGAACGCGTAAAAGAAAACGCTAAGGAATTTAACCAGAGTTTCGAAGCAAGAACTTTCACGGGTTATGGTTCATGGCATTTTGCATTACTGCGGTTACAAGGATAAATTACCATCAGATGCGCGTGTGATGCGCGCTAAGGAAGAGTTCTACCTTCAACAACACATGGATTAATATTCTAAAGCCTTATATTTGCATTTGCAAATGATATGTTCCACGTGGAACATTAAAACTGTAATTAATGTTTAATAAAATTTACGACGTCATTGTAGTTGGAGGGGGTCACGCTGGAAGTGAAGCCGCTGCCGCTGCCGCCAATATGGGTAGCCATACACTTCTTGTTACAATGAACCTTCAAAATATAGCACAAATGTCTTGTAATCCTGCTATGGGAGGAATTGCTAAAGGGCAAATTGTGCGCGAAATTGATGCCCTTGGAGGGTATAGCGGAATTGTCAGTGACACCTCTGCGATCCAGTTTAAAATGCTAAACAAATCTAAAGGTCCAGCGATGTGGAGTCCGCGCGTTCAAAGTGATCGTATGCGCTTTGCCGAAGACTGGAGGACCTTACTTGAACAAACCAAGAACCTAGACTTTTACCAGGAAATGGTCACAGGCCTTGTGATTGAAGGCGACGAAGTCAAAGGAGTCAAAACCTCATTAGGCTTAGAAATCAAAGCGAAGACAGTGGTGTTAACTAATGGGACTTTCCTAAATGGGTTAATTCATATTGGAGATAAGAATTTTGGAGGTGGTCGCGCCGGCGAAAAAGCAGCCACAGGAATTACAGAGCAGCTCGTCGATTTAGGGTTCGAATCAGGTCGTATGAAAACAGGAACACCTCCAAGAGTTGATGGTCGTTCACTTGATTTTTCAAAAATGATCGAGCAGCCGGGAGATGCAGATCCTGAAAAATTCTCGTATTTAGACATCACCAAGCCACTTACAAACCAGCGGTCTTGTCACATGTCTTACACTAGCCCAGAAGTTCATGATTTATTAAAAGAAGGATTTGATCGGTCGCCGATGTTTAATGGGCGAATCCAAAGTTTAGGACCGCGTTATTGTCCTTCGATTGAAGATAAAATTAACCGGTTTGCGGACAAGGAGCGTCACCAAATATTTGTTGAACCAGAAGGGTGGAACACTGTAGAATATTACATTAACGGGTTTTCAACGTCTCTGCCAGAAGATATCCAGTTCAAGGCGCTTAGCGCTGTGAAAGGGTTTGAAAACGTGAAGTTTTTTAGACCAGGCTATGCCATTGAGTATGACTACTTCCCTCCTACGCAACTGACACACTCTTTAGAAACCAAGCTAGTAAAAGGCTTGTTTTTTGCGGGACAAATAAACGGCACCACAGGCTACGAAGAAGCTGCTTCACAAGGTTTGATGGCAGGAATCAATGCCAGTTTGTTAGTTCAAGAAAAAGAGTCGTTTATACTAAAACGAAATGAAGCCTATATTGGAGTTTTAATAGATGACCTTATAACCAAAGGCACTGAAGAGCCTTATCGGATGTTTACCTCACGAGCTGAATACCGCACCTTATTGCGTCAAGATAATGCGGATATTCGACTAACGCCAAAAGGGTATGAATTAGGAATTGCTAGTGAAAAACGGCTTAGACGCATGGAAGAAAAGTTGTCCAAAGCTGAAGCTTTTGTCGGGTTTTTTAGAACACAAAGTGTAAAGCCGGAAGAAGCAAATCCGGTATTAGAAACTAAGAATTCTACACCAATTCGCCAGTCCGACAAAATGTTTAAAATCTTTTCAAGACCAAATATTGGTATTGAAGATCTTCGGAAGTTTGATGCTGTAGAGTCCTATATTCAATCGCATAACCTAGACAGTGAAGTAATTGAACAAGCAGAAATTCAGATTAAATATTCTGGATATATTGCAAAAGAAAAAAACAACGCAGATAAGTTAACGCGATTAGAATATGTAAAAATTGCGCCAGGGTTTGATTATTCTCAAATTAAATCTATGAGTTATGAGGCGCGAGAAAAACTAAAAAAGGTGCAGCCGACAACCGTTGCGCAAGCGTCACGGATTAGCGGCGTATCGCCGAACGATATTTCTGTATTGTTAGTGTATATGGGCCGATAATAACTGTAAATGTTCCACGTGGAACAGGATATGAAAACATACAACCCCACTATAAAAGTTAAAGACCACTCCGTTACCGGAGAATCTTTTGAACTCCTTTATGATGCTTCTAGAGCGTTGTTGTACACCCATCCTAAACCCTCAGATTCGGCGCTTAAAGACTACTACCCGACCACCAACTATATTTCTCACACCAACCAACGACGGTCTCTGTTTGATTTTTTATACCATGCCGTTCGCTATGTCTCTACCCGACGAAAGCTGCGTCTCATTAAACCATTTCAACCAAAGCAAGCAACACTTTTGGATGTTGGTGCAGGGACGGGATATTTTTCAAGAGCCGCTCAAAAAAAGGGCTGGACCGTTACTGGAATAGAGCCAAATTCATCAGCACGGCGTTTAGCAAATTCAAAAGCAATTCATTCTGTTTTTGATACGTCTAAGCTTCATGAACTTCCAAAAAAATCTTTTGACGTCATCACGCTTTGGCATGTTCTGGAACACCTTCCCAATTTAGAAGAGGATATTAAATTGTTCCATAAGCTATTAAAACCAAATGGCCGCATTGTTGTGGCTGTTCCAAATTTTAAAAGTTTTGATGCCATTTATTTTAAAGCCCATTGGGCGGCCTATGATGTGCCAAGACATCTTTGGCATTTTTCACAAGAGTCTATCCCCAAAGTGTTTGCTGCAGTTCAAATGCGATTGGAATCAACGCGCCCGCTGCCTATGGATGCTTTTTATGTGAGTTTACTTTCAAATAAACTTAAAACAGGATCTTATCGTGTTTTAAACAGTTTATGGATTGGTTTGCGGTCAAATTTAAAAGCCGTAGCCTCAGGAGAGTATTCTTCGCTAATATATGTCTTAAAAAACGCCAATTAGTGTTTTAAGCCGTTTTAGGCACTTTTTACGACTTGCCCCTTAAATAGACCTTAGGGTTTTATTTTGTTTGATTTAAGGTTGGTTTTTGAAGGTTAAATAAAATAGTTTTTTACAATTAAAGACAAGCGTGTTAATAGGTTTTTCTTATAACAGAACTCAAACAACTATTTTTATAATATTATGATTACTTTATTTACTTTTGTGGACACAAACAAAAAAAAGTCATGAAAAAATTAGGGATAGCAATTTTAGCGGTTTTAAGCCTTACGGCCTGCCAACAACAAAAAATAGGCTTTGTAGACAACGGTGTTCTTGTTAACGACTATCAAGAACGTCTTGACATCGAAGCAAAGCTTAAAGTAAAAATTGACGCTTTCAAATCCCGAACGGATAGTTTGCGATCTGCATTTGAATTAGAAATTAAAGAAGCAGAATTACGTGCGCGAAAAATGTCGCAATCGAATATCCAGAAATTATCACAAGAACTTCAACAAAAAGAACAAGTATTGTCTCAACGTGTTCAATTTGAACAGCAACAAATTGCACAAGAAAGCCAAACACTCAATGACTCTCTGATAACTAAGGTTAAAAACTTTGTTAAGGCTTATGGAGAATCAAACAACTATACCTATATCTTAGGAAGTAATGAGGCAGGAAGTGTAATGTATGGTGAAGAATCTTCAGATTTAACTCAAGAAATTTTAAAAGCGCTAAACGAGAGCTACACTAAAGACTAAGCTTTTTTCAAGTGTAAAAGGCGCGTCAGTTTGATTGATAAATCAGTCAAAACAATTTTTGCATTGGCATTGCGCTCGATGTGGTAATTTGCCAACTCAATTTCTTTAGAAATTTCAGTAATATTTGAAGCATCTATAAATGGCGCAAAGTTCTCGAACTTAAAAGATTTGTCATTTAAAACCATGAAAACCAAATCTTTAGCTCCATAATTATAAAGTAAGGCCTGTCTAAAAAAACGTAAACTATAATCCAAAAATTGCTTTTGAATTTCACGTCCAGCTTTAGATATTTCATCACTCCAAGCCATTAAATGATTTATAGACTGCTTGTTGGTTTTTGCTTGAAAAGCGGTTCGAACCCATGCTATAAACCACGTTTCAAATTGAAGATCTACAGGTTCTTGGCCCAATAAATCAAGAGCTCGTCGATAGCTTCCCTCCGATTGGTGAGCAATATTTTGCGCTAATCCAGCCTCAACATTATGAGTAGAAATTAGGGTGTTTTTTATAGCATCTTCAGAAAGTAAGTTCAAGTGTACAGTTTGACAGCGCGATCGAATGGTATTAATAAGTTGTTCTTCGTCCTCTGTGACAAGAATAATTACAGTTTTGTCTGCCGGTTCTTCAATTAATTTAAGGAGTTTGTTTGCGCACCCTGTGGACATCTTTTCAGCCATCCAAACAATCATTACCTTATAGCCGCCATTAAATGCTTTTAAAGACATTTTAGAAACCATATCATTTGCTTCTTCGACTCCGATAGCTCCCTGTTTATTCCCCACGCCCACAACATCATACCAATCATGAATTGATCCGTAAGGGTTTGTTTCAATAAAAGAACGCCATTCCGTAAGATAATTTGTTGAGATTGGTTTAGATTTCACCTTATCACTCGTGGTCACGGGATATACATAATGAATATTGGGGTGCGTCAGTGGATTCATGTTGTTCAACCCTCCATCTTGATGTGTCATTAAATAATCGGCATAGGCAATAGCCATTGGAAGCGCACCAACTCCTTGTTTTCCAACAAAAAGCTGTGCATGTGGAATTCGACCAGAGTCTATCCCCTGCTTCAAGTGTGTTGTTAAAAAAGATTGTCCGATAATGGCCTCAAAAGTCATAAAACAAAGATAGCTGATTTAATTGAATCTCATCATGAAAACTGTGCATACTCCTCACCTTAATATTGCAAATCAAGCGCCAAATTTCACGCCAAATGTTTTATATAACTTTATTCAACGGACATTTCATAGGCTAAAAGAAATACTTACCTTTGCCCTCTTATAAGTTAAACTCTTTTTTAGAAATGAAAACAATACAAAACGTAAATTTTAAAAATACAAAAGCATTAATACGTGTCGATTTTAATGTGCCCTTAAATGAACAATTTGAAGTAACGGATACCACGAGAATCGTATCTGCAAAACCAACGATTCTAAAAGTTTTAGAGGATGGTGGAAGCTGTATATTGATGTCGCATTTAGGCCGACCAAAAGCGCAAGAGCCTGCATTTTCATTACGTCATATTGTAAGCACTCTTGAAACCATTTTGGGCGTTAATGTTATATTTTCAAGTAATTGTATTGGAGAAGAAGCACAAAAGGCATCTGCAAATTTAAAACCAGGGGAAGTACTCTTATTAGAAAACTTACGCTACCACCCAGAAGAAACACAAGGCGATCTTAATTTTGCAGAGTCCCTTTCTAAGCTAGGCGATTTCTATATTAACGATGCTTTTGGAACTGCGCATAGAGCACATGCCTCTACCACTATCATCGCCCAATTTTTTCCAGAAAACAAATCTTTTGGAAGTTTACTTGCCCAAGAAATTGAAAGTATAGACAAGGTTATGAAAACCGGAGAAAAACCTGTTTTGGCAATTTTAGGCGGTGCAAAAGTATCCTCTAAAATTACGATTATAGATAATATTTTAGACAAAGTAGATCATTTAATTATTGGCGGTGGGATGACCTTTACGTTTATAAAAGCTCAAGGAGGTCATGTTGGAGATTCTATTTGTGAAGACGACAAAATGGAATTAGCCCTTCAAATTCTTGAGCGTGCAAAGGCAAAGAATGTTCAAGTCCACATCCCTGTTGATGTATTGGCTGCGGATGATTTTAGTAACGACGCAAACACACAAGTTGTAGACGTGCGAACAATTCCTGAAAACTGGCAAGGTTTGGACTGTGGTCCAAAATCAAAAGCGCTTTTTCATGATGTTGTACAACAGTGTAAAACGATTTTATGGAACGGACCTTTAGGTGTTTTTGAGCTCGAAACCTTTTCTACAGGAACAATTGCATTAGGCGATTCTATTGCAGAAGCGACGAAAAATGGGGCGTTTTCACTTGTTGGCGGTGGCGATTCAGTTGCTGCAGTGAAGCAGTTTGGCTTTGAAGATAAAGTAAGCTATGTCAGTACTGGCGGTGGCGCAATGCTTGAAAGCTTAGAAGGTAAAACCCTTCCTGGAATTGCTGCAATTTCTGAGTAAGTTGTCCGTTTGATTAAAAGAAACGTTCACAACGTATTGATAGCTATTTTATAAGATGAAGTGTAGACTGTTTTTATTGGTGTTAAATTTTGGGCTTTTACAAGCTCAAAACGCCGACAGTTTGGCTGTTGAAACACTAGCAGTAATCGATTCTGTTCAGCAGCGCATTCTCAAAGTTGAGAAGCAGGAAGAACGTTGGCGAAAAGAAGTCCTCAATAATGGCACGTACGACTCCCTAACCAATGCTGTTTCCACCCAGTCTTATGAAGCGATTTATTATCCAGAACTTCCAACTGACACGCTCAAAAAACGACTCGCCATACTCGATGCCAAAACGCCTTTTAATATTAGCTACAATCCCTCTTTAGAAAGCGTGATCAAAGGCTATTTGAAAAATCGACAGCAGTCTACAGAAACGCTTATAAACAGGAGTCAATATTATTTTCCAATGTTTGAGGCGGTTTTAGACACACACAATTTACCGTTAGAACTTAAATATTTAGCCGTTGTTGAATCCGCTTTAAAGCCACGTGCAAAATCACGGGTTGGCGCTACAGGTCTGTGGCAGTTTATGTTTGCCACAGGCAAGCAATATGGACTTGAAGTGAGTAGTTATGTCGATGAACGCTGTGACCCCTTACGTTCTACTAATGCTGCCGCTAAATATTTAGCATCGCTATACAAAACATTTGGCGATTGGGATCTTGCACTTGCAGCCTACAACTCAGGACCTGGGAATGTAACAAAAGCAATCAGAAGATCTGGAGGTTATCAGAACTATTGGAACATCCGCCCGTTTCTTCCTCGTGAAACAGCAGGGTATCTTCCAGCCTTTTTAGCCACACTTTATCTTTTTGAGTATGCAGAAGCACATGGGTTTCAAGTGGAAAAAAATCAACTGCCAATAATGGCTACCGATACGATTCATGTGAAGCAAATGATCACTCTAGATCAGGTTGCAGAGCTCACAGACACCAAAATAGAAATCCTTCAATATCTTAATCCATCTTATAAGTTAGATATTATTCCTGTTTTAAAAAACAAATCCTACTCTCTTAGACTTCCACTTTCTAAAGTTGCTGATTTTGTCCAAAACGAAGCTCAAATTTATGCAACCGCCAAAGCGGAGCTTGAGGCGCGTGAAAAACCATTACCTCAGTTTTTCAAAATTGATTCTAAAATTAGGTATAGCGTTAAATCAGGGGACTATTTAGGAAAAATAGCACGAAGATTTCGAGTTAGAGTCAGCCAAATAAAACAATGGAATGGACTCAGAACAAATGATTTAAAAGTTGGGCAACGGCTCATTATCTATTCTCGAAACCCGACAGCTTTCACTGTTGACACGCCAAAGACGCCTGCAAAACGCTCACAAAATAGCGCTGATAAAACCACCTATGTAGTAAAACCGGGAGACTCTCTTTGGAGTATCTCAAATAAATTATCAGGTGTTTCTCTTCAAAACCTAAAAGATTGGAACGATATTTGGGACAATCAGTTGAAACCCGGAATGAGGTTGATTATTTCTAATTAAAACACCAAACGATGAAATCTTGTTTAAAAACCTTTTGTTTATTTTTACTTTTATCTGCTTGTAACACTTCTGACAACAAGAAGGTTTATAAACCACAATCTTCAGGAAACATCAATGATTTGTCAGTAGTAATTGACAATATTTTATGGGATTCTTCGGTTGGCGAAACGATTCGATCTACGATTGGAGCGCCGTTATATGGGTTGCCACAAGATGAACCACAATTTTCGTTGCGGCAGATCCCGCCTTCTGTGTTTTCGGGATTTGTAAAAAACTCACGTCTTATTTTGAAAGTTGTCAAAGGAACTGCTGCTGCTACAAAATTTTATAAAGACCCCTACGCTTCTCCTCAGCGCATGGTTTTGGTAAGTGGAATGACAAATCAGGAAATCAGCGACCAGATTATTCAAAATCAAGATAAGATTAGCAAGGCCTTCCAAACACAAGAACTAGAAGAAAAACAACGGCGCACCAAAAAATCAGTATTTAATACGACCTCTATTACCAAACAATTTGGGATCAACATTCAGTTTCCGTCTATTTATCGTATTGCTAAACAGGTCGATGATTTTCTTTGGATACGAAGAGATATAAAAACGGGCACAGTAAATTTAATGATTTACACATTGCCTTATGACGATAACATAACTAAAGAGGCACTTGCAAAGCGCGTTATTAAAGTCCGAGACTCTATTGGTAAGTTATATATTCCAGGTCCCGTTGAAGGAACTTATATGACCACAGAAGCGGCATACACTCCGTTTTATGGGAATGCAAAAGTGGGGAGTTTAAATAGTTTTGAAACGCGGAGTATTTGGCAGGTAAAAGACGCGTTTATGTCTGGACCGTTTATAAATTATTGGATAGAAGACCCCGTAAATAACAGGTATTTGGTTGCGGAAGGTTTTGTGTTTGCACCCTCCGTTGGAAAACGCGACTACATCTTCGAACTAGAAGCAATTATTCAATCGATATCAATTAAAGAGTAAACCCTAATAGTTTAAGGGCTTACTGTTTAGTATCGTCAATTTTTTCGTTCTCTTTTGTGTCCTCTTGACTGGCTTTTTTGAACTCTTTAATTCCACCGCCTAAACCTTTCATGAGCTCAGGGATTTTTTTGCCGCCAAACAACAAAAGCACAACGACAACAATTAAAATAATTTGTGGTGCTCCAATAGCTAAGGGTAACATATACGTGTTCATGATGTTATAATTTTATAGTACAAAGTTAATAATTATCCACTAAATAAAGAGTTATTTCAAACTTTAGTCCGTTATAAATAGAGGAATCGCTTAATTTTTAATTAATTTTGCCTTGTAATGGCCAAAAAAAAGAAACTTAAAAAAAAACTTCTTCATAAATACCGTTTAGTGGTTTTAAATGAAGATACTTTTGAAGAGCGATTAGCTTTCAAGTTAACGCGTCTTAATGTTTTTGTTTTAGGCTCGTTAAGTGCTATTTTTCTTGTCGCCATCACGACAGTATTTATTGCCTTCACTCCTATTCGTGAATATATTCCTGGCTACTCTTCATCAGCGCTTCAACAGCAAGCACTAGAACTGGACTTTAGAACGGATTCTTTACTAAAAGTAATCAATATTAATGACACCTATATTAGCTCTGTTAAGAGTGTATTGCGAGGAGAGGTAAGTGCGGTCGTTATCAATAAAGATTCTATTTTTAAAGCGGCTCAAGCCGACACGGAAATCCTAAATTTAAACACCTCAAAAGCGGATTCTATATTGCGGGCCAAAGTGAATAACGAGGACAAATATAATTTATTCGACAGCGCTACAACTGTTTCAGATTTCGTGTTTTTCCCACCAGTTAACGGGCCGATAAGTTCCGAGTTTAACGCTAATGAAAAACATTTTGCAGTAGATATTGTTATTCCCAAAAACACACCTGTTAAGGCGACTGCAGATGGTCGTGTTTTGTTTGCCTCTTGGACTTCAGATGCGAGCTATGTCATCATCATCGATCATGGAGACGAACTGATTTCTGTTTACAAGCACAATTCGTCTCTCACCAAAACACAAGGCGATTTTGTAAAATCACGAGAAGTTATTGCTATTTCTGGCTCCTCAGGAGAGTTGAGTACGGGACCACATTTACATTTTGAATTGTGGAACAACGGCATTCCTTTGAATCCAACCACTTTTATTGACTTTTAAAACGACCACCATGCCATCAATTAAAGCCTTTGCGGCCAAACTGTATGCCGCTAGAGTTTATAATAAAATTATGAGATGGGCCTCCAACCCTATCGATACGCAGAAACGCGTGTTTCAGGCTTTAATTTCGCAGGCTGCTGCCACTCAATTTGGAACAGATCATGATTTTAAAAATATACATACACACCAAGACTTTGTAGAGCGTGTCCCCGTACGAGATTATGAGGCCTTGAGACCTTACGTTGAAAAAGTTGTAGCTGGAGAAGAAAATATTTTGTGGAAAGGAAAGCCGTTATATTTTGCTAAGACTTCAGGAACAACTTCGGGAGCGAAATATATTCCCATTACCAAAGACAGCATGCCTGGACATATCGAAGCGGCCAAAAATGCGATTTTGCTTTACATCCATCAAACAGGAAATGCTAAAATTGTTTCAGGAAAAATGATTTTCCTACAAGGAAGTCCAGTACTAGAAACCAAAAATGGTATTCAGCTTGGTCGTTTGTCGGGAATTGTAGCCCATTACGTGCCTAAATATCTTCAAAAAAACAGGCTTCCTTCTCTCGAAACAAACTGTATTGAAGATTGGGAAACCAAGGTAAATACAATTGTTAAAGAGACATCAGATGAAGACATGTCAGTTATTGCAGGAATTCCGTCATGGGTGCAAATGTATTTTGAAAAGCTAATTGAAGAAAAAGGACAAAAAGTGGGGGAGCTGTTCAAAAACTTTAACCTCTTTATTTTTGGAGGCGTTAATTACGAACCCTACCGTTCAAAGTTTGAGAACCTTATAGGAAGAAAAGTCGATAGTGTAGAATTGTATCCCGCCAGTGAAGGGTTTTTTGCATTTCAGGACCGGCAAAATGAACCAGGGATGTTACTTCAGTTAGACTCTGGAATATTTTATGAATTCATAGTTGCCGATACTTTTTTTGACCCCTCGCCACGTCGATTAACGCTAAAAGACGTTAAAATAGGGGTTAATTATGTAATCATTATTTCGACCAATGCAGGTCTTTGGGGGTACAATATTGGAGATACCATTCAGTTTACGTCTTTAGCGCCATTTAGGGTTATTGTGAGTGGACGCATCAAACACTTTATTTCTGCTTTTGGCGAACACGTCATAGCGAAGGAAGTTGAACAAGCGTTGTTGGTAGCTTTAAAAACAACAGATATAAGGGTGAGTGAGTTTACAGTAGCCCCTCAAACCGCTCCTGCAGAAGGGTTGCCATTTCATGAGTGGTTCATTGAGTTTGAAAATCCACCATTAGATTTTGATACCTTTGCAGCTCAGATTGACACTGCACTTCAAGACCAAAACAGCTATTATTTGGATTTAATTCAAGGAAAAGTCTTACAGCCTTTAAAAATCACTCAAGTTCCAAAAGGCGGTTTTCAAGACTACATGAAAACTATTGGCAAGTTAGGGGGGCAAAATAAAACGCCACGCTTATCTAATGATCGTAAGATAGCAGATGCCTTAACTAAAAATAATTCGAGTAATTAATGTATCTTTGCCAGATATATGAAGCAATCTCAAACTAAAAACTTAATTCGCACACGAGCTCAAGAAAGTTCGCATGCTATCGAACGGATGTATCTGACGATGCGTCATTTATTTAACCGAGGCTTTTACAAACCAATGGGTGTTTCTGGAGAAACGTTACGACAAGCGTTATTACAATTACGCCCAGAAATATATGGTTCAGTTGCAGGAGATAAGACGGAGCTAGAAGGCTTGCTTTATGTGGTTGATCGTCTTCCAGTAGGGATTGAAGAGTGTATATTGATAAATTTAACCAGCGCCGAAGGGTTTGGAAATTCTCATTTTGAAGCAATCGTACCCTCAAAAAGACGCCGCAATTGTTATCGTATTGACGTCGAGCAAATGAATATTGAGATTACCAGAGGACGCTCGGAGATTTATGATATTCTGACACATTTGACGTTTATATTTATCGAGTCTCATAAGATTGCTAAACGTGTCATTATTGACGACAAAGGGTCAACGACTAGAGATTGGGTTAAGCTAGAAGCTGCAGTGCTGTCTAAGAAAAAATTAAACCAAAAGGAACGCGAGTTAGCGATTACTCATACTGGAAATATTTTGGGGAGGACTTTTGAAGAAATTTTAGAAGTTTATGACCAATTTTCAACATCAAAACAGCCTGATCATTTCTTGCATTTGATTTATTGGTTAGGAAAGCGAGCCATTGAAGAAATAGTAGATAATTCTAAACGGACAATAAGTTTTAGCCCAGTTCTAAGAGAACGCCTTGGCCATCATATTCATGGAGAAGCTTGGGCAAATACCATAAAGGACACCCTTCAAAAACACCAGTTAATTAACCGTCCAATTCATATTATTTCAGCAAATTTACACAGTGTAATGAACACGCTTCATGCGCCCAAAGCGCTCAAAGCGTTGTGTGCCAAACACGATGTTTTTACGGTTTATGAGCTGCTAAGTAAAGAAGAAAACAAAGAGTTGCGCAATAAAACAAAACAAGTGGCGTTGCAAGAAGGTATGATAGCCTTAGAAGATACTTCAGGAACAAATATAGATGTTCAAATTTTTGATGCTGCGAAAATTGATTTCTCACAAACAGCATACGATCTTGACGCCACAAAAGAGGCGCCCGTAATTATCGTTATGGATTATGCTTTTGGAGAACAAGCTTATGAAACGATTGACGAGTTACTAAAGCCATTCAAAACTTCAGAAAATAATATACATCTAAATGTTGATTCTATTTCTATAATGGGCAAGGCAGGAATTCTAGAGGGATCAAAAGGAGATATTATGATTCCATCTGCTCATATTTTTGAAGGTACTGCGGATAATTACCCGTTTAGAAACGAATTAACACTTGCCGATTTTAATACTAAAGAACTGAAAGTTTTTGAAGGCACTATGGTAACCGTATTGGGGACATCACTGCAAAACAAAGATTTATTAAAGTTTTTCTATGACTCTACATGGAATGTTATTGGATTGGAGATGGAAGGTGCTCATTATCAAAAAGCAATACAAGCAGCTTCAAAAGTTCGTCACAGCATCAACCCAAACGTCAAAGTGCGCTACGCATATTATGCGAGTGATAATCCTTTAGAAACAGGGAGTACACTGGCATCAGGAGGTCTTGGGTCTAGCGGCGTGAAGCCAACCTATTTAATAACGAAACAAATTTTACAACAGATATTTAATTAATACATTATGAGCACAAACCCGAATACACCCAACAACTCAGAGGAAGTCGATTTAGGACAGCTTTTTAAGCTTATCGGAAACGCATTTGATCGGTTCTTTAATTTTATTAAAAGCATCTTTATGGGGCTTTTTTCAGCATTTGTGTGGTTTGTTTTTTTTACCAAGAAACACATTATTATTCTTGTATTAGCAGGAATTACAGGAGTTGTAATTGGATACTTAAGCACTTCAACGTCTGAAGCTAAATACCAGTCTTCTGTAACTCTTGTACAAAATTATCCGATCGGAGAAAATTTGTACAGCTCGGTAGGGTACTACAATGATTTATTGAAGCAAAGCGACTATAAAATATTAGCAGAAGCGTTAAACTTAGATGAGGAAAAAGCAAATTCTATTTTATCATTTAATGTAAAACCTGTTGTCAGTGAGAACCAAAAACTTCTGGCGTTTAACGACTACATGAAAGAGCTAGATTCATTAGCGGCAACAAAGATCGAATATGAAGATTTTTTAAAAAACAATGAAGACTACACGCATACCTATCAACAAATAAGCATTGAATCTACGCAGAGGAGTAATTTCAAGTCTGTTTTTGAGAACATTGTAAAGACCATCAACTCTAACCCGTTTTTTGTTAACGAACAGCGAAAAGATATAGCAGAACTTAATCGAAGAAAAGACGCTTTGGAACTCGCCTTAGTTAAGTCGGATTCTCTTCAAAACACATATAAGCGCGTATTGGAAATGAACTCAAAGTCTGATAAATCTTCAGAAATAGGCATTACTTTTGAAGGGTCTACCGCTATTGAAAAAACCAAAGAATTTGACTTATACCAAAGCGATTTAGAATTAAGAGCAGAATTAGTGGAGATCGAAAGAAGTCTTCAAGACAAGGCAGTATATTGTCGAAATGATATCCAATAAACAGGATTCAGGGTTTGCAAGTACTGACAAAGTGCTCTTTGGAAAGGAACTTAGTGTTAAGTTATATTATGCGGTTTTATTCTTTTTAGGTGCGTTTATAATTTTGTTAGGATTAGAGTTTTTAAAATTTTTAGAAACCTATAAGAAGAGTATATGAAAATATTGATAACAGGAGGCGCTGGCTTTATAGGGTCACATGTCATTAATTTATTCGTAGAAAGACATCCGCAATATCATATTTTCAATTTAGACGCCCTAACCTATGCCGGCAATTTAGAGAACTTAAAAGCCATTGAAGCTAAGCCGAACTATACCTTTATAAAAGGCGATATAACAGACGAGCACTTTATAAACGAATTGTTTAAAGCCCACAAGTTTGATAGCGTTATTCATTTAGCTGCGGAGTCTCATGTGGACAGATCTATAAAAGACCCCCTAGCGTTCATTAAAACCAATGTTATAGGCACGACAATCCTGTTAAATGCTTTTAAAAACACTTGGAAAGACAATTTTGACAACAAATTATTTTATCACATCAGCACTGATGAGGTTTACGGAACATTAGGTCAAACAGGACTGTTTACAGAGACAACTCCCTACGATCCAAATTCGCCCTATTCGGCTTCTAAGGCAAGTTCAGACCATATTGTAAGATCCTATGGAGAAACCTATGACATGCCCTATGTAATCACAAATTGTTCGAATAACTATGGACAGAATCAATTTCCAGAAAAACTTATTCCGTTATTTATTAATAATATTATAAATAGAGAACCTCTTCCAGTTTATGGAGATGGAGAATACACAAGGGATTGGCTGTATGTAAAAGATCATGCAGAAGCGATTGATTTGGTATTTCACAAAGGAAAAAACAAAGAGACTTATAACATTGGTGGCTTTAATGAGTGGAAAAACATCGACTTGGTAAAAGAGTTATGCCATCAAATGGACGTGAAACTTGGTCGTCCAGAAGGCGAATCAGCGCAGCTCATAACGTTTGTTAAAGACCGCCCTGGTCATGATTTACGTTACGCTATTGACGCTTCAAAAATTAATACGGAGTTAGGGTGGAAGCCCTCAGTAACTTTTGAAGAAGGCTTGGCGATTTCTATTGACTGGTACCTTAAGAACGATGCTTGGCTAAAGAACGTAACTTCAGGGGCTTATCAGTCCTATTATAACAAACAATATAACTAACAACAGATGAAAGGAATTATTCTCGCTGGAGGCTCTGGAACACGACTACACCCCTTAACGCTGTCTGTAAGTAAGCAATTGATGCCTATCTATGACAAGCCGATGATTTATTATCCGTTGTCGACATTGATGTATGCCGGAATTAATGAAGTTTTAATCATCTCAACGCCAAAAGATTTACCGCTGTTTAAAGATTTATTAGGAGACGGTAAAAAGTACGGTTGCACATTTGAATATGCAGAACAAGAACATCCGAATGGGTTAGCAGAAGCGTTTTTAATTGGTGAAGATTTTATAGGCGATGATAAAGTGGCTCTTATTTTAGGAGATAATATTTTTTATGGCACAGGTTTAGAGAAACTTTTACAAGCTAATAATAACCCCGATGGCGGTATTATTTATGCGTATCGAGTTAATGATCCAGAACGTTATGGTGTTGTTGAATTTGATCAGGATAGCAAAGCGATTTCTATAGAAGAAAAACCAGAACATCCTAAATCGAATTATGCCGTTCCTGGGATTTATTTTTATGATAATACGGTTGTCGAAATTGCAAAAAACATTAAACCCAGTCACCGAGGCGAATTAGAAATAACAGACGTTAATAAGGAATACCTCAAACAAGGTAAGCTCAGCGTCAGTATTTTAGATCGAGGAACCGCTTGGTTAGATACCGGAACGTTTCAATCGTTAATGCAAGCCTCTCAATTTGTGGAGGTCATTGAGCAGCGCCAAGGCCTAAAAGTAGGCGCTATTGAAGGTGTCGCATACGAGATGGGATATATAGACGAGGCACAATTCAAAAGATTGGTAGAGCCCTTATTAAAAAGCGGTTACAGTAAAAATTTAATGCAACTTTTGAATAAAAAGAATGAAAGCAACAGAAACGAAACTTAAAGGGTGCTTTGTTATAGAGCCGACTGTGTTTAAAGACTCTAGAGGCTATTTTTTTGAAAGCTTCAATCAAAATAAGTTCAACGCATTAATAGGTCAGGAGATTAACTTTGTTCAAGACAATGAATCGTTTTCTTCCAAAGGGGTCTTAAGAGGCTTACATTTTCAGACTGGAGACTATGCACAGGCCAAACTTGGTGCGGGTGATAAAAGGAACGGTTTTAGATGTGGTCGTAGATATGCGAAAAGAGTCTCCTACATTATGCTAAGCATTTTTCAATTGAGTTATCAGAAGACAACAAAGACCAGCTTTTTGTCCCGCGAGGGTTTGCACATGGGTTTATAGTACTTAGTGAAACCGCTATATTTTCTTACAAATGTGATAATTTTTATAACAAGGCTTCAGAACAAGGACTTCGACTATGACGATCCCTCTCTAGGCAATCGACTGGCGCTTACCTACAAGAGAGTTTATTGTTTCAGAAAAAGACTTAGTATTGCCAACACTTTCAAACATAGACCTATGATCAATGTATTGGTAACAGGAAGTAACGGGCAATTGGCAAGTTGTATTAAAGACCGCGCTAAGCAGTATAAAGGAATTACATTTTATTTATACAGACTATCAAGAGCTAGATATTTGTAACTTGAAGGACGTAGAGGAGTTTTTTACAACGAATCAAAAAATTGATTATTGCATCAATTGTGCAGCCTATACAGCAGTTGATAAGGCAGAAACAGAGGTCGAAAAAGCGTTTGAAATCAACGCGAAAGGTGCAAAAAATTTAGCACTTGTTTGTAACGCTCAAGACGCTATTTTAATTCATATTTCGACCGATTTTGTGTTTGATGGTAATAAAACAGAACCGTACACTGAAACAGATATTCCCAAGCCAATCAGTGTGTATGGCGCTTCTAAACTACAAGGGGAAGTTGAGATACAGAAAACATTAAAAAAACATTTTATTATACGAACATCTTGGCTATATTCTGAGCATGGTGCTAATTTTATGAAAACGATGCTTCGACTAGCCGAGATACGTGATGAAATTAGCGTGGTATCAGATCAAATAGGCACACCAACCTACGCAGGAGATTTAGCAGACGTTATATTAAAAATCATCAATTCTAAAAACACTAATTTTGGTCTGTATCATTACAGCAATGAAGGAGAAACTAGCTGGTATGGATTTGCAAAAGCGATTTTTGAATCTTGTAAAAATTCGGTACGAGTAACTCCAATCTCATCTACTCAGTATACAACCGCTGCCACACGCCCTAAATACAGTGTTTTGGACACAGCGCGCGCTAAAAAAGTGTTTAACAGTATTCCCTACAAGTGGGAAATAAGTTTAAAAAAAGCAATAGAAAACAGATAATACAATGGAACAACAAAAAGTAGCACTTATAACTGGAGTAACGGGGCAGGATGGCGCCTACTTGAGTGAATTTCTTCTTAAAAAGGGATATTTAGTTCATGGGTTAAAACGGAGAGCATCCTTGTTTAATACCGCTCGAATTGATCACTTATACCAAGATCCTCATGTAGAAAATCAAAATTTCTTTCTTCATTATGGAGATTTAACAGATAGCACAAACCTTACAAGAATCATTAAAGAGGTCCAACCTGACGAGATTTATAATCTTGCAGCGATGAGTCATGTTCAAGTTTCTTTTGAAATGCCAGAATATACCGCAAATGCAGATGGTATTGGAACCTTACGTTTATTGGAAGCCATTAGATTTTTGGGTCTTGAAAAAAAGACTAGGATTTATCAAGCCTCTACTTCGGAGCTTTATGGAAAAGTTCAGGAGGTCCCTCAAACAGAAACGACACCTTTTTATCCAAGAAGTCCTTACGCGGTTGCTAAAATGTATGCGTATTGGATTTCTGTCAATTACAGAGAGGCCTACGGTATTTATGCTTGTAACGGAATTTTATTTAATCATGAATCACCTGTAAGAGGGGAAACCTTTGTCACTAGAAAAATTACCAGAGCTACCTCTAAAATAGCGTTGGGACTTCAGGATAAGATGTATTTAGGAAACTTGGATGCTCAAAGAGATTGGGGTCATGCCAAGGATTATGTCCGAATGATGTGGATGATATTACAAGCTAACCAAGCAGAAGACTGGGTGATTGCTACAGGAAAAACAACAAGTGTAAGAGATTTTATTAAAATGTGTTTTAAACATGTTGGTGTAGAATTAGAATTTAAGGGAACTGGAGTCGAAGAGAAAGGATATATAAAATCTTCTAATAATCAAACCTATTCATTAGAGATAGGAAAAGAAGTTGTTTCTATTGATCCAAAGTACTTTAGACCAACAGAAGTAGATTTGTTAATAGGTGATGCTACTAAAGCCAAAGAAAAGCTTGGGTGGGTTCCCAAATATGATTTGAACTATTTAGTAGAGGACATGATGATTAGCGATTTGAAACTTATGCAAAAGCAACAATATTTGAAAGACGGAGGTTATACAATCAAAAATTATTACGAATAATTTATGGATATAAATTCTAAAATATACGTTGCAGGGCATAGAGGTTTGGTAGGGAGTGCTATTTTAGACAACCTCCACCAAAAAGGCTACAAAAACACCATAACGCGCACATTTAAAGAACTCGATTTAACAAACCAACTAGCAACACAAGAATTTTTTAAAACACAAAAACCAGACTATGTTTTTTTAGCTGCTGCAAAAGTTGGTGGTATTGTGGCTAACAATGTGTATAGAGCAGACTTTATACATCAAAACCTTATGATTCAGAATAATGTCATTCATCAAAGTTATCTTAATGGCGTAAAAAAATTGATGTTTTTAGGCAGCACCTGTATCTATCCAAAAAATTGCCCTCAACCCATGAGGGAAGATTATCTATTATCCGACCCCTTAGAATACACCAACGAACCCTATGCAATAGCAAAAATTGCGGGTATTAAAATGTGCGAAAGCTATAATTTACAATACGGCACTAACTTTATCTCTGTAATGCCAACAAATCTGTATGGCCCTAATGATAATTTTGATCTTGAGACATCTCATGTGTTACCTGCGCTTATTCGTAAAATACATTTAGCAAAACTTCTTTCAGAATCAAAATTTGATGCCGTTGTTCAAGATTTAAATGTAGCAAACATTGAAGAAGCAACAACTGCTTTAAACCGGTTCGGTGTTTCAACCGAAAGTGTGGAAGTCTGGGGTACAGGAGCACCAAGGCGTGAATTTTTGTGGAGTGAAGACATGGCTGACGCCTGTGTGTTTATCATGGAAAACAGGGATTTTTCAGACACCTACCCTGGTAGCGCTAAAGAAATTAGAAACACGCATATAAATATTGGTACTGGTATTGACGTTTCTATAAAAGAATTAGCGGAAACAATAAAACAAACAATTGGTTTTAAAGGAGAGTTAGTCTTTAATTCTGATAAACCAGATGGTACTTTAAGGAAGCTCACAGATGTTTCTAAATTACATAGTTTAGGGTGGAAACATCAAGTAGGACTCCAACAGGGAATTATTGAAATTATAGATTGGTATTTAAATCCTTCAAATCGTATTAAGAGATGAAAACACCAGCTATAATAAAAGAAACTAAAATGAATAAAATATATCTCACCCTAATAACGTTAGTGTTTGTGCTTAGCTGCAAAAACACACCTAAAGAAAAAAAAGGAATTACTAACAATACAGAAGCCGTAAATGAAATTATTCTTCCAAATCATCCTCTATGGCAATTAAATAGATTAACACTAAATACGACAAATGACAACTTAAATCAAACCAACAAACAAGTATTTAGACTTTCAAGAACCAGTATAACAGAAACAGCATACGCTTCAGTAAATAATATTCCTGTCGTATTTGGTAATTACTACAGAGCTAGTATTTTGGTTAAAAAAGATCACTTAGGTAGTTTTTTTGGATTAAGAATTATTGGTGAGTACCCTAATAGAGCAGATGCAATATTCGATTTAGAAAAGGGGTTACTAAAAGAAGTTGTTGATGTTGGAGAGTTTTTTAACGGAGAAGCTAAAATTGAAGAGGTTGATAAAGGATGGTACAAATGTAGTTTGACTGCAGAAGTTAATTCAAATAAAATGAAAATAATTTTAGGACCAACATCTGAACTAGGAAAAGCAATTACTTGGGAAGGAGCGACTAATGAGAAGAGTCATGTTAATATAATACCATCTAGTTTAGTTTTAGAGGAACTTGCAAAATAAAAAAAAATTAACCATGAAAAGCTCTGATAAAAAAATTAAAATAGCGGTCATTTATTTTTGTTATAATCGTGTTGATCATTTAAAAAACTCTTTACCTAAAATACTTAAATTTAAGAAGGAACTTCCTTTGTTTGTTTTTTGTGATGGTCCAAAAACGCATAATAAAATAAAAACGTCCAAAGTCAGAGACTATGTAAAACAGAGTATAAAGGACAAAGGCAGCTGTAAAATAATTTTTAGGGAAAATAATTTTGGGTTAGCAAACAATGTTATTTCGGGAGTTAATGAAGTTTTTAATTTAGGCTACGATGCTGTTACAGTTTTGGAAGATGATTGCATTCCGTACAGCAATTATTTCAATTATATGGAAAGCACCTTGAATTTCTATAAGAATTTTGAAAATGTTATGCATGTTTCTGGATTTGGAATGCCGCTTAGACACAAGCCTTTGAAGGACACTTATATTACTCCATATCCATGCTCATGGGGGTGGGGAACATGGAAAAGTAAATGGTTGGCGTGTGATTTTGAGGACAAAGCCTATTACAATAAAATATTATCAGACATCAATTTAGTAAAGATATTTAATTGGTCCGGGAAATCATTTTCGTATTTTTTAGAACTCCAAACTAAAAAAGAAGTAAATAGTTGGCTAATTAGGTGGTATGCTCATATTTTTAAAAGCAAAGGTGTTTGTGTATGGGCTAGAGACAGTAAACTTAAGAATATAGGTTTTGACGGGTCAGGACAGCACAAAGTAAAGTATGACATTTATAATCAAAAGGAATTGAACAATATCGAATTATATGATTTTCAAGAAAACACTACTAATTTTAACAAAGATGTTATAAAACAGTTTCGCCAGTTTTTTATGGGCCCAAATTTAATTGATAAAGTTAAAACCGTTTTATATCTTAAGACGGGGTTACTATTTGAAAAAATAGGGGAAGTTTCAAAATATTATAATAATAAAGAATGATTGTTTACAAAAAAAACTCAGTTATAAGTTCAAAAAGTAGAGTATTTCCTTTTTCTAGGTTTACTAACTCTAAACTAGGACATTTTTCTTACATTGGATTATTTGCTTTTGTGAATAATACAAATATTGGAAAATACTGCTCAATTTCTATGAATTTTAAGTCGGGCTTAGGTATGCACCCGACATCCTTAGCTTCAACATCGCCAATTTTTTATGCTAAAAAATATGCTATAAAACACTCCCTAGGCTTTAAGCGCTTAGCAGAATTTAAAGAATATGATAAGATTACAATTGGAAGTGATGTTTGGATTGGAGCAGATGTTATAATTATGGATGGAATTAAGATTGGAGACGGCGCAATTATTGCTGCTAAAGCAGTAGTATCTAAGGATGTCCCAAGCTATGCCGTTGTAGGAGGGGTTCCTGCAAAAATTATAAAATATAGGTTTTCAGAAGAAATAATTAAAAAATTAAAAGCCCTTGAGTGGTGGAACTGGAGTGAAGAAAAAATAAAGAAAAATGAATTCTTTTTTAGAAATGACATCACATTGGATGTAATTAATCAAATTAAAGATTAATTTAAACAAAGCCGTCGGGGAATTTTAAATAAAACGAAAATGATTAAATCTTTTTTTAATATGGACATAGTTAAAAATCTATATATTCCTCAAGCTCTTTTTTTTTGCTGGCAATTGTGCTCTGTATACTAAATGACACTTCTTAATGAAACTATTAAACAAGGTATATACAGTTTTAGGAAACAGAGAAAAAAAAGTAGTTGTTCAAAACTTCTTTTCCTTGGTTATACTTCAAGGAGCGAATTATATTTTACCGCTTCTAATACTTCCGTATCTGGTTAGAGTTTTAGGAACAGAAAAATTCGGATTGGTAATGTTTGCTCAATCCTTAGCTTTATTTTTAACCGTTTTTGTAGATTTTGGATTTAATATCAGTGGCACAAGAGAAATATCATTAGCAAGAAAAAACAAAGAAAAAACTAGCCAGATTTTTTTTGCAATAATGTTCATTAAGTTAGGCTTATTACTTCTAGCATTTGCTATACTTTACATAATCGTAAATACAGTTACCAGATTTAGTATAGACGCACAAGTTTATTTATTTAGTTTTGGCGTTGTTGTTGGGCAAGCATTTTTTCCTGTATGGTTTTTTCAAGGGATTGAAAAGATGAAATTTGTAACTTTTATAAATATTCTAGCGAAGGGTATCTTTACAGTTCTTGTGTTTTTTATGGTAAAGTCTGAAGCTGACTATTTTAAAGTGCCTATTTATAATTCACTTGGTTTTGTTATTTCTGGTCTTCTTGGGTTTGGTTTAAGTTTTAAGTATTTTAAATATAAACTTCCCACATTTAACCTGGTAAAAAGGTTATTAGTAGAAAGCTTTAGCTTGTTTGTTTCTAATTTTGCCACAAGCCTTTATACCGCAAGTAATGTTTTTATTTTAGGTTTGTTTTCTGGAAATATTATTGCGGGTGTATATGCAAGTATGGAAAAACTTATTTTAGCGGTTAAAAACGTCTATGTTCCATTATACCAAGCTTTATACCCTTGGGTAGCTAGACAAAATGACTATCAGAAAAAGCAAATTATAAATAAAATCATGCCTCCTATATTTGTTATAAGCACAATAATAACTTTAGTAATTTTACTTTTTGCAAAAAGTATATTAGATATTGTCTATGATGATATTTTAATAACCAGTTATGCAAATGTGTTTAGAATATTAAGCTTTATATCAATGTTTTCTGGTTTAAATATGCTTTACAATATGTTATACTTTCCTGCCATAAAACGCTATAAAGTTAGAATGAACATTTTAATATTCGGAGGATTATTTAATATGATTGTGAATTTAATTTTTGTTCATTTTTACGATATATATGGAATTGCTACAATAGTAACCTTAACGGAGTTATTGTTAGTTTTTACAGGACATTACTATTTTAAAAAGTTAAGCAACCAAATATCAAATCCTGCAATCTAAAAAATGGTATATCTAACTTCTGCACTTTTTATAATTGAGTTTTTTTTGATCGTATTAATAATGCTATATACGCTTTTAAAAAAAGGAGTAACCTTTAAAGTTGGAATTTCATTTGGGGTGCTATTTTTTATCTTCATCCCTGTCTGGATCATGATATTAACGGGTACTTTAGAGCTTTCTCAAGCGGATTTTCATTATACAACTCTTTCAAATGTTGTTTTCGACAATAACATTCATAACTCATTATTATTGTTAGGTTTTTTATTTTCAATAGTACTTTACTTGTACTTCCCCTCCAGATATTATAATGTAGAAGCCAATAATAAATTTAAACCAAGCTTAAAAGGTTATTTGATAATTTATGTTATTGGAATGTTAATAGTATTTATTGGTTCTGGATTGTTAGAAGGAGGGGATTGGTACCAAAACAGAGAGCATTTTATGCAGTCAAATGGCGCGCTTGCTGTATTAATTGTTTTTCTTGTAAATTCAGCGAAGATATTATTCATATCTTCATTATTTTTTAAATGGTTAAAAAACGACTTAAACGTTTATAGGTTTATGTTTTTTATTCTTCTCTTTGTTGTTATTGACATGGTTTTTTCTGGAAACAGGATATATTTATTTTGTACAGCTATACTGATAGGTTTTGTTTTTGTAAAGAGATATCCTAAAAAAACCTTAATTGCGTTTCCTTTGCTTTTTCCAGCAACATTTTTCTTAGGCTATTTTGCGTCTATTTTTAGACATATGAGAGGCCCGCTGTTTGCGAACGGACTGCCAACTTTTGAGGTCTTTATTGCAGCGTTTAATAGAGCGATGGTTTTAGAGCCTCCAAACCCCAAATCGTTCTTTATTGGAATATCTGAATCAATTAATGTAAATGTGATTTATGATTTATTCAACAGATATGATGATTTTTTATTAGGAGCCACTTATTTCAAGCCCTTGTTTTTTTATGTTCCAAGATCTATTTGGGAAGGAAAACCAGAAAGCATAACGGTAATAACCGCCAATTCTTTTGGAGGCTCTTCTTTGGTTACTACAATCATTGGAGAAATGTTTATGAACTTCTCGTTATTAGGTATAATTATTTTACCAATTGTGTTATGGTTTATAGAGGGTTTTATTACTAAACACCTAAGACCTTATGGCTCAATTTCTAATATTGTAGGGTTCTTTTTTGGAATATTATTTTTTAGAATGCCTTTTTCGGACGAGTTTTTAGTCTTTGTATTCTTAGTACTTATTTTAACTTTCTTTAACGTGTTTAAAAACTATAAATTTAAATTAACCAAAAATTCATGAGATTAAGTAATCAAACAAAAATTTTAAATGGGTTGATTTTAATTTTTGCAGTATTCCCAATTATTCCAAACAAAATAAAGGGTTTACCTGTTGTTTTATTATTTATTGCCTCACTTTTTTTCTTTAATAAGCGTGAAATCAATTGGAAATGGCTATTTATTAATTCCTCAGTATTTTTAATGTATTTAATTTCAGTAATCTATAGTGATGATCTTTCGCTGTCACTTAAAAAGCTTGAAACAGGCCTATCAATTTTAGTTATACCCATAACCTTTTTTGTGTTACTTCCACGTTTTAAGATATCAAACACGACCAGACTCTTGTTTATAAAAACTTTCATTGGCTCAACATCAGTGTTTTCTTTGTACTCATTTGTTTTAATTCTTCTCAAGAAATCTTCTTTAAATTATTTATGGAGCACAGATAAGTACAGGAATATCATTATAGACATGCCTCTAGTAGGTCAACACCCTATTTATGCTTCTATCTTCTTGGCACTTTCAATTATATTTTTTGTTTTTATGCTCAAACAGAAATTGTTTAAAAATTATGAAGAAAAGTTATTTTTTTTAATACTAACAGCTATAAATTTAGTGTTTCTACTTTTCCTTTCCAGTAAAGGTGCCATTTTGGCGCTTTTCATTATAATTTTCTTTTACTGTATCCTTGAAATAACAAAGAAAACTCATAAATATTTAATAGTATTCACATTTATTTTTTCTTTAATAACTCTATCCATTTATAACCGAAGGATGAATGAGTTAATTAGCGCTCAAACTTATGAGGAGTTTAACCCCACCCTGTCCACAAGTATAAGGTTGGGCATTTATGATTGTAGCTTCACAATTATTAAACAACAATTATTTATGGGGTATGGAGTAGGTGACGCACAAAAAGAACTAAATTTGTGCTATGCTAATAAAAGTGATATTCTATTAATGCATAGGTTTAATAGCCATAATCAATATTTGGACGTTGCTATTAAAACAGGGTTGATTGGACTGTTTGTTTTTTTAGGGTTTTTAGCAATAAACTTTAGAAACGCAATTAAAAAGAAAAACAAGCCACTAATAATGATACTTGTTTTATATTGTCTATTATTTTTGGTGGAAAATGTTTTGTCTAGACAATCGGGTGTTATATTATTTTTCTTTTTAATCTGTTTTTTTAACAATCAAAACAATCACTTAATTAAAGAATAATATTATAGAATGCAAAACCTTTCGAAATATAAGACCCCAAAAAATTTTAGAGGAAAATCTAAAATCACCGTCCAACTATGGTGGTTAGTTTATACAATCCTATTTCGGCCATCTCCTCAGCTAATGTACGGGTGGCGTCGTTTTCTACTCAGATGCTTTGGGGCAAAAGTTGGTAAAAAAGTAATTCTGAGGCCAACCACTCAAATTACCTATCCTTGGAAAATTTCTATTGGCGATTACAGTTGGATTGGTGACGATGCAGTTCTTTATTCCTTAGGAGAGATTTCGATAGGATCTCATACTGTTATTTCTCAGAGGTGTTATATTTGCACAGGGAGTCATGACTACCTTTCTGAAAATTTTGATGTTTATGCTCAAAAAATCATTATTGGTTCAGGGTGTTGGCTCGCGACTGATGTATATGTAGCGCCGTCAGTTAATATCGGAGACAGAACTATAGTCGGAGCAAGAAGTTCAGTTTTTAAAGATTTACCCTCAAACAAAGTATGTGTTGGGAGTCCCGCAAAACCAACAAAAGAAAGAACAGTAAAAGATTGAGAAAAAAGAACATCACCTTCATTAGTTTAAACTACGCTCCAGAAGATTCAGCCATAGGTTTATATTCTTCTCAATGGGTGGAGTTTCTTGAATCCAATGGCCATAATGTTACTGTTGTGACGGCATTTCCTTATTATCCTCAATGGAAGATTTATAAGGACTACAAGTATAAGCCTTTATTTTATAAAGAATCCAACGGTAAGTCTACTATATTGAGATATAAGCAATATGTGCCTAGAGTGCCAACATTTTTCAAAAGAATAGTTCATTTAATAGACTTCACTCTTGGGTCATTCATCAATCTATTTAAAATTAAAAACTGTGATTTAGTGATTGCGGTTGTCCCATTTACCTCATCAGCATTTTTAGGCTGGATCCAAAAAAAACGTTTTAACGCAAAATTATGGATTCATGTCCAGGATTTTGAATTTGATGCAGCACTACAAACAGGTGTTAGTAAAAAAACGAATGCTCTTTTTTCATTACTTTTCAAGATTGAATCTTGGATTCTGAACAAGGCTACTGTTGGAAGCACCATAAGTCATAGCATGCTCGATAATCTCTCCCAAAAAACGAAAAGTTTAATCTTTTATCTACCCAATTGGATAGATCAAACCACAATCGACCCCTTAACAGCAGCCCCTCATGAATATACTAAATCAAATAAGATAACACTGTTATATTCAGGAAATATTGGAGACAAGCAAGATTGGAACAATTTTATTAAATTTTGTAATGATTTAGATAAAAACAGGTATGATGTCATAATTGTTGGAGATGGTGCCAAAAAAGATTGGGTTTTAGAGAACACCATAAATCTATCGAACGTAATTAATTATCCTCCCGTTCCATATAAAGAATTGTCTGATTTGCTCTGTAGTGCAGATATTCACTTGTTATTTCAGAAACCAGACCTACTAGACACTGTAATGCCGTCAAAAGTATTAGGGATGATGGCAAGTGCAAAACCATCCATTATCATTGGGCACAAAGATTCTGAAATAAAAAAAACTTTTAAATTAACCGAAGCAGGTCTTTTTTTCGACCATTATTCCAAAGAAGTCATTAAACAGTTAGACCAATTGTCTTCTAAACCAACTAGAATGAAAGACATGGGAGTTAATTCAAGAGCGTATGTTATTAGAAACTTCTCTAAAAAGATGATTTTAGACAGGATGATAAAAAAAGTTAATACCCTTTAAATAGAAAATGTTTTGGCCACTCATTAAATAATCTAGAACCAAAGTAGGGTTTTCTCCGATTTGCTTGTTTATTACTAGGGGTAATATTACAGACCAATATCACTATTTTTAAAACACTTTTAAACTTAAAAAGCGCTTCAACCAATCTTGGTCTAATATTTTATTACCTTTGTAAAACATCTAACCAAGTTTATGTCCAAAACCATACTTATTACGGGTGCCGCAGGATTTTTAGGATCCCATTTGTGTGACCGCTTTATCCATGAAGGTTTTAGAGTGTTAGGTATGGATAATTTTATCACAGGTGATAAAGACAACATTCAGCATTTATTTGACCATCAAAACTTTCATTTCATCGAACACGATGTTACGGTTCATATAGCAATCAAAGAACCCATAGACTATATTTTACATTTTGCATCCCCTGCCAGTCCTATTGATTATCTAAAAATACCCATCCAAACTCTCAAGGTAGGCTCTTTAGGAACGCATAATCTGTTGGGACTTGCCAAAGCCAAAAACGCACGTATTCTCATTGCTTCTACATCTGAAGTATATGGAGACCCTCAGGTACACCCGCAGTCTGAGGATTATTTTGGAAATGTAAACTCTATTGGCCCTAGAGGGGTTTATGACGAAGCCAAACGATTTCAAGAAGCCATCACAATGGCCTACCATCGATTTCATGGACTAGAAACGCGTATTGCACGCATATTTAACACCTATGGGCCGCGTATGCGTCTGAACGATGGACGTGTAATACCAGCATTTATGGGGCAAGCTCTTAGGGGGGAGGATTTATCTGTATTTGGTAAAGGAACGCAAACACGTTCCTTCTGTTATGTAGATGATTTAGTCGAAGGAATTTACCGCTTGTTATTTAGCGACTATTCAAACCCTGTTAATTTAGGAAACCCTGACGAAATCACAATCATTGAATTTGCAGATGAAATTCTAAAACTAACAAACTCGAATCAAAAAATAATTTTTAAGCCCCTCCCAGAAGACGACCCCCTAAAACGACAACCAGATATAAACTTAGCTAAAAAAGTGTTAAATTGGTCGCCACAACTATCTAGGGCTGAAGGAATGAAACTAACGTTTAATTATTTTCAGAACCTATCACAAGAAAAACTAACCAAGATTGATCACAAAGATTTTTCTAAACATATAAAACAATAAGTGAGTTTATTTAAACAAGGTCGATATTCAGGATTTATAAAACCCATCTCTTATGTTGTAGACTTGGCGCTTATAAATGCGTTTGGTATTCTTTATTTTTTTAAAGATATCAACGCTATAAGCTTTGTGATATTCATCTCTTTTGGATGGGTTGTAACAGCCTTAGTGTCTAGGTTTTATAATGTCCATAGATTTTCCACTGTAATAAGAGTTCTAAAACTAGTGTTCAGACAAATTCTGCTATTTAGCTTATTGATGTTTGCATATTCAGGAATCAACCTCGATCTAAATCTCAATCCAAAAGAGATCATTAAGTATATTTTAGTAACGTTTTTCTGTATTTCGATTTTTAAATATTTAATGTTTTATTTATTAAAAAGGTACCGATCAATTTTTAAAGGGAACATTCGGAAAACTATAATTTTAGGTAAAACACCTCAATCTGAATCGTTAGAAAAATTCTTCTCAAACACGCCTGCATATGGGTTTTTAAACAAAAAAATTGTATGCTTTAAAGACCGCTCCACACTAGATTTACAAGCTATTTTTGATTACATCACAAACGAAGGAATTGATGAAATTTTCTGTTCAATTTCAGAACTTAATGACGAAGACCTTTCTGCGGTTGTTAGCTTCGCCGACAACAATCTTAAAGTGGTTAAATTTATACCCGATAGAAGTAAAGTCTTGTCAAAAAAATTAAAACATGATTATTATGGAATTATTCCAATTCTAACATTTAGAACCATTCCTCTAGACGACCCTTTGAGTTTGTTACTAAAGCGGTTGTTTGATATCGTATTCTCTTTGGCCGTAATTATATTCATTTTGTCATGGCTTACCCCCTTGATTGCCTTACTCATCAAAATTGAATCCAATGGCCCTGTCTTTTTCACTCAACTAAGAAATGGATACAACTATAAATCGTTTAGATGTTTTAAGTTTAGATCTATGGTTGAAAACCCCATTGCAGATTTAGTCCAAGTGTCTCGTAACGACGCTCGTATCACTTCATTCGGTCAGCTACTTCGCAAAACAAGCTTAGATGAAATGCCTCAATTTTTTAATGTACTTTTAGGAGAGATGTCAGTAGTAGGTCCACGTCCTCATATGCTGAGCCATACAGATATGTATGCCAAAAAAATCGATAAATTTATGGTGCGTCATTTTGTAAAACCTGGAATTACTGGTTTAGCTCAAGTGAGTGGCTATAGAGGAGAGGTTGAATCCGACAAAGATATTATAGGACGTGTGCAGCACGATATTTTTTATATCGAAAACTGGTCCTTTTTCTTAGATTTAAAAATTATTTTTCAAACCCTTTTTAACACCATCAAAGGCGAAGAAAAAGCATATTAATCAAAATAATTTCATGAATATATTAATATTAGGTTCTGGAGGTAGAGAACATACGTTTGCTTGGAAAATTTCCCAAAGCCCATTATGCGATGCGTTATTTGTTGCGCCAGGCAACTCCGGAACAGCAGCAATAGCCACAAATCTTGACGTCTCAGTTACTGATTTCGAAGGCCTTAAAAATCAGGTTATTTATCGCGACATCTCAATGGTCGTTGTAGGGCCAGAAGACCCACTTGTAAATGGAATTTACGATTTCTTTCTAAACGATAAACAACTGCAACACGTTGCGGTAATTGGTCCTCAAAAAGCAGCAGCTCAACTTGAAGGCAGTAAAGAATTTGCTAAAGAATTTCTATACCGTCATAACATCCCAACAGCGGCATATGAGAGTTTTACTAAACACAATATCGAAGCAGGTTTTGCATTTCTAGACACTCTAAAACCGCCTTACGTACTTAAAGCAGATGGTCTTGCCGCTGGAAAAGGCGTATTGATTTTGACAGATATAAATGAAGCCAAGCAAGGAGCTTGAAAAACATGCTGGTGGATTCAAAGTTTGGAGCAGCAAGCTCTAAGGTTGTCATTGAAGAATTTTTAGACGGGATCGAATTAAGTTGTTTTGTTCTTAACAGACGGAAAACACTATAAACTATTACCCACAGCCAAAGATTATAAACGAATTGGAGAAGGAGATACAGGGCTAAATACAGGCGGAATGGGTGCCATTTCACCTGTCCCTTTTGCTGATGAGGTGTTGTTAAAGAAGATAGAAGACCGGATCGTAAAACCCACAGTTGATGGCCTAGCTAAGGACCAACTTGCCTTACAAAGGATTTATATTCATAGGCCTTATAGTGGTAGATAACGAACCTATTGTAATAGAGTATAACGTTCGAATGGGCGACCCAGAAACGGAAGCGGTTTTACCAAGATTAAAAACAGATTTAGTTGAAATATTTCAAGCGATTGACAAACAATCGTTTGAATGAAGTTGATATTGAAATAGATCCACAAACCGCAGTAACCGTTATGCTCGTTTCAGGAGGATATCCAGAAGCTTATGAAAAAGGAAAAGAAATTACAGGACTAGATACAATTGAAAATTCGATTGTATTTCATGCAGGAGCGAACACTGAAAAAGACGGAAAAGATTGTAACCTCTGGCGGTCGTGTTATGGCAGTAACGTCTTTTGGTAGCAGACTATTAAATCTGCCTTAAAGACGTCTTATAAATCAATAGAGCAGCATCAAATTTGAACGGCATGAACTATCGAAAAGATATTGGATTCGATCTATAGATAAGAATGAGAAGATATACTTTTGTCTTCTTCATTATTGTCATTGAAAGACTTTAATTGTAACATCCAATATACAAAAGCAACGATTCCAATAGCCATAAAAATCCACGTTACAATGTTGGCGCCAAACCAGTTTTCCAACTCAAGTGCTCTCAAAGCATCATAGGGCGCTAACAATACAGTTTCAAAAAGCTCTTGAATAGCATTAAAAATATCTTTCATTATAATGTGGTTTAAAGTTTACAGGTTAATAAAGTGTCTATTTTTACTCTTGATGAATAAAACCTCACAAGACATTTTTATAATAACCTTATATTTACGTGGCAAATATAGTCAACACTTTATATGATTACAAGCTTTTTTAAAACATCTAAACCAATTCATTATATAATTTTCATAATTATATTAACCGCTGTGTTTGCTTTTCAACGAATTATTTGGAGTAACGACGCCATAAACGTCACTAATATTCTAATAGAAACGGCTTACTTATTGGTCGTTTTAGTGTCTTTTGTCATATTAATTTTTATCGTTACCAAAAATAAATTAACCCATAATAATAGTTACGCTGCGCTGTATTTTTGTTTATTTGTAAGCCTTATGCCCATTAGTCTGGAGGTAAATTCAATACTAGTTTCCAATCTTTTTATTTTACTATCCCTAAGACGAATTATAAGTCTAAAAACCAGAACAAACATTAAAAAAAAGCTATTTGATGCCTCTATGTGGATCTGTTTAGCAACGATTTTTGAGCCTTGGGCTATTTTATTTTTTGGACTCTTATCTATGGGGATACTTTTTTACTCCTTAACTCAAATAAAAAACATCTTGATTCCTTTTTTTGGAGTTTTAACTGTAGGAATACTTATCACATGCTTTCAGTTATTAACGGTTGGTTATTTTCCAAATTATGCCAAATACCTTCCTGTTTTTAGTGTGGACCTCATTACAGAAGAGGCCCTACTTTCTCAAGGTGCATCTCTTTTATTTTTAGCAATAATTTTAGTTGTAATTCTCATATTCGTTGTAAAGGGAGTTCTTAAAAATCGAAAAAACAACCCCAGCTTTTTAGTACTTATTTCAACCGTATTTATAGGAATTGCCGTTTCATTTCTAAGTGCGCAAATGCCTACAGGAGGCTATTTATTTGCAGTAGTTCCTTCGGCTGTGTTAGTGGCAAATTTTTCCGAAACAACCAAGCCTAGTTGGTTGTCAGAACTCGTAATAGGAGCACTGTTATTAGCGGGAGTCTTTCAGTTCGGGTGTAATATTTCTTCACTCCTAAACTAAACTAAAGAATTACGCTTATATTTGCCACATAAATAATAAAACATGTTTTCAGACAAAGCCAATTCCATTTTTCAAGACGTTATCGCAACGTATAAAGTTTTAAACACTGTTGACCAGCCGTTTCAAAACAAATATGACAAAAACGAAGACCTTATTGGGCATTTACTTTACAGAAAGTGTTGGATAGACACCGTTCAATGGGCCTATGAAGATATTATTAGAGACCCAAATATCGACCCGGTAGCCGCTTTGAAATTAAAACGAAAAATTGACGCCTCTAATCAAGACCGAACAGATACTGTCGAGTTTGTGGACAGTTATTTTTTAGAGACTTACAAAAACGTTCAACCAAAACCTACCGCTAAAATTAATTCTGAAAGCCCTGCATGGGTAATCGATCGCTTGTCAATTCTTGCATTGAAAATTTATCACATGGAATTAGAAACAGTCCGAGAAGACGCTTCAGAAACACACAAACATAATTGCCAAACCAAACTGAATATTCTTTTAGAACAGCGTACAGATTTATCAATTGCTATTGACGACTTACTAGAAGATATTGCAAACGGCGACAAATACATGAAAGTTTACAAGCAAATGAAGATGTATAATGATGACGAATTAAACCCGGTTTTAAGAGGGATAAAATAATACCTTTAAAATTGTGTCAGACATCAAACACATATTAGTCATAAGGCTCTCTTCCATGGGAGATGTTGCCATGACCGTTCCTGTGTTAGCCGCCTTTTCGAAAGCACACCCTACAATTAGAATTACGGTTCTGACCAAAAAACAGTTTGCACCACTGTTTAGAGACCTTCAAACGGTGACGGTTCTTTTAGTAGATTTTACCACAACCCACAAAGGGGTTTATGGGCTATATAAGCTTTCAAAACAAATCCGAAACACTTCTGTTGATGCTGTTGCAGATCTTCACAATGTATTACGAACGAAAATTTTAAGCGTCTTTTTATTAGGACTTAATTTTGTCCAAATTGATAAAGGACGATCCGAAAAAAAGGCATTAATTTCAGGGAATTTACGCGTACCATTGCGTACAACGCCCCAACGCTATGCAGATGTTTTTAGACGCTTAGGGTTTGATTTCGATCTTGATAACCCTTCGTTTCCTGAAGCGAAACAATTAGACGCTACTGTACTAAGAGAGCTTGGTCAGTTTTCGAAACCGGTTATTGGAATTGCTCCTTTTGCCGCTTATGCTTCAAAAACATACCCACTCTCTAAAATGGAAAAAGTGATTTTTGAACTTCAAAAAGAATATAAGGTTTTATTGTTTGGGGGAGGGCTAAACGAAACTAATCTATTAAAAAAAATCGCCTCGAAATCTCCCAATGTGTATTGTGTTGCAGGAACATTTGATTTAGATCAAGAATTAGATATTATTTCCAATTTGAAAGTGATGCTGTCAATGGATTCAAGTAATGGCCATATGGCAGCAATGCTTGGTGTAAGTGTGGTGACACTCTGGGGAGTTACACATCCGTTTGCGGGGTTCGCACCTTTTGGTCAATTAGACAGAAATAATCTTTTGTCAGATTTAAATAAGTATCCCCAAATCCCAACCTCAATTTATGGGAATAAATATCCAGAAGGATATGCGTTAGCAATCGAAACGATTAATGTTAAAACGATTGTCAAAACGGTTAAAGCTAACCTTTAAATATCATCAAAATCAACTTTTAGCGTTGCTGAAGTTGGTTCCGCCTGACAGCTTAACACGAGCCCTTCGGCAACTTCATTGTCGGTTAGTACATTGTTTTGTCGCATGCTGGCCGAGCCCTCGGTAACACGACATATACAGCTACTACAAACTCCACCTTGGCACGAATAGGGCACATCAACGTCGTTTGCTAATGCTACTTCTAGAATGGTGTGTTTTTGGAGCATTGATAAAGTTGTTTCTTCTTCATCAACCAAAATCGTAATCTTGGATTCTCCTTTTTTGGACGATGGACTTAAAGTTGGTTCAGCTGTAGTCGATGCCGTAAATAACTCAAACGAAATCTGAGAAGCTTCAACCCCTTTGTCTATTAAAATCCCATTTACGGTATTGATCATTCCCTCCGGTCCACATAAATAAAACTTGTGGGTGTCTTGAACAGCAATTGTGTTTTTAAGGACATAGTTAATTATTCCACTGTCAATACGTCCAAATAAGGCACCATCCTCATCGACTTCACTGTAGACAAACTGCACCTTAAAACGCTCTGCATATAACGTTTTAAGCGTTAAAATCTCTTCATGAAAAATAGTCTCCTTTGGACTTTTGTTGCCGTAAATTAATATAAACTGGCTCTGTGGTTCGGTTTCCAGTAAGGTTCGAGCAATACTCATTATCGGCGTAATACCACTGCCTGCAGCAAAGGCTGCGACAGTCGTTGTTGACTCTGGTTGTGCGTCATAAAAAAAACGCCCATTCGGAGCAGCTACATCAAGAACATCACCCGCTTTTAAATCTTTATTGGCATAGGAAGAAAAGACGCCGTCTTCAATTTCCTTGACCGTTATTGTTAAGTCTCCACTTGCTGGACTTGAACTTAAGGAGTAGTCTCTTCGAATTTCCTGAGCATCAATCAGTGTCTTTAAGCTAATGTATTGGCCAGCCTTAAAGTCGAAAGCTGTTTTCAGTAGCTCTGGAACCTCAAAAGTGATGCTAACCGCTTTTTCGGTTTGCCTTGTAATGGATTGGATTTTTAAAGAATGAAATTGAGCCATGAAAATAGTTTTTGCAAAAATAAGAAAGATTTAAGTTAATCAGTTGTTAAGACTTCCCCAAAATTAGAGACCTTATCGCTATAATTTTAGGCAAAACAGTATATTTTATTAGTTTTATACAAAAAGATGATTATTTTTACAAAGTTGCATACGAATATGCTGTTTCTGTAGTTATCAATAACAAACATACCCTTGTTGAAAACCATTTTTAATTATATAGTTGTAGGAGCCCTAATTATCTTCTCCGTTTCAAGTTGTTCTCGCAAAAAAGATAAATTCTTGAACCGAACCTGGCATTCATTAAACACAAAATATAATGTGCTTTATAATGGAACAGTGGCTTTAGAGTCAGGAAAAACTGCGGTTAATTCTACTTACAAAGAAAACTATTGGGAAATTTTGCCTGTTGAACGCTTACAAATCCCAGAAGATAGTGATTCAAACACGAACTCCAATGACCCAAGCATTGAGCTCGCTGAGGTAAAAGCAGTGAAAGCGATTCAAAAGCGTGGCATGAACATTAAGGGGAAAGAAAAAAATCCTCAAATTGATGAGGCTTATATTTTACTAGGACAGGCACGCTATTTTGACAACCGCTTTATTCCAGCTTTAGAAGCATTTAATTATATTTTATTCAAGTATCCTGCAAGCAGCAACATTAACCTCGCAAAAATTTGGCGAGCAAAAACTAATCTACGCCTTCAAAATGAAGAAACAGCAATAGAAAACCTGAAGCGTCTGATTGCACAAGAACCTTTGTCTAGAAATGACAGAGTAGAAGCGGCATCAACCTTAGCTCAAGCGTATATTACCACAAAATCTTTGGACAGCGCAATTACGCAATTACAAGTGGCTTCTCAGCTCACAAAAAACAATGAGCAACGTGGACGTTTACACTTTATCGAAGGACAATTGTACTCGGCTCTAGGGATAAAAGACAGTGCTAATCTTGCATTTGATAAAGTAATCAATCTAAATCGAAGAACACCAAGGGACTATATGATTAGTGCTCATCTAGAAAAAATCAAAAATTTTGACATAGAAAACGGCAATAAACTAGCCCTGCATGAGCTGTTAGAAGCGCTAGAAACAGACAGAGAAAACAGGCCTTTTTTAGATAAAATATACCACCGCATAGCGATGTATCGTCTTCAGAACAAATCAGATTCTTTAGCGATTTCATATTTTAATAAATCGTTGCGTACAAATTCCGAAGACGTCTATTTGACAGCTTTGAACTATCAAACCTTGGGCGATTTAAATTATGATTACTCCGAATACACCAAAGCAGGATCGTATTATGACAGTACTTTATTGCACCTAAAAGACAACAGTAAATCGTATCGCACAATAAAGCGCAAACGAGACAACTTAGAGGATGTTATCTATTATGAGTCCGTTTCTAGAGAGAATGACAGTATTCTTACTGTTGTAGCCCTTTCAGATACAGAAAAAGAAATTTATTTTCAAACCTATATAGAGGCCTTAAAATTAGCTGACGAAGCCTCAGAAAAAGCTTCTGCTTCCGGGAATGGTTTTGAGGGATCTCAAAATTCCTTTGCCCAAAATGGAAAAACATTTTATTTTTATAATCCAACAACAGTTGCATTTGGCAAAAATGAATTCACAAGAATATGGGGCGAACGTGCTTTAGAAGCCAATTGGCGTTTATCGAGTAAAACCACACCATCTAAACCCGAATCCGTTGTGGACACAGAAAACAGTGTTGCTGCGACGACTCAAGACCGCTTTTCTGTGGAGTATTACTTAGCGCAAATTCCTACAGATCAAACCGTACTCGACAGCATTACTAAAGAACGTAATTTTGCGTATTACCAATTGGGACTTATCTATAAAAATAAGTTTAAAGATTATAAACGCGCACAAAACAAGCTCGAAAAATTATTAACACTAAGTCCTGAAAAACGTCTGGTGTTACCAGCAAAGTATAACCTCTTCAAATTATATGCGCTATTAGACTATAAGCGTTTGCAAGCACAAGTCAAAAAGGATATTATTGACAACTACCCAGACTCGCATTATGCTACCATTTTAGTAAACCCAGAATCTGCTTTACAAAATACTGAAAACAGTCCCGAAGCACGATATAATAGTTTATATGCACAGTTTGAGTCAGGACATTACCAAGACGTAATCAACGGTTGTGATCTAGAAATCATTCGGCTTGATGGCGATGAAATTGTACCAAAGCTAGAGCTTTTGAAAGTTAGTTCTAAGGCGCGTTTGTTTGGGTTCGAAGCCTATAAAGAAGGCCTTAATTTTGTGGCGTTAAACTATCCAAGCAGTATTGAAGGTAAAAAAGCGGCTCAGATGTATGAAACCGTTATTCCAGCATTAGAAAGTCAAGAATTTGTACAGGATTCCACACAAACCAATTTCAAACTCATTTTTAAATTTAAGGCGGTAGAAACAGAGGAATCCATAGCCTTGGAAGAGGCGTTAAAAGCTGCTATTGAAGACGTTGACTATTTTAATTACAACGTTTCTAGAGATCATTACGATACAAACACTATATTTGTAGTTGTGCATGGACTTAAAAGTGTTCAAGGTGGATCGGGTTTTGTAGAGATTTTAGAAAACAAAGGCGCCCTTGAAATTTCAAAACCTTTTTTTGGAATTTCTTCCAAAAACTATCAAACAGTTCAGATACATAAAAATGTAGAAGCTTACTTAGAAACAATTAATTAAAACAGTATTACATATGTTTGCAGATCAAAAAAAATCAAACACGAGTTCATTTTCTCAGCAAAACACGATTGCTCAAGGCACAACCTTTAATGGCGATTTGGTTAGCGAAGGAGACTTTAGAGTTGAAGGCCTTATTAATGGGTCATTACACACTTCTGGAAAAGTTGTTATTGGCAAAACTGGATCTGTTGAAGGCGTTTTGAGTTGTAAAAACGCAGATGTTGAAGGAAAATTTAAAGGCAATCTGATCGTTTCGGGAACCCTTAGTTTACGGGCTTCTGCATATATAGAAGGAGATGTGCAAATTGAGCAACTTTCTGTAGAACCAGGCGCTACCTTTAATGCTAGCTGCGTGATGAAAGGCTCCGTGAAAGAGTTGAAAAACGAAGTTAGTACAGTAGCATCATCTCAAAACAATTCTAGCTCTGAAGAATCCGCTTAAGCAAGCCGCTATTTTGTCTGCTATTGGCATCCAAATGGGAGTCACCATATACCTTTTTGTGAGTTTAGGGAAGTGGCTAGATCAAAACTATAACCCCAGATCAAAAAATATTCTTAATCCTTTGCACACTTTTTGGCGTTGCCATTTCACTTTATGCTGTTTTGAAGCAACTCAACAGAATTAAATATTAATTCCCTTTTCGATTCGTTATGTTAAAGCACCCCATGGTTTTATTCTCGACCCGCTTAATTTTTGTGGTTTCTTTGGCGTTTGCATTACACTTAGTTTTGCTGCAAAATGCAAACCTCCCAGTGTTTGAAAACAAAATTATTGCCTCCTATGTTATAAACACACTTTTGACAATTGGAATTGTTTTTTTAATATTTAAATTAAAAAAGAAATACACCAACCAGGTAGGATTTATGTTTCTTGGCAGTAGTTTTGTTAAATTTCTAGTCTTTTTTATGGTCTTTTATGGCGCATACAAGGCAGATGGAAACATTGAAACACTGGAGTTTTTAGCGTTTTTCATCCCCTACAGTCTGTGTTTAATTTTAGAGACCATTCACCTAAGTAAATGGCTAAATGAAATGCAGTTTTAAAGTCCAATTTCTTACTACATTTTTAAGATTAAAATAAAGACTAAAAATTGTTTTTTGTTTTTGATTTAATACATAACTTTGCATCGATTTTTTAGTGATCATTAAATAGTGTTATGCGAAGTAAATTAACAATCAGATTAATTACATTATTATTTTTTCTAATGCCATTTCTATCTATGGCAGGAGGTGAGAAAGCAGCTGGAACGGATCTCAAGTCCGAAATCAAAGCCTACATTCAACACCACTTAGAAGACACCTATGATTTCAGCTTATATTCATATACAACTGATGAAGGAGTACATAAGTACATTGGATTCCCGCTTCCTGTAATTTTGTGGGATAACGGACTACGCGTTTTTTCATCTTCAAAACTTCATCACGGAGAGTCGGTAGCACAAGCAGGCGACGCCTTTTACAAACTAGATCACGGAAAAATATATAAAACAGACGCCGATGGGACCATTACTTATGATGAATCTCACCACGCAACAAACGTAAAACCATTAGATTTTTCGATTACCAAAAACGTTTTTACGATTATGATGGTTGCAGTGTTGTTGTTTGTGGTGTTTTCTAGAATGGCCAAAACCTATAAGTCAAATTCAATTCCATCTGGAATTGGAAGAATTCTTGAACCCATCGTATTGTATGTTAGAGATGACATTGCCATTCCAAACATTGGAAAAAAACACTACAAGCGTTACATGAGCTATTTGCTTACCGTATTTTTCTTTGTATGGACCATCAACTTACTAGGGTTGACGCCGCTAGGAATCAATGTAACAAACAATATTGCGGTTACCTTTTGTTTAGCAATTTTAACATATTTGATCACGACCTTTACGGCCAAGAAAGACTACTGGATGCATATTTTTTGGATGCCAGGCGTTCCTAAATTAATGCGTTTAGTGTTGGCACCGATCGAGTTATTAGGAACCTTTATCAAGCCCTTTTCATTAATGATACGTCTCTATGCAAATATTACTGCAGGACATATTGTATTAATGAGTTTAATAGGGTTGATGTTTATTTTCAAAAGCTGGTTAGGGAGCTCGTTATCATTCATGCTTGCTTTTGCATTAGGGATATTAGAATTATTAGTAGCGGCCTTACAGGCTTATATATTTACCATGCTATCGGCACTTTATTTTGGGTCGGCAGTAGAAGAGCATGATCACGATCATGCACATTAACAAACTGAATGTTTAATTTTTAATTTATATATTATGGAAATTCCAAGTATTGTTGGAGCAGGTTTAATCGTTATTGGAGCAGGAGTAGGAATTGGTAGAATTGGCGGATCTGCCATGGAAGCAATTGCACGTCAGCCAGAAGCATCTGGTAAAATCCAAACAGCGATGTTAATCGCAGCTGCACTTATTGAAGGTATTGGTTTTGCTGCATTATTTGCAGGATAATAAACACCTAAAAAACAACTACAACGGTTGGTTGTAGTTGTTTTTATTAAAAAAATTAAGCAAAAGTAATTAACACTAAATGTTATTATGGAAAAATTAATTGAACAATTTTCATTTGGCCTATTCTTCTGGCAACTGCTCCTTTTTGTAGGTTTAGTATTACTACTAAAAAAGTTTGCATGGAAACCTATTCTTGATGCTGTTGAGACGCGTGAGTCAGACATTAAGGATGCAATTTCTGCAGCTGAAGACGCCAAAAAAGATATGGAAAATCTGCAAGCAGATAACCAAAAACTTTTAAAAGAAGCGCGTGCAGAACGCGAAGCGATGCTGAAAGAAGCACGTGAATTAAAAAACACAATGATTGAATCTGCAAAAACAGAAGCAAAAGACGAAGCAAATAAGCTCGTTGCAAATGCACAAGCCGCTATTGAATCTGAAAAGAAAGCTGCGATCGCCGATTTAAAATCTGTGGTAGCCGAACTTTCAATTTCTATTGCAGAAACAGTGGTTCGCGAAGAGCTTTCAGACAAATCAAAACAAGAAAAATTAGTGGAATCAATGTTGAAAGACGCTACCCTAAACTAATTACTCATGGCAGGAACACGAGCAGCAATCAGATATGCAAAAGCTATTTTAAGCCTAGCAACAGACAACAAATCAGCAGCAGCAGTGCAAGCAGATATGGTTCTAATTAGTCAGGCCATTGAAAACAACGCCTCTTTAGCCGATGTCCTAAAAAGCCCTGTGGTTAAGTTGTCCGAAAAAGCCGACGTATTGAACGCCTTATTTCCTTCTCTGAATTCAGAAAGTAAATCGCTTTTCGATATTCTTGTGACCAATAAAAGAGTCGATATACTAGGTCAAGTAGCCGCCCAATACGGGATTCTATATGACATTGAAAACAATAAAGAAAATGCCTTTGTAACCACGGCTATTCCTATGAATCCTGAACTGGAAACAAAGGTAATGGCAAAGCTTAAAACCCTAACCACAAAGGAAGTGACGTTACATAAATCTGTAGATGAAGACCTCCTTGGAGGTTTTATTCTGCGTGTAGGGGATCAGCAATATGATGCCAGCGTCTCGAACCAATTAAACACACTAAAACGTAAATTTACAATTAACTAAAACTATACTGAGATTTATCAGAGGTATAAAATAAATTAAGATGGCAGAAGTAAAAGCAGCTGAAATATCAGCAATTCTAAAACAACAACTTTCAGGTTTCGAAGCAACAGCTTCATTAGATGAGGTTGGAACCGTATTAACTGTAGGTGATGGTATTGTTCGTGCATACGGACTTTCAAACGCACAGTATGGTGAACTTGTACAATTTGAAGGCGATCTTGAAGGGATTGTACTAAACCTTGAAGAAGACAATGTTGGTATCGTACTTTTAGGTGCTTCTAAAGTTGTAAAAGAGGGTTCAATTGTAAAACGAACTGGTCGTATTGCGTCCATCAATGTTGGAGAAGGTATTGTTGGTCGTGTGGTCGACACTTTAGGTGCGCCAATTGACGGCAAAGGGCCCATTGATGGCAAGGTTTATCAAATGCCACTTGAACGTAAAGCGCCAGGAGTAATTTTCCGTGAGCCTGTAACAGAGCCTTTACAAACCGGTATCAAATCTATTGACGCCATGATCCCTGTAGGTCGTGGACAACGAGAGTTGGTAATTGGAGACAGACAAACTGGAAAAACAGCGGTGTGTATTGATACCATTCTAAATCAAAAAGAATTTTACGATGCAGGTGAACCTGTATATTGTATCTATGTAGCCGTAGGACAAAAAGCCTCTACAGTTGCATTGATTGCTAAAACATTAGAAGAAAAAGGTGCTTTAGCCTACACCACGATTGTTGCAGCAAATGCATCTGATCCTGCTCCAATGCAAGTTTATGCTCCTTTTGCAGGTGCAGCTATTGGCGAGTATTTCAGAGACACGGGTCGTCCAGCATTGATTGTCTATGATGATTTATCAAAACAAGCCGTAGCTTACCGTGAGGTATCCCTTTTATTACGTCGTCCTCCAGGACGTGAGGCGTATCCAGGAGATGTATTTTACTTACACTCCCGTTTATTAGAGCGTGCAGCAAAAGTCATCAATAATGATGAAATTGCAAAAGACATGAACGATTTACCAGAAGCATTAAAGCCGATTGTAAAAGGTGGCGGGTCTTTGACAGCACTTCCAATTATTGAAACTCAAGCAGGGGATGTCTCTGCCTATATTCCAACCAACGTAATTTCGATTACGGATGGTCAAATATTCTTAGACGGTGATTTGTTTAACTCTGGTGTTCGTCCAGCAATTAACGTAGGTATTTCGGTTTCTCGTGTGGGTGGAAACGCACAGATTAAAGCGATGAAGAAAGTCTCTGGAACACTAAAATTAGACCAGGCACAATTCCGTGAATTAGAAGCCTTTGCTAAGTTTGGATCGGACTTAGATGCCGTGACTTTAAATGTAATTGAAAAAGGACGTCGTAACGTTGAAATTTTGAAGCAAGCACAAAATGACCCTTTTAAAGTAGAAGATCAAGTTGCCATCATTTATGCAGGATCTAAAAATCTTTTAAGAGCAGTTCCTGTAAATAAAGTCAAAGAATTTGAAACGGAATATATCGAGTTTTTAAGAGCCAAGCACAGTGATGTGTTAGCCACTCTAAAAGCAGGTAAGTTAACGGATGAAGTTACAGACACCTTAACCGCAGTTGCAAAAGAGTTGTCAGGAAAGTATAAAGATTAAAAAGTTTAGAGTTTAGAGTGATGAGTTCAGAGTTATAAGCTCATAACTTTAACTAAATACTAACAACTTAAAAAAATGTCCTTAGAGAATAGTCCAATTCGAGTAAAAAGTTTTCAATTTGCTTGTGAGATTGTTTGTTTTACGGATAAATTAAAAGAAAATAAGGATTTTGAGTTAGCTTCTCAATTGCTAAAAAGCGGAACGAGTATTGGAGCCAATACAAGAGAAGCTCAAAGAGGAGTTAGTAAAAAGGACTTTAGAAATAAATTTGGAATTGCTTTAAAGGAAGCTGATGAAACCAAATATTGGTTAGAAATACTTGAAGCTACAGGAAGAGAAGTTCCAACAGAAATGATGAATAAGTGTGAAGAGTTAATAAGAATTTTAGTAGCAATCATTAAAAACTCATAACTCTGCACTCATAACTTGAAAAATGGCAAATTTAAAAGAAATCCGAAATAGAATAGCGTCCGTATCGTCAACGATGCAAATTACAAGTGCCATGAAAATGGTATCGGCTGCTAAGTTAAAAAAAGCACAAGATGCTATCACAGCGATGCGTCCATATGCGGATAAACTGACGGAGCTTTTACAAAACTTAAGCGCCACTTTAGATGCCGATTCTGGAAGCAAATATTCAGAACAACGCGAACTAAAGAATGTGCTAATCGTTGCTATTACTTCAAACAGAGGGTTGTGTGGAGCGTTTAATTCTAACATTATTAAGCAAGCTAATTTAGTTGCAGAACGTTATGATGCCAAGGTATCTGTTGTGGCTATTGGTAAAAAAGCGAATGATGCCTTGTCTAAAAACTTTGAGATTATTTCTAATCAAAGCCCTATATATGACGACTTAACATTTGATAATGTTGCTGAAATAGCGGAGATGCTTATGGCGCAATTTGAAACGAAAGCGTTTGACAAGATTGAACTAGTGTATAATAAATTCAAAAATGCAGCGACTCAAGTAATCATGACGGAACAGTTTTTGCCAATTGAACCTATTGAAAGTGATAGCGCTGTAAGCTTGGATTATATTTTTGAGCCGTCAAAAGAAGAAATTGTAGAAACACTGATTCCAAAATCTTTAAAGACGCAGTTGTATAAGGCCATTAGAGATAGTTTCGCAAGCGAGCATGGCGCTCGAATGACTGCAATGCACAAAGCAACTGACAATGCTACAGAGCTTAGAGATCAGCTTAAATTGACGTATAATAAAGCACGTCAAGCATCCATTACCAATGAAATCCTAGAAATTGTTGGTGGAGCAGAAGCACTTAATGGCTAACAGTTTGATCTCAATTTATACGAAACAGAGCCTTACATATGTAAGGCTTTTTTTATGGCATAAAAGTTGTTTTATTTTTAACTCAATTAAAAATCACGTATGTTTATACCTCTAAATTTAAACCCGATGAAACTCAAAACCCCACTGATTTTAGGAATTATTTTTTTAAGTACATTTAATTGTAAGAGTGCCCAAGACCCGTTGCAACAGTTTCAGACAACTGCGCCTATACAAATTATAGACCCTTATTACAACGCCTGGATTGCAGGAATTGAAGATGCAGGCTCTGGAATTAATGTCTTTTTACCCACAACAGGTATTTCTAGAATTACCATAGACAGCCTTCATTTTAGAGGTGAGAAATCGGCTGTAGAAATTAGAGACCAGCTCATTATCGGGCGATTTAAGCACACTACCACGCGAAAAAAAGATATTATATTTAGCGCTGACCGCCGCGCAGAGTATGGCAATACATTACCCCCACAATTTGATGCGTCGCCTTTTATTCTGTCTCAAAATGAGTGTGTTATCAGTTATCAAGTCAATAATAAACGGCTGTATTATAAAGTTTCAAACCTTAAAAAAGGAGAAAGTCTTGCCTATCCCGCCGCCACGCCAAAAACACCTTAAACATCGATTATAGTTTGTTGCTTAAAATGTGTATTTTTATAGGATAAAATTGACACTTGTGGGCGTCCTAAAAACAGCATATAAACAAACTTTCATTTACGGCTTGGCAACAGTGGTGCCTCGCATGTTGAGTTTTCTTTTGGTGCGTTTGCATACTGATAAATCGGTGCTTCAAAACGTGTCAGACTATGGCGATGTGTCTTTGATCTTTAGCTATTTTGTACTGTTTAATGTGGTGCTTGCATATGGGATGGAAACTGCTTTTTTTCGTTTTTTCAATAAAGAGCCTTCTAAAGCTAAGGTGCTGAGTACTGCCACTATTTCTATTATTATATCCTCACTAGGGTTTTTAAGCCTTGGTTTGCTGTTTCAACAGCAAATTGCCGACCTCACACACATTCATGTCAACTACACCACCCTTGTGGTGTGGATTTTATTTTTTGATGCCTTGGTTATTATTCCGTTTGCCTATCTTAGAGCGCAAGGGAAACCAGTGAAATATACAGCAGTTAAATTGACCAATGTAGTGGTCAATTTAGGTTTAAATGTGTTTTTATTAGTGTACTTAAAAGCGTTGTCTGATGACAATAGTTTCTGGGATTTAATCTATGTACCCAATTTTGAAGTCAGTTATATTTTCATTGCCAACCTCGTTGCAAGTGGTGTCACTTTGCTGATTCTTTTGCCATTTTATTTTAAAATCAACTATAAAATTGATTCAGAACTTTGGAAAAAAATGATGCGGTATGCCTTGCCAGTCCTAGTGGCTGGGATAGCTTTCTCCATCAACGAAACCTTTGATCGCGTTCTGCTTGAACGTCTCCTCCCTGAGTCCATAGCTAAAACATCGATAGGCATGTACTCCGCCTGTTATAAGCTCGCCCTTTTTATGATGTTATTTGCAACAGCCTATCGCTTGGGAATCGAGCCCTTCTTTTTCAGTCAAACCAACGCCAAAGATGCCACTAAAAACTATGCAAAAATCTTAGAATTTTTTGTGATTTGTGGCGCCCTTATTCTATTGGTTGTTGTGGTTTTTGTAGATGTTTTAAAACTCATTCTCATTCCAAATGAAGCCTATTGGGAAGCCATGAAAGTCGTTCCAATTCTATTGTTAGCCTATCTTTTTCTCGGTATATATCACAATTTATCAGTCTGGTATAAAATCACAGACCGTACCAGTTTCGGAGCCTACATTTCGGTTTTTGGAGCTGTAGTAACACTTCTAATCAACATTCTGTTTATCCAGTCATTTAACTATATGGCTTCCGCTGTAGCTACCTTAGTGGCGTATTTTTCAATGACCGTATTATCATATTATTATGGACGTAAACATTATCCAGTTCCTTATAACATTAAAAAAATCGCCACCTATTTGGTTCTTGCAATAGCGCTATCGGCGTTGTCATTTTATCAATTTAGAGCGCAGTATAGCATTGGTTCTGCTCTGATAGGATTATTGTTAGTCCTCATTTGGTTTAATGAAAAAGCGACAATTAAACAATTTATAAAACCCTCTCATGACCATTAAAATCATAAACAAATCCGCACATCAACTTCCAGAATATGAAACAGGCGCTTCAGCAGGAATGGACCTTCGCGCCAATATTTCTGAAGCCGTTGTTTTGGAGCCTTTGGCACGAACAATTATTAAAACGGGCTTGTTTATTGAACTTCCTGTGGGCTATGAAGCACAAGTACGTCCACGAAGTGGTTTGGCAGCAAAACATGGAATCACCGTTTTGAACAGCCCTGGCACAGTGGATGCCGATTACCGTGGAGAAATAGGGGTCATTTTAGTTAACCTTTCTAATACCGATTTTAAAATAGAAAATGGCGAACGTATTGCACAATTAGTCATTGCCAAACATGAACGCGCCGACTGGCTCGAAGTTGATCAGCTCAACGATACCGCTAGAGGAGAAGGTGGGTTTGGAAGTACTGGAAAATAATGAAACACACACGACAGTGTATTATGGTTTTTTGTGTCCTGATAAGTGCGTTGGGGACCCAAGCACAAGTTGAGCTCGACAGTCTATTGTCAGCCCCAACAGTCCCCTCACATGTCAAATTTCAAAATCATTTTTATGAAGCCTTGAAACAAAAGGCTCTCGAAAATTATTCAAAAGCACTAAAAGAATTAGTAGCTTGTAAAGCTATAGACTCCTTAGAATCAGTTGTCTTTCACGAGCTCGGCATTAACTATTTTAGTTTAAAACAGTACAATAATGCGGAATATAATTTTCAAAAGGCCATCGCCATGGATAGCACTAACTTTTGGTATAAAGAAAGCTTGTATCACTTGTATGTTGATCAAAATCGTTTTGAAGATGCTATTATAGCCGTAAAACCCTTACTGTCTCGTCATCCAGATTATAAACAAGACTTAGCCAACCTTTACCTCAATGCTGGGCGTTACGACGACGCACTTGCTGTTCTTGACGATTTGGACACCAAATATGGGGTGAATTCAGATAGAGATAAAATTCGAAATGACATTTACACTCAAAGTGGAGCTGATGATAAACGTATTGTACACTTAAAAAAACGGCTATCGGAAACTCCAGAGGAACCTACGAATTTTCTTAATCTCATTTATGCTTACAGCTCCTTAAATCTATACACTGAAGCTTTTGAAGTTGCGCAAGCTTTTTTGCAACAGCACCCAAAATCCCATTTGGTTCATGTGGCCTTGTATAAGTTTTATTTAGATCAAAAGGACTATGAAAAGGCGATTACCTCCATGAAAATCGTGACAACAAGCACCGTAGTTACTCCAAGTATAAAAGTCAAAGTATTAAACGATTTTATGCGTTTTACAGCAAAGTTTCCTGAGTTTGAATCCGAATTATTAGCGGTAACAAACGCTGTAAGTCAAGACCAGCCTAGCCGTTCCGATTTGGAATGGGCAGACTACTACTACACCAAAAAAGCTTACCCAAAAGCGATTTCATATTACGAAAAAGCGTTGGAATTTGAACCCAATAATTTTTCAGTTATTAAAAGCTTAGCCCTTTTATATTTGGAAACCGACCAGTTTGAAACTGCAGCACTGTTTACGGCAAATCAAATTGAGTTGTTTCCCTCACAGCCCATTTTATATTTAGTGAATGGTTCCGCAAACAGACAGCTTAATAAGTTAGAGGATTCTATTGAATTCCTGCTGATGGGATTAGATTATATATTGGATAACAAAGCCCTTGAGATCGATTTTTATAAGCAACTTAGTCGTGCTTATAAACAGCAAGATAATATTGAGGCGTCAGAAGCGTTTAACAGAAAAGCAATTGCATTAGAACAACCAGAATGAAACACTTTATATACAGTATAGTCTTAGGCCTCCTTTTGGGGGGCTGTAAATCTACAAAAACGCTGCAGTCGTCAGGAACATTAGACTCAAGAATGTCGGTAAAGCAAATCGCCAAAAACCACGATAAATTTCAGTCAAATTTTACCAGTTTACAAGGCCGATTAAAAGTAGAATATGTGCAAGGCGAGCGTTCTGAAACGCACACTTTGACGCTTCGCATGGGTTATGACCACACGATTTGGGTTAATGCCTTTTTGAATATGGTACGCCTTAAAATTACGCCTGATCGTGTCCTTTTTTATAACAAATTAGACAGAACTTATTTTGATGGCGACTATGCGCTCATCAGCGAATTACTAGGAACGGATCTTCGGTTTGAAAACCTTCAAAACGCACTACTTGGTGAAGCTATTTTTGACATCAACCCCAAAGCATTTAAGAAACTCAAACACCAGAGTGCCTATAAATTAACTCCTAAAAAATCAAATCCTCTTTTCGATTTATTATATATAATTAATCCGACATATTTTAAATTGGACCAGCAGCAACTTAGTCAATCACTGGAGCAAAACAGCTTAAACATCAAGTATCAATCCTATCAAAAAATAAAGGGACTTGTGATTCCCGAAAGCCTATCTATTAAGGCCACAAATTCCAATGACCAAACGACCTTAAATTTGAATTTAAAATCCGTAATTTTGGATCAACCTTTACGATTTCCGTTTAAAATTCCAAAAGGATTTAAAGCTATTAAATTATAATGAAATTAACCAATACACGTTTTACTTTCACCGTCCTTCTACTTTTCTTGCTGCTGCATTTTAGCGGGTTTTCACAAAGTAAGAAACAGCAAGAGTTAGAAGAGCGTCGCCGTGAACTTCGCCGAGAAATCCAGCAAATTGGCGTGTTATTGTTTGAAGGAAAGAAGGAACAAAAATCGGCTCTATCACTTGTAGAAGATTTGGATTTTAAAATTAAGGTTAGAAAAAACCTTATCAGTATAACGAACCAACAAGCGAATCTGTTAACACGAGAAATTAGTAGCAATCAAACAAAAATTTCTAAACTAAGAGATAAACTCAAAGAGTTAAAAGCCGACTATGCTGAGATGATTGTCAAGTCCTATAAGAGTCGATCTAACCAAAACAAACTGATGTTTTTGTTATCATCCACCACTTTCCAACAAGCCTACAAAAGGTTACAGTACATAAAACAATATGCCGATTACCAAAAACTACAAGCGGAACTCATAAAGACTGAAACGGCTAAAATGCAAGCCTTAAATGTTGAGCTGCTTGCTCAAAAAAAGAATAAGCAAACTCTAATTGAAGATAATAAAAGAGCAAAATCTATTCTTGATAAAGATCGTGAGCAACAACAAACCTTAATAAAAGCGATCAAAACAAATTTATCGCAGTTTACGACGCAGTTGAAAACCAAGCAACTGGAATCCAATAGAATTGATAAAGAAATCCGAAAAATTATTCAGGCTGCGATTGCGGCATCTAACAAAAAAGCAGGAAAATCCTCCAAACTCAAAGTGTTTTCGTTGACGCCTGAGCAGAAAATTTTAGCAGCGAATTTTACAGCGAATAAAGGAAAGTTGCCTTGGCCTGTGGTCAATGGCGTTGTAAAGTTGAGGTATGGAAATAACCCCTCGCCAATTGATCCGTCATTAACGATCAAAAGTAATGGGGTCCGAATAGCAACGAGCAAAGGGGGTCAGGTACGCGCGGTGTTCGATGGGGTTGTTCAGGGGATTATGACGCCAAAAAACGGCAACAACACGATTATGATTAGGCATGGGAATTATATTACGGTCTACAAAAACCTCTCAAAATTTTATGTCAACAAAGGGGATAAGGTCACCACAAAACAAGAGATTGGCGAAGTGATTACCAATAAAGCCTCGGGGGAATCCATTCTTAGTTTTGGAATTTACAAAGACAGTTCTACTCAAAACCCTTCTCAGTGGATTTACCGTTTATAAGTTACTGATTAAAAAGTGCTTTCAGTTCTGAAGCATCTTGGGCCTTCATTTTTCCAGCCAACACCAAACTTAATTGTTTACGTCTCAAAGCGCCATCGAAACGTTGAATTTCTTCTTCGGTTTCAGGGACCAACTGCGGAATCGCTACAGGCACGCCGTTATCGTCTACAGCTACAAAGGTAAAAATGGCCTCATTGACTTTTACAGGGTTTTTTTTGGTTTTATTGTCCACCCAAACATCAATATACACTTCCATTGAACTTTTAAATGCTCGTGTCACTTTGGCCTCTACAGTAACAATACTTCCTAACGGTACAGCGTGTTTAAATGCCACATGATTAACAGAGGCGGTCACTACTATTTGTCCAGAATGCCGTTGTGCAGCGATACTTGCAGCACGATCCATTCGCGCCAATAATTCGCCTCCAAACAGGGTGTGAATCGCATTGGTTTCACTTGGAAGGACCAAGTCGGTCATTGTGGTTTTTGAGTCTTTTGGGTGTTTAGTTTCCATACGTTTAGAGCCTATAATTTTAAAGCTATAGAGTGTTGTGCCAAATTGAGAATTGAAAAAATTAAAGCGTTTTACGGCAGGTTTTTAATCAACAGCCAAGCTGCACGGTTGTGCGTCTTTTTGATTCTAAATAATGCCTTTTGAGCCTCTTCTCGAGTTTCGAAACTTTCATAAACCACTTGGTGTAAGCCATATCTATTGGTGCCAATTAGACGAGCGTCATAACCTAAAGTTTTCAGTTGTTTCAGCTTTCGATGACTGTTGGCTTTTATTCTGAATGCACCAGCAACGATATGAAAATCACCACTTTGTTTTTTCAAATTTACCATCACCGTAGGGAGTGGGTTATTAATTACAAAAGTTGCTTCTTGTATTTTTGTATCTAAAGTGGCGTTAGCAGCTTCAAGTGCAATAGTATTTTGGTGTTCAATTTGGCTCAAATATAAGTTAGACCCAATAGACCCACTTAGTCCTAGTGCGAGTACAGCAATAGCCGCGTATTTAAACACATTAGATTTAGATCGTTTTGGAGACAGCGCTATAGCCCCACCAACCGCCTTTTGATGTGCTTGTCTTTCAATAGATGGCGACACAAAGGCACCTAAACCAAATGCTCCAGTCATATAGTTTATGCTATCAGAAGGAGTGAATACTAGTTTTCCTTCTTTTGAAGTTGTGAGCTCTCCAATGTTTTTGAACTCAACTGTTTCTCCTTTGTCTAAACGAGAGTTAAGTTGTGTAACTTGAGTTTCTATTTTGCTTGTCGCTTGCTCAAAATTAATATTTTCTACGTCAGAAATATAGGACGCTAAAAGACCATCGTTGGATTGAAGTTGAACATTAAAGGACAACTGTTTTTGGGGTGGATAAAAATCATTAGTGGCCTCATTAATTCTAGCGGATATAGGGTGCGACAAAAAAGCGCCAAAATTCGGCAGGGTTACGCATTCGTAACGGTAAAGTAAATCGCTGATGTACTGACTTATTTGCATATTTTCAAATTTAGTTTTTTTTTTTTGTAATAACAATTATAATTTATTATTTTACATGAATGAATTTTTCATTGTGTTTAAATTCAATCCCACCCTAAATATACTTCTTATAATTCATTTATGTAAATGTGATGATCACCTTATACAGGTGTTTTTAATATTAAATAATTAAATGAATTTAAGAATCTATACTAACGAGAGGCTCATTCCAAGAATTAAAAACTCACTATTCATTTTAGTGCTTTCTTTGTTTAGTAATTCCGTCAATGCTCAGTTGCACCACCAATCTGTTGGGGCTTTAGGAAGCAGCCAAGTTCAAGGGGATTATTTAATATCTCACTCAGTTGGGCAATCGTCGTCTGTCATTGGGAACTCCAAATTGACCTCAATGTCAGCTATACAAGGGTATCAACACCTCATATTTCATGATTATTCAGTGGAATCGTTTTCAAATGCGGAGGGAATTAAATTTTATCCAAACCCCTTTTCAACTCAACTTAATTTTGAGTTTGAATCTGAGTATGATCACATTCAAATTACAATTATTGATGTTCGAGGTCGAATCGTAATGACAACCACAATGCAAACCTCAAATAAAGCTATTTTATTACCCCTCCCTTTTCTTTCTGACAGTGAATATATCATTTCACTGCTTGGACAAAACCTTAATTTCCAAACTAAAATTATAAAGAAACTTTGAAAAATTTAATCAGAATTATTAGTGTTTTACTTATTTGGACTACAGCGCCAGCACAAGAAATTTCTCTTGAAACGGGGCTTAACTTCACATCTTATGATTATGAAAATTCAATGGGAATTTCAAACGAAAACGTTACCCTTTCTTCAGGACTGTATTCTCGTTTAGGGCTTGGGTCTTTCCAAGTGTTTGAACAAAAATTAAGCTATGGACTAAGTTTTCAGCAGTTTAATGCAACTGGAGGAGACGGCTATGAAAACTATGATTGGAAAACGAATTACCTTGGAGGGTTTCTACAGTACAGAAAATCAATTTATAAAAACCTTATAGCGATTCAAGCAAGCGCGGATTTTCTTTATTTAGTGTCGGGAGAACAAAAAATTGGAGGCGAAACATTTAATCTAAATGATGAAAAAGAAATCAATGGCTTGTGGCTTAACCCTAGTATAGGAGTTTTTACAACAATCATTGATTCAAGTACTTTTGGGCTGGACCTTGGATATAATTTTTCGGTGGCAATTAAACCGACCGATCAAGGATCAGAATCGTTGTCTTATGTTTCCAATCAACTTTATTTTAGAATTCATTTGAAATCAAATAAACAAGAACTTCTAGAACATGAACACGAGGATCACAAAAATACGGCTTCAAGTATTATGTCAACAGATCAAGCAGATGTGAATCAAGAAATTCAAAATTTAAAACTAGCGATAAATTTATTACAACAACCTTCAAAATTAGCGCCAGAAGTTACAGTGTTTTTTAATCTTGATTCCTACAAAATTGATAAAGACCAATATCAAAAGCTGGAAGATCTTGCTGATTATTTACGAAGTAATACAACAACAACAGCGACTCTTGTTGGCTATGCTGATGACACTACAGGGAATACGGAGTCCAATCAAATACTCTCTGATAACAGAGCCATAAGTGTGCGTGAGTTTCTAATTTCTAAGCAAGTAAATCCAGCACAATGTTCTGTTAAAGGAGCAGGCGAAACCAGTCAGTTTAATCAAAAAATTTACGATTCTAATCGTAGAGTTCTAATCATTTTAACACAAAAACAGTAAGCATGCAGAATATATTTTATCCTCTAAAATTCGTTTTATTTTTATGTCTTTTTAGTTCTGCATTTTTGGTAGCCCAAGACCAACGTAGTGGAATAAGTTATCAGGCTTTAATCCTAAATATAAGCGAAGTAGAACTACCTGGAGCCAATCAAAAAAACACCCCTTTAAGAAATCAAAATATATGCCTTCAGTTTTCGCTTATTGATGAGATGGGGAATTATGAATACATAGAACATACCACAACCACAACCGATTCTAATGGGATGGTTAATGTTGTTATAGGTACTGGAAATGCCGTTGGAGGGAGTCCTTGGAGTGCTATTGAATGGTCGGCTGCAATGAAATCTCTTAAGGTCGATTTTGATGTGACAGGACAATGCAACTCATTTCAAGAATTGAGTTTACAACAACTCACTGCAGTCCCGTTTGCATTGTATGCGCCCGGGTCTGAAATCCCAGGCCCACAAGGTGACCCAGGAGAAGAAGGGATCTCTGCCTATGAAGTTTGGTTAGCACTTGGAAATACGGGCGATGAGCAAGCGTTTATTGACTCACTTAAAGGAGCTGATGGAGAAGATGGTGATGATTTTGCTTTTGAGCTTCCTGATGGAGTTGAAAATGGAGACTACCTAAAATGGATATGGAATGGAACTAGTTGGGACATCACTGTTATTACACCTGATGATACTAGCATCATTCTAATTTCGTCAACGGGAACCAATACTCAATCGGTTTGCGCAAATGTTCCAATTGAACCAGTTGCTTATTCATTTTCTGAAATTGTTTCAGGAGTAACAGTCATTGGATTGCCAGCTGGTCTAAATTTTGAGCTAACAAACAATGAATTAATCATCTCTGGGCAAATAACACAACAACTATTGCAATCAAGTACGTTTGAGTATCAAGTTCAAGTTCCTCAATCAAATGGCCCTAACAGAGTTGCATATGGAAGAATCACTTTTGATCCTGCACCTCAAATTATTCTTGATGTTGGGGAACAAAATATGAGTGCTTGTTTATTGGAACCTATTGATCCCATAGAATATCTGATTGAAAACGCTCAAAACAGCGCTACAGTAACTGGACTCCCTCCTGGAATAAGTTCTTCAATTATTGGAAATAGAATCATAATTTCTGGGACACCTGATAGCTCATTAATTGATGGGTCATCTGCAACTTACACCATTGAAATACCACCAGGAACATGTGACGCTGTATCAATTACCGGAATTATAAGTTTTACGGATTGTAGTACATGTTATCCAACTGCTGAAGCAGGTGCTGATGCAACAATTTGTTCTGGTGAGATCTTTCAAATAGCAGGAAATGTTGGGAATGCAACCAATATTTTTTGGACAACAAGTGGAAATGGAACTTTTGATAATTCCAATTCCCCCAACCCTAAATATGTCCCGACAACTGAGGATTTTGACTCTGGATCAGTAACCCTTACTGTGAAAGTGCAAAATGACTCATGTGGGAGTCTTGAAGAGTTAGAGGACTCTATGGTATTAAGCATTTCTGATTGTTCCTCAATTGATGTAACCTTAATCAACAATATGGAAGCTATTGTATTTGCCAATGATGTGACTTTTGGGGCAGAGATCCAAACTGCTAACATACAGAATATTGCATCGGCGGGGCTATGTTATAACACTACTGGGGGTGCAACTACAGCTGATCCAAAAGTAGAGCAAGCCTATTATGACGGAGGGTTTTGGAAAGATGTACCACCAGTTTTTGAGCTGGATTTGGTTAGTGTTCCTGTGGACTCATTATTTGTTAGACCATTTGTTACCACAATTGGAGGAGATACGGTTTATGGCAATCAAATTGCAATTGCTAATGAAGACCCAAATAGAAACCATATTTATAATTTTTCTACGGAGTCTGGAGACTTTAGTCCTGAAAACTATACAATCACAACTACTTCTGAAATCACATTTCAAAATATAATCTCTTTAAGAAATTTAAATTGGGAATATGGGTCTCCAAACTACAGTAATATAGTAATAGTTAATTTTCCTAGTTTAGATAGAATTGAAGGAAATTTCACTTTAAAATATGAATATTCATTAAGAGAATTTAATGCACCAAAACTAAGGGAAATTTCAAGTAGGCTAATTGTTGACTACAATAATATCGAGAAATTTTTATTGCCAGAACTTCAGTCAATTAGATATGGAGGCTCAATTAGATTTAATGAAAATTTGAATGAACTAAATTTAGAGAAATTAGAAATTACCACTAGGGATTGTTGTGGTGATTTTCAGATAGAGGAAAATAATCTACTCTCAGTAATTAATCTAAATAATTTTTACAAAAGCAGAAGAAATGATGGGTATTTGTCTGGAGATTTAAAAATCATAAAAAACTCAAACTTGAAAACAATTAGTTTTGGAACGGAATTAGATTTAGAAGCACGTATAGTAATTTCCGGAAATCAATTACTTGAAGAAATAGTTTTTACAAAACTAATAAATGTAGTGTCAGGCGAAATTAGTATAACCAATAATGAGACATTAAAAAGCGTTAGTTTTAATAGTTTAGTTTCATCTGATTTTGTAAAAGATAAGAGTTATTGGCATGAACCTTACATTACAATTAGTAGCAATAAATTGTTGGAGGAAATTAATGCACCAAATCTAGAAAATTTTTATAAAATATCCACACAAAACAATGAATCTCTTTCTGAAATAATATTCCCTGAACTTACAACTGTTCATAAGAATTTAACTATTCAAAATAATGCCAACCTTTCAAAGGTTCACATGCCAAAATTAGAGACAACAGGAGATAAAGTTTACAATTCAAATTCCTTTAATTTATCTTCAAATCAAACTCTAAATGATATTAATTTTGATTCACTTAATAAGGTATATACAAGTCTAACTCTTGAAAACAACCAACAATTAGATTTAAATGACTTCCCTTGTAATCTGTTTGTACTAGTGAATGATGGTCTTGATTGTACTTTTGGAGATATTAATGTGTCAAATAATTTAGATGACACCTATTGTTTCCAAGATCAAAGTTTAATACCGCCCATTGACATCCAAACAGTTGCTGCATTTAATATTAGTTCTGAACAAGCACAATCAGGCGGTACAATTACCTCATTTACTAAAATGAAATCTAGAGGTGTTGTTTGGAGTACTTCCCCAAACCCAACAATTGAGAATGATTTTTTCTCTGAAAATGGAAGTCTAAACGGACCATACGATTCCTACATGTATAATCTTCAACCCAATACTACCTATTATTTTAGAGCTTATGGGGAGGATTGCAAAGGAGTATTCTATGGTAATGAGCTAGAGTTTACAACGTTGCCATAAATTTAGGGATTGTTTGTAGGGTTGTTTATATTTACAGCAAACATAGCCCCCTATGAACCCACCTCAACTCCTTTATGCGCTTGCATTGCAAGCCGTGCCAAACATTGGCGACATCAGCGCGAAAAAATTGATTCAACATTGTGGCAGCCCTGAAGCTGTTTTTAAAGAAACCAAAGCCAACCTTTCAAAAATTGATGGAATAGGCACTTTTACCATCAAACACCTCGAGGAAGCAAAGCACCTTAAAGCAGCCGAAAAAGAGCTTAGTTTTATGGAAAAAAAGGGCATTGAGGGTTTGTATTTTGAAGATTCAAACTATCCTTTTAAGCTAAAACACTGTATAGATGGGCCTCTTGTATTGTTTCAAAAAGGTGATATCAATTGGGATCATGCGCCCATTATTAGTATTGTTGGCACCCGCAAAATCACCACCTATGGTCTTGCACAATGTGAAAAAATAATTGAAACCCTTGCGGTTTTCAACCCCATTATTGTGTCTGGTTTCGCCTATGGGACTGATATAGCCGCCCATAAAGCCGCGCTCAAACACCAGCTGCAAACAGTAGGCTGTATGGCGCAAGGTCTTCAAAACACCTATCCAAAGGCACACCTTAAGTATCGAAGTCTGATAGAAAATCAAGGCGGATTTGTCACCGATTTTTGGAGTACTTCAGTAATGGATCCTTCTAATTTTTTAAGACGGAATCGCCTTATTGCAGGGTTAAGTGAAGCAACCATTGTTATTGAATCTGCCGAAAAAGGGGGGAGCTTGGCAACAGCAGCCATGGCGTTTGGATACAATAGAGAAGTCTTTGCGCTACCCGGTCGCATCACAGACCATCAAAGTCAAGGTTGTCACAATTTGATTAAAACCAAAAACGCACATCTAATCTCTAACCCAGTTGATATTCCGTATATTTTAAACTGGTCATTAGAAACCCCAAAAAAAGTAGTGCAAAAAAAGTTGTTTGTTGAGCTTGATGCCGATGAAAAAATAATTTTCAACTATTTAAAAAAAGAAAGTAAATCACCCTTAGATGGTATTGCAATTGCCTGTGAAATGCCCACCTCTAAAGCCGCATATCTATTATTGAATTTGGAATTGAAAGGTGTTTGTCGCCCACTTCCCGGAAAAGAATTTGAGCTGGTTTAGTAGCCTATTTTTTCTCGAACACGTGCCAATACGCCCTCTGCAATTGTAGCTGCTTTTTTGGCGCCTACTGCCAAAGCCTGATCAATTTCTTCAAGGTTTGACATATAGTAAGAATAACGCTCGCGTTGTTCGGAAAACAATTCACAAACCAATTCAAATAACGCTTGTTTCGCATGGCCATAACCATAGCCACCAGCTTCATAATTGTGTTTCATCTCTGTTATTTGAGCCTCTGAAGCCAACAGTTTGTATAGTGCAAAACAGTTACAATGCGCCCAATCTTTCGGATCTTCTAGGGGTGTACTGTCGGTTTGAATGGACATGATTTGTTTTCTCAAGGCTTTATCAGTTTGAAAAATATCGATCACATTGCCTTTACTTTTGCTCATTTTTTGACCATCTATTCCTGGAATAAGCATGTTTTCTTTTTGAATTTTCGCTTCTGGAATGACAAAGACCTCACCAACCTTGGCATGAACTCTTGAGGCAACATCTCGGGTCATCTCGATATGTTGGAGTTGGTCTTTTCCAACAGGGATAATAGTGGCATCGTAAAGTAAAATATCGGCAGCCATCAGCATTGGATAGGTAAACAAGCCGCCATTAACGTCTTCCAATCGGTTTGCTTTATCTTTGAAGCTATGCGCTAATTCTAAGCGCGTAAACGGAAAAAAACAGCTTAGATACCAAGAGAGTTCTGTGACTTGTGGCACATCACTTTGGCGGTAAAAGACGGTTTTTTGGATGTCTAAACCAAACGCCAACCAAGTAGCCGCCGTGGCATAGGTGTTTTGACGTAGTGTTTTGGCGTCTTTTATTTGAGTCAGTGAATGCATATCGGCAATAAATAGGTAAGAATCGTTTTTTGGGTCGTTACTCATTTCAATTGCAGGGATAATCGCGCCTAAAATGTTACCGAGGTGCGGGGTGCCTGTACTCTGAACGCCTGTTAAAATTCTTGCCATTTCTAATTTATTTTATCGAATGAATAGCAAAGGTACTTTTTTTGAGGCAATCGCTCAATTTTTTTAGGAGTTTTGCTAAATGTTGCACAACCATTTTGCTAAACAGGGTTTTGATACAGTTTAGGTTTTGTTATGCATTGGCTTTTTCATTTCGTTTGTTAGTCAGTGTTGGCTATTCGGTTCGTTTATTAATAGTTTCAGTTCTTCTTTTGACGGTAAAAGGGTTTGATATTTACTCGCAAAAATCTGTTTATTATTTTCAGGTAAAGTATATTCCACAACCGATTCACTTTTGTCTTTGCACAGCACTATTCCAATTGTTTTGTTTTCATCATCTAATCGGACTTCTCGGTCATAATAATTCACATACATCTGCATTTGTCCTAGGTCTTGATGTTTAATTTCCCCAATTTTTAAGTCAATCAACACAAAGCATTTCAGTATTCGGATGTAAAAGACCAAATCAATTCTAAAATGCTTGTCGTCAAATGTGATTCGTTTTTGTCTTGCAACAAATGTAAATCCATTGCCAAGCTCTAATAAAAAGTGTTCAAGTTTATCAATTATTTCTTGTTCCAATTGGCTCTCCGAATATTTCGTATGCTCAGGGAGTCCGATAAATTCAAGAATATAAGGGTCTTTGATTGCGTCTTTTGGTTTTTCGAGAACCAGTCCTTTTTCTGAAAGTTCTTTCACTTCGTCTTTGTCTCTACTCAGAACTAATCTTGTGTAAAGGGCTGAGTCAAATTGACGTTGTAATTCCCTTACACTCCAATTGTTCTTGAACGATTCAATTTCATAGAATTGTCGCTCATTTTCATCATCTATTCGCATTAGCTTTAAATAGTGAGACCAACTCAATTTAAATTCCTCAGACACTGTCTGCTGATTTGCGTTTTCAGATTTAGCAGACACTGTCTGTTGTTTTTGATAAGTAAGATAAAAACGCCTCATTTGTTGAATGTTGGTAACTGAGAATCCCTTGCCAAATTCTTTTGTTAAAACTTTCGATAAATCACGTAAGAGGCTTTTTCCATATTCAGCTCTATTTTTACCGTTTTGTTCTTCTTCTACAAGCATTCTCCCAATTTCAAAGTAGGTGAGAACCATCGTTTGGTTTACAGTTTGTACTACCTTATTTCTTGCCGATTGTAGTAAATCAACAATTTGAGAGAAAAATTTTGTATTTAAAGGTTTATTTGTCATACGTCTGTAAGGTCTCTCATAAAATGTTTTGTACTTCCTTTAATTTGGTCGTATTGAAGAACTGATTTCCCGCTTAATCTCTGGTTATTTTCAAAAGGATTTTCAACAGAAAGAATTACAATTCTTTCTGTTGCCGTTGCCTTACCTTTAGTTTCTCTCCAAATTCTTGTTGGGTTTAGATTTAGCAACCTCTCCACTTACAAAAACAGCCACACCATTTGGTTTAAGCATTTTCTTAAATTCCGTTAATGTTTTTTGTGAGAATTGCTTGCTTGCGCTAATCAAGGTTGACACCCATTTTATTTTTTTAAAAATTTGATAGTTTTGAGTCCTTCTAATTTTAAAAAATATAAGCTATTACTAGCGAGGTGTTTAATTTCTATTTTTTCATTATTTGTGAGGCGTCCCTTACTGATTTCGGTTCCATTACTATTGTGTATTACATAATCTGTGACGTCTTTTATTCCTAAAACATGAATGTAATCTGAGGAAGGGTTAGGAAAAACAGTTATTGTTTCCTTTTCAAAATTATCAGTTCCTAGAGTACTATTAACAGTTACACTGCTGGCTCCACCTGCAATTGCAGTGTGGGAATACACTGTAGCATCATCACTAGACCAGTTATCCAACGTGTGAATCCTTTCTAACCAGTCACTTCTAGTTGCTGCTGTAAAAGGTCCTGTATATTGCCAATTATCAACATGCCCTCCACTAAGTCCAGATATTCCTAAGGCAGTTGCAGTTGTTTTATTTGATTGTTCAGAATTTAAAGCCGTTAAATTGGGCGGTAAATGACTGTCTGTTGAGGTAGTGCTTAAAACATTAGTGTCAGCTTGCCACCCGTTGATATAACCATTTGCTGACCTGGTATTAAACCCATAAATAAATGTTATTGTACTCGTTATTACACCATCAGGTGTTTGAAAGATGAGCACTTGATCTCCTGAAGTACTTAGAGTTAATTCTCTTGAAGATCCTGTTTCAACACTACCATCTACTTCATAAAACTCTAAAGACCCTAATGAAGAAGGCTCTAATTCATATAATGCTGCTGTTGGGTTGAGCAATTTAATTAATGTACCTGCCGTAATTCCACTAGCATTCACGGTAAACTTTATACCTCGTTCAGTTGCAAGCCCAAAACCAGAAGTACTAGAATCCCAACTCCCATCCGAAAAGTAGATAATCGAATTTGCGGGAAGATCAACTAAGGGCAGAAATACTAATTCATCAATTCCTCCATCAGAATTGAACTGAAGAATTACGATATCCCCCGCAGCTAATGTAACTTGAGCAAAAGAAGAATTGGTAAAATAAACAGAAAAAAGAACTGTTAGAAAGAAAGTAATTGTTTTCATAATCAAAAATATTTAAGTGTTAATATTTAGTTTTAAGGCTTGCTAACGTCTTTTTTTTTCAATTCATCGTACCAGAGGAATCAATTAAAAGCCCAAGACGTTACTGCGTATAGTGCGGCGAAATGCTATTTTTGCATTTTTAAAACACCACAGACACGCACACCGCTGTGTAAACAGAGTCTCACGACATTGCTTTAAAAAAATGAAATTGGTAAAAAGGAAGAATCAGATTTGGGGTCTAAGTCTGCTATAAATGTAAAAAAAAATAGTTAAAAGTAGTCAAAAGGCTGTTATTTTTTATAAGCGTTTCAGCGAATCATCTTGCAGTGATGTGTTCAAATTAGTAGTAAAGCCATTTTTTTGGTTTAACAGCTCATTTTTTTTAGTAGTTTTGGGCGTGCTTAAAATTATAAAATATCCCTTGTGGGTTTTCTACAGAATTTGGTTCTATGTGCTAGTCGCTGTTCCTATTCTTGTGATGTTTCCACTATTGTTTTTGTCTGTATTGAAACAAAAATGGTACCCCTTCTTTTTTAGGTTAGCCAGAATTTGGGCCAAAATCATACTTATTGGGATGGGGTATTATTGGACCATCAAACGTGCGGAGCCGCTAGTAAAAGGACAAAGCTATGTATTTGTTGCCAATCACACCTCGATGACTGACATCATGCTGATGTTGGTGGCGTTTAGAAACCATCCGTTTGTATTTATCGGTAAAAAAGAATTGGTAAAAATCCCAATCTTCGGATCCTTTTATAAAAGGACCTGTATTTTAGTCGATCGCAGCAGTCCAGAAAGCCGAAAAGCCGTATTTATACGGGCTCAAAACCGCATCAAACAAGGCTCTAGTATTTGTATTTTTCCAGAAGGGGGTGTCCCAGACGAATCTGTTGTTTTAGACCGTTTTAAGGCAGGCGCATTCCGACTAGCGATCAACCACAAAGTGCCACTAGTTCCCCTGACTTTTTTTGATAATAAAAAACGTTTGTCTTATACTTTCTTTAGCGGTGGCCCAGGAAAAATGCGCGTAGAAGTACACCCAACTATTTCTACAAAAGAGTTGTCAATTGACGACACTACAGAACTCAGTAAAAAAGTTTTTAAGCTCATTTCAAAGGCTTTGGAAGCAGATTTAAAAGCATAAAAAATCCCGACTAATCGGGATTTTTAATTAAGAGGTATTTTTAAACGTCTTGTTTTAAGCTTCAGCTTTCAAAACGGCTTTTATTTTTTCTTCGAGTTCTTCCATCAACTCTGGATTATCTTTGATCATGTTTTTGACTGCATCACGACCTTGTCCTAGTTTTGTGTCATCATAGCTAAACCATGAACCACTCTTTTTAACAATTTCATGCTCGACAGCCACATCCAAAATCTCTCCGACTTTAGAAACGCCTTCTCCATACATGATGTCAAATTCTGCTAAACGGAAAGGTGGTGCAACTTTATTTTTAACAACTTTAACACGTGTTTTATTACCAAGTACGTTACCATCACTGTCTTTTATTTGTGTCGAACGACGAATATCTAAACGAACAGAAGCATAGAACTTTAAGGCATTACCCCCTGTTGTTGTTTCAGGATTTCCGAACATTACTCCAATTTTTTCACGCAATTGGTTAATAAAGATCATAGTACAGTTTGTCTTACTGATAGATCCGGTCAGTTTTCTTAAAGCTTGAGACATCAAACGGGCATGAAGGCCCATTTTAGAATCTCCCATTTCGCCTTCAATTTCACTTTTTGGTGTCAATGCTGCTACAGAATCAATAACCACCATATCAATAGCGCCAGAACGCACTAAGTTATCGGCAATTTCAAGGGCTTGCTCGCCATTATCCGGCTGAGAAATGATGAGGTTATCAATATCTACGCCCAAATTTTGAGCATAAAACCGATCAAACGCATGTTCAGCATCAATAAATGCGGCAATACCACCTGCTTTTTGTGTTTCTGCAATGGCATGTAATGTAAGTGTTGTTTTTCCTGAAGATTCTGGACCATATATTTCAATGACACGGCCTCTCGGATAGCCACCAACGCCTAAGGCAATGTCTAATCCTAAGGATCCAGAAGGGATCACTTCGACATCGACCACTGGGGCATCACTCATTTTCATTACGGTGCCTTTTCCGTAGGCTTTGTCAAGCTTATCTAAAGTTAGCTTGAGGGCTTTTAATTTTGCGTCTTTTTCGCTGCTCATAAGTGTTTTGTATCTAATTCTTTCTTCTTGCTAAAGTAAGATATCTTTTGTAAAGTTTGAAAATTTTAACGAACCTTTTTATATTATTTTTAAACTTTTTGACCCTCATTTTAAAGGATTGTTTCAAAAACGACTACCTTTGTAATTCGATTCATATAAACTTAAAATTAGTATAGCATGCAACTGTACAATACCTTAAGCAATAGTGAAAGAGCTGAACTCCTCCAAAAGGCTGGTAAAGACCGCCTAACGATCTCTTTCTACAAGTATTCAAAAATCAATAACACGGAGGTCTTAAGAAATCATTTATTTCTATTTTGGAACAGCATCGATGTTTTGGGGCGAATTTATATTGCTCATGAAGGCATTAATGCGCAGCTTTCAGTCCCGGCAGACAATTTTGAAGCTTTTAAAACCCATTTAGACACGATTGATTTTCTAGAAAATGTCCGGCTAAATATTGCCATTGAACATGATTTACTATCGTTTTTAAAACTCAAAGTCAAAGTCCGTGATAAAATCGTTTCGGACGGTTTGAATGATGATACTTTTGATTCTTCGGACATAGGGATACACGTGAATGCGTCGGAATTTAATACATTGATTGAAGATGAAAACACCGTAGTTGTAGACATGAGAAACCACTATGAAAGTGAAATCGGTCATTTCAAAAACGCCGTAACTCCAGATGTTGACACGTTTCGTGAGTCTTTGGATTTAATAGAAGATGACCTTAAAGCATATAAAGAAACCAAAAAATTGGTCATGTATTGTACTGGTGGCATACGTTGCGAAAAAGCCAGTGCTTACTATAAACACAAAGGGTTCAAGAATGTGTACCAATTAGAAGGAGGAATCATTAACTATGCACGTCAGGTAGAAAATGAGGCGATAGAAAATAAGTTTATTGGAAAAAACTTTGTTTTTGATCAGCGTCGTGCTGAGAAAATATCAGACGATGTAATTGCAAGTTGTCATCAGTGTGGAGCGCCTGCAGATATTCATGTCAATTGTGCGAATGATGCCTGTCATTTGCTGTTTATTCAGTGTGATTCCTGCAAAAAATCCATGGAAAATTGTTGCTCTACACATTGCATGGAAATAAATCGATTACCACCCGAGGAGCAAAAATTACTTCGAAAAGGACAAGGAAATAGTAATGATATTTTTAAAAAAGGACGAACCGATCACTTGCCTCATAAAAAAGATCTAAGAAATAGTTTTGAGCCCCTTAAAAACCCGAAAGTGTCTTGATTTTATAGTGTAGCATGTGTTGTTATAAGCTATAAAAATAGCACTCACCTCGTTTTTTAAGTCCTTAAATAATCTTATATTTACGTTTTAAATCACAGGATTAATACGCATTTGTAATGCTGTTGCATTGACAAATTCAATATATAAAATTATGGGATGTACAAGTTGTGCAACAGCAAAAAATGGTCAACCAAAAGGCTGCAAAAATAATGGAACATGTGGAACAGATAGCTGCAATAAGCTAACCGTTTTTGACTGGCTATCAAACATGACTCTACCCAACGGTACAACGCCTTTTGATTGGGTTGAAGTTCGTTTTAAAAACGGCCGTAAAGTCTATTATAAGAACACTGAAAATTTAACGCTAAGCATTGGTGATGTTGTGGCAACTCAGGCGGCTTCGGGGCATGATATTGGCATGGTAACATTGACTGGAGAATTGGTCAAAGTTCAGATGAAACGCAAGAAAATTTCGGAAACGCCTGAAGAGGTTTTTAAAATCTATCGAAAAGCTTCTCAAAGAGATATCGATATTTGGGTTGAAGCCAGAGACAAAGAAGAACCGATGAAAGTCAAAGCAAGACAATTTGCGATTGATTTAAGGCTAAAAATGAAAATTTCGGATATAGAATTTCAAGGTGATGCTAGCAAAGCAACATTCTATTATACCGCAGATGAGCGCGTCGATTTCAGGGAACTTATCAAGCTGTTTGCAAGAGAGTTTAGAATCCGAATAGAAATGAAACAGGTTGGTCTTCGACAAGAAGCTGCTCGACTTGGCGGGATTGGCTCTTGTGGACGCGAACTGTGTTGCTCTACATGGCTCACAGATTTTAGATCTGTAAATACTTCTGCAGCGCGCTACCAACAATTGTCTTTAAACCCCTTAAAATTGGCGGGGCAATGTGGAAAATTAAAGTGTTGTTTAAATTATGAATTAGATGCCTACCTTGATGCCTTAAAATCATTTCCGAAAACAGAGATTAAATTACGTACCGAAAAAGGAACAGCCGTTTGTCAAAAAACGGATATTTTTAAAGGGCATATGTGGTATGCATATGAAGGAGAATGGATGAACTGGCATAAATTAACCACCGCTCAAGCCAACGCGATTATTGCTATTAATACTAAAAAGAAGAAAGTTGCTAGTTTAGAAGAGTATGCCGTAGACGTAGTTGAAGATACTAAAGTAGATTTTGAAAACGTTGTAGGTCAGGATAGTCTAACGCGATTTGATGGTCCAAAAAATCAAAACCGCAAAAGAAACAAGAGGCGCAAAAAGAACAACAGAAACAATAGAAATAACAAAAAACCAAGACCCCAAAATAATAATGCTAAGTAAATCAGTACAATGGCTCTTTCTTTTTGCTTTTGTAACATTCTCATGTCAACAGCATAAGCCCTTTGATCGCTATACCTCTATTGCAGACAGCTGGGATAAACACCAAACGATTCGTTACGACTTTGTTGCCCCTGATACTATAAACCCGTATAATTTATTTGTTAATTTACGAACAACAACAGCGTATAAGTTTAGTAATTTATTTTTAATCGTCGAATTAAACTATCCCAATGGGAAAGTTTCAAAAGACACACTAGAGTATCTCATGGCCAAGCCAAATGGGGAGCTTTTGGGTACGGGGTTTACAACCGTAAAAGAACATAAACTTTGGTTAAAAGGCTATGAAACCCCTTTTGTTTTTGATGAACAAGGGACTTATAAAATCCAAATTCAGCATGCAATGCGACAACGAGGAGAGCCTAACGGCATTGCAAATCTTGAAGGCATAATTGACGTTGGATTCAGTATAGAACCTCTAAGTAATTAACAATTATGGCAAAGCGAAAGAAAAGATCTCAAAATTATTCAAAGCCAATTCGTTGGTTTTGGATGGCGTTTTTGGCGGCTTGTATTAGGAGTCGCCCTCATTTTTATTTTGGCGTCTTTTGGGGCTTTTGGTGCTATGCCAGATCACACTGCACTAGAAAACCCACGTACTAATTTGGCAACAGAAATTATTTCTGCTGATGGCGAAACGTTAGGGAAATTCTACTACGAAGACAACCGAACTCCAGTAGCATTTAATGAACTGCCCAAACATCTTGTTGACGCTCTTATAGCTACGGAAGATGTCCGGTATTTTGATCATGCAGGAATAGATGTTAGAGGTACCATACGGGCATTTGCGTTTTTAGGTAAAAGAGGAGGTGCGAGTACAATCTCACAACAATTAGCCCGACAATTGTTTGTAGGTGTTAGAACTAAAAACAAACTAGAAGCAATCATTCAAAAAATAAAAGAATGGGTGATAGCTACTCGCCTAGAGCGCCAGTACACCAAAGAAGAAATTATTGCGCAATATTTCAATATCTATGATTTTGGAAATAATGCAGACGGAATTCGATCAGCTTCAAGAATTTATTTTGGAAAAGAACCGATAGAGTTATCATGCAACGAATCGGCAATGCTAGTAGGTATGTTTAAAAATTCGTCGTTGTATAATCCACGCCCAAAACGCAACCCTATTGGAACCAGAAACCGCCGTAATGTTGTATTAAGTCAAATGGCTAAATATGGATTTCTTGAAGAAACACGTAAAGACTCACTTCAAAAACTGCCTTTAGGGCTCAATTATTCACCTGAGTCGCACCGAGAAGGAATTGCGACTTATTTTCGCTCCTACTTGCGTGGGTTTATGAAAGAATGGGTGAATGCTCCTGAAAACAGAAAACCTAATGGAGACAAATACAACATCTACAAGGACGGGTTGAAAATTCATACAACGATAGACTCTCGAATGCAAACCTTTGCAGAAGCTGCTACGAGAGAACATATGGCAAAATTACAGGCAGAGTTTTTTGTTCAAAACACTAAAAGAAGAAATCCTACAACTCCATTTTTAGATTTAGAACCTGAAGAGATTACGGCATTATTACAATCCAGTATGAGACGTTCCGAACGCTGGCGCCGAATGAAATATGATCTTAAAAAATCGAATGAGGAAATCATAGCTTCCTTTGATAAACCTATTCCAATGAAAATATTTTCATGGACAGCAGATAACAATGAAATAGATACTATCATGACGCCTAGAGATTCTATGCGCTATTATAAATCTTTTTTAAGGACTGGAATGCTCTCAATGACGCCACAAACAGGCCATGTCAAAGCTTGGGTTGGAGGTGTCAATTTCAAACACTTTCAGTATGACATGGTAAAGCAAGGTAAGCGTCAAGTAGGGTCCACATTTAAACCTTTCGTGTATGCGGCAGCAATCGATCAACTTCACTTATCCCCATGTGATACGTTTCCGAAATCACAAATTACAATTGAAGCCCTAAAATATGGAAATATGAAACCATGGGCACCTAAAAATTCTAGCGGTAACTATGGTGGATTTGAAACGCTTAAGTCTGCTTTGGCAAATTCTAGAAACACAATTACGGCGCGCTTAATGAACGAAATTGGACCGCAACCTGTTATCAATTTGGCACGTAGTTTAGGGGTAGAACAGACCATCCCGGCAGTCCCTTCAATCGCTCTTGGAACACCTGATTTAAGTGTTTATGAAATGGTAGCGGCCTATGCTACTTTTGCAAATCAAGGCGTGTACACCAAGCCTGTTGTTGTAAGCCGCATCGAAGATAAAAATGGAACCCTATTATTTCAAGATGCTCCAGAAACAAAAGATGTTCTAAGCAAAGAAGTCGCCTATGTAACGGTTAAATTAATGGAGGGTGTTACAGAATTTGGATCAGGTCAGCGCTTGCGACATAAAATTCTCAAAGATGAACTGGTTTACAAGGAAATTGTTACAGGATACCCATACGAATTTACGAACCCGATTGCTGGAAAAACAGGGACAACACAAAACCAAAGTGATGGGTGGTTTATGGGTATGGTTCCTAATTTAGTTACTGGAGTATGGGTTGGTGGCGAAGATCGCGCCACACATTTCAAAACAATCGCCTATGGACAAGGCGCTTCTATGGCACTTCCAATATGGGCAAATTATATGCGAAGTTGCTACGCATTGGAAGCATTAGGAATTTCCAAAGACGATTTTGAAGCCCCTGAAGATTTGACGATTGAAGTCGAGTGTGAGCCCATAGTTGAAGAAGGAGAACCGGTTCCGGAAGATACATCGCCGATTACACCAGACATTGATTTCTAAGGGAATCTATGAATTAATAAGATTTTTTTGTACATTTTTACCTAAATTTAACCTATGATAAACAAACAAGTAGCGGATGTAAAAGCAGCTCTAAAGGGAGTTTCAAGTGGCATGACTCTTATGCTTGGTGGTTTTGGATTGTGTGGTATTCCCGAAAACGCAATTTCTGAATTGGTTGATATGGACGTTAAAGAGCTCACCTGTATTTCTAACAATGCAGGCGTTGATGATTTTGGATTAGGATTATTGCTTCAAAAACACCAAATCAAAAAAATGATATCGTCCTATGTTGGCGAGAATGACGAGTTTGAGCGTCAAATGCTGTCAGGTGAATTGGATGTTGAACTGATTCCGCAAGGCACTCTGGCAGAACGTTGTCGTGCTGCACAAGCTGGATTTCCGGCTATTTATACCCCAGCCGGATACGGTACAGAAGTCGCCGAAGGCAAAGAAACACGCGAGTTTGATGGAAAAATGTATGTTTTAGAAACCGCTTTTAAGGCCGACTTTTCCTTAGTAAAAGCCTGGAAAGGCGATGCGGCAGGAAACTTAATATTTAAAGCTACCGCCAGAAATTTTAACCCCAATATGTGTGGTGCCGCTACAATTACGGTTGCTGAGGTAGAAGAATTAGTTCCTGTTGGATCACTTGACCCTAACCAAATTCATATTCCAGGAATTTTTGTACAACGTATCTTTCAGGGCAAGAACTACGAAAAGCGCATCGAAAAACGTACCCTAAGACAAAAATCATAAAAGCATGTTAGATAAAAATGGTATAGCTAAACGTATTGCACAAGAAGTCCAAAACGGATTCTATGTAAACCTTGGCATCGGAATCCCTACACTTGTTGCCAACTTTGTACGCGATGATATAGACGTTGAATTTCAAAGTGAAAACGGCGTTTTGGGTATGGGACCATTTCCTTTTGAAGGAGAAGAAGATGCAGATCTGATCAATGCTGGAAAGCAAACTATTACAACGCTTAATGGCGCTAGTTTTTTTGACTCTGCCACTAGTTTTTCTATGATTCGTGGAAAACATGTCCACCTCACCATTTTAGGAGCGATGGAAGTTTCAGAAAATGGCGATATTGCCAATTGGAAAATTCCAGGCTATATGGTCAAAGGTATGGGGGGTGCAATGGATTTGGTGGCTAGTGCCGAAAACATTATTGTAGCGATGATGCATACCAATAAAAAAGGAGAATCTAAACTTTTGAAACGCTGTACATTGCCTCTAACTGGCGTTGGTTGTGTCAAAAAAATTGTGACCAATTTAGCGGTTTTAGCGGTTACAAACGACGGTTTTAAGCTGTTAGAACGTGCGCCCGGAATATCTGTAGAAACCATTCAACACGCCACGGAAGGTCATCTTACGGTTGAAGGCGTGGTTCCTGAAATGGTGTTATAACCCTTTCGGGATGGCTGCTATCAAGGCTTTTGTATATGCTTTTTGAGGCGATTCATAAATCGCATCGGCCTCGCCGTGTTCTTCTATTTTGCCTTTGTTCATCACCATCAATTGGTCGGACATGAATTTTACAACCGCCAAATCATGGGAAATAAAAATATAGGTAAACCCATAATCTTCTTTTAATGTATTCAATAAATTCAACACTTGTGCTTGAACCGAAATATCAAGAGCAGACACAGATTCATCACATATAATCAATTTTGGTTCTACTGCAATGGTTCTTGCAATTCCAATACGTTGCCGTTGCCCTCCAGAAAACTCATGGGGATAGCGATCAAAATGAACTGCTTCTAAACCGACTTTTTCTAAAATCTCTAAAGTTTTTGCTTTGCGTTCATCGTCGGATGAAAATAGCTTATGCACTTTCATAGGCTCCATAATTGCCTTTCCAACAGTGATTCGAGGATTCAAAGTTCCGAAGGGGTCTTGAAAGATAATCTGAATGTCTTTGCGTAATATTCGCAATTCTTTTTTGTTGAGATTTGTAATGTCTTTTCCGTGATACTTTAAGCTACCAGCAGTGGCTTTATCGAGCTGTAAAATAGCTTTTCCTAGAGTTGATTTTCCACAACCAGATTCTCCTACAAGCCCCATTGTTTCTCCGGTATAGACTTTAAAACTCACGCCGTCCACCGCCTTAAATGCTGTTTTTGTTCCAAAAAAAGAGGCTTTAGAGAAATAGGTTTTTTCTAGATTGATGACTTCTAATAGAGGTTTTTGACTATAAATTTCTTTATGAGATTCAGTTCGATCAGTCTTTGAAATGATTTGATTTGATATGGTGTTCGATAAAAAGTCACTAACAGTGGGGAGTTGCTTTAAGCGTGATTTCAAGGTTGGTCGTGCGCCAATAAGTGCTTTTGTATAGTCTTCTTTAGGCGTTTTAAAGATAGATTTTGTTGTTCCACTTTCAATAATATTGCCTTTATACATCACTAAAATCCGGTCTGCAATTTCAGAAACTAAAGCCAAATCGTGACTGATAAAAATAACACTCATTTTGGATTCTTTTTGGAGTGTTTTTAATAAGCTTATAATATCTTTTTGAACGGTTACGTCTAAGGCAGTCGTGGGCTCGTCTGCAATTAGAATATCAGGTTTACAAGCAATTGCCAGGGCAATCATAACGCGTTGTTGTTGTCCTCCAGAAATCTCGTGAGGATATTTTTTAAAAGTATCTTTAGGTGCTGGGATTTTTACCGCAGCAAACAAACGTAACACTTCGGTTTTCGCTGCTTTTGGTGTAATGGTTGTGTGTTGTAATAGAATTTCTTCCACTTGTGTTCCGCAGCACATTGAGGGGTTGAGTGCGCTCATAGGTTCTTGAAAGATCATGGCTATTTTTTGACCCCGAAGCGCTTCCATTTCTTTTTGGGAATAACGTAGGAGATCGCTGTTTTTGAATATGATTTCACCAGTACTAATGCCGCTTTTGTTAAGGGGTAATAAACCCATAATAGCCAGTGATGCTACCGATTTTCCACTTCCAGATTCGCCTACAATTCCAAGAATTTCGTTTGGAAATAGATTGTAGGAGATACCATGAAGCACCTCATTTAAACCTGTATTGGATGTAAAGGCAACGCGAAGATTTTGAATGTTTAAAATAGGGGTGTGCTCCATTGCTTAAATATAAGCAATTTCTTCCGCTTCTAATAAGTCTTCTCCACGGAGTCTTAAAATAATTTGTGCGACGGCAATGGTGTCTTTCTGACAATAGATCACAATGCGATCAATATCATTTTCTTCATAAAACACACGGCATATTTCGCTGCCATCGATATCATCTTTAGGTGATGGAATTCCAAGGATATTAGTTAATAGTTTTAATGACGTATAATGTTTATAGTCGCCAAACTTCCACAATTCTAAAGTGTCCAAATGCGGAACTTCCCAAGGTTTTTTACCAAATAAATTTAATTTTAAAGGGAGTTCTATGTTATGAATAATCATTCTTCGGGCGATATAAGGAAAGTCAAATTCTTTCCCATTATGCGCACACAATACATGTTTAGGTTTTGAGAAATGGCTTTCAAGAAGGGTTTTAAACTCTAGAAGAAGGGCGTGTTCTTCGCCATAAAATGAGGTGATTCTAAAGCGCCGCTCTGAATTTACGTGTGCAAAATACCCTACAGAAATACAAACTATTTTACCAAACTCTGCCCAAATTCCGGCGCGGTCATAAAATGCTTCCGGACTAAATTCCTCTTTACGTTGGTATTTTGATTTTTGCTCCCAGAGCAGTTTTTTTTCTTCTGAAAGTTCTGAGTATTGAGCGGTTTCAGGAACCGTTTCAATATCTAAAAACAGGAGATTTTCAAGGTTGAGTTTTTGGAGCATGGGATAACATTTTATAAGCTTCGTCAATGTAAACAGAAATATCATCTGAGAAAATCTGTGAATCTGCATCCGGAGATTTTTCATGCCCGAGTCTTACAATAATGATATTATCAGTGGGCTCTACAATAACGTATTGTCCCAAATGACCACGCATCATAAAAAAGGATTTATCATCACGTTTTTGAAGCCACCATCCATATCCATATTGAGGACTTTCTTTAAATCGGGGGGTTAAAGATTTTGCAATAAATGTAGAGTCAAGCAGTTGTTTTCCATTCCATTTACCGTGGTCTTTATAGAGTTTCCCAAAGCGGGCAAAGTCTTTGGCGTTACTTGCTATACAACAGTAGGCTTTTACTAAGTCGTGATCTTCGCTATCTACTTGCCAGAGTGTTGAGTTTTCACTTCCTAAGGGTTTCCAGAAACTTTCAGAAAGATAATCGTATAGTTTTTTGCCTGTTGCTTTTTCTATTACCATTGCCAACAATTGTGTGTCTCCACTCGCATATTTGTAGGACTTACCAGGCTCATTTACGACTTTGAGCCCTAAAATTACTTTTTCTAAATCATCATCAAAATAGGCGCGTGTTGTAATGGACAAAGGGGAATAATATTTTTCGTCCCAATTGGTGCCTGATGCCATAGACGATAAATCTCCTACGGTCATTTGACTGGCTAAACCTTCGCTAAATTCTGGAAAAAAATCACTTACGGGCTGATTCAAACTCTTTATATAACCCTCCTCAATGGCTTTACCCATAAGCCCAGATACATAACTTTTGGCCATTGAAAATGAGTTAGTCTTAGAGTCTTTATCAAAACCATCGTAATAGTTTTCAAACCATACACTATCATTTTTTATGATTACATAGGCGACAGTCCCTGTTGCAGTATTGTAATTTACTAAAGTTTCCGATTCTTTGACAGTGTTGTAGTCCTCATGAATAGGCCAAGGTTGTGGCAAATCATTATCAACGACTGCATTATTAAATTCTTTATAATCCTCTAGATAGGCTGTAGTGTATCCTTTAGCATAAATAGTGCGTACTGCTTTTAAAAGATAATCAGTATCTGTAATGTAAAGCGCTGCAATTAGAACGGCAATTAGAACGGATAAACGGAGTATAAACTTTTTCATTTGTTTGTGTTTGAGTTACCGTAAATATACTTATAAATAAGTTACATCTAATGGCCTTATTTTAGTAAAAAAAACACACCAGCCGAATAGCTCGGCGCCGCATAAATAACTTTTCCAGAAAATGCAGATTCGTAACCTATGCTAACCCCTAAACTAGGATTAAGTTTGAAACTGGCTTCCCATCCCAAACTTACAAACTCAACGTTGTTTGCAAAAATGCTTCCATCGCTATTTGCAGCACTTAAAGAACCGTTTCTCATTGATCTAACTGTGTTTGATCGCAACAGAAAGAACAATTTTTTGTTAAAAAAATTAGTTCCAGCCTCTATTCCAAATCGGATTTCATCCGAAAAACCTGCTGTTCTGTTGTTAAATCCAAGATAACTTTTAGCATAAAAAGGGTGTTTAAAAATTGCAAATGCAGTCCCAGCATTGAAACGAATATTTTGATTAAATTCCCCATCACCAGTTTGGTAACTTCCGTCGCTGCCCCCTTCTTTATCTCCGGATGGAACTCCTAAAGATAGAGCTACAGAAAAGGCATGCTTTGAGGCTTTAAATAATCGGTATTCGACTCCTAAATCCATATCTCCAAAACTCGAATGCGCTTCCCCTTCTGAGAGTTTTTCATCAGTGACTATAGAAACCTGATGGTTTTGATAGGTTTTCACATAAAACGGAATGTAGGCAATAATTCCCCATTTATCAGAGAGTCCATATTTTCCATACAGATTTAAATTAAAGGTTCCTCGAGTTGCGTTTGGGTCTATTGCTCCTGAATTGGTATAATGACGATCGGCTTCAAGCGTCCAAGCACTTAGTTTAAAATAGCCGTTACCTTTTTTTTCTAACCATTGTGCATGAGCAGAAAATTGACAAGTAATCACAAATAATAGGCTTAAAATAAGTAGTTTTTTCATAATGAGGGGGGGTTATTGTATTTGTCCTTCTCCGACTTTCACTCCGAAGGGTTTGCACCAATATAAGATGTAGCTATTGTCATAGAGACCAATAGATTCTGGCAAGTCATAAAAGTGAGCGCCTTGAAAAACAGTGACCGCACCAATTTCATAGGCATCAGCAATAGAGTTTGGATTATTCCCAAGATAGATATACAGCCCAGGTAAGCTTGTAGAAGCCTTATAGTCGTCTCCTAGAGAAAGCCGTAACACACCATTGTCATGTCCTTTCAAAACGTAACTTCCTTCCAGTTGATAGGAGCTTGTGGTGACAATTGTGCCTGCAAATTCAACAGACTCTGTCAATGTAACCGTTGATACTTCAACATCATCTTTACTGGTAATTGTTAGGTTCTCTTCTGGAGTCGTTAGCGTTCCAGTAACAGTTGCAGTTCCAAATTCTAATCCAGTAGCAAATCCATCTTCTGTAATGGATAAAATGGATTCATCACTGCTACTCCAACTCACATCAGGGTTGTTGATTTCTTTACCTACATAATTAAAATAGTTTACCTCAAACTGATGACCAGTTCCATTCTTTTCTAATTTTACCAAAGGATTTGAAACGAAAATCTTAGGGTCAACTCTATCGTTGACTAAGTCTGTTTTTATACAGGAGAATAAAAACAGAATACTTACTGTAGCTAGTATTGCTTTTTTCATGATAGATAGTTTTGGGTCTTGTAAAACTAACAAAAAAAACTAAACTAGAAATAAGAATTAACTAATTTTGTTCAAACTAACGAAAGCACTAACCGTGATTGTATATGGTTTGTTGCGTGTTTTAAGTACCTAATTTAGCAAATACAAACCGAATAGAAAGTCTGTGAGGACTTTCGCAAGTAGGCAATAAGCCAGCAATAAATTATATACGGTGTTGGCAAATCGTTTTTTTTTACCATAATAGTTCAGTTCCATTTTCAGAATTCCAAAACGTTCTGCTTTCAAATTTGTTTGTTAAAAATTCAAAAATATTTTCCGCTGATTGTTCAGGTGTTAATCTTCCATTTTTAAGATTGCTTTCTATTATAGTCGTTTTTACCCAGCCTGGATGAATAGAAGCAACTTTAATTTTATCTTTCAGTCTATTCGTTAGAATTTTAGTGTACATGTTTAAAGCACTTTTCGACATTCGATAAGCAACAGAGTCAGTCAATTCACAAACATTTAAAGAGCCCATTTTTGAGGATATATTTAAAATAATTCCGTTTTCGTTTATGAATTCAATCAAGGGTTCTGTGAAAAATACAGTTCCAGTTACATTAACGTCAAAAGTCAGATTAAAAGAATCTTTTTCGGGAATGTAAGTGTCTAAATCTGGTCCAATTCCAGCGTTGTTAATCAAAAAGTCAATATTTTTAAAATTTCTGAAAATCTCTTTGTGAGCGTTCTCAATACTTTCCGTGTTTGTGAGGTCTAATTTTAAAGGATAAAAATTCTTATGCTCAAAATTTTTAATTTTTCCGTTTCTACTTGTTCCAATAACAAAGAAATTTTCATTCAACATTTTTTCAGTCAAAGCTTTTCCAATTCCTTTACTTGCTCCTGTAATTAATGCAATTTTGTTCATTATTAGTAGTTCTGTCAAATGTTTGCCAACGGTTTGGCTATGCGCAGTGTCCCGAAGGGCATTGCGTATAGGTGTTGTTGGCAACAGTTTTTATATTCTATTTGCTAGATATTTCATTATTTCCAATCCTCTCTCGGTAAACCTATCATCATTTTCGATAATGTCATATTTCAAAAATCTCTCGTAAAATGAAAGTGGAAATTTCTCTTTTTCAAACTTCATGCGTCTCTTCAGATAACCAAGAGGTGCATCAAGAAGCATATTTATATCAATAGTATTAGACTTTAAATAATCAGTTATCATTTCCCTGAGTGAAGGCGGAATACTATGTATTAATTCATTTCCTAAAGATCTTTCAGCTCTACTAATGTTTCTTTTTAGATAACGCATTTCATTAGATAGACTAGAAATTTCCTGTTCTTTTTCCTTTAACTCACTCAAGATCTTAGCCTTTTCAGTATCATTCACTTTTGCTTTTCTCAATAAAGTCTCTAAAATTTGATCCTTTTCTTCAACCTCTTTTTCGATTTTCTTCTTCTCTTCTTCTAATTCTAATTTTGCAGCTTCGATATCGTCAGTTTTGTCTTGAACTGAGTTTCCATCAAATTTATCTACAAGACCACTATAACCTTCGTCAAGGTGTCTTAGTCTTTCACCAAAACCAGCTTCTATTCGCCCTAAGATTTCAGAAATTTCCTTAGTGAATTTATAGGTGTTATCATAAAACTTATTGCTAGTGTCTGTTGCTTTGAAGTAAAATGCAACCGACAAACCAATAGAGAAAATCGCTAAGGTTAGAGAAAGTAAATCTGAAAAATCAAATTTTGAGAAGTCAAAATTTAATTCTGAAACAGCCAATTTATAAGCAATTAAGGCGAGTAGAATAGTACTACCAATTACTTTAAACCAACTTTCGCGATCTTTTATTTTTACTTTAATTTCTTCTGGAAGTTGTTCTTTTTTATTCTGTTTTTCCATTTTTATTTAATTGTTGCCAACGGTTTGGGTATGATTAGTTGTGGATTGATTTAAATTTACTTTCTATTCTCACTCCTACTCTTTGACTTGCTCCAACTTAAGGATTACTCTGAACCACAATTAATTATAACCGTTGTTGTGTGTAGGTTTTTTAATACTTATTAATTCAGTTACTCTTTTAACTTTTTCAAAATCCGTATCGAAAAGTCGTATTTTTAATCTTCTATTTTTCATTTCAAAAATTAAATTTGCTTGATTCTTAAATCTTCCAACTGCAAATCCTGTAAATAACCCAACAATTAATATCAAACCAGTAATTAGCCAATTAGTTCGTTTCTTAAAAATTCTCACGTTTTTTAATTCACTGTAATAGTAAAATCCGCTGTTTTGGGAATCATAAATATCCACTATTTCAAATGACTTAGCATTAAGAACTATTTTCAATTCAGGTTTAATTCTTAATTCAATAGTTTCTGCCATTCGAAGTTCTGTTTTTTTAACTTACACACAACGTGATTGTATATGGTTTGTTGCGTGTTTTAAGTACCTAATTTAGCAAATACAAACCGAATAGAAAATCCGCGAGGATTTTCGTAAGTAGGCTAGAACTAGCAATAAATTATATACGGTGTTGTACACTGGCTTTATGTTTATTAATCAGTTCGTTTATTCCGAATTCAGGACTTGATAAAACTTCTTTTTTCATTTGTTTTAAATATTTTTTTGCCCCTTCCATTGATGCTTGAGCCAAAAATACTACGTCAACTTTAGATTCCAATAGTTCTATTTTTTTTGCAATTCCTTTTTCATAACCTCTAAAGTCTTTCTTTTCAAAATAAGCCCAAAACTCACTGCAATCACAGTTTGAAATTTCAATTTGTTTATTTAGTTCAGATGAAACTTTAAGTAGTAAATTCTCGCTCACTTTTTTTGTTGAGTTTGCGGTATATGCTAATCCAATTTTTTTAAAATTCTTAACTATGTTTTCAACAATCGGTTTGTCAATTCTATAAATGCTAGAATCAATATCACATTCCTCTCCATAAGTAGAACAAGTACAAATTAATAATGATGGATTTTCTTTTTTTATTAATTCAATTTCTTTTTTAAATGAAACGACATCAGTTTCTCCATTTATCAAAGCAGTTTCAAGTAATTTTTCATTTACAAAATGTTTGATTTCAACATTTTTATCGAGTTTTCTTACTAATTTTTCAAATGTCTCAATATGAATCGGTGATGTATGTAGAAATGCTATCATTTTTTTTGCTTGTGTACAACCTTGTAAATAAACGCAGTGTTGCGTTTATTTCTTTTATATATTATTTGTTTTTATTTATGTTAAAATGTTGTTTTTCAGTGGTTTGACTTTCAATAATTACATCTAATGGGTTTTTGATATTTGCAAGAGATTTTTTGCTAACATGCGTATAAATTTCAGTTGTCTTTGAACTTCCATGCCCCAATAATTCCTGTATATATCTTAAGTCCGTTCCCTTTTCCAACAAATGTGTGGCAAACGAATGCCTAAGCATATGCGGGTTAACTCTTTTTCCGAGAGCCGCTTTTTTTGTTGAATTTTTTAAAATTGCCCGCACACTCGAACTTGAATACTGTTTTCTTTCATGATTTTCAATCACCCAATAGTTGGGCTTGTATTTTTGTAAGTATTTTCTCAACAAAAAGGCTACATGTTCAGAAAGCAACGTTATTCGATCCTTTTTTCCTTTCCCGCCCCGTACAAAGAGGTAGTTTTTATCCCAAACAATATCCTGAACTCGAAGTCCAATTAATTCACCTACCCTCAAGCCAGCTGAATACAAAAGAGATAAAATGGTCTTATGCTTAATGTTAGGTGTGTTTTTTAAAATCATCAGAACTTCTTGTTCCGTTAGTACTTTGGGCAGTTTTTTAGCTCTATTTGGTCGCTCCAAAACATATGCCATCCTAGGTTGTTTTAAAACCTTTTCATAATAAAATTTAATAGCATTGATATATTGATTTTGTGTAGATGGACTTATCTTTTTTTCTTGAACCAAATAGAGCAGAAAAGTTTTGATATCTTCCTTTGATAGGCATTCAATGTCACGACCCATAAAATGAGTTATAAATTTTTGAAAACATGAACAATACGTTTTAACCGTGTTTTGACTGTAGCGTTTTAAAACAAGTTGTTCTAAATATTCTTTGGGAATTTTAATAGTTGTTTTTTTAATTAAATCAGATTGCTGTTTTAGCTGTGAATAATCAATAAAAGCACTTCCTTCAAAGTTTTTATAAAATGTATTCAGATTAAAATCAGCTTTTGAGAAATACCAACATTTTAAGGTTTGACTCCAACGAACCCCTGTTTGTTTTTTAACCAACGCAATCAATTCTTTGTCAAAAGCAAAATTTGCTTTTACAATATGCTGTTGCCTGTGAATATCGGGTATGAGCCGTAGGTTTTTCATAGTTGTAGAATCGATTTGGGAGCGTTTCTAACGGCAATCTACTAAAAATTCTGAGCTTTGTCAAGATTTTAGCCAAGAAGTTTTACGATGTCTTTAGCAAAATAACTGGCAATAATATCGGCGCCTGCACGCTTAAAAGCCATTGTTGTTTCGAGCATTGCGGCATCGTGATTGAGCCACCCTTTTTCGCTTGCAGCTTTGATCATGGCATATTCGCCACTCACTTGATAGGCGGCTACGGGCACATCAAATTCGTTTTTAATTTCTCGAAGAATGTCTAAGTACGCTAAACCAGGTTTCACCATGACGATATCGGCACCTTCATCAATATCCATTTCGGTTTCTCTAAGGGCTTCAAATCGGTTGGCATAATCCATTTGATAGGTTTTTTTATCCTTAGGAATGTTTTTAGAATCTACTGGAGCAGAGTCCAGAGCATCTCTAAAGGGCCCATAAAAAGAAGAGGCGTATTTGGCACTATAACTCATGATGCCAGCATCCACATAGCCATCATCTTCAAAGGCTTCTCTGATACTTAAAATTCGACCATCCATCATATCACTAGGCGCTACAAAATCGGCACCCGCCTCAATATGAGACAAGCTCATTCCTGTCAAAATTTCAACGGTATCATCATTTTGAATAACTCCATTTGAAACAACCCCATCGTGGCCATATACAGAATAGGGATCTAGAGCGACATCGGTCATGACCAACATTTCTGGACAGACATTTTTGATGGTTTTTACAGCGCGTTGCATTAGCCCCTCTGAATTTAGAGCCTCTGTACCTTTATTATCTTTTAGCGAATCGGCTACTTTTACAAATACAAGAACCGACTTTAATCCCAAGCTCCAAAGGAGTTTCACTTCTGCTTCAAGGGTGTCCAAACTATACCTGTAATAGTTGGGCATGGACGGAATTTCATCCTTGATGCCTTTACCTTCCACTACAAATAGGGGCACTAAAAAATCAGTTGGCGTAATGATTGTTTCTCTTACTAAACTACGGATCGATGCATTGGATCGCAACCGTCTATTTCTTTTTATTGGATACATATTAAACCCAGTTTTTAGGGGTTTTTAACACCCGCATTAGTTGTTCTTCTCTACTGTTTGGTTCTGGATGATGGTCATACACCCACTGTACGTGAGGCGGTAAGCTCATCAAAATACTTTCGATTCGTCCATTGGTTTTGAGGCCAAACAAGGTGCCTTTATCATGCACTAAATTAAATTCAACATAACGTCCTCTTCGAATTTCTTGCCAGTTACGTTGTTGACTTGTATAGGGTAAGTGCATTCTTTTTTCTATAATAGGAACATAGGCCTCCAAGAAACTGTCGCCTACTTCAGTGACAAAAGCGAACCATTGTTCCATGGTCATGAGTTCAGTTGCTTTACAGTAATCAAAAAATAGACCGCCTATTCCACGTGCTTCATGGCGGTGGCTATTGTAAAAGTAGTCATCACAACGGTTTTTGTAGGTCGGATAGAACTCTGGGTTGTGCTTATCACAGGCGGTTTTACAGGTTTGATGAAAATGGATCGCATCGTCTTCAAACAGATAGTAAGGGGTTAAGTCTTGTCCGCCACCAAACCATTGATCGATAATATCGCCTTGGTCATTATACATTTCAAAGTACCGCCAATTGGCATGAACTGTGGGCGCCATTGGGTTTTTTGGGTGTAAGACCAAACTCAGTCCACAGGCAAAAAAATCAACTTCCCCAACCTTAAAATAACTCTGCATCGAGGCAGGTAACTTCCCATGAACACCAGAGATATTAACACCACCTTTTTCAAAGACTGCACCATTTTCGATGACGCGAGTGCGTCCGCCACCACCTTCAGGGCGTTTCCAAATATCTTCTTTAAATGTAGCTGTCCCGTCGATCATTTCAAGTTTTGAAGTGATCGTGTCTTGCAGTTCGTGAATATATTTAAAAAACAAGTCTTTCATTAGACACGGTATTCTTTTACGGCATCAATAAACGCTTTTGCATGGTCTGTTGGAATATTCGGTAGGATTCCATGTCCTAGGTTTACAATGTATTTATCTTTCCCAAATTCATGGATCATTTGGTGTACCATTTTTTTGATTTCTGCCGGCGGCGATAACAAACGCGATGGGTCAAAATTCCCTTGAAGAGTTATATTACCACCAGTTAAATACCGTGCATTTCGAGCTGAACAGGTCCAGTCAACACCTAATGCAGAAGCACCAGATTTTGCCATTTCTCCAAGAGCAAACCAACAGCCTTTTCCAAATGCAATTACAGGGACCTCGTCTTTTAAGGCCTCTATAATTTGATTGATATATTGCCAAGAAAATTCTTGATAATCTGTTGGCGATAACATCCCACCCCAAGAATCAAATATTTGAACAGCATTCACTCCGGCCTTTACTTTTTCTTTAAGATAGGCAATAGTAGTATCTGTAATTTTTTGCAATAATTGGTGTGCCGCTATTGGGTTTGTAAAACAAAATTCTTTGGCTTTATCAAAGTTTTTACTGCCTTGACCTTGCACACAATAACACAAAATAGTCCATGGCGATCCTGCGAAACCAATGAGTGGAATATCGTCATTTAATAATTCTTTTGTGGCTTTGATGGCTTGATAAACATAGTCCAATTCTACAGTCACATCGGGCACAATAACATTGTCAACGTCCTTTTGTGTGCGCACAGGGTTTGGTAAATACGGTCCAAAATTAGGTTTCATTTGTACCTCAATATTCATGGCCTGAGGGATCACCAAAATATCACAAAACAAAATGGCAGCGTCCATTCCATAGCGTCGAATGGGTTGAACGGTTATTTCACTCGCCAGTTCAGGTGTTCTGCAACGTGTGAAAAAATCGTATTTTTCTCGAATAGCGATGAACTCTGGCAAATAACGCCCTGCTTGACGCATCATCCATACTGGAGGGCGTTCAACAGTTTCTCCTTTAAGTGCTTTTAAAAATAAATCGTTTTTGATCATAACGGTTAAATATAATTTTGATTCACAAGTTCGATGACACTTTCTACAGTAGGAATTTTCGCAACGCGCACATCTTTAAAATATTTTTTTGCTTCTCTAGCCGTACTTTCTCCGATGCAATAGGCGATACAGTCCGGCGTATTTTTTTGTAAAAAACTTTGAACAGTTGAAGGGCTATAAAACATAACCCCCTCAATAGTATTTTCTAATTTAGGTGCTTCTAGCTTGGTGCTATAGGCTTCAATTTCTTTTACATTGATGTTGTTTTCTTTTAAAACAGTAGGTAAATCATCCATGCGAATAGCACTGCAAAAATAGGTCACTTCGGCACCTTCAATGTATTCTACTAAATAATTGGCTAATGCTTTAGCATTTTTTTCGGAATGCTTAACAGGGCCTATTTTTTGTTCGATAAGGCGTTTGGTTCGTCTGCCAACACAATAAATCGTTTCAAAATTTAGATCTTCAACGGGGCAATTATTTAAGATCGCGTCAACACCATTTTTGCTCGTAATGACAACATTTTTATGCGCTGCCTTTAAAAGTGCAGGTTTGATTCTATTTGCTGAGGTTTTAACAAAGTCAGAGCTCTCTACTTTGAGGCTGTTATTGAACAAATCTTTTTGACCTGGGCTTAACAGTTTAGATGAAAATATGGTTGTGGCAACCTCAATTTTTGCAGTAGTGCCAATAAGTGTTTTACCACCTCGACTCAGAACAAACTCTACGCACTCATCGACAAGTTTGTGGTGTTCTCCAAGTTTGGCGGTGCGTTTGACTTCAATTTTTTTAGTGCCGTCTGGACTTAAAACAATGCCATGAAAATGGACTTCTTCCTCTTTTACATAGGCAAGTGCTCCAATAGGAGCGCTACAACCTCCCTCTAATTTGTTTAAAAATTCACGCTCAATTCGTGTAGAAATCTCTGTTTCTTCGTGATTTAGGGGTGCACATGCTTCGATAGCTTCGGTGTTAGATTTGAGACTTGCAATCATTACCGCGCCTTGAGCTGGAGCTGGAACCATCCATTCTAAATTCACAGCGTCTTCTGGAGTGAGTCCAAGGCGTCCTAAGCCTGCAGCCGCAAAAATGGCACCATTCCAATTGTTGTGTTCTAATTTTTCGAGCCGGGTATTTACATTGCCTCTTAACCCCACAATACTGTGTGTAGGGTAGCGGTTGAGCCATTGTGCTTTTCGACGTAAACTTCCAGTGGCAATCACGGCATTTTTCTGTGCCAAAAACTCTTCATTGGTTTTAAAGACCAAAGTATCTCTAATATTACCGCGTTTCAAGACGGCAGCTTGAACGACACCTTCTGGCATTACTGTTGGCACATCTTTTAAGGAATGCACTGCAATATCTATTTCTTCATTGAGCAAAGCAATATCTAGAGTTCGTGTGAAGACACCAGTAATACCGAGTTCATAAATGGGTTTATTTAAAACTAAATCTCCTGTAGATTTTACGGGAACTAATACTGTTTCATGCCCTAGGTGCTGGAGTTGAGACTGTACGGTTTTGGCCTGCCAAAGAGCAAGAGCACTATCGCGGGTACCGATTCGAATAAGTTTAGACATGTTTTTTGGACTCTAATTGGAACACCTTTTTAATGAGTTCGAGACTATCATTCGTTGAGATCGTTTCGTCTTTCAAATGGTGTGCAAAGTGATTGGTTATTTTTTGAACTAAACTGGCACTGATTAATTCAGCTTGAGCTTCATTAAATTCGTTTATTTTTTTGCGGTGAGTATCCACTTCAGCAGTAGCAAAAAGGTGTAGTTTTTCTTTCAATGCTTTAATAGTAGGTGCAAATTTTCGATTATCTACCCAAGCTTCAAACTCTGTTTTTATTTCTTCAATAATGCCTTCGGCAACAGGAATAAATTGTTTTCTTTTTTCTAAAGTTTCATCGGTCATTTGCGATAAATGATCCAAATGAACCAAAGAGACCATTGGTAATTCTTTGACGTTTTCATCCACATTTTTAGGGATCGATAAATCAAGAATCAGTAGTGGTTTTTTATTTTGAATCAGGAATTTGTCGATTGTTGGATTTTGTGCTCCAGTAGCAACAATTAAAATATCGGCGTTTCCAATTTCTTCTTGAAGCTGGCTATAATCCTTAACCAGAAGTTTAAATTTCCCTGCAATTTTATCTGCTCTATCCCGTGTGCGGTTGATAAGCGTAATATGTTCGTTTTTGGTATGCTTTATAAGGTTTTCGCAAGTATTTCGTCCAATTTTACCTGTTCCAAAAAGTAAAATGTTTTTTGTAGAAATAGCTTTTACCGTTTTTTTGATATAATGTACAGAGGCAAAAGACACCGAAGTTGCCCCAGAAGATAATTCTGTTTCTGTCTTTATGCGTTTGCTTGCTTGAATAACCGCGTTAATTAGACGCTCCAAGTATGCGTTCAGCAATTGGTGCTTCTTAGAAATTTTAGCACTTAATTTTAGTTGACTTATAATTTCAAAATCGCCCAAAATTTGACTGTCTAACCCTGCACCTACTTTAAACATGTGCTGAATAGCGTCACTGTTTTTATACACATACGCCACTGTTTGAAAATCCTCTACAGTACCCTGAGTGTTGTCGCAAAGTAATTTTATAAGCTCAAAAGGATGTCTGGCAAAACCATAAATTTCGGTTCGGTTACAGGTTGAGGTCGCAACTAAACTCTCAATGCCACTGGCTTTGGCTTGCACCATTAAATTAGCTCTAGATGTTTGGTCTAGGCTAAATTCTCCACGCATTTTGGCATCTGCTTTTTTGTAGCTTAGGCCAATGACATAGAAATAGGTTTTTTCAGAGTTGTTGAATTGCTCCATTACTGTTTTTGGAAATTTAATGGCACAAAAATAACCGCTTTGATTTGTAAAAAGTAACGCTAGAAGAACTTTATTTGTCGTTTAGAGGTTTACACAGATTATTTAACTATTTTTGTTTAAAATTTTATTTTTGCAGATTAAAAAAGGCATAACCCTATAATTTTTATTTATAATGAATCTAAATAAAGACGACTTACAAAGTGTGCCATCAAGCCAAAAAAATAGCGCTCAAGGATCTTTTTTAGAAACGGTAATTGAGAAAGGGTTTTTGGTTATGACGCATCAAAATGAAACAACTGAAGTTCAACTCCTTGAAAAGGAAATAGATAGCTCTTTTATTCAATTTCATTTTTGCCTGAAAGGCCAGTGTAAGTTTGTATTTAATAACGGCACCTATAGCCTTAATATTTCTGATGAAAACTCATTATTGTTGTACAACCCTCAACGCGACTTACCGATTCATTTAGAAGTTGATCCAACATCATGGGTGGTTTCGGTATTAATCTCCATTAAAAAATTTCATGGTTTATTCTCTCATGAAGCCGATTACATTACGTTTTTAAGTGATGGTAATCAAGATAAAAAATACTATAATGATGGACACATCTCTCCTTCGATGGCGATTGTCTTAAATCAACTTATCAATTATAATTTAAACTCTTCAATCAAGTCTTTGTATTTTAAAGGGAAAGCGTATGAGCTTTTAAGTTTATATTTTAATCGTGGAGAAGACGCTAATATAGAGCAATGTCCTTTTTTAGTTGATGATTCAAATGTGGTTAAGATTCGGAAAGCAAAAGACATCATTATTAAACGACTTTCTGAGCCACCTAGTCTTACAGCCTTAGCGCTCGAAATTGATTTAAGTTTAAAAAAATTAAAGGAAGGGTTTAAACAAATTTACGGCACTACTGTTTATGGCTTTTTATTCGATTACAAAATGGAAGTCGCCAGAAAACTTTTAGAATCAGGGGCACACAACGTTAATGAAGTCGGGCTAAAAGTTGGCTACAGTACCGCTAGTCATTTTATTTCAGCATTTAAAAAACAATATGGGACTACTCCCAAAAAATATATTCAATCTCTTAATTAACCAATATGAACCGCGCAAGTACGCGATTAATCACCCCAAAAAATGATTAATAACAAACGGCGTGAGTCAGCACAAAAAGAATAAACAGATGAAAGGCGTTTTATTAGTAAACCTGGGATCTCCAGATAGTCCCACACCAAAAGATGTGAAAAAATATCTAGGCGAATTTTTGATGGACGAACGTGTTATTGATGTGCCTTTATGGGCACGAACACTTTTAGTAAAAGGAATTATTCTAAATACACGTCCAAAAATTTCTGCAAAAGCCTATAAGAAAATATGGTGGGAAGAAGGCTCTCCCCTTATTGTTTTATCAGAACGTCTAGAACACAAATTAAAACAAGAAGTCGAAATACCGACCGCACTCGCCATGCGTTATGGCAGTATGACCATAAAAAATGGATTTCAACAACTCGTAGATCAAGGTGTTGACGAGGTGTTAATTGTGCCTTTGTATCCACAATATGCAATGGCTACAACCGAAACAATTTTGGTGCTCGCCAAAGAATTAAGAGATGCACATTTCCCGCAATTAACCTTATCGGACTTACCACCATTCTACAATAATCCCGAGTATATTAAGGTTTTATCAAATACGATAAAGAAATCCTTAGAAGGAAAAACATACGAACATTTATTGTTTTCGTATCATGGTATTCCTGAGCGACACATTCGAAAAAGTGACATTACCAAATCCCATTGTAAGATTGATAAATCGTGTTGTATCACGCCTTCCGAAGCCCATACCTATTGTTACAAACACCAATGCCTCGAAGTTACCCGTTTGGTAGGTGAAGAATTAGGACTTGAGGATGGGGTATATTCGACCTCATTTCAATCGCGTTTAGGATTTGACCCATGGTTACAACCTTATACCGATCGAACGATCGAACGTTTAGGGAAAGAAGGGACAAAATCAATGGCTATTGCCACACCTGCTTTTGTGAGTGATTGCCTAGAAACTCTAGAAGAAATTGCGATGGAAGGCGAAGAAATATTTCATGAAGTTGGCGGAAAAGAGTTCACAACAATCCCTTGTTTGAACGATGACCCGGCTTGGGTATCGCTTCTTGCAAAATGGGTTACAGCATGGGCTTCCAAATAACAGATACTAAATGATTAAATCCACATCCCACGATTTTGGTACGCAGACCATTGGAAAACTATTAATCAAGCAGGCAGTTCCCGCCTCTATTGGGATTTTAGTCATGTCGCTAAATATTTTAGTGGACACTATTTTTGTGGGGCATTGGATTGGATCACAAGCGATTGCGGCCATAAATGTGGTGTTGCCTGTTTCATTTTTTATTGCTGCACTAGGGATGTCTATTGGAATCGGAGGCTCCTCTATTATATCCAGAGCTTTGGGCGCTAAAGCAGTTCCAAAAGCCTTAAAAACATTTGGAAATCAAATTACAATGACCATCTTATTAACGGTTGTTCTCGTGTTTTTTGGACTGTATTATATTGATGGAATTATTCCAACATTTGGAGGTAAAGGCAGCATTTTTGAACCTGCAAAAACATACTACAGGATCGTATTATATGGCGTTCCTTTTCTCGCACTTTCAATGATGGGCAACACAGTAATTCGTGCCGAAGGCAAACCAAAATTTGCCATGTATGCAATGATGATTCCATCGGTTTCGAACCTTCTTTTAGACGTTCTTTTAATAAATATTCTGGACCTCGGGATGATGGGTGCTGCATGGGCGACAACTGGATCATACTTGCTTTGTTTCATCTTTATTTTTTGGTTTTTTATTTCGAAAAACTCCGAAATGAAAATTTCGTGGCCACACTTCATATTGCAAAAATCTATTGTTTCAGAAATTAGCAACTTAGGCCTAGTCACACTCTCAAGACAGGCAATTGTGAGTATAACTTACCTCTTAATGAATAATATTTTATTTGATTTTGGCGGAGAAACCTCAGTGACATCCTATGCAATTGTTTCCCGAATGTTGATGTTTGCATTGTTTCCAATTTTTGGAATTACTCAAGGATTTGTCCCCATAGCAGGCTATAATTATGGCGCACAAAATTATGACCGCGTTAAACACACTATTCGAATTGCAATTATCTATTCCATGGCAATGGCGTCTATTGTTTTTATAATGCTGATTGGGTTCCCAGAACTAATTACGCGGATGTTTACAACAGACCCTTTAGTTATCGAAAAAACACCCACAGCAATGCGCTGGGTGTTTGCAGCAACGCCAATTATTGCGATTCAACTGATTGGATCAGCCTATTTCCAAGCTGTTGGAAAAGCCGTTCCAGCTTTGTTGTTAACGTTATCTCGACAAGGATTTTTCTTTATTCCTCTTATTTTTATATTACCTTTATGGTATGGCGAGTTAGGGGTATGGATGGCATTTCCCGTGTCAGATGTACTCTCTACTTTGGTCACCGCATTTATTTTGTATAGAGAAGTATCAACTAAATTAATTTCAAAATCATAATTATGGAGTATTATAACTACATCAAATCGCTTCATTTAATTTTTGTAATCACATGGTTCGCAGGCTTGTTTTATATCCCGCGTATTTTTATTTACCATATAGAGGCGGCATTAAAATCATCTCCAGAAAAAGAGATTTTAGCAACCCAACTAAAGCTTATGGCTAAACGGTTGTGGTATATTATAACATGGCCGTCTGCTATCTTGGCGCTACTATTTGGGATTTGGCTTTTAGCCTTAGCGCCTTACTGGTTTGAGCAATCTTGGATGCATGCAAAATTAGGGTTTGTAGTTCTGTTAATTGCGTATCACATCAAAACACATCTTATTTTCAAGCAGCTTCAAAACGATCAAATTAACTATACATCCAACTTTATGCGAATTTGGAATGAAGGGGCTACCCTTATTCTTTTTGCGGTGGTGTTTTTGGTATTATTAAAAAGCACGCTTAATATGGCATATGGGATGGTAGGTCTGATTGGGTTGGCTCTTCTTTTGATGTTGGGGATTAAATTATATAAACGAACCCGTTCCGATTAGCAGATGGAGTCCAGTGCTAGATATTTTTTCTATATTTAACAAAAGTCTATTTCTATGCCAAAGCGCAAGTTGTCTTTAAGTTCTCGTATTTTTATTTATATGATTATGTTGGTCGTACTGGCTTCCATTCTCATTGCGGGTGTGACTATTTATCAATATAACGAGCAGTCTCAAGAGTATCATCAATTGCGATTAGAACGGAAGGAATCACAATTACTTTCCAGTATAGATTATGTTTTAAAAGAAACAACGTGGGAAGTTAACACAGACAATCTTTCCCTAATTTTTAAAGATAAAATCTATGAGATTGCCAACATCCATAATGTTAGCTTCAATCTCTATGATTTAGAAGGGAATTTGATTAAAATGTCAAAGCCTAATTTTGCCAATACAGCAACTGAACCTTCGCTTTCTACAGAAATTTTAAACAAAGTTAATCAAAGCGTGTCCAAACGTTTTGTTGAAAAAATCAAACGACTCGGTGGCGATTACAGGTCTTCATATTTAATATTCACAGATGAAAAAGCCAAACCTTTAGGGGTGCTAAATGTTCCTTATTTTGACGACGATTCTCTGAATTATGGTGAACTTAAAGAGTTTCTAATTCGTTTAAGTTATGCCTATTTAATCATGATTTTAGTCGCTATAGCGTTCGCGTATTTTGTGTCTAAATATATCACCAAATCACTTCAGACCATCCGGGACAAAATGAAAGGCACTCGATTAGAAAAAAGCAACCAAAAAATTGAACTTGCAGGGGCAAGCTTAGAAGTTTCAGCTTTAGTAGAGTCGTATAATAGTATGATTGATGAATTGGAGGAAAGCGCTAAAAAACTCGCCGCAAGCGAGCGCGAGCAAGCTTGGCGCGAAATGGCAAAACAAGTCGCCCATGAAATCAAAAATCCATTAACACCCATACGTCTTAGTGTGCAAAGTTTTCAGCATAAATTTGACCCTCAAGACCCTCAAATTCACAAAAAGGTTGAGGAGTACACGAAAACCCTAATTCAGCAAATTGATACGATGAGTTCCATAGCATCAGCGTTTTCTAATTTTGCCAAAATGCCAGCTCAAAAACTTGAGTTTCTAAATGTTGTTGAGGTTGTAGAGTTAGCTTTAGAAATTTTCACGGAAAATGACATTAAATTTAGCGCTAAAGAACCTGAAATTATTGCAAATTTTGACCGTTCACAACTGATAAGAATCATCACAAACTTAGTTAAGAACGCTGTTCAATCGATTCCAGAGGAGCGCACACCACAGATTAGTGTTCAACTTTTTTCAGAATCAACTGATGTTGTGATCACCGTCAAAGATAATGGATGTGGAATAACGAAAACTATTGAAGATAAAATTTTCGAACCTAAGTTCACCACTAAAACTAGCGGCATGGGACTGGGCTTGCCGATGATCAAAAATATTATTGAAACCTATAACGGTAGTATTGAATTTACCTCTATAATTGATAAAGGAAGTCAATTTACTGTGCGTTTTCCAAAACAATTTCCAGATGAAGTATAATACTATTTTAAGCGATTTCAGTAATGGAATCACCACCATTACAATCAATAGACCAACGAAGTTAAACGCTTTAAATTCTGCAACTATTTTTGAGCTTCACTCAGCATTCAAAGCTGCAGACCTCGATTTTGAAACTAAAGTCATCGTACTGACGGGTAGCGGAGAAAAGGCTTTTGTAGCGGGCGCTGATATTAGTGAGTTTGCCCATTTCGAAGAAGAAGAAGGGCGGTCATTAGCTAAACAAGGCCAGGAGTTGCTATTTGATATGATCGAAAATTTTTCCACGCCAGTTATTGCAGCTGTCAATGGCTACGCTCTTGGTGGCGGTTTGGAATTGGCATTGTCTGCGCACTTTAGAGTTGCCAGTTCAAATGCGCTTATGGGCTTGCCAGAAGTATCTTTAGGATTGATTCCTGGCTATGGCGGAACCCAACGCTTGGCGCAGCTTGTGGGAAAGGGAAGAGCGTTAGAACTGATTATGACGGCCAATATGATTGATGCACCAAAAGCGCTTGCATACGGGCTCGTAAATTATGTTGTGCCACAAGAAGAGCTATTGCCAAAGTGCTATACCTTAGCAGATCAAATCAAATCAAATTCATCTTTAGCAATTGCTGCTGCTATTAGAGCTGTTAATGCGAATTATATGGACGGCGTAAATGGCTATGACGTTGAAATTTCTGAGTTTGGAAAATGCTTTGACACGGAAGATTTCATTGAAGGCACGACGGCATTTTTAGAAAAACGCAAATCTAACTTTCCGGGGAAATAAAAAAAGCTCAAACAGATGTTTGAGCTTTCAATTTTATAGAATTAACTAGTGTTAGTCGGCTAACACAATAATTTTATTAGCGTTCATTTCAATCGCACCAGAATCAATAGTATATAAATAGCTGTTACCTTTTTGTTCAAAGTATGCTTTGTTCGAATCATCGAGGGTAATATTACCAACAATTTTCACAACACCCTCCTTAAGGACAGATACAATAGGCGCGTGGTTATTTAGCATTTCAAAATCACCATTGACACCAGGAACAGAGACACTGTCTACATCCCCTTTAAATATGGTTGCTTCTGGAGTTATAATTTCTAAATACATAGTTTATTTTTAGGCTTCTGCTAACATTTTATCTCCCGCTTCAATCGCTTCTTCAATGGTTCCTTTAAGGTTAAAGGCTGCTTCTGGAAGACGATCTAATTCACCATCCATAATCATATTAAATCCTTTGATGGTTTCTTTAATATCAACCAACACGCCTTTGAGGCCTGTAAATTGCTCAGCAACATGGAATGGTTGTGATAGGAAACGTTGTACACGACGAGCACGTCCAACAGCTAATTTATCTTCTTCAGAAAGTTCTTCCATTCCAAGAATCGCGATGATATCTTGTAATTCTTTATAGCGTTGTAAAAGTTCTTTTACACGTTGCGCACAATTATAATGTTCATCACCTAAAATATCTGCGGTCAAAATTCTTGATGTAGAATCTAAAGGATCTACCGCTGGATAGATACCAAGTTCTGCAATTTTACGCGATAATACGGTAGTAGCATCTAAGTGAGCAAATGTTGTTGCTGGTGCAGGATCTGTTAAATCATCTGCAGGTACGTAAACTGCTTGTACAGAAGTAATGGATCCTTTCTTTGTAGATGTAATACGCTCTTGCATAGCACCCATTTCAGTGGCTAATGTAGGCTGATATCCTACTGCAGATGGCATTCGTCCTAAAAGTGCTGACACTTCTGAGCCGGCTTGTGTAAATCGGAAAATATTATCCACAAAGAATAATACATCTTTTCCTTGACCGTCTCCAGCACCATCACGAAAGTATTCTGCAATAGTTAATCCAGATAAGGCGACACGTGCACGTGCTCCAGGAGGTTCATTCATTTGTCCAAATACGAAAGTTGCTTTGGATTCTTTCATGATTGATTTATCAACCTTTTTAAGATCCCATCCACCGTCTTCCATAGAGTGCATAAAGTCATCTCCATATTTTATAATACCAGACTCCAACATTTCACGAAGTAAATCATTTCCTTCACGCGTACGCTCTCCAACTCCGGCAAATACCGAAAGACCACCATGACCTTTGGCAATATTGTTAATTAGTTCTTGTATAAGTACCGTTTTACCTACTCCAGCACCACCAAATAATCCAATTTTACCACCTTTTGCATACGGTTCAATTAAATCGATCACTTTGATTCCTGTAAACAAAACTTCAGTAGAAGTGGACAGGTCTTCAAATTTTGGAGCTTGTCTGTGGATTGGTAATCCAGCTGATCCAGATTTAGGTAAATCACCTAAGCCATCGATAGCATCCCCAATCACATTAAATAAACGGCCATAGACATCTTCTCCAACAGGTACTTGAATTGGTGCGCCAGTCACATTGACATCAGTTCCACGACTCAATCCATCAGAAGAATCCATAGCGATGGTTCGCACGGAATTTTCACCAATATGAGATTGAACTTCAAGAACTAAAATTGAACCATCAGGTCGATTAATTTCTAAGGAATCGTAAATTTTCGGAAGATCCGCTCCAGCTACGAATTCGACATCGATCACTGGACCTACAATTTGAGCAACTTTACCTGTAACTTTTGACATTACTTTTGTTATTTTTTATTTTTAGCTAAAATGAAGCGAAAACACTGGGTTTTCGCGCTGCAAAGATATAGAATAAAATTAAAAAACCCAGAGCATTGCTCTGGGTTTTTTATGATTTTTATATTCAGAAATAATTATTGTAACATTGGGGAGTAATTTGTTGGATAATCACCTGCTTTGGCAACATTTCCTGAAGCTACGAAATTAGATCCATAATGCGTATCGATAGCTGTTAGGAAAGAGTTAGCCATATAGGCATAACCTCTTGCTGTGAGATGAACACCATCTAAACTTACCAAGCCACCAGTAACTAGACTTGTGTCTAATGTGTAAGCATCAAATGTGATCCCGCCAGTTGACGCTTGAGTCAAAATTGCTTGTAAGTCCACATAAGCAATTCCAAAACTCTCAGCTGCGGCTTTTACGCTCGCATTCATAGCGTCAGTTGCATCAATAATTTCTTCTAATTCAGTTGCAGTAACTACCCATTTATCAGCTAGAGGTACGGCAACTCCATTTATTGAAGTGGGATTATTTGGATCTGCCAATGTCCCTATGAAAGATGCACTTGTGAGCACCAATAAATCTGCTGCAGTTGCTTGTCTGAGTTTTGGTAAAGCAGCAAATGCAGGGTTAATTGCGCCTAAATCTGTAAGATCTTCATCAATAATCACAACAGCATTTTGACCTGCTTCAAATGAAATTGTTCTTTGTTCTGCTTCTTCGGCAGTGAATAATCCAGTTCCAGTCAATGCAGCTAAAGCGCCTTGAATTCCTGCGTTGTATGGGGCATATGCTCCATTAACCACAGCAGCTGTATCACCATCTAATGGAACAGGGTTATGGGGTACTGTAGTAAAATATGGTAAATCTGTAACATGGGGAGTTCCAGACACAACGCCTTCTGCTCCATTTGCAGTTAATGCTGTTAACGCAACATTAAGTGCACCTTCAAAAGTTGCTAAAGATGTAATTTGATCTTCAGCCTGATCAGCCCCACCTGTAGCATATCCTAAAACATCATTTCCTCCAAATAGAGATAAAGTGAAAAAGGATGGGTTTTGAGAAGCAGCGAGTTCAATTATAGAGGCGTCTGGAGTATTACCCGTAAGGCGTGTAGCGTAGGGATTTGCAAGTCCTGTAGAGACATTCGTAACGTTTCCATATCCTGATGCTACAAAATGAAAACTTCTTGCGCCAGGCACACCTAAATTATTGAAAGGTCCTGCTGGATTATTTAAAATATCTGTTTGAACGGTTACTGGCCCAACCACAGACTCCAATGGAGCTGGTCCTGCGCCATTAAAAACAAGTCTTGGTCCTACAATTCGAGTCCCTCCAAAGGCAAGACCTCCAAAGTTATCATCCATGGTAGGTTGTTTAAATTCCCCACCTCCGGCTTTTGCAAATTCTTTAGACATAATATTTGGCCAAGAATTTTCTTGACTTGCTAAGAATAGGGTTCCATCTGAAACTCCTGCACTAAAAGAAGGTCCAACAGCTATATAGTTAGAGAAGTCTAGGTCACCTGCATTTAATTCTGGAAGCGTTGTAGTTTCGACGCTTACGCCGTTGGCTTCAAGGACGTCTTCTACGTCATTACATGCTGTAAATCCAAGAACTACAGCACTAAGTAATATATATTTAATATGTTTCATAATTTTAATGATTAGTTGTTAATAGTCCATGATAAGAAATACATAGATCCAATGAATCCAGTTCCGAATGCTGTATTGTATTCAGTTCCTAATAAATTAGTAGCACCTGCTTTGAACGTTGATTTTATACTTGGAACAGAATAGTTAATTTGTGCATCTACTGTTTGAAATTCTTCTACGACACCATTTCCAAAAGAAGCTTCCCAGAAATAATCGTCACTAAATCTGTACGATACGTTAAATCCAAAGTTTTCAAATAAGGCAGTATTTCCAAAAGAGGCCTTGAATTTATGTTCTGGTGTATTAAAGTTTGTATTAAAATCAGGAAAGTTTTTATCTTCTTCCATTTTAGCATAGGTATAACTACCGCTTAAATCAAAATCGCCAAACACTTTTGTAGACAATCCAATAGATGCTCCATAGGATGTAATCCCTGCTCTAGAGTTAGTGTATGCGCTATAAGCTGTATAATCGCCATTGGCAATAGCAGCCACTGAAAGTCCACCGTCACCAGCAACACCATATAAAGGTGCGACTACAATTTCAGTAGAGATGAAATCTTTATAAGTATTGTGATATGCGCTAAAGTCAACAATTAAGTTCTCAAATTTACCTCGGTATCCAACTTCAAAAGCCGTTACTTGTTCTGGCTTAACCACATCTGGATTTGCAACTACTAAATCAGCTGGGTTTCCAGTAACTCCTAACATTCCTACTGAAGTAGCTGTATAAGAGTTGTTGTATGCAGCGGAACCTGTTTGAGTGATTGAGCTTGGTTGTCCAAAAGCAGCTTGCCCTGTTTGAGAAATATCAAATACATTTGAATAACGATCTAAGTTGTCTGGTGCAGACCCTACAAGTAAGGCACGTCCTGCATCAAGTCCAATAAATAAATCTTGTGTAGTTGGATTTCTAAATCCTGTTTGCCCAGAAACTCTAATATTATGATTTCTGTTTAGTGTTAAACCTGCAGACAATCTAGGGGAAAAGAACCCATCAAAAAATTCGGATTTATCATAACGAACAGATCCTGTAAGTTTCAATTTTGTATCTGCGCTCAATTCGAGTTCTTTTTGAAGTTGTGTGTAAGCTCCAAATTCAGAGTACTCAATTGGTGCTCCACTATCGGTATAAATTGTACCATCAGAATTTAGGCTGTATTGTCTAAAAGATCCACCAACTTGAATTTCTACAACATCTGTCAAATGACCAAAGTTATAATTTCCATCAGCATGGTAATATTTAGATGCATCCTGAAATTTAGACCCCGTCGTTAAATCTGGGTCGTTAATACTTTTATTGAAAGCGCCTTGAAACTCAGGTGAACCTGGCAAATATCGCCCTGAATCAGCAACAGCTCTTGCATTGGCATGTGCTTGTGCATCTGTAGCACCTCCTAGAGTTGACTGTACATAAGTTCCAGTATATTCACCAAACCAAGTTACATCGTCTTTCCATGCTCTGTTTATGTTAATTCCTGTAAAGACCATATCATAAGAATCTCCTGCACTATCCGAAACAACATAGCCTCTAGCATAAAAATTATCATTTTTAACTTCTAGTTTGTGTTGTTCTTGAAAAAAGTTGTTAATCGCATAACGGTTGATTCCTTGGAATATGGTAGAACCTGTTCCTACTTTACCAACATATGAAATTTCAAAGTCGTTTTCAAAAGGTCTGTAGTAAAGACCCCAATCTGCTTTGATGCTTTCAGCATTGTAGTTTGTTAAATCTCTTTCGTTATAACCTGTTCTACTAACAGCAACGTTAGGAACTAATGCATTCGCTCCTGAAGGTAATATGCCCATAGCTTCTAGAGCTACAGCCACTTCTTTGATTCCTGTAGAAACTTCATCTCCATAGACGTTAATTCCGTTGTAGTTTAAGTTGGTGGCTCTTGTACCGCCAATCCTATCGCTATCAACTTCACTTGTTGCAGCCCAGTCGGTTCCTTTAAGCCATCCAAAGTTGACTTTAGCTGCAAACTTTTCACTGAATTTATGCGCTACACGGATTCCAAAATCGGTATAAGTATTATCTCCAGCAGATTCTTGAGAGGTAATTCCTCTTTTCAGACTTGTACTGATCCCATCAGAATCGAAAGGGTTTTTACTAGTCATAAATAGAATCCCGTTAAAAGCATTGGCACCATATAATGCAGATGATGCTCCAGGAAGTAATTCTACGCTTTGCACATCAGTTTCAATCATTCCCACTAAGTTTCCAATAGGGAAGTTAAGTGCTGGCGTTGAATTGTCCATACCATCTACGAGCTGCATAAAACGGTTGTTTGCAAAGGTTGCAAAACCACGCGTATTTACAGAACGAAATGTTAAACTGTTGGTGTTCACATCTACGCCTTTTAAGTTTTCTAAACCGCCATAAAAATCGGCAGACGCAGAAGTCTTAATATCTTTAATTCCAAAACGTTCCACCGTTACAGGAGATTCAAAAATACGTTCTGGTGTTCGTGATGCAGAAATAATAACCTCATCAAGGAAGCTGCCTTCGTTAAGTACAATTGCGACAGTTTCATTGTTTTGAGAAATCTCTTGAGAAATTGTTTCAAATCCGACACTACTCACTTGAATAGAAAAAGGCGGATTTTGATTAACATTTAAAGTAAAGTTCCCATCAAAGTCTGTCACAACTCCTGTTGATGTTCCAACTACAATAATGTTGGCGCCTGGTAATGGTAGTCCACTGTTATCATTTACAGTTCCTTTCACTGTTGTTTGTGCAAATGACGCAACACTGAAAAGTAAGACTAAAGTCTTTAAAATTGTTTTCATAAATTAAATTGTTTAATATCGTATGGTTATAGTAATATCAAAATTAAGGATTAAAAACTTAATAATTCTTAAATTTTGATAGAAATATTATTAATCGCTAAATTATAACCCCTCAAATTTAATGATTTGATAATCGTAAACCCCTTTAAAACAGGATATTAGAGCTAATTGCACCTAAATTTAGTTTGTTTAGGAGAGTTTCCTCTGATTGGTATTGTTTTCAACCTTGCTAGGCGTATTGTTTTTAATAAATGCCCTCTTTGTGACTTTGTGACTTGATCCAGCTGCACTAAAACCTAATTAGAGTAAATATAGCGCTAACTAAAATTACTCTACTGTGACCGATTTAGCAAGATTACGAGGTTGATCTACATTTCTATCCAACAGCACAGCAATATGATACGACAGTAATTGTAAAGGAATGGTTGTCAGTAGGGGTGAAAGCGATTCTATAGTTTCAGGGATTTCGATGACATGGTCAGCAATATCTCTGACCTGTGTATCCCCTTTGTTAACTATTGCTATTATTTTACCCTTTCTAGATTTAATTTCTTGGATGTTGCTGACTACTTTTTCATAATGGCCATATTTTGTTGCAATGACTGCGATGGGCATATTTTCATCGATAAGCGCAATAGGGCCGTGCTTCATTTCAGCAGCGGGATAGCCCTCGGCATGAATATATGAGATTTCTTTAAGTTTCAAAGCACCTTCTAGAGCTACTGGAAAATTAAAGCCTCGTCCTAAATATAAAAAGTTTTTAGCGTCTTTATATATAGCTGCAATGTCTTTTGCTAGCTCATCAGATTTTAATGTTGCTTCTACTTTTTCAGGAATGGTTTCCAATTCTACAAGGTGTCTTCTAAAATCGGAGCTTGACATGGTGCCTTTTGCTTTTGCCAATCGTAAGGCTATGAGCGTCAAAACAGTAATTTGTGTAGTAAATGCTTTGGTAGAAGCTACGCCAATTTCAGGTCCTGCATGGGTATATGCCCCTGCATGGGATTCTCTAGAAATGGAAGAGCCAACCACATTACAAACGCCAAATACAAATGCGCCTTTTTCTTTTGCGAGTTTTATTGCAGCCAGTGTGTCTGCTGTTTCACCAGATTGAGAAATGGCAATAACTACGTCTTTTTCATTAATTACAGGGTTTCGATATCGAAATTCAGAGGCATATTCGACTTCTACAGGAATCCGTACTAAATCTTCAATAATATATTCTGCAACTAAACCTGCATGCCATGAAGTGCCACAAGCGATGATGATAATACGGTTGGCGTTCAAAAACTTGCCCATATTATCTTCTACGCCGGCCATTTTGACAATACCTTCGTCGATCAATAAACGTCCTCTATAAGTATCTTTAATCGCATTTGGTTGCTCAAAAATTTCTTTAAGCATAAAATGATCATACCCTCCTTTTTCGATTTGCTCAAGGTTAATCTTTAGTTCTTGAACGTATGGACTTACGATTTTATCGTCCTTAATACTTCGAATTTTTATTGCCTTGTTTAAACGAACCACAGCCATTTCTTCGTCTTCTAAATATATGGCATTGTTGGTATATTCAATAAATGGAGAGGCATCACTAGCAATAAAAAACTCATTGTCTCCAACTCCAATCGCTAGAGGGCTGCCAAGACGTGCCACTACAATCTCGTTAGGTTTTTTAATATCAAATACCGCAATGGCATAGGCACCCACAACTTGGTTGAGTGCTACTTGCACGGCCTTCCCCAGTTTTAAATTATTGTTTTTTTGAATGTCTTCTATTAAGTTCACTAAGACTTCAGTATCAGTATCAGAAGAAAAAACGTAACCTCTTTTTATGAGTTCTTCTTTTAGAGCGCCATAGTTCTCAATAATACCATTATGGATAATGACTAAATCTCCAGAATTAGAAAAATGAGGATGCGAATTTACATCATTTGGTACGCCGTGGGTTGCCCAACGTGTATGTCCAATGCCTAAGCGACCTTTGGAACTGTTGGTTTCCGAAAATTTATGTTCTAAGTCTGCAACTTTGCCTTTGGTTTTACAGAGTGTAATTTCTGAACCGTCATATAGAGCAATTCCTGCACTATCGTATCCTCTGTATTCAAGGCGTTGCAGCCCTTTTAGTATCACTGGATAGGCCTCACGGTGACCTATATATCCTACAATTCCACACATCTGGTCTTAGTTGTTAGGTTCGGTATAGTAAATATTGAATTTTACACTTTTAGCTGCATCAGGAGAGTTGTTTCCGTGCAAGACAATACTTTTTGGAGTTAGTACAGTTCCAATTGGCACACCCTCAACATCCGTAGGGCTTAGAAATTCTCTTGTGTTGGCTGCTCCTGCATTGGAGGTAACTACTAATCCAAGTTTAAAATTCGTTGAATCTCGCATCACTATATTATTCAAATGCTCGGTTAGTCGAATTTTATATTTTTGTTCTTCCACACCGTCAGCACCAGTTTCTTTCGTTAAGGGCACTAAATGTGTAAATTTAGAATCTGAAGAAGCTGCTTCAGTTGTTTGGTCTAAGAAAAAATCAGCTACAGGAAGATTGTTAGCGATATCATACACATACACTCTTCTAGGCTTATCGAGATTAGACAATGTTGTTTCTACAAAGAGTTCCAAATAGGCTTCATTGATTAAGCGTTTTGTTGTGATTACACCTTCTTCGTCAACATCTCTAAATTCATTTAATTGTTCGGCTTTGGTTGTTCCATTTTCATCGTCAGAAAACAATTCAATAATAGCCATAGAGCCTTCACCACCTTTTAGATACAGATAATCATCTCCCTCAGCATCCGTTGAAGTGTCTTCAATGGTTTGTAATATAGAAGTATTAAACTCATTCTTGAAAATATTCACTCTGTTTCCAGAGAAAGTCATTTCATACTCCCCTTGTACTTTCGTAGTATTTTCTTCACCATCTACCGTTGTGGTTTGGTCGTAAGTATAATAGAGTGTCACATTGGAGCTAGCTGAAGAAAAATTTAATTGTGCTAAGTTTTTATTTTCAGTAACGGTAGGTTCCACTTTGAAATATAAACCTCTAAAGTACTCATAAAAACTACTGGTTTTACTAAGGACTTCATCTTCTTCTTTTGCAAAGATAAGACCTTCCCAAAACCTGTCAGGAACACTTGTGTTTTCAGAAGAACTGCCATATAAAGGAATTCTCAAGCTTGGCGGAATTGTACTTGTAACCTCCAACTCTCCTGTCTCTTCATTTACTTCTTTTAGTCCAATAGGATTAGCTTTCGGATAATAGTTATCACTATAATACAGCAATTGCCCTTCAAGTTCGGAAGCTCCTATGGTTTCGCCTTGAGCTAAAGAACCGTTTGAATAATAATTTTGTGTGGCATCTAAATCTCCACTGGGATCAAATGCTCTCAAGTAATAATTATTTCTAAAAATAGATAACTTTATTGAATCGGATTTAGTACCTCCATACAAGGAATCCAACTCATAGCTAGTGTCATCTTCAGTTGAAACTGTGCTATTGTAAGGAATTGTTAGCACTACAGAGTCTAGGACAGTATTTTCCCCAAAATTAGGCGTTAGCGAAGCAGGGGTGAGTTGTCCGACAAAATTAACTGTTGTTGCGCCAAAAACAGGATCGTAGTAATATCCTAAAAGGTTTTCAGCTAGACCATTAGATTGAAATGGAGTGATTTTTTTATTGTAAGTAGTAACGGGGTAGGTCTTTTTTTTAATTTCGAAACCTGGGGTTCCTACAATATCAGTTCCGATTTCTGAAAACTCATTTTCGCAGGATTGATTCATAAAAATCAATGCTAAAACGCAGATTGATTTAAATAAAACTGAATTAAAATATTTCATTAGGGTACTAGTTTTAAGATTTGTGTATTGTAAAATTCAGTGTATGCTTCTGCAAAAGCTTCTGGGTATTGGTAGTCCAATACGGGTTTTTCGCAAGAGGCAAGATAGTCTTCAAGATCTTTTGGGAGTTCTTGAGATCCCTTTATCAAACCGTCTGAAAAATCAACAGCTACTTTCATTAAGTTAGAATAGGTAGGTGTATTTAGCTTATCGATATGTGTTTCCTCAATTTCATCAAATTTGATTTTATCAACAATACCATCATTAAGCGTATTGTCAAAACTTTGATCGTAGATAGAAGTTACAATTTTACTCTCTTTGAAGAGAGGTTCATCTTTATAATACTGCTTCAGGTATAATGGCAATAATGATGCTAACCATCCATGAACATGAATAATATCTGGCGCCCAGTTTAGTTTTTTCACAGTTTCTATAACGCCTTTGGCAAAAAATATAGCGCGCTCATCATTATCGTTAAATAAGTCACCATTTTCATCAGTTAATGTGGCTTTTCTACTAAAATACTCTTCATTGTCTATGAAATAAACTTGAATACGTTCTTTTGGAATCGAGGCCACTTTTATGATTAATGGCATGTCTAAATCATTGATCACTAAATTAATTCCCGAAAGACGAATCACCTCATGAAGTTGATGTCTTCGTTCATTAATATTTCCATAGCGCGGCATAAATATTCGTATTTGCCCGCCTTGTTTGTTTACCATTCTAGGGGCTTCAAACGACATTGAGGAAATTTCTGTTTCAGGTAAATAAGGAACAACTTCGGACGACACGTACAATACTCTCTTATCTTTCATATGTTCTATAATTTTAGCATTATCAATAAAAAGCACGCAAAAATACAAAATTTTATGCAGATTAACAGTAATACCGTAAGTTTGCTCTCCGTTAATTATTTACGAAATGCGAGTTTACACATCAAACGCCGAAATAAGTGCCTTTATTGCTGCTGAAAGTCATACGACTTTTTCATTGGGTTTTGTACCAACTATGGGGGCTTTACATGCGGGACATTTGTCCTTAGTAAAAGCGGCCTTAGCTGCAAACTCCTTAGTGGTTGTGAGTATTTTTGTGAATCCCACACAATTTGATAATCCAAGCGACTTAGAGCAATACCCACGCACATTAACTGAAGACCTTAAGTTACTAGAAACACTTTCCAAAACTCGAATAATTGTGTTTGCACCAACTGTAGCTGAGGTTTATGGAGCAGAAACGACGGCCACTACTTTTGATTTTGGAACCTTGGAATCTCAAATGGAAGGCAAATATAGAGCAGGCCATTTTGATGGTGTTGGAACGATTGTAAAGTGGCTATTTGAGGTTGTAAAACCTCATACTGCCTATTTTGGCGAAAAAGATTTTCAGCAATTACAAATCATCAAAAAAATGGTTGAGATCACTCAATTAGCAGTAACTATTGTAGGCTGTCCAATTGAACGCGAATCCAATGGACTTGCTATGAGCTCACGAAATAGCCGTTTAACCATCAAAGAACTCGAGGCCTCCGCTCTGATTTACAACACGCTACTTTCTGTAAAAGATAAATTTAATTCAGAGGCATCACAAGACATCTCAAAATGGGTGCAAACCCAGTTTAGCAATCATCCTTTATTTGAGTTGGAATACTTTCAGATTTCCGAGAGTGAAACCTTAATACCCATCCAACAAAAAAACCTCACTAAAAGCTACCGCGCATTTATTGCAGTCTTTGCAAGAGATGTTCGATTAATTGACAATATCGCATTAAATTAATTACCTTTGTACCCATGCAAATACAAGTCGTAAAATCTAAAATTCATCGTGTAAAAGTAACCGGAGCGGACCTCGATTACATTGGTAGTATTACTATAGATGAAGATTTAATGGATGCCGCTAACATCATTCAAGGCGAAAAAATCCAAGTGGTTAACAATACCAATGGCGAACGTTTAGATACATATGTCATTCCAGGTCCACGAAATTCTGGTGAAATCACCTTAAATGGAGCTGCTGCACATAAAGTGTCTATTGGAGATATCCTAATACTTATAACGTATGCTTTTATGGATGTTGAATCTGCAAAAGTATTCAAGCCTTCACTAGTGTTTCCAAATGAAGCCAATAATCTACTAAACTAATCTTGAACAAGAACCTTAGATCCGTTTTAAAAATTAGCTTACCGCTCCTATTAGGCGCCTTTTTAGTTTGGTATTCTATTTCTAAGATTTCTGTCGAGACCCTAGTGGTATATTTCAAGAATGCCAACTATTTTTGGATAGGACTTGGAGTGTTTTTTGGGTTACTTAGCCATTTGTCACGTGCCTATCGTTGGAAATTTATGATTGAGCCCATGGGGTATCAATTGCGATTTCCAAACAGTATCATGGCCGTGTTTATAACCTATCTAGTAAACTACACGATCCCCAGAGCTGGAGAAGTTTCTCGTGCGACTGTTCTAACCAACTATGAAGGGGTTCCTTTTGAAAAAGGATTTGGAACTATTATTGCCGAGCGCGTCGCCGATTTAGTGGTGATGCTCTGTATTATAAGCATAAGCCTAGTGTTAGAGTTTGACATTATTTATAAGAACGTTATTACAGCAATTGATCCCACCAAACTGCTTATTTTAGGTCTTATTGCTATTCTTGTTATCGTCATTTTATATCAAGCGATTAAAAACTCGAACCGTCCCGTCATATTGAAAATTAAAACACTCTTTTTAGGACTTGTTGAAGGAATTATGAGCATATTAAAAATGAAAAAAAAGTGGGCCTTTATAGCGCACACACTTTTTATATGGATTATGTATGTACTTATGTTTTATGTCACAACGTTCTCTATAAGTGAAACGAGTCAACTTCCGTTTTCGGCGATTCTAATTGGATTCATTTTTGCAAGCTTCAGTATTGCTGCAACTAATGGCGGAATAGGATCCTATCCCTTGGCGGTTTTTGCAGCATTTTCTATTTTCAATTTTCCTGAAGATCCGAGTATTGCTTTTGGATGGATTATGTGGACTTCACAAACCCTAATGGTCATTGTATTGGGAGGACTCTCCCTGCTCTTTCTACCGATTTACAACAACGTATTTCCAAAACAAACTTCGAAATAGTATAATTCGGTTTCGGTTATTTTCTTAACTTGGCAACACGAAACCATATTTAGATATCACATGAAATTTTTTGTCATTTCATTACTTTTAAGCCTCAATATTTCTTTCGCTCAGACTCTTTATGAAACAATTGAATCTGAAGTTTTAGGGACGTCTCGAGAATTAAAAATACAACTGCCACGAAATTATGAGGATAACCTTGAAAAAAGCTATCCTTTAATTGTTGTTTTTGATGGCGATTATCTTTTTGAAGTGGTTGCAGGAAATGTGGATTATTACTCGTATTGGGGCGACATGCCAGAAGCCATAGTCGTAGGGGTCAATCAAGTCAATTCAAAAGCTCAAGATTACATGATGTCTTTGAAAGATTATTTACCGTCCAAAACCGGAGCTCAGTTTTATGATTTTATCGAAAACGAGCTTATTGTTTTCATGAACGAAAACTACCGTAGTCTTAATTTTCGAATGGCTGTGGGGCATGGCAAATCAGCAAATTTCATAAATTACTTTATGTTTAATACAAGTCCTGTTTTTAATGCTTATGTAGCCTTAAGCCCTAGTTTATCGTACAATATGGAGGAGAATCTTACACGACGACTTGGCGTGGAAAGTAAAGCTAAGACATTTTATTATTTAGCAACCGCTACTCTCGATTTCAAACAAAATAAAAATGAAGCAATTGCATTGAATTCTAAAATTTCTGCTTTAGAAAATTCAACCCTTTTATATGCCTATGACAATTTTGAAGATGCCACCCATTATTCGTTGGTAGCGCAAGCTATTCCAAAGGCCTTACAAAATATATTTATTGTATTTCAACCGATCAGCATGAAAGAATATAAGGACTATATTTTACCCTCAGAGGCTTCTCCAGTGGCATATTTGATTGAAAAATACGATATGATCGAATCCTTATTTGGTATTGAAAAACAGATTCTTGTCAATGATTTTAGAGCGATTGCTGCAGCTATTGAAAACACAGAACAATTTGAATTATATAGAGATTTAGCAAAATTAGCAAACACTCACTATCCCGATTCCACAATAGCAAGCTATTATCTTGCCCGTCATTATGAAGAATTAGGACGATTAAAAAAAGCCATGAATATTTATTACTCGGCTTATATGTTGGATGACATTGAGGGATACTCAAAAGATGATATGTTAGAAAGAGCAGATGAAATTAAAACAGAATACGGATACTAATGGCTAAAGTGAAAACAACTTTTTTTTGTCAAAACTGTGGGGCGCAGTTTGCCAAATGGCAAGGGCAATGTACGTCTTGTAAATCGTGGAATACCATTACAGAAGAATTGGTTCAGAAGCCCACCACTAAAGATTGGAAAACAGGCACACAGCACACCCCAAATCGTGTGTCGAAACCCTTAAAAATTTCTGAAATTGACACCACTAAAACTGTCCGAATGGATACTACAGATGGCGAGTTGAACCGTGTTTTGGGGGGAGGTATAGTTCCAGGATCGTTGACACTTCTGGGAGGCGAACCCGGAATAGGCAAAAGCACGCTTATGCTTCAAGTTGCTTTGAAGCTGCCCTACAAAACCCTCTATGTTTCAGGCGAAGAAAGTCAAAAACAAATCAAACTCCGTGCAGAACGTATTCAGCCCCTGAACGACACCTGTTATATTTTAACAGAAACCAAAACACAGCACATTTTCAAACAAATAGAAGCCCTTGACCCTGATGTTGTTATTATAGATTCCATTCAAACCTTACAAAGTGATTATCTCGAAGCCTCAGCTGGAAGTGTATCTCAAATCAAAGAATGTACAAGCGAGTTGATTAAATTTGCTAAAGAAACCGCAACGCCAGTAATTTTAATTGGGCATATTACTAAAGACGGCTCAATAGCAGGGCCAAAAATATTAGAACATATGGTGGATACAGTCCTTCAATTTGAAGGCGACAGAAATCATGTTTTTAGAATTTTGAGAGCCCATAAAAACCGCTTTGGATCGACCCACGAATTGGGAATTTACGAAATGCTGGGCACTGGACTTAGAGAAGTTACCAACCCTTCAGAAATTTTGATTTCTAAAAAAGATGAAGCCCTGTCTGGCAATGCTATTGCGGTGACTTTAGAAGGTGTTCGTCCATTACTTATCGAAGTTCAAGCACTGGTAAGTACAGCAGTTTATGGTACGCCACAACGTAGCGCTACTGGATTTAATGCCAAACGCCTCAATATGCTGTTGGCTGTTTTAGAAAAACGAGCTGGGTTTAGACTCGGCGCAAAGGATGTGTTTCTAAATATTACAGGAGGAATTAATGTGGATGATCCCGCAATAGATTTAGCCGTTGTTGCTGCTATTTTATCCTCTAATGATGACGAAGCCTTAGCCAAAAACTTTTGTTTTGCAGGCGAAGTTGGACTGTCTGGAGAAATCCGTCCTGTTCAGCGCGTAGATCAACGTATTTTAGAAGCCGAAAAATTAGGATTTGAAATTATTTTTGTGTCTAAACACAATAAAATTGGCCTAAAACACACCACTATTAAAGTACAGCTCCTAACAAAAATTGAAGACTTAGTTGAAATTCTAGGCTAGTTTAAACCAAAAAAAACCAGACTATTGTCTGGTTTTGTAAGTTTTAAATGCGATTAACAGTGTTCGTTATAGGCATTCATTAAATTTTCTGCGATCAATTCTGCTGGGCGCCCTTCAATATGGTGACGCTCTAGCATATGCACTAATTCCCCGTCTTTAAACAAAGCCATACAAGGAGAACTTGGTGGAAATGGAATCATATGTGCTCGCGCTTTCTCAACCGCTTCTTTGTCCACACCTGCAAAAACAGTGATAGTTTGCGTTGGGCGCTTGTCATTTTGTAAACTCATAATCGCACCTGGGCGAGCGTTGGCAGCTGCACAACCACATACGGAATTTACAACAACTAGAGTTGTGCCAGATTGTGCTAAGGCAGTGTCTACGCCTTCTGCGGTATGTAATTCTTCAAAACCAACTTGCGTCAAATGTTCACGCATGGGTTTTACTAATTCTGCTGGATACATGTTATTTATTTTTAATTAAAGCACAAAGATACACATTTGTAGAGCAATTCTACTCTTTTTCAAGATCGACAAATGTTAAATTGGCTATAAATTTTTTTTAAAAATCGTGATGCTTATCAATCGGTCTTATTCTTTTTTGTAGGTTTGATTTTTTAATTTAATCAGTAGAATTAGTTATGGGGTTTTCAAAATGGATTGGCGCAACAATCGGATGGTCATTTGGTGGGCCAATTGGTGCAATTATAGGAATGGCACTAGGAAGCGTATTGGATTCTTCAACGAAAGGTGGAACAGTTTACACACAAAGCCAAACAGCCACGCGCTCTGGAGATTTTGAAGTAAGTTTATTGGTGTTAGCATCGATTGTCATTAAAGCTGATGGTAAACAAGACCAGCGCGAGTTGGATTTTGTGCGTGCACAATTTGTTCAAATGTATGGAAAAGAACGCGCTAATAAGGCCTTTAGATTATTTAAGGAAATCTCAAAACAACCGCACATTTCTACACGACAAGTCTGTTTGCAAATTCGTCAAATGATGGATCATGCGTCTCGACTTCAACTTCTTCATTTTTTATTTGGTATCGCAAAGGCTGACGGGCATGTCGCTGATGCCGAAATAAATGTGATTGGCTTAATAGCGTCCTATTTAGGGGTAAATGCTAGAGATTTTGAAAGCATTAAAGCCATGTTTTATAAGAGTGGGGAATCGGCCTATAAGATTCTGGAAATTGATTCTAATGCCACACCAACTGAAATTAAAAAAGCCTATCGAAAAATGGCTAAAAAATACCATCCTGACAAAGTCTTACACCTAGGAAAAGAACATCAAAAAGGCGCTGAAGAAAAATTCAGAAAAGTTCAAGAAGCCTACGAACACCTTCAAAAAGAAAAACAGTTTTAGTACCTTGCACAAAATTTTATAAAAAACCATGGATCAGATCATTTCCTATCTTAGCAGTATAGACCCTGTTTTAGCAGCGCTATATGCGTCATTATTCACGTGGATTGTTACCGCTTTGGGCGCATCACTTGTATTTTTCTTTAAAGGTATGAATCGTGGGCTTTTGGATGGAATGCTCGGTTTTACAGGAGGTGTTATGGTAGCTGCTAGTTTTTGGAGCTTGCTAGCGCCAAGTATTGAGATGAGCTCTGGTGAAGGTTTTGTCAAAGTCATTCCAGCTGCTGTTGGCTTTGGTTTTGGGGCCTTATTCCTGTTTGGACTCGATAAAGTATTACCGCATTTACATCTTAATTTTAAAGAGAGTGAAAAAGAAGGGGTCAAATCGCCTTGGCACCGTACCACCTTGTTGGTACTCGCAATTACACTTCACAATATCCCTGAAGGGTTGGCTGTTGGCGTTCTTTTTGGCGGTGTTGCTGCCGGAATACCTGAAGCCACAATTGGCGGTGCTGTGGCACTAGCTTTAGGTATTGGAATTCAAAATTTTCCTGAAGGACTGGCGGTTTCTATGCCGTTAAGACGTCAAGGTGTGAGCAAATTTAAAAGCTTTTGGTTTGGACAACTATCAGCTATTGTAGAGCCAATTGCCGCTGTTGTAGGTGCTGTAGCAGTTACATTTTTTACCCCTATTTTACCATATGCTTTAGCGTTTGCTGCTGGCGCAATGATTTTTGTAGTTGTCGAGGAAGTAATTCCCGAAACGCAACGCGATAAGTATACCGATATTGCAACGCTTGGGTTTATTGGAGGGTTTATTGTAATGATGACATTAGATGTTGCTTTAGGTTAACATCCACAACTGTCGTTTCCACAACCACTGTTCTTTTTTTTAGAGTTCCAAAGCTGTTTTCTGAACACATATAGTAGCGCCAATACCAAAACTGAAGCTATTACAAGGGTTTGAAAAAAATCGTTCATTACGGTTATTTTAAAAATTGAAAGGCAATTAACGCACAAATATATGCAATAGCCGTCATCCCGATGAGCTGCAGAATAGGCCATTTCCAACTCTTTGTTTCTCGTTTTACAATTGCTAAGGTACTCATGCATTGCATGGCAAAAGCATAAAATAAGAGCAACGAAATTCCCGATGCTAGTGTGAATACTTTTGTACCATCTGCATAGGTTTCGTTTTGCATTTTAGTTTTAATAGTGTCAATATTTTCGCCTTCGCTAGCACTTCCTACACTATAAATTGTTGCTAATGTTCCCACAAACACTTCTCGAGCGGCAAAGGATGCAACCAATCCAATTCCAACTTTCCAATCATAACCTAGAGGCTTAATCATGGGTTCAATCGTTTTTCCAATAATCCCGATATAAGAATGTTCTAATTTGTATGCCGCAATTTGATCACTTCGCTCATGAGCGGATTGCGTTTCATAGGTTTGAACGTAGGACTCCGCGTTGTTGAATTTATCTCCTGGGCCGTAAGACGCCAATACCCATAGAATAATAGAAATTGCTAATATGATTTTTCCAGCCTCAAAAACAAAGGTTTTTGTTTTTTCAATTACCGTAATAATCACATTTTTCAGAAGCGGAAGTTTATAATTGGGCATTTCTACCACAAAAAAGGTTTTGTGTTTTGTTTTTAAAATTCGGTCTAGGATATATGCCGAAAAAATAGCCATTCCAAAGCCTAGAAGGTAAAGCGCCATTAGGGTTAGCGCTTGATAGCTGAGCCCTATAATATAGCCTTCTGGGATCACCAAGGCAATGATTATGAGATAGACAGGTAAACGTGCCGAACAGGTGGTAAAAGGAACGACCAAAATTGTAATGAGGCGTTCTTTCCAGTTTTCAATATTTCGGGTCGCCATTACAGCAGGAATGGCACAAGCAGTTCCAGAAATTAGTGGGACTAAACTTTTTCCACTCAACCCAAAGCGTCGCATCACGCGGTCCATCAAAAAGACAACGCGACTCATGTAGCCACTTTCTTCTAAAATCGAAATAAAGAAAAACAAGAAGGCAATTTGAGGAATAAAAATAACAATACCACCAATTCCAGAAACAATGCCTTCAGCTACTAAATCGGTTACTTTTCCGCCCCCTGGAAAAGTGTTTTTGATCCACTCCGCTAAGCCAGCAAAAGTGGTGTCGATGAGGTCCATTGGAATTGTCGCCCAGTCATAGATTGCTTGAAAAATGGTTAACAAGATTATAAAAAAGATCATGTATCCCCAAACTTTATGAATGAGTAAACGGTCTAGTTTACTTCGCAATCCAGTGGCTTTAGAGCGGTCAATAATCTGACCTTCCTTTAAAATCGCATTAATAAACTGATAGCGTTTGATGGCTTCTTTTTGCTGTAACCGCTTTAATTCTTGATTGGATTTAGTCTTAAATTTTGAAACATCAAGCTCTTGACGGGTAATTTTCCCAAAATTCGCATCTTGAGTGATAACGAGCCATAGTTTATAGATATCTTGATTTGGGAAAGCTTTTTCTAAACTCTGAAAATAATCAGTGTCTATGGTAGTCGTGTCTAAACAAGGCTCCGTAGAAATAGTTTTATAGCTTTCAATAAGCTGTTTCAGTTCCGTGATCCCACTGTTTTTACGCGTACTTATGAGCGCAATTTTGGTATGAAACTTTGCTTCTAAGAGTTCAATATCTAAAGTAATGCCTTTACGAGTCATCAAATCACTCATGTTGATCACTAAAATAGTGGGGATTTTGAGGTCTTTAATCTGTGTAAATAGGAGTAAGTTTCGTTTTAAATTTTCGACATCACTCACAATTATAGCAACATCGGGGTAGTCTTTATCGTTTTTATTGAGTAATAACTCAATCACCACATTTTCGTCTAGGGATGAGGCGTTAAGACTGTAAGTTCCTGGGAGGTCCAAAATATGGGCTTTCACGCCGCGTGATAACTTACAAATCCCTTGCTTTTTGTCAACTGTAATCCCTGGGTAGTTTCCCACCTTTTGGTTGAGCCCTGTTAAGGCATTAAACACCGATGTTTTTCCGGTATTTGGATTCCCAATTAGTGCAACGTTAAGCTGTTTACTCATCTATTTTTTGGATTACAATCAAGGAAGCAGTTTCTTTTCTAATGGCTAAAAAACTGTCGTTCACATTCAGATACATAGGATCTGAGAAAGGTGCTAATTGAAGCAAATGCACTTCATTGCCAGGAAGGCATCCCATTTCTAATAATTTCAGAGGGATATCTTCGGAAGAGCTATCAGTAATGATACCTTTTTCGCCTTTTTTAAGATTTGCAATTGTTAAGCGCATGCTTATTTAGATTCATTTTAAAGAAGCAAAAGTACTAAAAAGATTAGTTTTTATACGTTGCTTTTAAAATTTTTATATCCTCGAGAAGGCGCTCAATTTCTTTGGCATCGGTTCCATCGTAGAATCCTCGAATTTGTCTTTTTTTATCAATCAACATAAAATTTTCGGTATGAATCATATCATAAGGTCCGCCGTCGCCATCATCTTTAACGGCCAGATAGGATTTTCGTGCCAATTCATAAATTTGTTTTTTATCGCCAGTAACTAAATTCCATTTTGAAGCATTGACAAGCTTTTTTTTGGCATAGCGTTTTAGCTGAGCGACCGTATCAATTTCAGGAATTACGGAGTGCGATAAAAGTAAAACGTTGGGATCCGTAATGGTTTGTTTTTGAAGGTCGTGCATGTGTCCAGTCATGATGGGGCAGATGGTCTGACAGGTCGTAAAGAAAAAATCCGCCACATAAATTTTGTCTTTATAAAAGTCTTGCGTAATGGTATCTCCATTTTGATTAATCAAACTAAAATCTGCTATACGATGGTATTTTTTTTGGTGCTGAATGGTGCTATCCACCAATTCATAATTCACTTGTGCAGGCTGATAAATGGGTAATGTTTTAATGGGTTTCAAAATAGTATAAAACAAGCTAATTATAATACAAGACAGCACAAAAAGAGTGCTAATGAACAGTTTATACGTTTTAAAAAAAGAATTCATAACAATATAATTAGGGTTACAAAAGTACAATACAGAACAGAGAATTTTTAATATATCTCCCTAAAAGTTAAGTGCTTTAATAAAGTTTTTGTTTCTAGGCTGAAAACTTTACATTTGTTGACTTAATCCTAGACACACCACATGGAATTTGTTATCAAAATATCACAGTTTTTATTAAGTCTTTCGTTATTGATTGTCCTGCATGAATTAGGTCATTTTATTCCGGCAAAATTATTCAAAACGCGCGTCGAAAAGTTTTACCTCTTTTTTGATGTTAAATACTCCTTATTTAAAAAGAAAATTGGCGATACCGTTTACGGTATTGGATGGTTGCCTTTGGGCGGTTATGTAAAGATTTCTGGGATGATCGATGAGAGCATGGATAAAGAGCAGATGGCACAAGAGCCACAACCTTGGGAGTTTCGTTCGAAGCCGTCTTGGCAACGTCTAATTATAATGCTCGGGGGTGTGACGGTGAATTTTATATTAGCGGCCGTGATTTATATCTTTATGGCATTCTCGTATGGGGATTCTGATATTGATGCGAAAAGCATTAAAGATGGGTATTTGATTACAAATCCTTTATTGATCGAACTTGGTTTGCAAACAGGCGATAATATTACGGCTATTAATGGTCAAGAGATTGTTAAGTATTCGGATTTAAGAAAAAATCTTTTAGCAGCACAACTGGTGAGTTTTGAGCGAAATGGCGTGCCAATGACAGTGACGTTTCCTGAAGACTTTTTGGGTCAGTTGAGCAGTAGTAAAAGCCGCTCCTTTTTTGAACTGCGCTATCCTTTCGTTGTTGCAAGTGTCGTAGAAACCTCCTTAAACAAAAACCAAGATTTACAAGAAGGTGATGTATTGACGAGTATTGCAGGACAACCTCTTAAGTATTTTGATGAATTTGCCGCTTTGGCAGCAGATTACAAAGGGCAAACGGTCAACGCCACTATTCTAAGAGCTGGCAAAACGCTTAACAAAACTTTACAAATTGATGATGAAGGTAAATTAGGGATATACCCTGGAATGAGTTCTTCAATTTTAGAAGACTTAAATTATTATAGAATCGTTGAAAACTCCTATACGTTTGGTGAGAGTGTGGGCGTTGGCTTAGAGCGTTTTACATCTCAAATATCCTCGTATTGGATGCAACTGAAACTTATTTTTTCGCCGAGCACAGGGGCTTACAAAGGCGTTGGTGGATTTAAAGCGATATTTGATATTTTTCCAGACACGTGGAGCTGGGAAGCGTTTTGGGGCATTACCGCCTTTTTATCGATTATGTTAGGGGTGTTGAACCTTTTGCCAATTCCGGCTTTGGATGGTGGACACGTGATGTTTTTACTTTACGAAATGGTCTCAGGACGCAAGCCAAGTGACAAATTTATGGAGTATGCACAAACGGCAGGATTCTTTATTTTGATTGCACTTGTATTGTTTGCCAATGGGAATGATGTTTTTAAAGCGATTTTCGACTAAATATTTTTATTATTCTATTTGTATAGAATAAAAAATACTATATATTTGCGCTCGCAATAGCGAAAAACACTCCTCCTTAGCTCAGTTGGTTAGAGCATCTGACTGTTAATCAGAGGGTCCTTGGTTCGAGCCCAAGAGGGGGAGCCATATTAGACAGGAGGTCATTTTTGACCTCCTTTTTATTTTTATTCCTCCGTAAAACCTTGCTGGCCAACATAATAGACTTTATTTCTGGAGTGAAAATGTTGTTGCAACTCTCAAAATCGAAATTTTCGAATTTTTCAGTAAAGATGCAACCAAGAATCTTCTTTTTGGTTTTTCCATCTGCCTTATCCCAATAATGACTTAGGTTTTCAATCATTGGGAGAGTTTTATTCAAATACACTTTAAATGGACTCTTCGTGGACTTCAACCGTTCCAACTTAACCTGTTTATCACTTAACTCAGACTCGATTCTACTCTTCATTTCGTTGTAATCAGAAGAGGTGATATCTCCGTCAAGAAATAAGTTTTGCAAGTTGGTTTGTCGCGTCACAAACTTTTCAATCTCAGCCTGAATTCTTTTAATTTCGGTTTTTCTTGTTACATCGTCTCGGTCAATTAGTGACTCGAGTTGAGATTTATAAACTTTTACCATACCAGCAGTGAATGAAATTGTATCTAATAACTTTTTTATTTGTTCATGTGCCCAATCCACTCTATATCTTTGGCAACGTGGTTTGGTACACAGATAGTAATGATACCAGTTTTTGTTACCACTTTGACACTTATATGCGGTGATGGTTCTACCGTGTTCGGAACATTTCATAAACCCTTTCAATGGGTATAAATCAGTTTTATCAGACTTAAAATCGAAATTTCTAACCCTACCATCTAAGTAGTCATTAGCCCTCTTAAAAAGGTCGTCTGAAACAATTGGTGGGTGTAATCCTATAACAATCTGCTCCCCTTCTTTTTTGTACTCTTTTACCCTGATTTTTCCTGTATAAACAACATTCCTAATGATATTATAAAATGTTTGTTTGGTGATATTGAAGGATTTACCCTTGTAAGGATATTTCTGTTCATTGATATATTTTCTAACTTCATTAGCAGAATAAACCCCGAGCACCATCCGTTCAAAACATTCTTTTATATATGGTGCAGCTTCATTTGGTTCAAGAGTTGATTTACCTTCAACACGACAATTACTGTATCCTCTTGGAGCAGAACCTGTCCAGCAACCTTCTATTCTTGCTCTTCTTGATCCTTCAATGGTTCTGATTGAATTTTTATCATTCTCTACTTCTGGAAGGGTTAAATATATACTGAGAAGGACCTTAGAATCAGGACTTGATAGGTCGATGGGTTGTTCTACAGTAGAAATTAGTACTCCTAATTTATCTAAAGTCTTTATCTCTTTTAGAGCCAAATATTGATTTCTTGACCAACGATCCCACCTTAAACATAAGATCTGATCAACCTTACCTTTATTCTTTTTGAGGTACGATATAATTTTGTTCCATTCGGGTCGATTAAAATCTTTACCAGAGTAGTCTTCAGTATAAACATCTACAATTGGATAGTTATTGATCGAACAGAATTGTTTTAATACAGTCTCTTGATGTTGTAAAGAGAACCCTCGATCTGCCTGATCATCAGTTGATACCCTTTTATAGATTATTGTTCTCATTATACCGCTTCTTTATAGGTTTCGTATTCAATAATTGCTAATTTCTCCAATAATAACTGGATACGCGCTATATCTTCGTTAGAAATACCATTCAGCTCTAACGAGATTATTTTTTTAGACTCTGTCTTATTCATTGCCTTAAAATGATTTTGATGTTTTAGTTTTTTTGTTTTTTGAACTAATTGATTCAGCTATATCTGCTGCTGCTTCATCCAATGATGGAAAAGGATCCTCTAATTCTTTGAATTTGATTCCAGGAGTTAATCCCGTTTGTTTACTTATTGAATCAGTTAACAGATATTGAACTCCATACCTATTTTCTTTTTGACACAATACACTATCGTGGATGGTGATATAGGGGATATTATTTTTACTCAATTCCAGACAACCATGCCTCAAAAACAGATAGGACTCACATCTTTGAATTAGATATGAGAATGGATTTTTCAAGTGTTTTGTATTGGAAATGAACTGAACAAGTTTACTTACTTCGTTAAATTGTTTTTCCAAATGTTTGATGAGTTCTACATTGACTCTTCTGTTCTTGTCAGAAAAATTAATGTAGAGTTGAAATTGATCTTTTACCTTCTCACGAGTCATCCCAATATTCTTTCCTATTGACTCATAAATGTCTTTTTTGAAGTTCAATGACCGATATTTTTGGATTCCTTTTTTTCTCCAAAACCTGCCACACATATATGATATGAATGTATCCAGTATAGGATATTTTATATTAGTTAATACATCCCCTTTATATGTATTATATTCTATATAGTTATCATTAATAACATTAGACTCTACTATCATATATTTAACAAATTTCTCTACATAATCTTGATACTCCATAGATTCACACAAGTACTCTAAAGACTTATATAATTGAGGGAATAGAGAATGAAGGTTGTAACCAAGGTTAGTCTCCTTAAAAAATTTCTCTGTGAGAATGGTTGCAAGGGTAAATGGATGCGAGGTACTTATATCCACTTCAATCATAGATTCTCCATTTGTTCTTAGAAAATATCTTAATTCTCTCTTCATCGAAGTGAATACCGAATTGACTCTATGATTGCTCATCGAAACAGAATAATTGAATTCTCCCTTTTCGATATGCTCAATTACTTTATGTAATTTTTTGAAGTATTTCTTCACTTGAGTTTTATTCTCCTTTATCACCTTTGACAACACCCTTTTTTTCAATTCTTTCAGGTAAGTTCGAGCAGCTGTTGCGTCTATGGTAATTTGAAATTGATCCATAGCCTCTTTGATGTGAATGTATCTATCTTCAAAACATTTCATCTCTGACTCCCATTCATATTTGAGTTTTTCTTTTCGAGTGTCATACTTATTGTCAATTTCAACTTCAACAAAATCATTCTCCTCAAGTACCCATTGATTGAGTTTATATCCAGTGTGTTTAACACCAGGGATAATTAAGTTATCTGATAAGACAATGGGACCATTTTCGGTCAAATTTGAGTCCAATAGAATGGTTTTAACCTCATTAAATCTATTACGTGTCATTCGGTTTACATCTTTACTTGAAAGAGGTTTAAAACCCCTCAAATATTGATAGTCTTTTGAATTATAAATTGGAGGAGTTAATAAAGACACGACAAAATAAGCGGCATCACACATAGATTTGTTGCGCTGAGATCTTCCTGTTACATATTGACTCAAATTCACTTCAATTATCGAACTCGGAATGGTTAATTTCATATTTAAGTTAATTTATATAATTGACATAGTTTTTAATCAAAAAAAATGTTTTCATTGATTACTTTATTTTTAGATTTACCTTCGGTAATGATTTTAAATCTCTTTTCCATAAATTCTGTATTAACTGGATCTAAATCAAACATTACCGCTGATCTGCCGTTTTTAAGAGCTGCTGCACCAGTTGTTCCACTTCCACCATATAAATCACAAACTTTCATCCCTGGTTTAGTGAAAAATAGAATGAAAAATAATGGTATTTTTTCATTTTGTGGCGCTTGATGTTTATAGTTTGGATCAATATCTTTGAATTCACTATTTTGAAAAACTGAAGTTTTAAAAAAGTCATACACCAATTCACCATTTAGAACATCAACCATTCTCTTATTTGGACTATCAACGTAAGTTTTATTCATCGTTTGTTTTAAAATTATTTGATCCTCTAAATTTAGATTTCTGTATTCGTTCCAAATAAATTTCTTTTCATCCTTTACAAAAATTAGAATAGACTCCGTTGAGGGTTGAAAACCCTTAAAATTTGACAATGGAATTGGATTAGATTTTTCCCATTTAACCTCCTGTATAAATTTAACCCCTTCAGATATCATTTTTAATGTAATTCGCTGTGGAATTGCTTGAGATTGATTATCAATTATTACATCGTCAACGTTAATTACACAAACTCCCGTGTCTTTTAATTTCCACTTTATAAAATGTAAAGTTTGATTAACCAACTCATCTATGTAATCATTTAAACCCAAGGCACCTACTTGATCTTCTTTTGGAACATTTCGATAGTTTTTAATACCCAAATAATCTGGAGAGAAATACAATAGATCTATTGAATTGTCTTCAATTTTGGTGTATGCTTTTTTATTATCCATATTGTATATCTCGTAGTCATTTGAAATAATAGGACACTTAAGTTGAGTATCTAAATCATTATTTAATTTACTTTCTTCTTTGATACGTTTAATAATATTATCAGCTCTGGAAACTGACAAAGTACCAAGATCAATTTTATCTATTAATGACTCAGTTAATGGATTCGATGGGTCGTTGTCAAAGTCGTCTATTGTGATGTATTTTCGGAGTTGTACTGAGGACAGATTTAAACCTAATATTTTTGATACCATGGTATAACGATCTTTTAAATCTTCCTCCGTTAAACCATTTATTAATTCCCTCTTTTTACCTTGTGAGTTTCCTAATTCATCCAAAACACACTTTATAGACGAAACTATTTCAACAGCAGTTCTTTCTTGAGTCGAATTTGATAAAATTGATTCTAACATTACGTTTTGTGGATCACTAATTACTACTGGAACTTGTTTAAATCCCAATGACTGCGCTGCCATCCAGCGTCTATACCCGTCCCATATTTGATATTCATCTTCGTTACGAACAACTTTTATTGGATCTTTAAAACCAAATTCATCTAATGATGCTTCCATCGATGAATGGTCTACGTTTAATTTCATGGCAATAATACTGTCATGGACACTTAATTTTAATGGGGAAATTTCTGTTTTCATAATAGGGTGTTTTATATATTTGACATAGTTTTTGAATAAAAAAATTATAAACTTCCTTCTCTTATTCTTCTCGAGATTGTTTGTCTCATTTTTATAATAGCGTCTATTTTAGCTTGTTTATTTTGTGTATTAAAATTGTAATTTTCCGCACGTCCCAAATGAATTTTCACTTCTTTCCTTTTGCCACCTGTTAACGGAAAAAATGTCTTAGCTGTGAAATATTCAATTTCAGTTTTTTTGTCTTTTGTCCTCGCAACATGAATAGTAGGGTTCATTAGTACCTGATGCTGCTCAAAATCTTTAACTAATTCATCTAATCGACTGAAAACCTCTTTGTTCTCATCCAAATAGGATAAAACCTTTTGCAATTTATCTTCAAGTTCGTCAAAATCAGATTTAAAACCTGAATTAAGATGATCATTTTTTTTGACGTCATCTTTCATCTTAACCTCGATCTTGGTTAACTTTTTTGATTTATTAATCTTAAACAAGTCAGTTAGACTTTGGTAATCGAGATTTACAAATTTTGAATGTTTCATAGGGCAAATATATAAAATGACATATGTAAATTCCAAATTATTTTTAATAATTTTTTACTTCCTAAAATTCTTAAGGAAGTTTTTCAGTGTAATACACTATTTATTATTAAACCTATTCAGATATGAAAAAAGACGTTATGATTTCACTGCGGCTAACTCCCAATCAATACATTACACTTTTGGAAACATTAGTAAAAGAGAAAAAATCCAAATCACAATTTATAAGAGAATCGATTAATCGTTCTCTGTTTAGAATTAATGATAAATCTTGTCGTAAAAAAGAGATTCTGGAATTGATCGATGAACTTTAGTTCTTATGATCTTAAGTTTAGGTCTTGATATGATGAATCAGGATTTGGTTTGCAATCTAATTGGCACAATGACTGTTGGGGTATTGTGCCGTTTGTGAACTAACCACAGTTTTTAATTATTTTTCAAATAGACCTTTGTGAGGGTTTCACCCATGGTGTTACATAGAATTTCCTGTGGGTGTTGCGTTAATGAGAATTGTTCCAATTGATCATGGTAGAGTTTTGATTTTGACTCTGATGTAATCAGGTAATAATGAAAATACTCATGGATGACGGTATTAATTAGTTCTCTACGTATGACATTGTTATCTCTGTAAATAGTGATTGTATTGTTGTAGAAACAATATTCCCCCGCAAGATTAGATTTACCCTCAACCAAAGTAAGAAGTGGTTTTCTCTTTCTAATTGGATACAACATTAGACACCAGTTCAACACATCCTCTGCCAAATGAAATTGCCAGTCTTCACCGTCACCTGTCAAGAATTTAATTAGCACAGATATCAAGTTTAAAATGAACAACCCTCCAACAATAAAAAAATAAATTGTGAAAAAGGTATCCATTACAAATGACGTTTAACTTTAGTAATAGTATTCACATGAAGACCCGTAATCTTAGCAACCTCAATATTTTTATATCCTTTTCTGAGTAAGTCTAACGCCTTTTTATTTTGTGGTTTTGATAAAAACTTAATTGGGCCTTCATTAGATCCAGGTTTTCTTCCAAGATATTTTGTTGGATCTAATTTAGCCAACTCAATACCCTCACGTTGACGTTCTTTTGAAAGTTTTCGTTCCATCTCAGCGACCACTCCAAGAATTGATATTATCATTTTAGAGATTGGATTTTCCTCTTTGTCTTCATTGAG
>CALSPC010000002.1 GCA_943788135.1 uncultured Paracoccaceae bacterium | reverse complement strand
TCCATAATTTTGACCATCGCGAAGGTGTCTAACTTACAGTACTCCAGGAGTTGTCTCCTTGTTTCTTCTGCATCACCCTGAAATGTTCCATTTACCATAGAAAGAAAAGTATTGGATGCAGTGTTTATACTATTATAGTGTAGCCGTTTTTTAATTAAAAGACTTCGTTCAAACACCCTCAAAGATTAAGAGAAGATCTCCCAGTGATTATAAGACCAGTCCAAAATAGTATTGAAAAAAAGTTTAATGCATCTTTATAGTCTATTTCATTATATTTGAATTAAAATAAACGAGAACAAAGATCCTGTTATCCGGAAACACAGATCTATAAACAGGCCGTTTGTTCTACATATAACGAGTTGTGCATAATGCAGAAACCGAATTAAGAAAAAACTTTGCAATACCATTGCATTAAAATTATCTATCTTTGTGATAATGAAATTTACTACTATCATATTATCATTATTAATACTTGCTTTGTCAATGAAACCTTGTTCTGACGGAAATAATGCCGAAGACAAACACCAAGACGAAATAAGTGCTAATCATAATCACCAAAATGATAGTGATGATACTTGTCCTGTAACTTGTATTTGCAATTGTTGCGGAACATCTATTACTTATCAAGTAATTAAAACTCTTGATTTGGGATTAAAAAACCGAATTTCTACAGAAATATTATTTGTTTATCAATCAACATACAGATTTGATTTTCACTCAAATATTTGGCAACCGCCACAATTGATTAGTTAAATTTTAGACTCAAAGTCAAAAAAATTAAATTAATCAATTTTTACATTTTCAATGAATAAATATATATTGAGCATAATGCTCACAGTTATTACCTGCTTTTCAATAAAAGCACAAACATCTTATTTAAAAATAAAAGTAATTTCAGAATCCGAAAACGAGCCTTTATTTGGCGCAACAGTTTATTTTGAGGAGTTAGAAAAAGGAGCAGTAACCGACTTTGATGGAATTGTAACTTTTACCAAAATTCCAAACGGAAAACATATCGCAATAATTTCTTATTTAGGTTTTGAAACTCTCAAAACAACTATTCAAGCACCAATAAATTCAACTTTAATTTTCAAATTAAAAAATAGTGGAAACCAATTAGACGAAATTGTGTTACAATCTTCACGAAGCACAAGAACAGTTAAGAAAATTCCCACAAGAATAGAGTTTATTGGCACAGAAGAATTGGGAGAAAAAGCAATTATGAACCCAACAAACATTTCGATGGTTCTTCGTGAAAGTACAGGAATACAAATGCAACAAACTTCTTTAAGTAGTGGAAATACAAATATCAGAATTCAAGGACTTGACGGACGCTATACGCAACTTTTAAGAGATGGATTTCCACTTTATGGCGGTTTTTCAAGTGGCTTGAGCATATTACAAATTCCACCATTAGATTTACAACAATTTGAAATTATTAAAGGAAGTTCATCAACACTTTATGGTGGTGGAGCAATTGCAGGTTTAATAAATATGGTTTCAAAAACACCAGATGAAGAACCAGCTTTGGATATTATGCTAACACAAACCCAAGCATTAGGAAGTACAGCAAATGTATTCTACAGCAAACGAAATGAGAAATTTGGTGTTTCACTTTACGCTTCTGGTCATTCTCAAAAAGTTTACGACCCAGAAAATGATGGTTTTAGTAATTTACCAAAAACTACATCAATTTCATTCAACCCAAAATTCTTTTATTATCCATCAGAAAAAACAACGTTTTGGTTTGGTTTAAATGGAACTTACGATGACAGAATTGGTGGAGATGTAACAAAAATTGAAAGCGGAGAAAATGGAATTCATCAATATACAGAAGAAAACATATCAAAAAGAGTAAGCAGTCAAGCAGTTTATAAAACGCAAATAGATTCAATAAGCTCATTAAATATAAAAAATAGTATTTCATTTTTCGATAGAAATCTTACTATTCCAGGTTTTAGTTTTGATGGTAAACAATTCAATACGTTTACAGAAGTTACCTATAAAAAAACTTCTTTAAAAACAGATTGGATTTTTGGAGCAAACTTATACACTTCAAACTTTGATGAAAATAATAATGCAACTTTACAACGTGACCAAACAGATATAACTTATGGAATGTTTGCAAACAGCATTCTTGATATTTCAGATAATTGGATTTTAGAAACTGGATTGCGAGCAGATTACAATACTGATTTCGGTATTTTTCCACTTCCAAAAATTTCTTTGCTTTATAAAAATGATAGCGGATTTTCATGCAGAATTGGTGGTGGTTTAGGCTACAAAATTCCAGATATTTTTACAGAAGAGGCTGAATTTATCAATTTTGAAAATGTAATTGGCATTGATAAATCTTCATTAAAAGCAGAACGTTCTTATGGTGTAAATCTTGATTTCAATTATCAAACACGTTTATTTGAAACCATTGGTTTTTCCATTAATCAACTTTTTTATGTTACAGCGATTAATAACGGATTGTTATTAAATAGTACAAATAACGGTTTGTTTGCATTTGAAAATGCAACTGACGAAATTTTAAGCAAAGGAGCAGAAACAAATATTAAGTTTACTTATAAAGATTTTAGATGGTTTTTAAATTATGCACTTATAGACACGAAACTGAACTATTTGGCAGGAAATCCACAAAAACCATTGACAGCAAAACATAACGCAGGAAGTGTATTAATGTACGAATCTGATAAATGGCGAATTGGTTACGAGACATTTTATACAGGAAAGCAGTTTTTATCAAACGGAACTGAAACGACAGATTTTGTCACAATGGGATTATTGTTAATGCGAAACTTTAAATTTGGTAGTGCTTTTGTGAATTTTGAAAATTTCACAGACAGACGACAAAGTAGGTTTTCGCCTTTGGTTTTACCACCACACGAAAATCCAGAATTTCCAGAAATTTATGCACCAACAGACGGCTTTATTTTTAGCGTAGGAATTATTATTAAACCATTTGGTAACGAAGAACATTAAAAATTATGCAAAAAATAGAACAATTTTTAGACTCAAAAAATATTAGAGTTACAGCAATGCGATTATTGATTTATAAGTTTCTTGCCGAAAAACAAGTTGCTGTAACATTAAGCGATATAGAAAATGCTTTCGAAAAAGCAGTCTAACTTACACTCGTTACTTAAGTATTTTAAAGGAAGGAGAATTGTATATCGTCCAAGTTAAGTGGATCGTCAAAAGAAGAAATTGAGCTGCAACTTCTGTCAATAGGGGGAGCAACTTATAATGATAAAACCGTTATACTATTGTAGTATAGCGGTTTTTTTACTTTAAAATTATTATCTTGCTCTAAACCAATAAAATAAATCAATATGGAAAAAAATGTTTCTAAAGTAAGAGCACATGATGCAATTGTAGGAGTCTTGTATTTAATAAGTGCAGGCTTAACGCTATACACATCCAACTTGAACTTTGTGTGGATCGCGGTAGCAGTTGGCGGACTTCAACTTATAAGTCCAATGACAAAATTCTGCCCGGTTTATTTCATCCTTAATAAACTAATGCCAAATACTGACCCTATTCAGAATGGTAAGTAAAACTTAAGTCACAAATAGATTTACTTTTGCTGCAACTTTGATTAATAGGGGGAGCCATATTAGACAGGAGGTCATTTTTGACCTCCTTTTTATTTTTATTCCTCCGTAAAACCTTGCTGGCCAACATAATAGACTTTATCTCTGGAGTGAAAATGTTGTTGCAACTCTCAAAATCGAAATTTTCGAATTTTTCAGTAAAGATGCAACCAAGAATCTTCTTTTTGGTTTTTCCATCTGCCTTATCCCAATAATGACTTAGGTTTTCAATCATTGGGAGAGTTTTATTCAAATACACTTTAAATGGACTCTTCGTGGACTTCAACCGTTCCAACTTAACCTGTTTATCACTTAACTCAGACTCGATTCTACTCTTCATTTCGTTGTAATCAGAAGAGGTGATATCTCCGTCAAGAAATAAGTTTTGCAAGTTGGTTTGTCGCGTCACAAACTTTTCAATCTCAGCCTGAATTCTTTTAATTTCGGTTTTTCTTGTTACATCGTCTCGGTCAATTAGTGACTCGAGTTGAGATTTATAAACTTTTACCATACCAGCAGTGAATGAAATTGTATCTAATAACTTTTTTATTTGTTCATGTGCCCAATCCACTCTATATCTTTGGCAACGTGGTTTGGTACACAGATAGTAATGATACCAGTTTTTGTTACCACTTTGACACTTATATGCGGTGATGGTTCTACCGTGTTCGGAACATTTCATAAACCCTTTCAATGGGTATAAATCAGTTTTATCAGACTTAAAATCGAAATTTCTAACCCTACCATCTAAGTAGTCATTAGCCCTCTTAAAAAGGTCGTCTGAAACAATTGGTGGGTGTAATCCTATAACAATCTGCTCCCCTTCTTTTTTGTACTCTTTTACCCTGATTTTTCCTGTATAAACAACATTCCTAATGATATTATAAAATGTTTGTTTGGTGTCGATCTATTAGGGTTTTTAAGGTTGAACCCTCGGGTCTTTCAAAAATTGGAATGGCTCCCGAACATTTATCTTCGATAACTTTATCAAATTCATTTTCTTTTACTCTTTGCCGATCCGTTTTCTGATCTACGCTCGAAACTCTTGTATATAATATTGAAATACTCATAATTCTAAGGTTTACCTATCTATACCCTAAAATTATAGCAGCAACACCCCTCATGCCGCATAAAACCTATATTTTATCGCTATGAAAACACTCACAAATGAAAGTGTACGCTATTATTGTGATTAATGGATTTTGCCGATTAAAATTGGTGAAGGATCACCGTCACGGGTTGATCATAATCATTTTTATCCGCACATTGGTAAAAGAATGATGCCCCCCCCGGCCGGACTCCTCGTATCCGCTCTTTATTAAGTCCTTTTTCGACTTTCCCAGAGGGGGTCAATTCCCCACTCCGGATTTTTCTGGAATTTTTTGGAAAAAATCGAGTTTTTTAAAAATAAATTTTTTCAATTTTTTGAAAGAAAATCAGTTTTACACCTGTAGTAGTTTCTCAAGAATTTTGACCATAGCATAGGTATCCAACTCACAATATTCTAATAGTTGTCTCCTTGTTTTTTGTGCATCACCTTCAAAGGTCTCATTAACCATAGAAAGAAAAGTATTAGATGCTGTACCTCCTTCTTTTATATCAAGGTCGTTATATGAGAGTTCAGGAACAAGTGCAGGGAGAACGTACTTTATTGAATAACTCCCTCTCATTTCGGGGGTATAATACCACTTCTGTTGAAATGGTATCATTAGATCTTTTAATCGATTTACAATCCCTCTCAACTCATTAGAATACTCAGGGAATACATCGATTAGATCATTGAGTTTCCCTCTCTCAAAACCAATATTATAGACAATAATGTCTCCACTGTTACCACAATCCTGAATCAGTTGTTCTATGAATCCAATTCTTGGATCTTGAGATGGATCTGCGAGATATTCACGATGTTCTAATTCAGAGGTTGAAGTCTCTTGAATGTGAAGTGAATATTGAAATACCAGTTGTTGGTAGGGTCTACTACCATTATATTTTGGAACTGCAGGACCTATAGTTTCAAAATCTAAAAAGTATAAAGGATAACTTAATCCATTTGTGAAGTTTCTAATCTCTTCAATATCAATATGAGCTTGTTCCATTTACTTCTGATTGAACCTGTAACACTTGGTTTGGATTCAGGTCTGTTTGACCAAGATCAATCTGATCTAATGTGATTACTCCCTGGTTATATAAATCAAACTTCTTGTCTTTGTTTAGTCTTGAAATATTAAAAACTGAGTAGTCAGGGATGTGTTTCCAACACGTTCCTTTAAAATCACAGTCATAAGGGTCAGAACAATGATTTCCAATATCTACATTTGGTACTTCAGGACTTTCAATGACATTTTTGAGTCTTCTTATCTCATTTGGTATTCGTGGGAGAAACTCTAAAACTTGATCATACACAGATTCAATGGTAAACAATTGATGAATGTCTAATTCTCCATCTTTTGTGTATTGATTATTAATATGGACGATCGATATGTCTTTTAAATCAACTCCAGAATTTGTAATTGTATAATATTGGATGGCAGCATCTTTAATATAGGTTTCGGATACCTTAGTAGAACTTTTCACCTCATACGCTTTCCAACCTTCTTCATCTTTTACCAAGATATCTAATGCAGCAAGAACGTTGTTGTATTGGAAAGTAGCCTCATAAATGATTGACTCCCCTTGAGAAATAAACTTTAGTGTTTTTCCCACCGATTCAACCATTTTAAAATGATTTTCAGGAGAAGCATCAGCACCATTAGGGAAATAGTTCTTGTGCCAATAAACCAATATTGGTTCCTTGGTCGAACACCGCTTGTAGTGATGAAGGTGTAGGATCTTTTAATCTATAATGGTGCTTATAGAGATACAATGACTTCTCACATTGAAGTCCTCTAATAAATGTTGATTTGGAGAGTCTACTTTTTTTAATCACCTGGAAATATTTTTATTTTCCACCTTTTCTTCTATTATCTTCTCTACACAACATTTGGCAATTTTCAGCATCTGTTTTTCCTCCAGAATGCCAAGGGTCAATATGGTCAGCTTCCATTTCGTTTAATTCAAAATGTTTATTACAATCTACGCAAATTCCTTTTTGTCTTTCGTAGGCTTCTCTTTTTTGTTTGTCGCTAAATGCTCTTATGTTTAGGTGTTTTTCTTTACCAGTTAAAACATATGAGTAAATCCCTTTTTTATTCCCTACGTCTTCATCTTCCATTAGAGTAGCAATTTGTTCCTCTAATTTTTTGGCATCATATTTCTCGTCTTTAAATTCGTTGTAAAGAATTCCCCATTTTATACCTTTCATTTCTCTGCGATACTTTGTGAAGTTCGCTTTTACCCAATTTATGACGCTTTGAAAATATAACCACAATTCGGTTGCGTTTGGTTCGTGTTGATTTTTGGACATATAGTCCTCAATCTTTCCGTTTGAAATCCAACTTATTGCAGTTTCTAAATACTCTTGTCTATTTGCTGAACCACTTAAATATTCATCTCCAATTTTTGGTCTGCTATTTTTCGAAAAATATCTTTTAGCATCTGAAACCCAAGAACCTGAATAAACTGCATTTCTTAATTCTTGTTTGTTAAAACTTTACCAGCAATATTAATTGTCTCAAACCAAGCTAATTTCTCACTATCTGTACCCGAACAGAAATAAACCATTAAAGTATAATCTAAAATTTGGTCTTGCTTATCGTTTGGCAAATTGTAAAAACCAATACCATCTATTGAAAAATCTCCCTCAACATATTGACAAATTGAAATAGTTCTTTGTTGTCCGTCTATAACTTCATAATTTCCATCTTCACGAACTGCCCAATACATTACATTTAAAGGAAAGTCTTTTTGTAAAGTATCTAAAACTGCATTTCTTTCTTTTTCATTATAAACAAATTCTCTTTGATATGGTGGTCTAATATCTAATTTACCATCAAATCCAATAACACCATCTTCACTATTATCTTGATAACCTTGCAGTTAATTCTCGGACAGTTATTTCTTTTAATTCAATATCCATTTAGTTTCTTTTGTTTTTTATAATAATTCTCATATATGGAAGTACTGCTTTTCCATTATAGTCATAATATCCTAAAACAGGATGATCTTCTTTAATGAGCCAGTACCTCCTGTTTTATAATAATCATCAACAAATTTTTGACTCAAACCTTTTGGCGTAAGTTCTCTATATAAATTACCTTGCCCTTGACCGATTATTTCAAATTGGTCAGGATTATGTTTGTTTAAAAATGTAATTGGAACGCCCATAAAACCTTTGTAATCAATAGGTATATCTTTTGTCTTATTTACGTTTATTGCATTATAGTTATCATAAGTTGGATATTCTTCTGATCGTATATGGTTTGTACAAAATTAAATCTTCGTGACGTTTATGTAATATCAAGATTTGTAAACCATAGAACACCTGAAACTCTAATCATACCTTCTTTATGGTCGCCAGCAGTTGCATAATCTTCGTATTGTGTATTTATAAAATGAGCAGCATCCACCCTTAAAACCATAACCTAACCACATTTTATTATCTGCGATAAATCTAAAAATCTCTTTGTAAGTGATTGCATTTTGGTGACCAACAATTATAAATTTTTTATCATACTCAATTAATTGAGCAACATATTCTCTAAATAACGAAAAAGGCGGATTTGTTACAACTATATCGGCTTCTTTTAAGAGATCAATACTCTCTTGGCTTCTAAAATCACCATCACCTTTTAACTCTTTAATTCCGATTTCTTCTGGGTCTGGAATTCTATTTCCATTTTTATCTCCATTATATTCTAAATAAATTGCTCTGTCAGAATCATTTTGGCTAAATAAATCTGCATTTTGGTTTTTGTAACAAGTAGCAATTAATTTTTTAATTCCTAATTGCTCAAATCTGTAAGAAAAATAGTGGAAGAAATTACTAACTCTTGGATCATCACAATTGCAATAAACTACTTTGCCTTTAAAGTGTTTTTTATAATGACGTAATTCGTTTTCGATATCAGTAAGTTGAGTATAAAACTCATCTTTTTTGTTTTTTTTAGCGTTAGTTAGATTTCTATTCTGTGATTTTTTTTTCATTTATTCTGATTTATAATATTCAGGTATTGAAACTTTTACCAAGTTTCTCTGCTAAGCCAGATTTGTTTTATCCCTTTTTCGTCTAAAACCTCTTTAATTCGGTTCATTATTTAGAATTTGATTAAAATCAAATCTAATATATTTGTGATTAATACACAATTTTTTGTTATGTTTATGACAATATAAAATTTATGTGCGATCTAAACGGACCTTTTCGACTTTGTAGCTGTAGTTCTGATATAGACTACACAAAACCTCATTGGATACTACGAATGAATAGTATTAATGATGACGTGGAGACAATGGTCACTATCGGGATGATGATGCCACTCAATCTAATTGATAAAATTGAAAGAAGAAAAATTTTAAGACGACTCAATACAGTTAATGTCTTTGACTTTGAATATGCACCATCTGAGAATGATCAATTAGAATTGAATTTAGAGGAAGATGATGGATATACATTCAATTTTAAAAAAGGGAAGTGGGTTTTTGAAGAATGGTATGGTGAACATCAAGAATTTGAATACAAAAATCAGAAAGAAGGGATTATTGAGTCACTTCCTTCACAATTAAAGGAAGTTTACAAACGTTACCTTAATGTTCTTAATGAAGGAGAAATGGATATTGTTGAGTGCGGCTGGTCAAACTATCGTATGTCAGAGAAGTCTCTGATAGATTATATGGAGAGAAGAATTAGAGGAGAGAAAGTGAAATCTCCCGATGACTACTTCCCCTTTTGATCTTGATTCCTCATCTCAGATAGAATTCTCTTATCTCTTTCTACTCGAAGATTATCCATTAGTGACTTTACTTGACCCTCTGTGAGTATCACAACCTTTTTCTTTGATTTCATTGGACTTGTTTACTTATAAATAGTCCGTCAAAGGATGAAATTGTGCTGCAACTTTGAATAATAGGGGGAGCCATATTAGACAGGAGGTCATTTTTGACCTCCTTTTTATTTTTATTCCTCCGTAAAACCTTGCTGGCCAACATAATAGACTTTATCTCTGGAGTGAAAATGTTGTTGCAACTCTCAAAATCGAAATTTTCGAATTTTTCAGTAAAGATGCAACCAAGAATCTTCTTTTTGGTTTTTCCATCTGCCTTTTTGGTTTGCAATCTAATTGGCACAATGACTGTTGGGGTATTGTGCCTTTTGTGAAATAACCTCTGTTTTTATTTATTATTCAAGTAGATTCTGGTTAGTGTTTCTCCCATGGTGTTACATAGAATTTCCTGCGGGTGGTATGCCAATGAGAATTGTTTCAATTGATTTTGATAGAGTTTATATTTAGTTTCTGATGTAATCAGGTAATAATGAAAATACTCATGGATGACGGTATTTATAAGTTCCTTTTGTAATACATTGTTATCTGCATAAATAGTAATGGTGTTATTGAAGAAACAATACTCTCCCGCGAGATGAGATTTACCTTCAACTAAAGTCAGTAGTGGTTTTTGTTTTCGAATTGGATACAACATTAGACACCAGTTCAATACATTCTCTGCCAACTGAAATTGGCAGTCTTCACCTTCAGTAGTAAAGAATTTAATTAGCTTTTTTTATGACACAAACGTTCTAACCAGTCTCGAAAAGCCTCCCAAACACAGGCATAGAATTGACAGACATTTCTGTTCTTTTCGCTTTTAGCCCTTTTCTCAATACACTTTTTACAAAGCGACTGAGCTAATTATTTATTATATTTGAAGGATAAACCAATTTAATTATGAAAAATTTACTTTATTTATTTTTAGCTGTTACACTATTTTCTTGTAGTAGTGATGATAACTCAGAAGCTTTTAATTCAGATTCAGAACTCGTTGGGGACTGGGTTGCAACTTATCAAGGGGATGATTTTGGCACAGCTGAAATGACAGTTTCTTCATCAGGAACAGTTACTGGATATGTGGACAGTTTTAGCCCAATTTCAGGAACTGTATCAAATAATGGGAATTTAACTGCCACTTTTGGTTCTGTAGATACTGGTTATGAAACAACATACTCAGGCAATCTACAAACTAATGGAACTGGGTCTGGCACTTGGTCTTCACGAATTTCAGGGTATTCTGGTACTTGGACTGCCATAAAGCAGTAAAGAATGACTTCTGTATGAATTTACTATTCTTCATTATTATTTCAATGACTGTAGCTTCATTGATTATTGGAGACTAAATCAAAAACAGAATGAAATTACGAAACCCAATGAAAAATAAATGGGGACAATGGAAGGATGATGCTACATTGGCTGAAAAATGTTTTTGGGCTCTCATATTTGTTTCTTTTGGAATGGCTTTAGGTCGTTTAATTTCCAAATTTTTCCTTTAGTAAACCATCGGCATATCTTCATCTTTCAGCTCAGCTATTTCTAAACCACTTGAAGGTTAATCTTAAATGTATTCTATTTAGATATAAAATAAAAAACCTGTGAAAAAATTAATTAAAACTCTTAAAGATAATCTACTAATAATAGTTTTATTATCATTTGGGGCACATTCCTTATTTGAAAAGGAGATCGATAGTCAACTCACCACTGTATTAGTAATGATTTGGTGGGGACTTCTTTTAACTCTATGTATTTGGGGCATAGTTGATACCATCCGATTTGCAATGAAAAACAAAAAAGATCCTAAACCATAGGCATATCACCCTTTTCCATCTAGATATGAATGAGCTAAAAAACTTTAGCATTGTTAATTGCAATTAATAGTTCTATATTTATAGGTATTATATAACAACCCTTAAAAAATGAAAAAACTTATTTTTTTACTCTCATTTTCAATTTTATTTCAAAGTTGTTTTAGTTACAAAACAGTTGATTACAATACTATTGCAGCCGAAAAAAATCAAAAATTTGAGGTTTTGGGAGTTGGAGGGAAAACTATTAAAGGTAGATTAGTTTCGAAAAATAAGCAAACAATGATTTTAGAGAAAAAAGGTCAACCACAAAAAATTTCTGTGAACGAAATTTACGAAGTGAAAGTTAGAAAGTTTTCAATTTTGAAAACAGTGGGCGTAATAGGAGGTATGTATGTTTTTACCGGGATAGCAGCTCTTGCCTTTTTATCATTATCTGGATTTCCATAAACCACAACTCTATAATATTACAACTAACTAAACCATAGGTATAACTTCCCCCTTTAACGTTGTTTTGTAGGTTCTAGTTCTAAAGATGAAGCTTTATAAATCATGATACTGATACCACCAAGAATGGTTGGAATAGAAGTGTTTTTTCATTTGGATTGTAATTAATTTACTACAACTATAATTTAGACGATTCGAATTAGCTGTTGAGTTGGGAAAGAGTTCTATAACCTCAAAATCAGAGTGTTCTTGAGTAGTGGAAAAAGACAGATTTTAGGAAACTCCACTTTTTTTAGTTATATTTATTTTTCACTAAACCAGATGTCATGCCCATAAAAAGTTTTCAAGGCGCCAGACGCCAACAATCAAAAGCGGATACTACTTCGCTTAAAGTTAGTGATTATATGACCACCAATTTAATCACATTTACTCCAAACCAATCAATAGAAAATGTAATGCAGGCCCTAATTAAGCATCGTATTTCGGGAGCCCCAGTAGTGAACGATAATAACGAATTAATTGGAATTATTTCCGAAAGCGATTGTATAAAGCAAATAAGTGAAAGCAGGTATTATAATATGCCAATGCAAGATCGAACAATTGAAAAACACATGGCCAATAATGTAGATACTATAGACGGAAATATGAATATTTTTGATGCTGCTAATATGTTTGTAGCCGCCAAAAGACGTCGGTTTCCAATTGTAGAGAAGGGAAAGTTAGTTGGGCAGATCAGCCAAAAAGATATCCTCAAAGCCGCTATGCAACTCAAAGGTCAAAACTGGAAATGAGATCAGTCTTTATTGAGACGTGTTGTGGTTTTAATTTCCCCTAAAACAGTATGATGTGGAATAGAATTTTATACAGCTGCAGTTTATTAACCCACGAAGGCCTGTACTTCGACCTAAAATGCGCCCCTAATAAATATATAAGAATCCGTTTCTTGTAACGGCAAGTTCCCCTTGTTTATGTAGTCAAATCCACTTAACTAAACAAAACTGGGGTGCTTTTTGGTGGAATTTCACTACTTTTGTTATACAAGTAACATTAACCAATAATCAATTTTAAAATGAAAAAATCAATTTTAGCCCTAGTAATGACAGCCGTATTAATTTCATGTACAAAAGCACCTTGTCCTGAAGCAACTCCTAAAGCAATTGGATATGAAGTAAGTGATGATGGCGTCAAAATTCCATTGTATAGTGGAGATTTATCAAATGTAGCCATTTGGGAAAGATATATAGTAGCACACAATGAGCGTGACTTAGAAACAATTAAAAGTCTAAATGCAGCCGAAGGGTTTAAAGCCTATGCGCCAACAGGACAAATTATAGATGGTACAGATGCGCATATTGCATTTTTAACAACGTGGTTTGCAGATGCCAACCCAAAATGGAAAACAAGTTATTTAATAGAAAATGAATTTACCACTAAAAAGGGCGAATTACGCCAATGGGTAACTTCTGGTCATAGTGTAACGTTAACGGTAGAAGGTCAAGAAGTGAAACTAGGTCAAGTACATGACGCACTTATCGTTGATGGAAAAGTTCAAATGTTCTATGTTACAGAACGTGTTCTTGCAGAAGGGGAATAATTAAGCGCTCTATAAAAATCAAAAAAGCCGCTACATTTTGTAGTGGCTTTTTTGATGCAAATAAATTACCCTTTGTGAGCACCATCACAGAAAGGAATATCTTGTGTTTTTCCACAATTACAGAGCGAAAACCGGTTGCGTTTTGCGATTGGCTGTCCTTCGCTATCCAGCAAAAGGATGTCTTTTGCGTTTGTAACTACGACTTTTCCTGAAGCAGTTACTTGAATGGTGGGTTGGTTGTTTTGTTCCATACTAGTTGTAATTTAAGTTATTGGTTTATTAAGAAAAAATAACGGTTTTATTGTTGTAAACCATCACTTTGCGATCAAGGTGTAATTTGATTCCTGTGGATAACACTATTTTTTCTAGATCACGCCCTTTAGATACAAGGTCAGATATAGAATGGGTATGAGATACACGTGTCACATCTTGCTCAATAATAGGCCCTGCATCGAGTTCTACAGTGACATAATGTGAGGTTGCTCCTATGATTTTAACCCCTCTTTTGTATGCCGAGTGGTAAGGCTTAGCCCCTACAAATGCTGGCAAAAAGGAATGGTGAATATTGATGATTTTATGCGGATATGTATTGATTAATCCCTCAGGTATAATTTGCATATAACGTGCTAACACAATAAAATCAATATCATGTTCGGATAACAATGCCAAATGTTTGGCTTCGGCTTCGGGTTTGCTGTCTTTTGTAACGGGCACATGAAAAAATGGAATTCCGAAACTATCTGCAATCGGTTTTAAATCTAAGTGATTACTAACAATCATTGGAATTTCTAAAGCCAATTCTCCAGACTTATACCGTCCCAAAATATCATACAAACAGTGGTCATACTTAGAGACAAACAAGGCCATTTTTGGTTTGTAGGCTGCAGTATGGAGCTCCCAATTCATATTAAATTTCTGAGCGATTTCTTGTTGAAATTGGGTGCTAAAGTCTGTATTGTTGTAAGATTCAGCATCAAACTCTCCCTCTAAGCGCATAAAAAACACCTCTTGTTCTTGATCAACATGTTGATCGATATAGACAATATTTCCGTTTTTGGATGCAATAAAATTGGTTACTGCTGCAATGATACCTGACTGATCCATGCAATGGATGAGAATTGTAATTTTTTTCATAGATGTAAAATTAAGAAAAAAATAAAATTCAACCGTTTAATTTTCTAAGGAATACGAATTGTACATAATTAGCCAAGCATAAATTCGATTACTACGTTCTAATTCTAACTTTTTGAATTATATGGTAGTCAAGGTGGAGTTTTGGCTCTTCTTTTTATGTAAAAAATTTGTTAAAATTGATGATTTTCTGGCCAAACATTATAAGTTTGTTTTACCCAATCTACAAACCTACCAAGTTATGAAAACCAACAGATCCCGTTGTCCGCTAGTGAATATTTTAGATATTGTTGGCGACAAATGGTCTCTACTTATCATTCGAGACCTGTTTTTAGGTAAAAAAACATTTACTGAATTCATGAAATCCCCCGAAAAAATTGCTTCAAACATTTTGAGTAATCGACTAGATAAAATGATCAAATATGGTTTAATCAAAGTCACTAAGCTTCCAAATGATAGAAAAACCAAACTATACTATCTTACGCGAAAAGGGATTGATATGTTCTCTGTAGTTCACGAAATGATCAACTGGAGTAAGCGAAATTCAAGAATGAAATTTGGACCAAAGTCCGCTCAGTTTTTCAACACTACTGAAAATCTCACCACTCACGATTTTATCAAAAAATCTCAATTAGCATATATCAAATATCGAAAAAACTTTTTAGCAGTTTAATCAACAGATATTGTTGGTTTTTTATTAAATTGCATTACGCAAGTATTTTGCATTAACCAATTTAATAAAAAATTAAAATGAAAAAATTACTTTACAGCTTAACGCTTTGTTCCTGTCTATTTGTAACTGCACAATCTGCAGGAGTATTTTTAGGCGAAGGAGAAAACAACGGAAAATCATTTGTCATAGGAAGTGATGCTTCTGTAGCAACCGTCCAAAAAATCGCAAAAGATTACAGCGCAAAAGATGCTGCAGCATTGATGTCTAATTACACAACAGAATTTGCGGAAAGAGCCTCAGAATGGTCTACAGAATGGTTAGGGTCAATGGAAACAATTTCAATGGATCCTTATATGATCATCCCTGTAAAGATGAAAGATTCAGAAAACACTATGGTATTAGCATGGTCTACAGAAGATAGAAACTTCAAAGATGGTTCTATTGAAAATCTTAACTTAATGGAGATTTTTACTGTTGATAAAGACAATAAAGTGATGGCTTTTGGACAATGGTCCAATAGATTAAAATCAAGTAATTTTGGCTTAAATTATGGTGGAAAATTTATCGGAGATGGGGAATCGGAATGGTCAGGAAGACCTTTAGTGTTTTCAAATAGAGGCGAGGTAGAAGCGATTGAAAAATTAGTAGCAGACTACAATAATAAAGATGCATCAGGGTGTAGTGAAGCTTTTGCAGAAGGTGCTAAGTTTTTAGATTCTGATGGTAATACAATGGTGTTATCTCAAGAAGTGTTTCAATCACTTATGGATAGTTTCGTAGAACTTTCCTGGAAAATATATTCAATTGTACCCTTAAAAATTCAAAATACAGATACAGAATCTGGCGTAACGGTATTTTCTAGAGAAAAGAGAGTGCTTGCTGATGGTACTGTTTGGGAAAAAGAACTTGTAGAATGGTTCTATTTTAACAAAGATGGAAAAATTTCAAGAGTAACACAATACGAAAGAAATTTGCCAAAAGAATAAGGACTACACTACATTATCACAAAACCCCAACCAATTTTGGTTGGGGTTTTTTTGTGTGCCTTCAACAATCAGAATATTAACATTTACTTATTGAACTGCAATGTAATTTTTCATTAAATTGCGCATCAAAAGCCTACTAATCTTATGAAAAAATTAGCATCTTTAGTATTATTTGTAATCAGTCTCTCGGGATTTTCACAAATCTTGAATCCTGTGAAATGGGAGTTTGGTTCACAAAAAATTTCAGAGACAGAATATGAACTTATTTTTCTCGCAAAGATGGACCATCATTGGGCACTTTACTCACAGTTTGTCGAAGAAGGAGGGCCGTTGCCAACCGTTTTTTCATTTGAATCCTCAGCTGATTTTGAATTAATTGAAGCCGTAACAGAAGCCGAAATAAACAAAGTTACTCAACATGACCCTGTTTTTGATATGGTCGTTTCAAAGTATTATGATACAGCCATTTTTAAGCAACGTATCAAGGTAAAATCATCCGAATTTAGTATCATTGGGAATATTGATTTTATGACCTGCGATGACACAAAATGCACCTATAAACCAGATAACCCATTTACATTTAAGTACGCTGTTGAAACCGGTATTTCGATTGTAGGAGGCACTCAAATCTCTGATTTGGAACTCACTGAAAATGCTGATCAACTTCTGTATGGAATGACGCCAGATTCTTTTTCAAAAACCACAGTGGAGTGCAGTACACAATCGAGTTCTTTATCTCAAGATATTAAATCATCAAACAATTCATTATGGACAATTTTAGGATTAGGATTTTTGGGTGGATTACTAGCGCTGCTAACGCCTTGTGTATTTCCAATGATCCCATTGACGGTTAGTTTTTTCACCAAAAAAGATGGGAATACCAACGAAAAAGGAGGCATATTTAAAGCCATTTTGTATGGGGTTTTTATTGTATTGGTATATGTGGCACTAAGCATTCCCTTTCATCTCTTAGATTCAGTTAATCCCGACATCCTGAATGAAATCTCAACCAATGTTTGGCTGAATAGTATATTCTTTGTCATTTTTGTGTTTTTCGCTTTTTCTTTTTTTGGGTATTACGAACTCACCTTGCCATCCACTTGGACAAACTCGACCAGCAGAGGCGAAGGCTTTGGTGGCATATTAGGGGTCTTTTTTATGGCATTAACGTTATCTATTGTATCCTTTTCTTGTACAGGACCTATTTTGGGGTCATTGCTTGCAGGCTCACTTTCCGCAGATGGCGGCGCTTGGCAATTGACCGCTGGAATGGGTGGTTTTGGAATTGCACTTGGCTTACCGTTTGCGCTATTCGCACTATTTCCAAACATGCTAAAAGCGCTTCCAAAATCCGGAGGATGGCTTAACACCACAAAAGTAGTTTTAGGCTTCCTAGAACTGGCTTTAGCATTCAAATTTCTATCCAATGCCGATTTAGTGAAACATTGGGGTATATTAAAAATCGAAGTCTTTTTAGGCATTTGGATTTTGGTCTTTGCAGGGCTTACACTTTATATTTTTGGAAAACTCAAATTCCCGCATGATTCACCCGTAAAAAAACTATCCTTTTTTAGAGTCAGTTCTGGTGTCCTTGTTTTAGCTTTTGTACTCTACCTAGGCTCTGGTTTTAGAGTCAATACGCAAACGCAAACATTCAGGCCCCTCACATTATTAAGTGGATTGGCGCCGCCAGTAGGTTACAGTTTCTTATATCCAAACGACTGCCCTAATAATTTTGACTGTTTCAAAGATTTAAAACAAGGGGTTGCTTATGCTCAAAAAGTAAACAAACCAATTTTACTTGATTTTACGGGATATGCTTGTGTTAACTGTCGTAAAATGGAAGAACATATTTGGCCAAAACCAGCGATTAAATCCTATTTCGAAAACGATTATGTATTGATTTCTCTATATGTTGACGATAAACAAGAACTACCAGAAGATCAAAAACTAACAGTAAAACGCCTTGGAGGTGGTGCTCGCGTCTTAGAAAATTATGGTCATAAATGGGCACATTTTCAAACCCAATTTTTCCAATCCAACTCACAACCCTATTATGTTTTAGTAAGTCCAGATGGTAAAACCGTTTTAAATGCTCCAGTTGGATACACACCAGATGAAGACGAGTACAAAGCTTTTTTGGAGTGTGGGTTAGAAGGGTTTAACGCCTTATAATTTAACAGATGACTATGCATGTAATCAATTATTTCATTAACTTTGAATGCATAAACCAACGCAACAATGTTAGATAGTTTTTTGAAATTTTTAGAATTAGGCCTTTACCATATTGTCAACTTTAAAAGTTATGACCACATCCTGTTTTTAGTAGTCCTGACTATCCCTTATCTTTTTAAAGATTGGAAACGTCTCCTTTTACTAGTGTCTTCATTTACACTTGGTCACACACTCAGCTTGTTATTGGGGGTTTATGATATCGTAAATCTAAATGTCAATGTAACAGAGTGGTTGATTCCTTTTACGATCATTGTTATGGCACTGTATAATATATTCACATCTGGAAAATCATCTAAATATTCCAACCCAATAGTCCTTTTTAGCGTAGTATTATTTTTTGGATTTATTCATGGCTTAGGATTTGCAAACGCATTTGAGTCGCTAGTGAGGCCCAATGAAAGCACGCTGTTATCGGTGCTGGAATTCGCTTTAGGCATAGAGCTCGGACAATTTATAATTGTTTTTTGCGTCCTCTTTTTCGGATTTGTCGGACAGACTATTTTTAGATTTTCAGTCCGGGACTGGGTCATGGTGTTGTCGGCTGTAGTTATAGGACTAATGCTTCCTTTAATCGTGAACAGTCCACTTTTTTCTTAAATAAGTTGATGTAATTTAAAAAACCAAGCGTTTTATTCGTTTAAAACAAAATTAATCTCCCACTTTATATGACCACGCAAAAGCAACTTAAATATGACAAAGCCTATCTTAGAATGGCTTCTGAATGGGGGAAATTATCCTATTGTAAGCGTAAACAAGTAGGAGCAATTATTGTTAAAGATCGTATGATTATTTCTGACGGTTACAATGGAACTCCCACAGGTTTCGAAAATTTTTGTGAAGACGAAGAAGGGTATACCAAATGGTATGTATTGCACGCAGAAGCAAATGCCATATTAAAAGTAGCATCGTCTACACAGTCCTGTAGAGGTGCCACACTATACATTACATTATCCCCTTGTAAAAGTTGCAGTAAATTAATTCATCAAGCGGGAATTACCAGAGTAGTGTATAGTCAAGCCTATAAGGATCTTTCGGGGGTTGAATTTTTAGAAAAAGCAGGAATAAATGTCGAATTGATAACCCTGTAATTTGATGGCATTAAACCAAAAACATCTTCCATTTTTTGCCGGAGTCCTTATTGCAGTTGGAATTTTTATTGGAGTTAAATTTAATCCCAGTGGAGTAGATTCTTACAGCCATACAACTAACCTAAGCAAACAAAAAGTAAACCGCCTAATCGATTATTTAGAGTACGAGTACGTAGATCCAGTGGATACAGATAGTATTGTTGAAGGCTTTATTGATACGGTTTTACAAAACCTTGACCCTCACTCATCATACATACCAAAACAAGATTTAGCCGCTGTAACAGAATACATGAAAGGCGACTTTATTGGGATTGGAGTTCGGTTCTATAATTACAAAGATACCATAGCCGTCATTCGCCCAATTGAAGGTGGTCCAAGTTTCCGAGCTGGAATTTTGGCTGGCGATCGCATATTAATGGCAGATCAGGATACAATTCATGACCAAAATTGGAGTTCAGATCAAGTCATTCAGCGCCTTAGAGGTAAAAAAAATTCTAAAGTACAGTTAACAGTCAAGCGTGCGGGGGTCGATAGCGTCTTAGATTTTGAAATCATTCGTGCCGAGGTTCCCATCAAAAGTGTAGAAGCGTCTTATATGATCAGTCCAACACTTGGCTATATAAAAATAAATCGTTTTGCTGAAAGTACATACCTAGAGTTTGAAAAAGCACTTGATACTTTGATAGACGAAGGCGCGTCAAATTTAGTACTCGATTTAAGAGATAATCCTGGAGGGTTTTTACAAATCGCTGAACAAATTGCAGACGAATTTTTAGAAGCGGGGAAGCTCATTTTGTTTACAAAAAACAAAAGCAATACAATTGATGAAAGCTTTGCTACAGCAAAAGGACGTTTAGAAGCCGCTGAAGTTTATGTATTACTCAACGAAAATTCTGCATCTGCTAGCGAAATTGTTGCAGGAGCACTACAAGACAATGACAAAGGGACCATTATTGGTCGCCGATCTTTTGGTAAAGGATTAGTGCAAAGAGAAATGGATTTAGGCGATGGGAGTGCAATTAGGCTCACAACTTCTAGATACTACACACCGACAGGCCGTTCTATACAACGGTCATACGCCAAGGGGTCAGAAGCCTATTATGACGCCTATTATGAGCGGATGGAAGACCGCGCTGGAGACACATTGCCGTCAGATCGTGTGTCTGACAGCCTAGTATTCACCACACCAAAAGGGAAAACTGTGTATGGTGGTGGCGGCATTATTCCAGATGTTTATGTGCCCTACGATCCAAATTTTAATTCTGATGTTGTCGAGTTTTTAAAAATTTCAGGGCTAATGGATTTTTTTGTATTTGAGCACTTAGATCGTCAACGTATGGAGTATACTTCTTTTTCTGAACTAGAATTTTTGGAGGCTTTTGAAATTTCAGATTTAATTTATGAGCAATTTTCAATGTATTTTTTAGAAACGTCACAATTAGACAACAGGACGATTGAACCCTATAAAACGACCCTAAAAACACTTTTAAAGTGTGCATTTGCCAAACAGCTTTTTGGAGACAACACTGCAGCAAAAGTTTTGAGCGCTATAGATCCAATGCTACAAAAAGTAAACAATTTAGACGCGAATTTGAATTCGAATTAAGAGCTTTCTTTGACCTTACGATCGATCTTTTTAACCACACGTAGTATCGTGAGAATTAAAATCGCACAACCACCTGCCAAGGTTGTAAGAAGTGCTGTATAACTTTCCTTTTCAAATGGGGTGTCGAAATCAATCTTAGTGGCATTAAACACCATAAACCCAAGAGCCAAAACCGATAATAAATAAGATAATAGTCGCATGCCTATAATAAGAATTTAATATTAGAAGTAAATAGTTTAACCGCAATAGCCAAGAGAACGACTCCAAACACTTTTCGAATAATATTTATACCATTTTGACCAATAAAGCGCTCGATTCGTGCTGAGGTTTTAAGGACAACATAAATCACAACAACATTAATGACCATGGCAATAATAATATTTTCAGTTTGAAATTCAGACTTTAAAGACAGCAGTGTTGTTAGGCTGCCAGGGCCTGCAATCAAAGGGAATGCTAATGGAAAAACAGAAGCATTCATACTTGTGCCTTCTTCTTGTTTGTATAATGTAATTCCTAGAATCATTTCTAAGGCAATAAAAAACAAAATAAATGCACCAGCGACTGCAAAAGAATGCACATCAATTCCGATGAGTTTCAAAATACTATCGCCCAAAAATAAAAATATAATCATAATAATTCCAGCAATAACAGAAGCTTTTTCACTTTGAATATGCCCCGCTTTCTTGCGTAAATCAATAATAATTGGAATGTTTCCTACAATGTCAATCACTGCGAACAGTACCATAAATGCCGTTAAAATCTCTTTAAAATCGAAAGTCATGATTACAAATTATTTTTACGCAAAGGTCGAATAAATATTGACAAACACAACTTTATTTTCAGTGATTATTTGGGTTTAAAATGTTCATAATTAACAGTATATTTGAGCCATGTTTCAAATAGGAAAAACCATTGTATCGGAAGATATTATCGAGAAAGATTTTTTATGTAATCTCAGCGCTTGTAAAGGCGCGTGTTGTGTGGATGGTGATGCAGGAGCCCCATTAGACGCGAACGAAGCCACCATTTTAGAAACCATCTATCCGATTGTAAAGCCCTATCTCAGAAAAGAAAGTGTCGATGCAATTGAAGCACAGGGCACACATATAGTCACAACAGACGGCGAACTTGAAACGCCTCTACTAGATGGCGCCGATTGTGTGTATGTTATTTATGATGATAAAAACACAGCCTTGTGCGCCATTGAGGAAGCTTACAACCAAGGTGAGGTCGATTGGAAAAAACCAGTATCTTGTCACTTGTATCCCGTACGTGTGAAACAGTATAGCGAGTTTTCTGCAGTCAATTATGACAATTGGGAAATTTGTGATGCCGCCTGTGAGTTGGGCAAAGAACTTCAGGTCCCTGTCTATAAGTTTGTTAAAGAAGCATTGATTCGAAAATTTGGTGCTGATTGGTATGCTGAATTAGAACAAGTAGCTGCGAAGCACAAATTAAAGCATACGAAGTAAGCGTATAAAATGTCGTTTTGAATCGCTATAGCGTTTTCTTTTTTTAAAAATTACAATAAAACTTTTTTTAAAGGGATGTTAATGCTAGATTTTCTCCTAAGAGAGAGACGTGAATTAACTGGCTTTATTTCAGTCATTTATCGTTTATGCTTGAAATTTTTTTTGTAGGAAAAAAGCTACTCGTTGTTAAAAACTCATAGGCAATGTTTATAAAAATGACTTTCATTTACGGCTACAATTTTGAACCTTTGTTAACCGCTCAAACGCGTATTTTTTAGTTATAAAATTTTAATCATTTTTTTAGATGTCACAAGTAGAACCAATTTTACAAGAAAACAAAGATCGATTCGTTATTTTTCCAATCCAACACAACGATATTTGGGAATGGTACAAAAAATCTGAAGCGAGTTTTTGGACCGCTGAAGAAATTGATCTACACCAAGATTTAACGGACTGGACAACTAAACTAAATGATGATGAGCGTTATTTCATCAAGCATATCCTAGCGTTTTTTGCCGCTAGTGATGGTATTGTGAATGAAAATTTAGCTGAAAACTTTGTGAACGAAGTTCAATATAGCGAAGCAAAGTTTTTCTATGGATTCCAAATCATGATGGAAAACATTCACAGTGAAACCTATTCTCTTTTAATCGATACTTATGTAAAAGATGAAGTAGAAAAAGATAAATTATTCAATGCCATAGAGAATTTTCCAGCGATTAAGAAAAAAGCAGATTGGGCACTTAAATGGATTGAATCTCCAAGTTTTGCAGAGCGCTTAATTGCATTTGCAGCAGTTGAAGGAATTTTCTTTTCAGGTGCATTTTGTTCTATTTTCTGGTTAAAGAAACGAGGCTTAATGCCAGGATTAACTTTCTCAAACGAGTTGATATCTAGAGATGAAGGCGTACATGCAGACTTTGCTGTTCACCTTCACAACAAGCACCTCATAAACAAAGTTCCTAAAGCGCGAATTAGAGAAATCTTATTGGATGCTTTGAATATTGAAAGAGAGTTTATTACGGAATCTCTACCAGCAAGTTTGATTGGTATGAATTCAAAATTGATGTCGCAGTACTTAGAGTTTGTAACCGATCGCTTATTACAAGAATTGGATTGCGAAAAAGAATACAACACATCAAATCCATTTGACTTTATGGACATGATATCCCTTCAAGGAAAAACCAATTTCTTTGAAAAAAGAGTGTCCGAATATCAAAAGGCTGGTGTCCTTAACAAAGAAGAAGAGGATACCAACAAATATAGTTTCGATTCTGAATTCTAGTCCAAAAACTAGACTAAGAACTTAAAGCGATTATAAGTCGTTTTTCATAAATTAATTTTTTGGATCCCACACTGGATTCAAACACAATATAACTAAGTATTTGAGATACTCAAATACTACTAGGCTAACCAACTAACCGCTTTTTTGAAGGCCTCAAAAAAGCAAAAAAAAGACTAAATAAAATGTATGTACTAAAAAGAGACGGCAGAAAGGAAGAAATCATGTTTGATAAAATCACAGCAAGAGTTAGAAAACTTTGCTATGGTTTGAATAAATTGGTTGACCCCTTGAAGGTTGCGATGCGTGTAATAGAAGGGTTATACGATGGCGTTACGACTAGCGAATTAGATAATCTTGCCGCAGAGGTAGCTGCAACAATGACCACTGCTCATCCCGATTATGCGCGACTTGCAGCACGAATCTCAGTCTCAAATTTGCACAAAAACACTAAAAAGACCTTTAGTGAAGTTATGCATGACTTATATACATATGTAAACCCAAGAACTGGAAAAGACGCCCCGTTGTTGTCTGAAGAAGTTTACAATGTCATCATTGAAAACAAAGAAAAATTAGATTCTACTATCATTTATAATAGAGATTTTAGTTATGATTATTTTGGGTTCAAAACCCTAGAGCGTTCCTACCTTTTAAAACTAAATGGCATCATTGCAGAGCGCCCTCAACACATGTTGATGCGTGTGGCTATTGGGATTCATTTAAACGACCTTGACGCTGCAATTGAGACTTACGAGCTCATGTCCAAAAAGTATTTTACACATGCAACGCCCACATTATTTAATGCGGGAACTCCAAAACCACAAATGTCGTCTTGTTTTTTATTGACAGCCAAAGATGACAGTATTGATGGGATTTATGACACCTTAAAACAAACGGCTAAAATTTCACAATCTGCAGGTGGTATTGGTTTAGCCATGCACAACATTAGAGCAACCGGAAGTTATATCGCCGGAACCAACGGAACAAGTAACGGGATCGTTCCAATGCTACGCGTTTTTAATGACACAGCACGCTATGTAGATCAAGGTGGTGGAAAGCGTAAAGGCAGTTTTGCTATTTATTTAGAACCTTGGCATGCTGATATTTTTGATTTTCTTGACTTAAAGAAAAATCATGGAAAAGAAGAAATGCGAGCACGTGATTTGTTTTATGCGATGTGGATTCCAGATTTGTTTATGAAACGCGTTCAGGAAGACGCAGACTGGACACTAATGTGCCCTAACGAGTGTCCTGGTTTGCCAGACACACATAGTGAGGAGTTTGAAGCTCTTTACCTAGATTACGAACAAAAAGGGAAAGGCCGAAAAACCATCAAAGCAAGAGAACTTTGGGAGAAAATAACGGAATCTCAAATTGAGACCGGAACGCCATATATGCTCTATAAAGATGCGGCCAACAGTAAATCAAACCAGCAAAATTTAGGTACAATTCGTTCGTCTAATTTATGTACAGAAATTATTGAGTACACCTCACCTGACGAAGTTGCTGTTTGTAACCTGGCTTCTATTGCGCTTCCAATGTTTATTAAAGATGGCAAATTTGATCACCAAGAATTATACACAATCACCAAACGTGTTACACGCAACTTAAATAAAGTTATCGACCGTAATTACTATCCAGTAATTGAGGCCGAAAACTCAAACATGCGTCACCGTCCAATTGGGATCGGTGTTCAGGGATTGGCAGATACATTTATAAAACTTAGAATGCCATTCACTAGTGACGAAGCAAAACAGTTGAACCAAGATATTTTTGAAACAATTTATTTTGCTGCAGTCACAGCCTCTATGGAAGTTGCCAAAGAAGAAGGCCCTTACGAAACCTATGCGGGCTCTCCAATTAGTGAAGGAAAATTCCAACATAATTTATGGGACCAAAACGAAGCTGATTTTAGTGGTCTTTGGGATTGGGAGAAACTGCGTGAGGAGGTTCTAGAAAACGGTGTGCGTAACTCGCTTCTTGTGGCACCAATGCCAACAGCAAGTACATCTCAAATTCTCGGAAACAACGAGTGTTTTGAGCCGTATACTTCAAACATCTATACCCGTCGTGTATTGTCTGGAGAATTTATTGTAGTCAACAAGCATCTTTTAGAAGACTTAGTAGAGCTTGGACTTTGGAACGAAGGTTTGAAGCAAGAGATTATGCGTGCCAACGGTTCAATTCAACATGTAGATATAATTCCTCAAGACATCAAAGACTTGTACAAGACGGTTTGGGAATTGAGTATGAAAGATATTATAGATATGTCTCGTCAACGAGGTTATTTTATAGATCAATCACAATCCTTAAATTTATTTATGGAAGGAGCGACTATGGCGAAACTCACTTCAATGCATTTTTATGCTTGGAAAAGTGGTTTAAAAACAGGGATGTATTATCTAAGAACAAAAAGTGCTGTAGATGCCATTAAGTTTACTTTAGACAATAAAAAAACCCAAGCGCCACAACCACAAACCGTTGAGGCCGCAGCAGTTGTGGAAACTCCAGTAGTGGAAACCGCAGTTTTGGAAAAACAACAAGAAAAAGCAGCTAATACCGCCGCTAAGTTTTCTAAAGAGTCAGCTGTTGAAGTGGAGCCGATGTCTGCTGAGGAAATGAAAGCCTTGATAGAACAAGCCAAAGAAGCAGAAGGCGATGATTGCCTGATGTGTGGGTCGTAATTTATTTCTTTTTATATAAAGCAAAAGCCTCCTAATACATTAGGAGGCTTTTTTTATACCGTAGTGTGAATGCTTAATTAATCAATATCCACATTGAGTTTTGCAGGTTTTATGCTGCTATCATATTCGGTATGGTATTCTTCCAACAATCCAGTTGTCGCATTCAACAAATCTTTGGTTTCTAATAATAAACTAAAGTAAAGTGTTGTGTTTTTTGGACTTGATTCTTCTGTCCGTGTTCGTTTTACTTGTGCATCAATATTAGATTTTAGAATCGCATAAATTGCATTTTTCTGTTCAATAATTTCACCTATCTTTTCAAAAGACTGTGATTTGTAAACCGCAATTGCATCAGAAAATAATTGTTGGATGGCATCATTGATTTGACTCAGTTCCTTAATTTGATTGAACTTTAGTTTTTTGTGATTATTATGAACGTGCTTATGACTTACTTTAGTAATATAAGTCAGAGATTGTGTCATGTCTTGAAGGTAGCCTAAAATTAGAATATAAAAATTACTGGCACCAACACTAGATTCATCTAGGTTTTTGATAAAGTAAAAGATATTATCTCTCAATTCATCAACTTCATCAGAGAGTTTAATAATCTGCTTTTTATTCTTTTTAAGCGTATCCAATTTTTGTTGTGATAGCCCAGTAAATGCGCCTGCATAGATTTTTTCTCCACGCTTCAGTACGTTTGCAATATTGGCAGCACTTTCGCTAATCACTCCTTGAACAGAACTACTTTCTGTTTTTTTCAATCGGTCATCAGAGGCGATTTCTTGTGTCTTTTTTCTATGAACAATTGAGCTTCTTATAAGCAAAGCGATAGCCGTTAAAAGAAGTATTGGGAACATCACTTCTAGATTCAAATTAAGTAAGTAAGCTACCAATGCAGCAGCACTAAAGGCGCTAAAGGCCGTAAAGAACCATCCACCAATAACATTCAGTACTCCAGCAACTCGATATACAGCACTTTCTGCTCCCCAAGCTCTGTCTGCCAAAGATGTTCCCATAGCTACCATAAACGTCACATAGGTGGTTGATAGTGGTAATTTATAAGACGTAGCTATAGAGATTAAGACTGCTGCCACCATTAGGTTTACTGCTGCTCTGACTAAATCGAAAGCAGGTAATTCATGCACCTTATTTTTAGTCAATTTAATGACTGGTTGTTCAAATTGCTGCTCAATTTTTTCTTGCCAAGATGTTGGTAAAATAAAAGCCGATACTTTTGAAGCCCCCATTGCAATTCTTACAAATCCACGCGATAATGTATTGGGCTGAAACCGTTCTTTGGTTTCTCCTTGACTTGATAGATCTAAGGATGTTTTGACAACATCTTTGGCTTTAGTCGAAAACCATAGTGTAAGAACCATGATCATACCAGCGCCAAATAACAACCAGTTGTTAGTTGGGACTTTAGAGGCTAAAACATCCATTGGAAATTCTGTTGCAGAAAGCCCTGAAGCAGACCATTCTAAGAATGCATTATAAGCTGCCACAGGAACACCAATAAAATTAACAAGGTCATTTCCTGCAAATGCTAATGCTAATGCAAATGTTCCAACAACAATAATGAGTTTATAAATATTTGTTTTTGCAAACACAATCAATACATAAGACAGTAAAGACCAAAATACTGAACTGATCAATAAAATGGTGAGCACTTGCGTTTCCAAGAAATCTTTCATGGTGCCACCGCCAATAATATCAAACGATTGTTTAGCGTAAGACGTTCCTTTAAGGCCTTTCATAAATATAAAATAGGTGATTGCCGTTAATGCAACACCACTAAAAAGAGCACCTACCCAATTTGCTTTTCTTTCAAAGTTATAGGACAATAACACTCGAGACACCCATTGTACGAGCGCTCCAATGGAGAAAGCAACTACCACCGATAGAAGAATCCCAAATATAATTTGAGAGGCTTTTGAAGTGTTTATGTAGTTAACAACGTCACTAAAATCGCCGCCACTAGCACCAATTTTTATTAAAGCCATAGCAACCGCAGCACCTAATAATTCAAATACAATTGAAACGGTTGTTGAGGTTGGCATACCTAATGAGTTAAAGAAATCTAGGAGTAGAATATCCGTTATCATAACCGCCATGAAAATAATCATGATCTCATTGAACATGAATTCACCAGGATTAAAAATTCCTTTTCGGGCAACTTCCATCATCCCACTCGAAAAAATTGCTCCAACGGCAACTCCAATACTGGCAACAATCATAATCGTTCTGAACGAAATCGCTTTGGATCCGATTGCTGAGTTTAGAAAATTTACAGCATCATTACTAATCCCTACGACCAAATCTGCAATGGCCAAGAAGGCTAAAGCAATTATCATATATAAATAAATATTCTCCATAATTTAGTTGATTTAATTAAGCAAATCTCTTAAGACTTTCGGTTTCTTAGGTTAATTTAATGTTATGTTTTAAAAATGAATGTCAAATCCTAGTCTAAAAGTGATGTTGTCTTTTTGGCCATCTAATTCGGTGTAGCTTAGATCACTTTGAACCTTTAGTTTATGGCCTACAAGAAATCTGTTGAGGCCTAATGTATATTGTTTAGTCGGCAGAGCTGTTGTTAGTGTTTCATAGTCTAGAGTCGTAAAACGCCCTGCGATTTCGTAGTCATTCTTAAATAAATATCCTAGTTGTAAGTTCAATGCATTTCCTGTCAATACAACATCACCTGTAGGAGTTACGCCATCAGCTTCTGTTGCGATGATTGAGTCAGCCGTACGTTTTGCATATTCTCCCATAAAAGAAAGACCATTGTGTTTATACATTGCATCAATAAATATTGTGGTTTGGTTGGTTTCAAAAATAGTACCATCGGTTCTAATCATATAATCGCCTGCAAAACCGCGTTCTCGCACAGCATTTTCATTAAAGTTATAGGTAACTCCAACCATTAGTTTTGAAGAATCTTCTCTTTTAAGATCGGATTGGCTGTAATCACCTTTGGATTTGAAAGCTCCAAAAGGTAAAAATTCCAGACGAGCTGTGTACTGTAGCCCACCTTCATTGCCTTCGGTTACATTACGGCCTTCTCCTTGTGATATGGCGAATTTCTCACGCATTAAAAACGTACCACCTAAGTTTGATTTATGACGAATTTGGATTCCTAAATCGCGATCAATGTTGAAGCGACTATTTAATAACGACCGGTCGATTAACTGCAAATTTGCGGAAGACACAACACGTTCAACATTTCCAGGCAGTTTTGTTTGTCCAGCCCAAAGCGCCCAGTTTTTTGAAAACTCCCACATAATTACGGCGTCCAAAATATAACGAGGCGTATTTCGATTAAACTCATTTGCGCCAGAAATATCTCTATTAGATAATCCAAGTTCTAGTTTATATTTTAATTTTGGACTGTACGCAAATCCGTCAAACTTTAAACGTGAACGGCGTACAATAAAATTATGTTCTGGACTTATATATTGGGTTCCATCATGATCCCATGAAGACATAGAACGCACTTGAAATCGTGGTGCAAATTTTACACTAAATGTGCTGTCTTTTGCAACGAAGTTGAGGAGTCCTTTTCCAAATGATGTGTCGCTGATCTCTTGAGATTGTACTGAAGTGATTGCAAAAAATGTTAATGCAATAGATAAAATTCTTAATTTCATTATAAATAATATTAGTTTTTGTCGGGTACAAATAACACAAACTAATGTTATCTTAATGTTTCCTCAAGATTAAGATTAAATAAAAAAAAAGCTGCCTGGCCAAGGGCAGCTCATCAGAAATCATCATTTTTGTAGTCGACAAAAACTAATATGTAATAATGATACTAATTAAGTGTCTAAGACATTACAAAGATTATAATTAAACATGTCTATAGCGTAAGCAGAATGTTAAGTAATCATTAAACCTAATACATTACTCCAAATTGTACCCTGACCGTATTTTACCATTTTAAATCTAATTCTCAATGTTAATTTAATGTAAACTAATTGTGTTTTTAATGTAAATTTTTTGTAGCTTTACATTATAAATATTATTGATATGAAAAAATACATACTAATTGCGCTTGTTTTTATTGGAACAACCGTAGCAGCTCAAAACATAAACCAACCAAAATTAGAAACAAAAGGTCCACTTACTGTTGCGACTTATTATTATGATAATGGTTCTGTTCAACAAGAAGGAACTTTCAATAAAAATGGAGCCTTAGAAGGCCTTTGGACGAGTTATGATTTTAAAGGAAATAAATTGTCTCAAGGAAATTACAGCAATGGAATCAAAACAGGGAAATGGTTTTTCTGGACCGAAAATTCTTTAAAAGAGGTCGATTTTGTAAATTCAAAAATTATGAATGTTAGTGAATGGGACCGTAAGTCGCAACTTGCAATAAGCATGAACTAACGAACCTAATACATAGAATACAAAAAGCACCCGTAAGGGTGCTTTTTTGTGTTATAATCGAGTGACTAATTCAATTAAAATTTATAAGAATATCCTATGGACACTTCTGTACCAGGTTGAAAGCTAGAAAACGTTTTTGATGCAGTCTTGTAGGACTCATAAACACTCTCTCTTTTACTGTTAAGAATATTAGAGACCTTTACATCAATAGTTGATTTTTTGTCTTGGCCAAAACTTTTGTTAAGTGTAAAATTGAGGCTGCTAAACGGTTTCGTATAGACATCTGGAACAATTCCAGTTCCTACCACTTCCAATGTTTTGCCTTGGACATTAAAAAACAATCCCGTTTGAAGTCCTGTATCCGAGTTATTGTAGTTTAGCCCTGTATTGATAAGGAATGGCGATTGACCTTGTAAATCTCTTGTGTCTTCTATGGACTCTCCATCTCTTGCCGCCAATACACGTCTATTATACTCGTCTATATTCATCGTTAGTTCTGAATTAATATAGGAGGCGTTGATGTTAAACTTAAGTTTATCTAAGCTTTCCAAAATAAACCCTAATGATTTTCTAAATTCAAACTCAATTCCATAAACCTTTGCAGAACCTAAGTTTTTAGGCGTTATTTGATCTGGTGCTGACTCATAAAAAGTTAATTCTATGGGATCAGTGAAGTCTTTATAAAACCCACTAAAAGCAAACATTTCACTGCCCTCACCAAATTTTTCAAAACGGACATCAAAATTATTAATATAGGATGGCGTCAAATCAATATTTCCAATAAAAAGACGGTTTGTAATGGCATCAAAAATTTGACTTTTTGAAGCTTCCTTAAATGAAGGACGTGCCGTTGTTCTTGAATAAGATGCCCTTAAGTTTTGTTCATCTGTAAGGCTGTAAATAATATTCGCAGACGGAAACACATCAAACTTATCTATTATTTTAGAATTTTTGTACACTTCTGTAGCTGCTTGGTTTTGCCCTGTATAAAAGGTTTGAAATAATTCTGTACGTATGCCTAATACTGTTTTTAGTTTTTCTGTTAAACTAAATTCATTGGACGCATACATTGCCGTGATTCGTTGCTCCCCTTCGTAGGCATTGGCTTTTTCAAAAAGATCGCCTGTAACTAAGTGTGTTCCTGATCCTGTTTCTGGCGTCCATATATTATTTTCAGCCAATATGGTATCTGCATCTCCATTTTCTACGGAAAGTCCCGTTACTGGATTAGTAATCGTAAACGTATAATCATCAATTTTAAAATTTCTGAATTTATAGGTATACCCTCCACCAAATTTAACTTTTGCAGGGTTGTCAAAAAGCATATATTTTTTATTGACATCTAGTTTTCCAACAAGGTTAATTTCTTCAAGAGTTCTCCAGATTCTTATAGGATAGCTAGAGGCACTTGGACTGATAAAAGCGTTTCCTTCCTGAGTCAGCTGTAAGGGTGTAATTCGGTGATCTTTATCGTACACTCTAGAAAGAGATGGTGATAGTTTCCACTCCATTTGCCATCCACTTTCTCTAAAGAAATGTGTTCCTGCTAATAAAATATTTGAAATTGATCTTTCGGTATAAAGGAGTGCATCTTTTGAAATCGGTTCAAAACCACTTCCACCCCCTGCTTGTGCAAGTTGCTGTTCGTATTTTCCAGCAGTGCTTTCCCCATTTTGAATATGAAGGAAGTTTAATTTGTATTTTGAATTTTCACGTTTGTATACGAGTCCAGTAAGCACATTTAACAATACGGAATTCACCCCAACTTCTCCCAAAGTCGTTCGCGTTGCCAATAGGTCATTGTTAGACGCATTATTTTGATCCCTCATATAGGTTCCGTCCACTCTGTTGTCGTAGAACTCGGTTTTGTTTTTGTAAGAAAAAGACAATTGATACCCCAGTTTGTTTTCTCCAACTTCATATTGATTTCCCGCTGTAAATCCAAAGTCATAATTCACTCCACTTTCTGATCTTTTTGCCGTTAATTCTTTATTGAACGCTCCCGTAAGCGCTGTTAAAACAGACGAATTTGCAAATGTACCAGGAATGGGTTGATACCTGTTTATCGGTCTTTTTCTCATACCATCATCAAAACCAAGCCAATCAGTTTTACTACCACTGTAGCTCAAGTAATTTGAGTTTAAATGCATATTAGGATTATAGGATGTTCCCATTGAAAACGTATAGGATTCTTTACTTGGATAATCTTTGGTAACAATATCAATAACGCCCCCTGTAAAATCTGCAGGATATTCGGCAGCAGCAGATTTTATTACAATAACATTTTCCAAAATATTAGTAGGGAATACATCCATTTGAATTGTGTTTCTGTCGGGGTCTAAGCCAGGGATGTCCACACCATTTAATATGGATTTAGTATAACGATCTCCCAACCCTCTAACATACACATATTTGCCACCCTGAATGGATACCCCAGGAACACTTTTAACAGCACTGGCGATATTACCTGCACCACTACTTTTTATGCCTTGAGCTGAAAGCCCATCCAATAAAGTAATTGATTTTTTTTGTAAATCTAATACCGCAGATTCTGTATTTTTTCTCACCGTAGTTGTAATAATGACAGTTTCTAAAGAGTTTGTATTAAGCGTTACATCTACAAGGACTTCTGAGTTTGCTTCAACGTTTACATCTGAGATTTCAACAGATTGATAGCCGATGTAAGAAAATATAATAGTATAATTTCCCTCAGAAACCTCAAGTTGATACTTGCCATCAAAATCTGAAGTGGTTCCAGTGGTCGTATTTTTGATAAGCACATTGGCAAATGCCATGGGTTCATTATATTCCCCGTCCGTAATTGTTCCTACTATTTTTCCAGATTGAGCTGTGAGTTGAAGTGCAAGAAAAGTTGTCAGTAAAAATGATGTTAATTTGTGTAATTTCATAGTATGTGTTTAAACAACAAACAATTGCCCGTGAATGAACACAAGCAATTGATGAGTTGACTAATTTTATTTTTTTATTAGAATCCTAATTCTGCTTTAGTATTTGCATAAGTCCAGCTTAGAAGCGATGTTGTAGCACCTACGGTACTTGTACCTTCAGAAACCGCGGTAGCTGTAGAACCAAATCCACTAACATCAACCGTTTCAGCTTTATTTACAAAGATGTCTGTTACCTGAGAAACACCAGTAGGTAATACAATTTCCCATGCTCCAAAAGTTAATAATCCATCATTATAGTTTGTGGCAACTCCATCGTTATCCAATTCCACATCTGAAGAACTTTTGAATCCGTAAGCATAAATATTTTCTGTTCTTCCCATAGCTTTAGATCTGTAATCTGCATATTCGCCATTTTCAGTGACAGCGTTCCCAACGATAGTTGAGTTTCTTAATGTAAATGAACCTGTTGCGGTTCCTTCAGGACCATCAATTTCAAATGCATGATCCGAGTTAGCACCTAAAATAACAATGGCATTATCAATAATTCCAGAATACCCTTGGTCAATATCGATGGCATCATCTCCTTGAGCCCAAACCAATAGGTTGGTAGCATTTACTGTACCTCCGAAAAACTCAATACCATCATCAACGTTTGCGACCACTTCGATATTTTCGATTACGGTACCAGATCCAACACCACCAAGTGTTAAGCCATTGATTTCATTTCCTTCACCAATTAGAGCGCCTCCATGACGGATTGATATATATTGATATACTCCAGAATTATCAGTAGCGTCTTCACCACCATAAAGACCAAAAGTATCATCCGCAGGAATCCCTTCAATTTGAACGACATCTACATCGCCAGAAAACGAAGATGGAGCATATCCTAAAACGATTAACCCTCCCCAAAGTCCAGAATTAGTTTCGTTCAAATTTGTTCCGGCTGTTTGACCAACCTCGATATTGTCGTTTATGGACGTAAAAATTATAGGTTCTGTTGCTGTACCTACAGCATTTAATTTTCCGCCTTGAGCAATAATAAGTGCAGACGCTAAAGAACCAGTTCCTTCAGTTCCTTTAATTATAGTTCCAGCTTGTATTGTAAGTACAACTCCGCTTGGCACCACTACTTTTTGATTAAGCACATAAATATTGTCATTTGTCCAAGTCGTACTTTCAGAAATCATCCCAGAAACAGAGACAGTATTGTTTCCTACTGTGCCAGAGTTTCCTGGATCTTCAAGAATTGGAGGTGCTTCATCTTGCATACATCCAGTAAACGCAAGTGCTACAATTGCTGATAAAGTAAAAATTGTTTTTTTCATTTTCTTTTAGTTAATTATTGTTACTGCAAATTAACAGCTTAAAGCACCTATCGAAGTTATATCACGTTTACAAAACCATTAACAAAATGTTAGGGTGTGATTCCTTATTCAGAATTTTAGAAACATTTAATTAACATTGAAATTGTTATCTTGCAGGTTCATAACAGATAACATGAATTGGGAACAATTACTTTCTTTAAAACGTCAAGGAGACACCAACAAACGCCTTCGAAATGAACAAGACGAAACACGATTAGGGTTTGATGTCGATTACGATCGCATTATTTTTTCGGCCGAATTTAGAAGTCTTCAAGATAAAACCCAAGTGGTCCCATTATCTTCCACAGATTTTGTGCATACACGGCTCACACATAGTCTTGAGGTTAGCGTGGTAGCTCGGTCGTTGGGACGAAAAGCGGGAGTTAAGATTTTAGAAAAACACCCCTACCTGACTGAAATTCATGGTTATAAACCCAATGATTTTGGCGCTATTGTTGCCGCCGCAGCACTGGCTCATGACATTGGAAATCCCCCTTTTGGTCATTCCGGCGAAAAAGCTATAGGACACTATTTTAAAAATGGACCAGGTCAACAATATAAAGTACAACTTGAGTCTAAGGAGTATCAAGATTTATGCGATTTTGAAGGCAATGCTAATGGCTTTAAAGTTTTAACTCAAGATAAACAAGGAACAAAAGGAGGGTTACGTTTAAGTTATGCCACTTTGGGCGCTTTTACAAAATACCCAAAAGAATCCCTACCAGTAAAACCAACACCACACATTGCATCTAAGAAATACGGCTTTTTTCAAACAGAAAAAACAAACTTTTCAGACGTTGCAGCAGAACTTGGACTCAAATCACTGAGTGCAGAACACGCACAGTTTTCAAGACATCCTTTAGCCTTTTTGGTTGAAGCAGCCGATGATATTTGTTATACGATTATTGATTTTGAGGATGGTATAAACCTCGGACTCATTGAAGAGGATTACGCACTTGAATACTTGATTAATTTGGTGAGAGGCACCATCAATACCGAAAAATACAGCGCCCTTCCTTCTACAAAAGAACGGGTGAGTTATTTAAGAGCCTTGGCAATTAGTACATTGATCGAAGATGCGGTTAGTATATTTATGGCTCACGAAAAGGAAATTCTTGATGGTAAATTTCAGGTTTCCATACTTGATAAAAGTAAGTACCAAGCACAAATTAATGACATCATAAAACTTAGTATTGAAAAAATATATAATTCCGAGGAAGTCATTGACAAGGAAATTTCGGGATTTGAAATTTTAAATCAATTACTAGACCGTTTTATTTTGGCGGTAAATAATAATTATGAGAATTTGCCAACAGCCTATGACAAATTGTTATTGAAACTTATTCCAGACGTGATAGATGTTCATAATGACAGTCTTTACACAAGAATGCTAAATGTTTGCTATTATGTATCTTTGTTTTCGGATACAAAAGCGGTTTTGACTTACAAAAAGATTAAAGGAATGGGGTTTTAAAAACTCCCTTTTTTAAAATTTAGAGTTGATGAAACGCTTCAGACTTCCAGTATCAAGTTCCAGTGTTTCAAAGAGAGTATTAATTGGTCCATGTTCAATAAACTCATCAGGAATTCCTTTGACAATCACATCATTTTTGTAGTGATGAGCCGCTGCAAACTCTAAAATGGCACTTCCAAATCCGCCGCTAATCACACCATCTTCAATAGTAACGAGCGTAGAATAGGTTTTGAAAATCGTATGTAACAAACGCGTATCTAAAGGTTTTACAAAGCGCAGATCATAATGCGCACAATTGAGTCCTTCGATAGCTGTTGAAACCGTGTTAGAAATCGCACCTATACTTAAAATAGCAAGATTATCACCCTGTTCCAATTGGACTCCTGTTCCAATTTCAATAGATTTAAATGCGGATTTCCAGTCTGGTGTTACACCTCTGCCTCTTGGATATCGAATCGCAATCGGCTGCTGTAACCCCTTTTGAGCGGTGTACATAATGTTTCGTAATTCCGTCTCATTTCTTGGCGCCACAATGATGAGGTTGGGAATACAACGCAAGTACGCCAAATCAAACACGCCATGATGTGTCGCACCATCTTCGCCCACAAGTCCAGCACGATCAATACAAAAGATAACAGGTAAATTTTGTAGCGCTACATCGTGAATGATCTGATCATATGCCCGTTGCAGAAACGTGGAATAAATAGTACAAAAAGGCATTAAGCCTTGAGAAGCCATCCCTGCAGCCATGGTCACAGCGTGTTGCTCTGCAATCCCCACATCAAATGCGCGATCGGGAAGCGCCTCCATCATATATTTCAGGGAACTTCCTGTGGGCATCGCTGGTGTGATGCCAACAATAGCGGTATTAGCTCTAGCCAGTTCGAGGAGTGTCAGCCCAAACACATCTTGGTATTTGGGTGGAAGTGGATCACTACTTTTTGCCAACAAATTTCCAGTTGTAGCATCAAACTTTCCGGGTGCGTGGTAAGTCACCTGATCGGTTTCAGCTTGTTTTAAACCTTTACCTTTGGTTGTTATAATATGCAAGAATTTAGGGCCATCAATAGTTTTGAGATGTTCTAACGCTGTAAGGAGTGCCAACATATCATGCCCATCAATTGGACCAGAATATTCAAAATTGAGGGCTTCAAATATATTATCTTGTTTTTGAGTGCCTTTTTTTACATTGGTTAAATACTGTTTTAAAGCCCCTACACTTGGATCAATTCCGATGGCATTATCATTTAAAATAACCAATAAATTGGCGGTTGTTACTCCGGCATGATTTAAGCCTTCAAAAGCCATTCCACTCGCAATAGACGCGTCGCCAATTACCGCAATGTGCTGTCGGTTTTCGCCTTTTAATTGGGAGGCAATCGCCATCCCTAAAGCTGCCGAAATTGAGGTTGAAGAATGTCCTGTGCCAAATGCGTCATACACACTTTCGTCACGTTTTGGAAATCCACTGAGCCCCTTATATTGTCGGTTGGTATGAAACTGATTTTTACGTCCAGTCAAAATTTTATGGACATAGGCTTGATGACCTACATCCCAAACTAATACATCTTCCGGAGTATTAAACACATAATGCAGTGCAATAGTCAACTCTACCACTCCAAGACTAGCGCCTAAATGGCCTTCTTTAGTGGCAACAATTTCAATTATAAATTGCCTTAATTCTTGGGCAAGTTGCGGTAATTCACTGGTCGAAAGCTGCCGTAAATCTGTTGTAGAATTGATATGTTCTAGTAAATTTTTTAACACATAGCAAAAGTACAAGATTGAAATCGTATTTTTGACTTATGGATGCTATTTTTGATGATGATTATTTTATGAAAAAGGCGCTTCAAGAAGCAGAAGTCGCTTTTGAGAAGGGTGAAATTCCAGTCGGTGCGGTGATTGTAGTTGATAATCGAATTATTGCCCGCGCTCACAACCTTACAGAACTGTTGAATGATGTGACGGCGCATGCCGAAATGCAAGCCATTACGGCAGCAGCTAATTTTTTAGGCGGAAAATACCTAACGAAATGCACCTTATACGTCACTCTCGAACCCTGTCAGATGTGTGCTGGTGCATTGTATTGGAGTCAGATTTCAACCATAGTTTACGGCGCCAAAGACGAGCAGCGCGGGTGTGGGGTGATGGGAACAACACTACATCCCAAAACGGTTCTAAGAGGCGGGGTTTTAGCTACCGAAGCCTCAGAATTAATGAAACGATTTTTTATAGAAAAACGAAATTTGAATTAACCTTTAGGCGTCTTTAGAATCATTAAATTCCCGCATTTTATCCAGATTTTCCTGAGTCAACATATAGTCGGCTACCTTTTTATCTTTCCATCGGTAATAGGAGAACAAGGGAAAAACAAACACACACAAACCAATTATTCCAAATCCAACTAGTTTTTTTGAATACGGTAATTCCACAATAAGCCCTGTGAACATACTGACCATTGTTGCAATAAATAAAACCCAAATCACGTATTTCATTTTATCAGAATAGTATTATTTAAGGTCTACTTTTAGATGAAGTTCATTTAACTGTGTGTCATCGATTGGAGAAGGTGCATCGATCATCACATCGCGTCCAGAATTATTTTTTGGAAAGGCAATGAAATCTCTAATAGTTTCTTGACCTCCCAAAATTGCAACTAAACGGTCCAAACCAAAGGCCAAACCACCATGAGGTGGTGCGCCATATTCAAAGGCATTCATTAGAAAACCAAACTGTTCTTTTGCTTCTTCGGGTGTAAACCCAAGATGATCAAACATCAACGCTTGTGTTGCTTTATCGTGGATACGAATTGAGCCACCACCAATTTCATTTCCATTTAAAACCAAGTCATAGGCATTGGCTTTTACAGCGCCTGGATCGGTGTCTAATAAGGCGATTTGATCTGGTTTTGGTGCGGTGAACGGGTGGTGCATTGCATGGAACCGTTTGCTGTCTTCATCCCATTCCAGTAACGGGAAATCAGTCACCCATAGGGGCGCAAATTCCTTAGGATTTCGAAGCCCTAAACGTTCGGCAAGCTCCATACGGAGGGCGCTTAATTGTGCTCTTACTTTATCAGTAGGTCCAGAAAGGACACAAACGAAGTCACCAGCTTGCGCTCCTGTGACTTCTGCCCATTTCCCTAAATCGTCTTGATCATAGAATTTGTCAACAGAAGATTTATAAGTGCCATCGTCATTACAACGCGAATAGATCATACCTAAGGCACCAATTTGTGGGCGTTTTAACCAGTTGATGATGCCGTCAATTTCTTTACGAGTGAAGCTATTTCCACCAGGAACGGCAATTCCAATGACCAATTCAGCAGCGTTAAAAACGCCAAAATCTTTATGTTGAGTGACGGCATTTAGGTCGCCAAATTTCATTCCAAAACGAATATCAGGTTTGTCGTTTCCGTAGGTTTCCATCGCCTCATCATACGTCATTCTTGGAAATGAGTCAACGTCTTTTCCATGAACAGACTTGATTAAATGCCGTGTTAAACCTTCAAAAATATTCAAAATATCTTCTTGGTCAACAAAAGCCATTTCACAATCTATTTGTGTAAATTCAGGCTGTCGATCTGCTCTTAGATCTTCATCTCTAAAACACTTTACAATCTGAAAATATTTATCCATACCTCCAACCATCAACAGTTGTTTGAAGGTTTGTGGCGATTGTGGAAGGGCATAAAATTGACCTTCGTTCATTCGGCTTGGTACTACAAAATCTCGAGCGCCTTCTGGCGTTGACTTGATTAAGTAAGGCGTTTCAACTTCTATAAATTCTTGAGAAGATAAATAGGAACGGACTTCTTGCGTTACTTTATGTCTAAAAATTAAATTGTCTTTAACAGGGTTTCTCCTGATATCTAGATAGCGGTACTTCATTCGAAGTTCCTCGCCGCCATCCGTTTGGTCTTCAATGGTAAACGGCGGGACTTTAGCGTCGTTTAAAACGGTTAGTTTGGACACTAAAATTTCTATATCTCCAGTTTCTAAGTTCGGGTTTTTAGAGGCGCGCTCAATAACGGTTCCCGTGACTTGAATGACAAATTCACGCCCCAAACTTTTGGCCATGGTCATCATCGCTTCTGGGGTGCGTTCGGCATCAAAGATAAGCTGTGTAATCCCGTAACGATCTCTTAGATCTACCCAGATTACAAATCCTTTATCGCGCGATTTTTGTACCCACCCAGAAAGTGTAACTTCTTCGTTAATGTGTGAGGTTCTTAACTGACCACAATGATGACTTCTGTACATAAGACTAAATTAGTTGCGCAAATTTAACATTTAAAAATTAAAATCGACTGGCTTAGGAAGCGACTTTAATCTTTTTTGTTTTCAAGTTATTAATTAAATAAAATAAGATAGGCACAACAACCAAGGTTAAAAAGGTGGCGAAGGTTAATCCAAAGATGATTGCCCAACCCATTGGCCCCCAAAACGCAACGTTTTCTCCACCAATATAAAAGTTTGGATTCAGCTGTGTAATTAAAGTTCTAAAATTAATATTGATTCCTAAGGCTAACGGAAGCAATCCTAAAATGGTGGTTATTGCTGTGAGCAATACAGGTCTCAAACGTGTTCTTCCCGCTTCCACTACACAGTCTACAAGGAGGCTAGGCGTGAGCTTGTCTGTTGCTTCTAGTTCTAGCTCTCGTCGCTTTCGAGTGAGTGTAAGGTTGATATAATCGATCAATACAATGGCATTATTCACCACAATTCCTGCCAGAGAAATAATTCCAATCATAGTCATAAGTATCACGAAATCCATTCTAAAAATGAGGAGTCCAAACAAGACCCCAATTAAACTAAGAAATACAGAAATTGAAATGATTATAGGAGTGGTCGCCGAATTAAATTGTGCGACTAAGATTAAGAAAATTAAAAGCACAGCAATTAAAAGTGCTCTGCTAAGAAATGCCATTTCTTCCGCTTGTTTTTCTTGTTCACCTGTAAAGCTGATTGCAATGTTTTTTGGTGTTTCAAATTTTTCTGCAATACTTCTGATTTTGTCATTCACTTCTGTGGCGTTGTAATCATTCAATACATTGGAGTAGATTGTTACGACTCTATCCAAATTGATGCGTTTGATAGCGCTAAATGACGACTGATTTTTTGTTGTGGTTACTGCCGAAATCGGCACTTGTTTTATCTGTCCATCACTTTGATTTCTAAACGTAATTTTTTGATCGAGTAAGGCGGACTTGTTATAACGCATTTCATCTTTCAGGCGAAGATTTATAGGATAATCATCTTCTGCATCTTTATACGTTGAAATTTCTTTTCCGTACAATGCGGTTCGTAAATTAAGTCCAATTTGACCTGTAGAAACGCCTAATCGTCTGGCTTTTTGACGATCGACAGCAACCAAAAGTTCTGGTTTTCCTTGTTCGATATCTAATTTTAACTCTTCAATTCCGGCAATATTAGAGGCGTTAATAAATGATTTCAACTGATTTGCAGTTTCTAAAATCAATTCATAATCATCCCCTTTTACTTCAATGTTTATGGGTGCTCCTGTGGGTGGGCCATCTGCAGGTTTGTCAACTACAATACTCACTCCAGGATAGCCTTGAATGACGTTGCGAATATCTTTAAGAACAGCTTCGGTATTTACACCTTGACGGTCTTGATACTTTACAAAATCAACGGTTATACGTGCTTTATTGGGAGATTTACCCCCTTCTTGTCCTCTAGAGGGATCGGCGGTACCTTCACCTACTTGCCCAATTACGGAAGTAATGAGAAAGTTTTCGCCATTGACCTCATATTTTTTCAAGTAGTTTTCGATGTCTTTTTCGATTTCTTTAGAAATAAGATTTGTTTCCTCGATGTCCGTTCCAATAGGATATTCAATAAATACAAAGACTTGTTTGGCATCTGTATTTGGAAAGAATAATATTTTAGGGGGGAAAGTGTACATCAAAAACCCTGCAAGAACCAACAATCCAAAGGTACCAACAATAATGCTTCCTGGTTTTTTGCCTTTGAGGGCATAGCTTAAAAAGCGTTCATATAATTGTTCTAATTTTGAAATAAAAGGCACTTTGGATTCTTTTTTGGGTACCACTTTCATGTACACAGAAATCAACATAGGATTTATGATGAGTGCAACAAACAGTGAAGAACTCAATACAATAATTAGGGTGATTGGAAGCCATTTCATGAATTCTCCCATAATGCCTTCCCATAAAATTAGGGGTAAAAACGCGGCTAAAGTTGTTGCTGTCGATGCGATAATGGGCATCGCAACTTCGCCTACACCTAGTTTTGCAGCTTGAATTCTAGGATAGCCTTCATCCATTAATCGATAGACATTTTCGACTACCACAATGCCGTTATCAACCAACATGCCGAGCGCAATAACCAAAGAAAATAATACCATTGTATTAAGCGTTACGCCCATAAAACTCAAAATAGAAAATGATAAAAACATCGATAAAGGAATCGCAATACCAACAAACAAAGCATTTCGGAATCCTAAGAAGAAGTAAAGCACAGCAACCACCAAAATGACTCCTAATATGATGCTGTTTTCCAAATCGGAAACCATAGTTCTTGTGTCGTTAGATTGATCGTTTGTTTTGGAGATTATTAAATTTTGAGGAAACACATTTGTAGCAGCCTTTTCTAGGATTGCATCAATTTTTGAGGACGCTTCCAACAGGTTTTGTCCTCCTCTTTTCTTAACATCCAGCATGACCACAGGCTGTAAATATTCGCGCGCAAAACTTTCTTTTTCTTGTTCTTTGAAATTGACTTCAGCGATGTCTCTTAAGTAAACAATATGGCCTTTTTCTTGTTTAACAATAATATCTCGCACCGCTAATGGGTCTTCAAATTCTCCTAGAACACGAACCGTTCTTCGAATCCCATTTTCGAGAATATCGCCTCCAGAGACACTCATATTTTCAAAAGCAACGGCATTTTCTATATCTGTGAAGCTTATTTTTGAAGCCTCCATTTTATATAAATCCACGGCAATTTCTAACTCTTTTTCTTGAACTCCACGAATATCAACACCTGAAATTTCACTAAGTTCTTCAATTTCATCTTCTAAATATTCGGCGTATTCTTTAAGTTGATCCATAGAAAACTCCCCCGATAAATTAATATTCATGATCGGAATTCGTTCACTAAAATTCATTTCTGAAACACTCGGTTCTGAAGGTAAGTCTTTTGGAAAATCGGGGTCTGCCATAGCAATATCGACTTTGTCTTTCACTTTTTGAAGTGCTTCTGCAGGCGTAAAATCAAAATTAAATTCTACAACAATACTGGAATAGCCTTGAATAGAATTGGACGTGATTTTATCGACTCCTGTAATGGAATTGATCTCCTTCTCTAATCGTTTTGTGATTAGTTTTTCTACATCCAATGCGGAGTTTCCAGGGTAAGGCGTAGCTACATAAATTTGAGGAATGATTATTTCGGGAAAATTTTCACGAGGCATTCCTGTATAAGACAGTAGTCCGCTTAGAACAATAATAAACGTCACCACAGAAACGGTCATGCGATTTGAGATTGCCCAAGACGAAAGTTTGAATTCTTTAATTTTTTGTATGCTCATAATTAGTAGTGTACAAGTTTTACATCTTCGTTATTATTTACAAGTCGTGCGCCTTTGTCAACCAAAATGGAAGTGGGCAAAAGCCCTTCAGAAATATATGAGAGGTTATCATAGTTCATCGCTTCGGTCATATACGTTTTAACAACTGTATGAGTTTTTCCGTTTGGTTCAATAGTATATACAAACGTTTGATCGTTACTATCTTTTTGCACCAAACGTGATGGGATTACAATGCCAGTAGCTTTGAAATCATTAATTTTGATGTCCGCCAATAAGTTAGCTTTCAGTTCATTGTTAGGGTTTTCTAAATCAATTCGTGTTTTAAAACTTCTATTATTTGGGTTAATAAAATTACCAACTTGCGATATAGAGGCTTCCAAAGTTGTTCCAATAGATCTAAAATTTAAGAGGACTTCAGTCCCTTTTTTGATTGCCTTTAAATAGGTTTCAGTGATTTCGCTTTCGACATATACAGTGTTTAGATTTACAAGCCTTAGAAAGGGCATTTGTGGAGATGTCAGTTCCCCAGTTTTAGCAAAAATCTGATCTATAACCCCTGAGAAAGGCGCGATAATTTTCATTTTTCGTGCTTGAGCTTTCATACTTTTCATGCTGTTTTCAAGCCCTTCTTTTTGTGCTTTAGCTTGCAAGTATTGAATTTCACTTCCAATATTTTGCTTCCAAAGTCTTGCTTGACGCTCAAATGTGGTGGTTGCCAAGGCGAGTTGGGTCTCTAATTGCAGAACAGAATTATCGATCACCTCACTGTCTAGAGTTGCTAGGACTTGTCCTTTGGTAACCTTTTGGCCTTCTTTAACCAAAATAGCAGATACGGTTCCTCCCATTTCTGCATGTAATTCAATAGTTTGATCGGCTTTTACCGTTCCTTGAACTTCTATATAATGATTAAACGCTTTGACTTCTGCTTTAATAGCCGTTACCGTCATTACTTTCTTTAAAGTGTCCAACGCTGAGATAGCCGTTTCAATGGCTTTTAGTTCTGTACCAATTCGGTTCATTTCCTTAATTAAAACTTCTTTTTTGGACTTGAGATCAGTTAAGGATTGTGACTCTTTAACATTAGAGTTACAGGAGAGTGCCAGAGCTAAAACAGATAAAAATAGAATAGGTTTCATTTGAGTAATTGTATAAAGGTATTTCATGGTTTAGTTGTTATGAGGTGGATTAATGAGTGCTTCTAAATCAATTCGTTTTATTAAAATATTAAGCATGGATTGTAAATAATCTTGTTGTGCAGTATATAACTGCCGTTGGGCTTGAGACAACTCAAAACTAGTGGTTAACCCTTCAAAAAATTTAACTTCATTTTTATAAGCAATTTGTTCAGACAGTGTGAGTGCTTCTTTTTTGATCGCAAGATCTTCAACAGCAAATTCATAATCGCTCCGAGCACGTGAAATTTCAAGTCGGATTTTTTCAGAAACATCTTTTAAAGTGGATTTAGATTTCTCTAAATTTAGGCGTGCTTTTTTTGTAAGGGCACTGCGTCCGAACGAACTAAAAAGCGGAATTTTCATGCTCACCCCAAACATAGATGATCCAAACCATTGTTGTGAATTTTCTAGAAACTCAAACCGGTCATTATTTCCTGCGTACCCGCCATTTAAAAATGCTTCAATAGTGGGTAAGGCTTTGCTCTTTTCTAATTTTAGTAAGAGCGCTTTGCCTTTTACATCATTAAAAGCAATTTTATAATCGATTACATTCTCGGCTTCAAGAATAGATTCTAGGGGCGCAAGAGAGGTGTAAATTTCAATCAATCGCTCGAGGTCATCTGTGAGTTCTACGCCTGTGTTCAGTTCCAATCCAATGGTATTGTTAAACATTTGATAGGCAATTTTCTTCAAGCGTTCAATATAGCTTTGGTTGCTTTTCAAACTCGTTAGCGTCAATTGTAGTTGTTGGACGCTTTCAAGATCGATGAGTCCATTCTCATATACTTTAGTGAGGTCCTCTAGGTTGCGTTCTAACAACCTAGTATTTGAATTAATAATTTTTAAATTTTCTTCGGCAAGTAATGCATTACCATAGGCGTAAGCTACCATTTTTCGAAGTTCAATTTCTGTTTTTTCTTTGGCATTTTCAGAGATTTCAAGAAATACTTTTGCCGCTTGTAGCCCGACCAAATAAGAGCCGTCAAATATTTTTTGAGAAACGGTAACGGTCCCATTTAAAGTCTGTTTCGTTCCAAAAGTAATTTCTGCAAACTGACCTGGGTTTCCACCAAAAAATTCTGCAGGGATTAAGGAAACTTGTTGTTTCAACCAGTTGTTGTAATTAATAGCCGCTTTGATTTGTGGCAGTCCTGTGGAAGTAGTTTGCCATTTTTGGAGTTTTGCAATTTCTACATCACGCGCGGCATTTAGGCCTTTGTAATTGTTTTCAAGTGCAAATTCGACAGCTTCCACCAGTGAAAACTGTGTAGGTTTCTCCTGCGAAAACACAGCAGTTGTTATAAATAAAAATAGTGCAAGTTTATGAAGCATTAGATGTTAGGTTTGATTTTATATAATTATTGAGCAGGTTTAATCCTTTTTTAGTGATAATCGCACGTAGATGGTATTCGAGGTAACTTTCAAAAAGATAGTTTTTGTCGAAAATTGCTTCTGGAAAAATACTATTATCTCGAATTCCAGTCATACCATTAAAATACATTCTTGAAATAAAGGCAATGTCAATATCTGCTCTAAACAACCCAATATCTACGCCCGTTTTAAGGCTGTTTTCAACAGAGGAATGCATTTTTTCAAATTGTTTTATTTTTAAGCGTTCAAAAATTTCAGGATAGTATTTTTTGAGTTGATGTTGTGGAGATACACGTTCGTTTTTTAAATAATTCATCACAAACATCTTGATGTCATAAAGCTCCTCAATCGGGTTTATAGAGGAAGCGTTTATTTTGTCTATCCCCTCATAAATATGATCAAGAACAGAAAATGTGACCACCTCTACAAGCGCTGTTTTAGTTGAAAAATGCGCGTAAATTGTTTTTTTGGAAATTCCCATTGCGCTTGCAATGTCATCCATTGTAACGCTTTTGAACCCCAAAGACAAAAACAACTCCTCGGATTTTGATATAATTTTTTCTCTCATAACAGCGTACAAATCTACAACAGGAAACTTTAAAAACAATTAAAGTTTCCAAAGTTTTGCAATTTTTTAACATTTATTGTTTTCGCTTTATATCAAAGTGTGCAGAATTCACTTATTTTTGCTTTATGAAAGCTATTGAAATATACCAGAAGCATTTTTTAAGCTATTTAAAAGACTATAATACGGAACGTGACCCCAAAAACCTGTACGAACCCGTTCAGTATATTTTAAATTTAGGAGGCAAACGCTTACGTCCAATACTAACCCTCATGACTGCCGATTGTTTTGGGGGTGATGTAAACAAAGCGCTTGACGCTGCTTTGGCAGTGGAAGTGTTTCATAATTTTTCTCTAATACATGACGACATCATGGACGATGCGCCCTTGCGTCGTGGCCAACAAACGGTGCATGAAAAATGGGATTTAAATACCGGAATTTTATCTGGCGATGCCATGCTAATTATGGCCTATCAGCTTTTTGAAAACTATCCACCAGAGACGTTTCAAAACCTCTTAACACTATTCAGCAAGACTGCTTTAGAAGTTTGTGAAGGCCAACAATATGATATTGATTTTGAAACACGAAACGCGGTTTCCATTGCAGAGTATTTAAAAATGATTGAATACAAAACTGCAGTATTGGTTGCAGCGGCCATGAAAATGGGCGCTATTATAGCTGGTGCTTCCGATGAGGATCAAAACCGATGTTATGAATTCGGAAAAAACCTCGGCATTGCATTTCAATTACAAGACGACTATTTAGATGCTTTTGGCAATCCCGAAACCTTTGGAAAGCAAGTAGGTGGTGATATTATTGAAAATAAAAAAACGTATTTATATTTAAAAGCCTTAGAGTTTTCGTCCGAAAACGACCAGCAAAAATTGAGACACTTATTTAATGCAACAAACACGGATTCAAAAACTAAAATAGAGCTTGTAAAACAAATTTTCACGACTTCAGGCTCAGCAGAAGCAACCAAAAAAGCGATTACATCCTATACCAAAACAGCCTTTGAGGTGTTGCAAGCCCTTACGATTTCCGATAAAAACAAGCAAATACTTCAGGATTTTGGAACGCAGCTCATGACGCGAGATGTCTAAACGCTACGCTTTTATTAAAAAATATTTAAATCGGTTAAAATACTTTGATATTTATCTCGATTTCATATTTCATAATCGTTAAAAATCGTATTTTTGTTTTTATTTTTCTAAAGAAAAAATAGAATTATTAATTCATGGATAAGTATTCTTTTTTAAACGCCGCTCACACCGCCTATTTTGCGGATTTATACGAACAATATCAGCAAGACCCCGATAGTGTAGAGCCGAGCTGGAAAGCCTTCTTTCAAGGCTATGACTTTGGAAGCGAAAGTTTTGAGGTTTCTGAGGATATTGTGGAAGGCGTTAAAACTCAAATTCCAGAGCATGTTCAAAAAGAATTTCAAGTCATAAAATTAATAGACGATTACCGAACTCGAGGTCATTTGTTCACAAAAACAAACCCTGTAAGAGATCGAAGAAAATACACACCTTCATTGGGTCTTGAAAACTTTGGGTTGTCCTCAGCAGATTTAGACACTGTTTTTAATGCGGGTGATATTATCGGAATTGGACCTCAAAGTCTCCGTGTAATTCAACAACATCTCGAAGCTATTTATTGCGATGCCATCGGCGTAGAATACATGTATATCCGAAGGCCGAACGAGCGGCAATGGATTCAAGATAAACTGAATAGTAACGATAATCACGGCAGTTTTTCTGCTGATGAAAAAAAACATATCCTCAAAAAACTAAATGAAGCGGTTTCGTTTGAAACCTTTTTGCATACAAAATATGTCGGTCAAAAACGGTTTTCATTGGAAGGCAATGAATCTTTGATTCCTGCTATTGATGCCCTTATCGAAAAAGCAGCTGCCTATGGTGTCAAAGAATTTGTCATGGGAATGGCCCACCGAGGCCGCTTAAGTACACTGACCAATATTTTTGGAAAATCAGCAAGTGATATTTTTAGTGAATTTGATGGCAAAGATTACGAAGAAGAGGTTTTTGATGGCGATGTTAAATACCACCTTGGATGGACGAGTGACCGCTTGACAGATAATGGCAATCGCATCAATTTGAGCATTGCACCTAACCCTTCGCACCTAGAAACAGTAGGCGCCGTTGTAGAAGGGATTACCAGAGCAAAACAAGACAAATTAAAGGCTGAGGATGCGAGTAAAGTGTTGCCAATTGTGGTACACGGTGACGCCGCCATTGCGGGGCAAGGCCTTGTGTATGAAGTTGTTCAAATGGCACAGTTAGATGGCTATAAAACTAACGGCACCATTCACATTGTGGTGAATAACCAAATAGGATTTACCACAAACTATCTTGATGCCCGCTCATCGACTTACTGTACCGATGTTGCAAAAGTGACACTATCTCCGGTACTTCATGTCAATGCCGATGATGCCGAAGCTGTGGTGCACTCCATTTTATTCGCCTTAGATTTTAGAATGCAATTTAAGCGTGATGTTTTCATTGATTTATTAGGCTACAGAAAATATGGTCATAATGAAGGTGATGAACCGCGTTTTACGCAACCAAAACTGTATAAAGCCATTGCGAGTCATAACAATCCACGTAATATTTATGCTCAAAAATTAAGAGATGAAGGGATTATTGATGCCAACTATGTTTCAAAGCTTGAACAAGATTACAAGGCTTCTTTAGAAACAGAACTAGTAACCTCCCGAAAGGAAGATAAAACCGTCATCACACCGTTTATGCAAGAGGCATGGAAAAACTTTCCAAGAGCCAAAGCAAATCGGATGCGAGACTCAATTGACACCACTTATCCAAGAGAAAAACTAGTTGCAATAGCCAAAAAAATATCATCGCTTCCCGAAGATAAAAAGTTTATACGCAAAATTTCGCGTTTGATTGAAGCTCGAAAACAAATGTTCGAAAGCGATAAGCTAGACTGGTCTATGGCCGAACATTTAGCCTATGGATCGCTTTTAGAAGAAGGGTTCAATGTTCGTATTTCGGGACAAGATGTCGAGCGTGGAACATTCTCTCACCGTCATGCCGTAGTAAAAGTTGAAGACAGTGAAGAAGAAGTGATCCTTCTCAAAAATATAAGTCCAAATCAAGGACAATTTAATATTTATAACTCCCTATTATCAGAATATGGTGTTGTGGGGTTTGATTATGGTTATGCCATGGCAAGTCCAAATACGCTTACCATATGGGAAGCACAATTTGGAGATTTCAGTAATGGCGCTCAAATTATGATTGACCAATACATTTCATGTGGTGAAGACAAATGGAAAACGCCAAACGGTATTGTTATGCTATTACCACATGGATATGAAGGTCAAGGTGCCGAACATTCCTCAGGACGAATGGAACGGTATCTACAGCTCTGCGCAAAAGACAATATGTTTATTGCCGATTGTACAACGCCAGCAAATATGTACCATTTATTAAGACGCCAATTAAAAGCCGATTTCAGAAAGCCATTAATTGTATTCACACCAAAAAGTTTATTACGCCATCCAAAAGTCGTATCCTCGGTAGATGAAGTTGCAAATGGAAGTTTCCAAATGCTCATTGACGATGCATCCGCCAAGGTCGAAAACGTCAAAACACTGGTGTTTGTAACCGGTAAATTCTACTATGATTTACTAGAAGCCCAAGAAAACTTAGGCAGAACCGATATTGCTTTAGTTCGAATCGAACAGTTATTTCCACTTCCTGAAAATGAAATTGAAGCAGTGATTTCAAAATATAAAAATGCAGATGATATTGTTTGGGCACAAGAAGAACCAAGAAATATGGGAGCCTATGCACACATGCTAATGCATATCGATGACGCCAAAAACTGGCGCGTAGCTTCAAGACGAACCTACAGTGCACCGGCTGCAGGAAGTTCCACACGTTCCAAAAAACGACATAAAGAAGTTATAGATGTTGTTTTTGATAAGACAAAAGATAATCAAAGAAAAAAACTAAAATAAACACACAATGATTTTAGAAATGAAAGTGCCTTCTCCAGGCGAATCCATCACAGAAGTTGAAATTGCAGAATGGTTAGTTCAAGAAGGAGATTATGTAGAAAAAGACCAAGCTATTGCTGAGGTAGATAGCGATAAAGCAACTTTAGAGTTGCCCGCAGAAGCCAGTGGAACGGTAACGTTCAAAGCGGAAGTCGGCGATGCAGTTGAGGTGGGTGCTGTGGTGTGTTTGATTGACACTAGTGCCACAAAACCTGAAGGTGGAGATGCGCCTAAAGTGGCGGCATCAACCCCAGAAGTGGCGGCAACACCAAAAGCTGAAACACCATCAAATACGACCTATGCTACAGGATCTGCAAGCCCAGCAGCTAAGAAAATATTGTCTGAAAAAGGCATTGAAGCCACTGCAATAACAGGCACTGGCAAAGATGGTCGCATCACAAAAGATGACGCTGTCAAGGCCGTCCCAGCAATGGGACAACCAATAAATGTAGAGGGTCGTGGTGTGTCACGTTCCAAACTCTCTATGCTGCGCCGAAAAGTAGCCGAACGTTTGGTAACGGCCAAAAATGAAACGGCGATGTTAACAACCTTCAACGAAGTTGACATGTCTCCAATTTTTGAATTGAGAAAACAATACAAAGAAACCTTTAAAGAAAAGCACGATGTTGGACTTGGGTTTATGAGTTTCTTTACCCTTGCCGTGGTACGTGCCTTAAAATTATTCCCTTCGGTTAACTCTATGATCGATGGCAAAGAAATGATTTCCTATGATTTTTGTGATATCAGTATCGCCGTTTCAGGTCCTAAAGGACTCATGGTGCCTGTGATTCGCAATGCAGAAAATTTATCGTTTAGAGGCGTAGAAGCCGAGGTGAAACGCCTGGCCATTCGTGCCCGTGATGGACAAATCACTGTGGATGAAATGACCGGTGGAACGTTTACCATATCTAATGGGGGGGTGTTTGGAAGCATGCTTTCAACACCGATTATTAATCCCCCTCAAAGTGCGATTCTTGGAATGCACAACATTGTAGAGCGCCCTGTAGCGATTGCTGGTAAAGTAGAAATTCGTCCGATTATGTATGTTGCCCTATCCTATGACCACAGAATTATTGATGGTAGAGAATCGGTTGGGTTCTTAGTCGCGGTGAAGGAAGCACTCGAAAATCCACAAGAATTCTTGATGAATGAAGATGTTAAAAAAGCTTTGGAACTTTAGTTAATAGGCACGAGCAAAAAATGCGCGCGCTAGCGGGGTTATAAATAAAAATAGCAGAAAAGAACCGCAGTCTTGGGCTAGCTCTCATCTGCTAATTTTTATAAACTTTATTTAAAGTTATCTTTTTGGTTTGTAAATTGCTCCAGTAGCAAAATCAACAATCGCTCCTGGCCAAAAAAGCAAAACATCAGCAATTAAAGCTCCGACACGGATTTCTCTTTGTTGTTCACCAGCTAAAGGTTTTGTTTTTTGGTGTGCAGTTACTTTTCCTCCAAATACTGTTGCGCAACTCGACAACATTATTGCTGCTAATCCCATAGCAATTACGGTTTTCATTTTTTTCATTTTTTAAGATTTAGGTTAATAATTAATTTAAATTTTCTTTAATTTTGTTTTGGATAAACTATCGTGAATTCCATTTGATGAAAACAAATAGGATATTAAATCAATTGGTATTAATCTCGATATTGTCCTAACAAATATTTTTTTAAAATTTGGTTTTTCACTATTATCAATTGTAACAACTCGAGTTTTAGTAATTATTTTTCCAATTGTCTGACCTATTGTTAATTCTAAAATAAAATAATAGAGATAATATAATAAAATCATTAAATATTTTAAATTCTGCCTTTCAACATATTCTTTTAAGAGAACTGAAATGACCAGTATAAGGACATAAAATAGTATTGAATCAATTAGAAAATTATATAGTCTTATTCGTTTTTTCATAATCTTTACAACTATATTCTTCTCAAATTGTTGTGTTTATAGATCCGCAAAAAAGATGCATATCAGAACCTTTCTAACAGGGTATTCAAATAAAATACAATCTAAAACTTCGGTTAAGCTGCTTATGAAGATTTAGACTTGGGATCAAAATCAGTGTTAAACTTAGTAAAAAAAGAATAGGGTTCCAAAAAATAAAGACTTTAATATTTTAGAACCAAACAAAAAAGACCATTCAAATAACGCCTTAGTGCTATAAAGTTAATGCGCTTCTAGCCAATTCACACCCATATCCATTTCCACGTCTAAGGGAACACTTAAGGAATAGGCGTTTTCCATCTCTTCTTTAATTAAGGTTTTCATGGCGTCTAGCTCAGGTTTGTAAACATCAAAAACCAATTCATCATGCACTTGTAGGAGCATTTTGGTTTTAAAGCCACCTTCCTCGAGCTTGTTATAGATGTTAATCATCGCAATTTTGATGATATCTGCTGCACTGCCTTGGATGGGGGCATTCACGGCATTACGTTCGGCTGCACCGCGGACAATCGCATTTCGTGAGTTGATATCTTTGAGGTAGCGTCGTCGGTTTGAAACGGTTGTCACATAGCCGTGGTCTCTGGCAAAATCGACCTGTGAACTCATATATTTACGAAGTTTGGGGTAGGTTTCATAATAAGTTTCAATCAATTCTTTCGCCTCGGTTCTGCTTAAATCGGTTTGATTACTCAGACCAAAAGCAGACACGCCGTAAATAATCCCAAAGTTGACGGTTTTGGCATTGCCACGCTGTTCTCTAGTCACTTCTGCTAAGGGCACATTAAACACTTTCGCTGCCGTGGAGGCATGAATGTCTTCACCGTTTTTAAAGGCTTCAATCATGGTTTCTTCTTCGCTCATTGCGGCAATCACACGCAACTCAATTTGAGAATAATCTGCGGCTAACAGAATATACTCTTCATTTCGTGGAACAAAGGCTTTTCGCACTTGGCGACCGCGTTCCGTTCGGATCGGAATGTTTTGTAGGTTAGGGTTGTTACTGCTTAAGCGTCCAGTGGCAGCTACGGTTTGCATGTACTCAGTATGGATGTGTCCCGTACGTTCTAAAACTTGTTCTGGAAGCGCATCTACATAAGTACTTTTTAGTTTGGCGAGGCCTCGATATTCCAAAACATTTTGAATAATTTCATGGTCTTTTGCCAAATACGACAACACATCTTCTGCGGTACTATACTGTCCTGTTTTGGTTTTCTTAGGTTTGTCAACCAGTTTTAATTTTTCAAAAAGAATGATTCCTAATTGCTTTGGCGACGCAATATTAAACTGTTCTCCAGCGGCCTCATATATTTTGGATTCTAGAGCCGCAATATCCGAATTTAAATCGGCTGAAAGCGATTTTAGAAAATCGATATCTAACTTGATGCCTTCCAATTCCATCGATGCTAATACTTTTACTAAAGGAATTTCAATAGCATTAAATAACTTTAGAGTTTCTGCATCGGTCAGTTCTTTTTTGAAATGACTGGCGAGTTGATAGGTGATATCGGCATCTTCAACAGCGTATTCCGTTAGTTTTTCAATTGACACCTCGCGCATGGAAAGTTGATTCTTTCCTTTTTTTCCGATAAGATCAGTAATCGGAATAGGCGTGTAATTTAAATAGGTTTCTGCAAGAACGTCCATGTTGTGACGCATGTCGGTATTGATCAAATAATGCGCAATCATGGTGTCAAACAAAGGGCCTTTGACGTCAATTTTATATTTGTGTAATACTTTTAAATCATATTTTAGATTTTGCCCAATTTTTTCAATGTGCGTGGCTTCAAAAAATGGTCTCAAAACTTCAATTAGGTTTTGTGCGTCGTCAAAAGATTCTGGAAACGACACATAAAATCCTTTATGCGCTTCCCATGAAAAGGCAATTCCAACGAGCTCAGCGGTGAGCGGATTTAGTCCTGTTGTTTCAGTATCAAAACACACTGACGTTTGACTCATGAGCTGCTTAACAAAGAGTTTTAAGCCTAAATCACCCGTTACATTTTGATAAAAATGAGGGATCGATGTGGCCGTTTCTCTGCCATAGTTTTGTGTTGCAGTTGCCGCTGAAGGTTCGTCTCCACCAAACAATGAAAATTGTCCAGCTCCGGCTTCAGTTGTGGGTGTAACGGCGGATTTAGCCGCAGGTTTTGGAGCAGCCCCTTCTGATGACGAAGCGGAACTTTCAGGGGGATTAACAGCAAATGTTTTATTAAAATTATCGATTAATCGTCTGAATTCTAAATCTTGAAAAATGGCGCTTACCTTTTCAGAGTCTGGCGCCGTGAGTTCAAAATTTTTGGCATCAAATTCTACTGGAACATCCAACAAAATAGTGGCCAGTTTTTTAGAAAGGAGTCCAAGCTCGGCATTGGCTTCTATTTTTTCTTTCATCTTCCCTTTAAGCTCGTGCGTATTTGCCAGTAAATTTTCCATGCTACCATATTGGGCAAGCAGTTTTTTAGCGGTTTTATCACCAACGCCTGGCAAGCCTGGAATATTATCCGAAGCATCGCCTTTCATCCCTAAAAAATCAATGACTTGAAGGGGGTCTTCAATTTCAAACTTTGCTTTAATTTCTTCTACGCCCCAAGTTTCATAACCCCCGCCAAATACCGGACGGTACATGAAAATATTCTTGCTAACCAGTTGCGCAAAATCTTTATCAGGCGTTACCATATAGGTTTTGTAACCTTCTTTTTCGGCTTTTTTTGCCAAGGTTCCAATGATATCATCTGCTTCAAAGCCGTCTTTGACAACCGCCGGAATATTCATGGCTTTTAAGATTTCAAAAATATAAGGTACTGCAACGGAAATACCCTCAGGCGTTGCATCTCGATTGGCTTTGTACTCCTTAAAAATTTCAACACGGTCTTTACTGCCGCCTTTATCAAAACAAACCGCCAAGTGGTCTGGACGTTCTCTTTTGATCACGTCTAATAGCGAGTTGATAAATCCAAGAATGGCGGAAGTGTCCAGTCCTTTAGAATTTATTCGAGGGTTTTTGATAAACGCATAATAGCCTCTAAAAATTAGCGCATAAGCATCGAGAAGAAATAAGCGTTTTTGTTCGGCCATTAACAGCTTGTCTTTATAGTTTTTTGTGAATTAATCATTTTGAGTGATGCCTTGTTTTTCAAGGACACTTTTGGTTTTGAATGCATAGAACAAGAGATACACAAAACAAGCTACGGCGATCCAATACGACGATTGAATGCTAAAAATATCGGCAAGTTTTCCTTGTAACGGTGGAATAATAGCGCCGCCCAAGATCATCATAATCAGAAATGCAGACCCTTGTGAGGTGTATTTTCCTAATCCCGTAATACTTAATGAAAAAATACAAGGCCACATGATGGAGCAAAATAAGCCCCCAGAAAGCAAGGCGTATAATGCCAATTGTCCAGAAGCAAAAATGCCAATAATAACGCCAATAACGCCTAAAGCGCTAAAGATTTTAAGGGTCTTAGTTGGGTTATCTTTTGCAAGAAAAAATCCACCAACCTGAATGGCAACACAAATGCTAAATAATAAAATTTCTGTTGTAGAATATTTGCCAAAATTAACCAGAAGTATCACACCAAAAGCAACGTAAGGCACCAAGATAAGCAACCATTTTTTAAGTCCTTTACTCGGGTTGAAAACTGTAATAGCACCTACCCAACGGCCAATCATCATGCCACCCCAATAGAGCGAGATAAAGGGTGCAATCTCAGCATCATTCATGACTTTTAAACCTAACGGATTTAGGTTGTTAAGTTTATCAGTAACAGACTTTAAAAGTTCTCCTAAATTACTTTGAATGGTAACTTCAACGCCGACATACATAAAGATAGCGAGCATCCCTAAAACCAATTGCGGATATTTCATGGCGCCCCAACCTTCAGGCGATTTTGTCGCACGCGTATTTGCATAAAACACGCTTGCTATTACTGCAAACAAGGAAATTAGAAGTAAATAAAGGCGTTTGTTTTCAACAGCTTCGGTAGCAACTTCAGCAGTTGCATAGGTATTAAAAATCAACCCAAAACACACAATAATAATTCCAGTTAATACAATCAATATGTTTTTTGCTTTGTTGGCAGGTTCAAAGACTTCCTCTGTTTTGGTATTTGGTAATTTTTTAGAAAAATGAAATAGGGCTGCAGCGACCAAAAATAAAGCGCCGACACCTATGTAAAGCAGTTGAACTGTTGTTAATTTAATTTCATTATTTAAAATCATTTGGTTCAGCTCGTCACCAGATAAGGGTGTAGATCCAAAAATGATTAAGGCAATAACAGTAGGGCCTATTGTGGCTCCAAAAGAATTGACACCTCCTGCGAGATTTAGACGTTGTGAGCCTGTTTCTGGATTCCCCAACGCAATCGCAAATGGGTTGGCAGCAGTTTGTTGTAATGAAAATCCAAGACCAACAATAAATAAAGCTAATAAGACCAAATAAAACACAGCGCTATCGCCTTGCTGAGCTCCATTGACATAAGGATACATTAATAAAGCGCCAAGCGCAGAAATCAAGAGCCCATATACAATGCCGTTTTTGTAGCCCCAATTGTTAAGAATGTCTTTTTTGATTGTACTCGACATGATAAAAAGCAAGAGTGCGCCTAGATAATACGCCCCATAAAAGGCAAAATCAACGAGTTGAGATTGAAATTGATCAATGCTGAAATAGGTTTTACAAAAGGGAATAAAAACACCGTTGGATGCAGCAATAAAACCCCAGAAAAAGAAGACGGTAACTAGTGTTGTTAACGCTGAATTGTTGTTTTTTGTGTTCATAAGTGGCGGTCTATTTTGTTAAGGTTTTTATTCAATATTGGGTGTAATAAGTAAAGATTAGAAATATACTAAAAAAATGCAAATCTAAAAGTATCGTTAAATAAAATTATTAATCTTAATGTTAGATGCTTTTATTATACTTTTGCAAATGACTTTTTTCTTAATATGGTACGATTAATAATTTTTTTGATACTTGTCTTAGCGTTAGACTTTTATGCCCTTCAAAGTTTTAGAAGTGTGGTTAGAAATCCATGGATTACCTATGGTTATGCGTTCATTTCATTAGCAATTTTGGGCTACATAGTCTTTCAAGTCATGACTTTTGAAAGAGGTTCTGGAGATAACTCGGGGTTTTATTTAGCATTTTCTCTTTTTGTATTGGTCTATGTGCCCAAATTGGTACTTGTTGTTTTTATGTTTGGCGAAGATGTCTATCGAGTATTTGAAGCTGCAGTAAATTATTTTGTATCCAAATCTGAAAATTCTACGTTATTTAGCTCGAGACGAAAATTCATTGGACAATTGGCGTTAGGAATTGCCGCTATTCCATTTATTTCGATTCTTTATGGCGTCACAAAGGGAAAATATAATTTTAAAGTTTTAAAGTACACGCTTCATTTTGACGATTTGCCAGCAGCTTTTGACGGCTATCAAATTTCTCAAATAAGTGATATTCATAGTGGAAGTTTTGACAATAAAGAAAAAATTGAATATGCAGTAGACTTGGTCAATAAGCAAGCATCGGATGTTATTATGTTTACCGGAGATTTGGTGAATAGTGCGTCCAAAGAAATGCGACCTTGGAAATCAACATTTTCAAAATTAAAAGCACCCGATGGTGTGTTTTCTATATTAGGGAATCATGACTATGGCGATTATACTCGATGGCCATCTGAAGAAGCAAAAGCAGAAAATTTTCAAGAATTACTGGACATTCAAAAAGAGATGGGCTTTGATTTGTTAAGGAATGAAAGTCGATTTATCGAAAAAGAAGATGCGCGATTGGCCATTATAGGTGTAGAAAATTGGGGAAAAGGGTTCAAGCAAAAAGGCGATTTAGCACTGGCGAGTTCTAAAGTTGACACCAATGATTTTAAAATACTGTTAAGTCACGATCCCTCGCATTGGCAATACGAAGTGGTCAAAGATCCAAACCAATACCACTTGACCCTAAGTGGGCATACTCATGGAATGCAGTTTGGCATTGAAATTCCGGGAGTCGTCAAATGGAGTCCTATAAAATGGCGCTACAAATATTGGGCGGGAATTTATGAAAAGGCCGGTCAGTACATCAATGTGAACCGAGGATTTGGCTTTTTAGCCTTCCCTGGACGGGTCGGGATATGGCCTGAAATCTCCGTTATAACGCTAAAAAAACAGACTAAAATCACTTAAATCTCAGAAAATGTTATATTTACCCCAAAATATTACTTACTTTTATAGGACATAATGTTGTAAAGAAGTGTAATTATCATTGAAGGTTGATACATAAAACGCCATGATATGTCAAAGTTTGGAGAGTTAATAGACGTTGAAATCCCCGTATTATTCGAATTTTTTACGGATTGGAGTGATGAGTCTGAAGCTATGCACGATGTGTTAAGACACGTTGCTGCGGCTTTGGGAGACAAAGCACGTGTCATAAAAATTGATGTTGAAAAAAACAAGGACCTTGCTGAAGCACTTCGTATAAAAGGCCTGCCAACACTTATTATTTACAAATCAGGCGACATGAAATGGCGCCAGAGCGGAGTTCTAGATGCCAATTCGATTATTGGTCGTGTCCAAGAATACGTGTAATATTAAAACAAGTCGTCAATGGATTCTTCGTCTGGTTGATCATTTTCTAATTCTCCGGTAAACAATCTAAGGAAAGAATTAAATTTCTCCATCTCTGATTTAATAAAATCCTCCGTTTCATATACAGCAGTGACATCTACAAGACTTCTGTAGCGCTCAATATCGTTGTAAATATTTTGAATATACGTTGATTGATTGTATTCGGAAAGGCTGCTGTAATAGCTTAAACTTTCTTGATATTTTTTACTGACTTCCAAATAGAGTGCACGAGCCTTCTCGGTAGCCTCCAATTCATAATACGCACCAATATAAGGTTCTAGAAGTGTATAAAACCCAAAGAGCTCTACAGGCATTTTTGCCATTGCCAAATCTGCAATTTCCTCGGCTTTTTCTAATTCGCCTTTTTGAATTAAAGCCTCAATAAGTCGCGCTAAGTTTCCGCGATAAGTGACGCTATTTTTTCGGGTCTCTATATCGTGATACATCGTTGGATCGCCATTATTTCCCCAATCCCAGTTAGTGACCATCTCGTACATTTTATCCGTATCAATACGACCCATATCAAATGGATTGTCTTTTGCCACAGGAGTTTTGATGGGAACTAACTTATAAACCAGTCCATCGAGTTGCAAATAGTCTTTCATCCAAATGTAGTCGTCATCCCCAAATGCACCACCAGTAAAATAGATGGGACGCTCCCAATTGTTATTGGCAATAATATCTAGCATCAATAAGCGGTTTTTGTAAAGTGCCGCGCCTTTGATTTTAATATCAATATAAGGTACAATCTTAGCAGAATCCTTAGCTTTTACAATACCGTTTTTTAGTACAGATGCTTTGTCAACAGGGATTCGAACGTGTTCTGTCGGTAAATAATTGGCATTTAAATCTTGTTGGCGTTGCCCACTGGTGTCATACCCTTGTTCGTCTAGAATGTATTTGTATTTCGTTCGTGGGTCGTCACTCGTTATAAAATCCATAAACTGATCAATTCTTAAGGTGTCATTAGTCACGACTTCTTTGATGATATAATCGCGTGTTCCCCATTTATAATGGTCATGAGTCAGTTTTGACGGAATGGGGTCACTGTCATATGCTTTTCGTTTCATCTGATCGATATACCAATCCACACTCAATAAACTTGTACACACCACGCGTACATCGCGGCGAATACCTTCGATTTCTTGAGCATACCAGAGCGGAAATGTATCGTTGTCACCAATGGTAAAAATAATGGCATTGGGGTCACAGGATTCTAGATACTGTAAGGCCATTGCATTGGCAGTCTTTCTTTTTGAACGGTCATGATCGTCCCAGTTTTGACTTATCAAAATCCCGGGAACAGCTATTAAACAAAGCACGCTAACTATTGGTGCTAAAACCGTTGTTTTGGAATAGGTACTTAATTTTTCATAAATTGCAAAAACACCAAATCCAATCCACAGTGCAAATACATAAAACGACCCCACTAAGGAGTAATCGCGTTCGCGAGGTTCAAACGGACGGACATTGGTATATACTTGTATGGCAATTCCTGTGAATAAGAAAAACACCAACATGGTCCAAAAAAGTTTTTTATCTCTATTATAAAGAAAAAACAACCCGATTAACCCTAAGAGTAAGGGAAGAAAATAATAGGTGTTTCGAGCGCGATTATTTAAAACATCGCTTGGAAGGTTGTCTTGAGAAACGTCTAAAATATAGGAATCCACAGCGGGAATTCCGCTAATCCAGTTGCCATGCAAATCGAACCGCCCTTGAATATCATCCTGACGTCCTGTGAAATTCCACATAAAATAACGCCAATACATATAGCCAATTTGATAATCAAATAGGTAATAAATGTTTTGAAGCAAGGTCGGCTTTTGAATGTCGATATAGCGCCCATATTTTTTTAGGAAGGCATGGTAATCTTCATAATCGACCTCTCCATTGGCAACAGAATCTCTAAAGCTGCTGACCAGAGATCGCAGATCGTTTTGCATTTGGTACTCTGGTTTGATGGAAAATTCCAAAAACCCAGCATAAATCATATAATTTTCAGCATGCTCTGAACTCCACATTCTTGGTAATAAAGACGCGTGCTCCGAATTGTAATTTTGTAAGCCATTTTTATAGTCGTTGACAATGACGTATTTCCCAGCATTTTTGTCTTTTTCATATTTTGGCTTATCATCAATATAGGGCTGATTTTCGTCTAAACCGGCATATTGGTCTGTGAATTGTGGGCCATAAAACAGATGTGTTTTTGGATATTGCTCCAAGTTATAGTACGCGAGGAGTTCTCGGGCACTAGACGGATTGTTTTCATTAACAGTCACGTTAGCATTGGCGCGAATAGGCAGCATCAACCATGATGAAAATCCAACCACTATAAATGTGATGCATAATAGCCCAGTATTGAGACGTACATAGCCTTTTTTTCGAGTGTAGTTTAGGCCCCAGTAAATGAATCCTACTAATAGGATGAATGCAATTATAGAGCCCGAATTAAACGGCAGCCCTACTGAGTTCACAAAAAAGATTTCTAAAGCACTAAAATATCTCAGAATATTAGGCGCTAGGAGTTTAAATACAAACAATAAAATAGCAATACCAGCGGCATTGGCAAGAATAAAATTTTTGGTATTAACTGATTTATAGTTTTTGAAAAAGTAAATAAGGCTAATCGCCGGGATGGTCAATAGGCCCATAAAGTGCACTCCAAAAGAAAGTCCTACTACAAATGAAATTAGAATCAACCACTTGTTGCCTCTAGGCGTAAACATGTCATTTCCCCAACGCAATCCCAGATAAAACAAAACCGCCATGATTAGGGTTGCCATGGCATACACTTCGGTTTCAACGGCGTTGAACCAAAAGGAATCGGTAAATGCAAAGGCTAAACTTCCTACAAATGCGGCGCCTAAAATAGCTATGTTTTGATTTTTTGTAGGTTCTGTATTGGGTTTTATAACTTGTTTAATTAGCAACACAATGGTCCAAAACATAAACAGAATAGTAAAGGCACTGGCGGTCGCACTCATCATATTAATTGTTAGTCCAATTTGACTGGGTTCGGAAGCAAAAATCGAAAAGAAGGCTCCCATCATTTGGAAAAAGGGCGCTCCAGGTGGATGTCCTACCTGTAATTTTGAAGAGGTTAAAATATATTCGCCCGCATCCCAAAAACTTACTGTGGGCTCAACAGTCAGGCTATAGGTTAAGAATGCGATTAAAAATGCAAGCCATCCTAAGATGAGGTTCCATTTTTTAAAATTAAAATCCGCCATGGTGTAAAATTGAAGTTTGAGGCGAATTTAATAATAAATATGCAACGTCTAAAAACTTTTAAGTAAACCTTAATAATTTATGATTTAATTTATAAAAGGGATCATTCAAAACACAGGCCCTGTATTCATATATCCGATTTTTTTTATGGAAAACTCTACTTTGTCAGAAAATGGTGTTTTAATGGTTTTATAAGATTTAGCACAATAAATACAAACTAGATTAAATGTACAAACCAAAAAATCAACAATAAATAAATTTAAAAATGTTTGTCCAAACAAAACTTTATTATAAATTTGCAGCCTCATTAAGAGATTGGCCCATGGTGTAACTGGCAACACGTTGGTTTTTGGTACCAAAGAGTCTAGGTTCGAGCCCTAGTGGGCCAACTAAAACAAGGATAAACACTTGTTAAATTCAATTTTTATGTTGTATATTTGCCGCATAGAATGATAAATGAAAAAGCGAGGGGACATAAAGTCCCCTCTTTTTATACCAAATGTTTAGAGATATAGTAAAAGAATTACTGGAGGATTGCCTAGAACAAAGACAAGATTTGTTTTTGATAGACTTCGAAATCTTAGAAGGTAATAAGATCAGAATTATAATAGATGGTGACAAAGGCGTCCTTGTAGAGGACTGTATGTTTGTGAGTCGTGGTATTGAACATAACATAGATAGAGATGAACACGATTTTGCACTTGAAGTATCATCTTCAGGAGCCACAACCCCGTTAACTCATCCGCGTCAATACCAAAAACATATTGGCAGAACATTAGAAGTTAAGACCGCAGATAATCAAAAATTTGAAGCCACACTAACAGCTGCCAATGCACAAGACATTGTACTTAATTGGAAAGCAAGAGAGCCAAAGCCGATCGGAAAAGGGAAAGTTACCGTTCAAAAATCAGCAACCCTTTTGTACAGTGAAATTAATGAAGCAAAAGTGAAAATAATATTTTAATACAAGACTAGAATTATGGAAAATTTAGCATTAATTGATTCGTTTTCAGAGTTTAAAGACGAAAAACTAATTGATCGAGTTACCTTGATGTCAATTTTAGAAGATGTGTTTAGAAATACATTGAAAAAGAAATTTGGAGACGATGATAATTTTGATATTATTATCAACCCAGATAAAGGCGATTTAGAAATATGGCGAAACAGAGTTGTAGTTGCTGATGGAGAAGTTGAAGAAGAAAATCAGGAAATCTCATTATCAGATGCTCAAAAAATTGAACCCGATTTTGAAGTTGGAGAAGATGTATCCGAAGAAGTTAAGCTTATTGATTTAGGACGTCGTTCTATTTTAGCATTGCGTCAGAATCTGATTTCTAAAATTCATGAACACGACAACACAAATATTTATAAGCACTTTAAAGACTTAGTAGGCGAAATATACACCGCTGAAGTACACCATATTCGTCATCGTGCAGTGATTCTATTAGATGATGATGGTAATGAATTGATCCTTCCAAAAGACAAACAAATTCCTTCTGATTTTTTTAGAAAAGGAGAGAATGTGAGAGGCATCATTGAAAGTGTAGATTTAAAAGGAAACAAACCTGCTATTGTACTATCAAGAACCGCGCCTGTGTTTCTTGAAAAATTATTTGAACAAGAAATCCCAGAAGTTTTTGACGGCTTAATTTCTGTTAAAAATGTAGTTAGAATTCCTGGTGAAAAAGCCAAAGTAGCGGTAGACTCATATGACGATCGTATTGATCCAGTTGGTGCTTGTGTAGGAATGAAAGGGTCTAGAATTCACGGGATTGTTCGTGAACTAGGAAATGAAAACATTGATGTGATCAATTACACAACCAACTTACAACTTTACATAACTAGAGCATTAAGTCCGGCACGCGTAACATCAATCAAAATTAATGAAGAAACCAAACGTGCTGAGGTTATTTTAAAACCAGAAGAAGTGAGTAAAGCGATTGGTCGAGGGGGTCATAATATTCGTTTAGCAGGGCGATTAACGGGCTATGAAATTGATGTCTTTAGAGAAGGTGTAGAAGAAGATGTAGAGCTTTCTGAATTCTCTGATGAAATTGAAGCGTGGATCATCGATGAATTTGCTAAAGCAGGTCTGGACACTGCCAAAAGTATCCTTGAACAAGAAATTGGAGACCTAGTAAAACGTACAGATTTAGAGTTAGAAACGATTGAAGATGTGGTTCGAATTCTTAAAGAGGAGTTTGAAGAATAAAATTTTAATTATATTGGTACCCAATATGTTCGGGTAACCACACGATTAGGCGTAAGAAATACAGAAAAAAAATATCAAAGGCAATTTATGGCTGAAATTATTAGATTAAATAAAGTGTTAAGGGAACTGAATATTTCTCTCGATCGAGCGGTCGATTTTTTGGAAACAAAAAATGTTGAAATAGAAAAACGCCCCACAACTAAAATCACTTCAGAAGTGTACGATCTTCTTGCAGGCGAGTTTCAAACCGATGCAAATAAGAAAGTGGCTTCTAAGGAAGTTGGTGAAGCTAAGCTAAAAGAAAAGGAAGCCTTACGTGTTCAACGTGAACAGGAAATTGAGCAAAAACTTCAAAAAGCTGAAGCTGCCAAAACAGTTTTTAAGGCGAAACAAGTGCTTCAAGGCCCTAAAAAGGTTGGCAAAATTGATCTAGAGGGCTCTAAAAAAGTGGCTCAAAAAACAGACGTTGTCAAGCCAGTCGAAGAGACAAAACCAGCGCCTCCAAAAGTTGAGGATGCTCCGAAGGTTGTGCCAACAGCAAAAGTTAAGGACACACCAAAAGTAGCTGAGGATTCAAAACCAACCCCAACTCCCAAAGTTGAGGTTGCTCCTAAAGCTTCAGAACCAGAAATAGCAGCTCCTGAAGCTCCTACGGATACCACTGAAGATGAAGTGGTAGCGTCTGGAGAACAAAAAGTGGAAACAACTAACTATCAAAAACTTTCTGGACCAAAATCGACAGGACAAAAGATAGATTTAACCCAATTTAATAAACCTAAAAAGGCAAAGCCAGCCACTCCGGCTGCGGGTGCAAACTCTACAGACGCTAGAAAAAAACGCCGTCGAATCAGTAAAGTTGAAGGGAATTCTCCACAAACTAGAGGAAACTTTAGAAACCGACCACCAGCAAGACCGCAAGCTCCAAAAGTAGAGCCAACAGCAGAAGAGGTTCAAAAGCAAGTTCGAGAAACCCTTGAAAAATTACAAGGTAAATCTAACAAAGGTAAAAAGGGTGCGAAGTACAGAAAAGATAAAAGAGATCAACACCGTCAACAGACTGAAAAAGATCAAGAGCAGCAAGAATTAGAAAATAAAGTCCTTAAAGTTACAGAATTTGTAACGGCAAGTGAAGTAGCTACCATGATGGATGTGTCGGTAACTCAAATTATTTCAGCTTGTATGTCACTTGGAATGATGGTAACCATGAATCAGCGTTTAGATGCTGAAACTTTAACCATTGTTGCAGAGGAATTTGGATACACAGTTGAATTTGTAACAGCTGATATCGATGAAGCTATTGAAATTGTAGAAGATACTGCGGATGATTTAGAAACACGTGCACCAATCGTTACGGTGATGGGACATGTTGATCACGGTAAAACATCGTTACTAGATTATATACGTGAAGAAAATGTAATTGCAGGAGAGTCTGGAGGGATTACCCAACACATTGGAGCTTATGGAGTTACGTTGTCAACAGGTCAAAAAATTGCCTTTTTAGATACCCCTGGTCACGAGGCCTTTACAGCGATGCGTGCCCGTGGAGCTCAAGTGACAGATATTGCTATTATTGTGATTGCGGCGGATGATGATATCATGCCACAAACAAAAGAAGCGATTGCACATGCGCAAGCTGCAGGAGTTCCTATCGTTTTTGCGATTAACAAAATAGATAGGCCAACAGCAAACCCTGAAAAAATAAAAGAAGCCTTAGCGAATATGAATTTATTAGTTGAGGACTGGGGTGGAAAAATTCAATCGCATGATGTCTCTGCATTAAAAGGCGATGGTGTCAAAGAATTATTAGAAAAAGTATTACTTGAAGCTGAATTGTTAGAGTTGAAAGCCAACCCCAATAAGCCCGCTTTAGGAACCGTTGTTGAAGCCTTTTTAGACAAAGGTCGTGGCTATGTCTCTACAATATTGGTACAAGCCGGAACATTGAAAATTGGCGATTATGTCTTAGCAGGAAAGAATAGTGGAAAAGTAAGAGCAATGCACGATGAACGTGGAAACGATGTGCTTGAAGCTGGACCTTCAACGCCTGTTTCTATTTTAGGACTGGACGGTGCTCCTCAAGCAGGAGACAAGTTTACCGTATTTAGAGAAGAACGTGAAGCGAAGCAAATTGCAGCGAAACGTACGCAGCTCCAACGCGAACAATCGGTTCGAACACAACGTCATATTACGCTTGATGAGATTGGTAGACGTATTGCTTTAGGGGACTTTAAAGAATTAAATATTATCCTAAAAGGAGATGTGGATGGATCTGTTGAAGCACTTACCGACTCATTCCAGAAATTATCTACCGAAGAAATTCAGGTAAACATTATCCATAAAGGCGTTGGTGCCATAACAGAAAGTGATGTATTGCTTGCCACTGCATCGGATGCAATTATTATTGGATTTAATGTGCGTCCAATGGGCAATGCACGTCAAATTGCTGATAAAGAAGAAATCGATATCCGAACATACTCGATTATTTACGATGCGATTAATGACCTTAAAGATGCGATGGAAGGCATGTTGTCTCCAGAGTTTAAAGAGGAAGTTACGGGAACAGCAGAAATTAGAGAAACCTTCAAAATTTCTAAAATTGGAACAATTGCAGGGTGTATGGTTACCAATGGTAAGATTTACAGAAATGCTGGCGTTCGATTAATTAGAGAAGGTGTAGTCGTTTATACAGGAGAGCTAAGCTCTTTAAAACGTTTCAAAGACGATGCGAAAGAAGTGGCTAAAGGCTATGACTGTGGTATGCAAGTGAAAAACTACAACGATATTCGTGAAGGCGATATTTTAGAAGCCTTCCGTGAGGTAGAGGTTAAGAAAACACTTAAATAGTAGTATACAAATACATAAATTTTTAAAAACCGTATGTCCAAAAGACATACGGTTTTTTTATAGATAATAAACTGCTGTTGTCCAGCATTCAAAAACAAAATACAGATAAAATTGTAATATATTACATCTTAAATTTCATTAAGAAGTTTTGGCTTTTCAACTTTTTGATCTCACAAGAAAATCAGCATTAAAGGCTTCAAAAATTGAGCGAACTACTTTAGATGTTCGGCAACTACAAACTGGGTTTTACGTTGTTCAATTTGAGATTAAAGCCCAGCGTTTTTTTAGAAAAATTGTAGTTCAATAAAAAGTTTAGTTCTCAAGGGATAATTCGGAACGCAGCGGGGTATGACTTTTTTACAACGCGAAGCTCGCGGTCCGCTTCGAGGCGGGTTTTGAATTTTCCAACCCAAATTTTATAATTGGGTGTTTCATATTTCATTTCAACCGTTTGATCTGGAAAATCAGATTTAAAACCTTTTAGAGTGCTTTCAGCTTCGAGACGTTCTCCACTGAATATTTGAATTCGAATAAATTCTTTTTCTTTATTAAGTTCTTTTTTGAGAGTTAAAACACGATCAATTTCAGCACTTTTTTGAATACGCACACTACCCTCTTGAGCCAATGCAGCGCTTGTAAATAAGAGGCTTATAAGTAGTATTTTCAAATACATAAATTTCATAATATGGGATTGCTTTTTACAAATGTAAACGAATAAATCTAAAAGCAAAAAAAATACTTATTTAGAATGTTTATAAATTATAAATTTACGTTTATCTAAGATTTTTAAAATGGACATTATATCTTACTTTTGCAAAAGATTTTTAGTAAACGAATAGCATCTATTTGTATGCTAAAATCGAACAAAAGTTTAGAAATGAGTTCTATCAACACTATGAAACAGAAATTTAACTTTTACATACTCTCGAAAACACTACTTTCGGGTCTTTTATTTTTCTCAATTATATGCACTTCACTTTTCGCACAAGAGGGCGATCCTGTTAAAGGAAAATCCTTATTTAATGCGAATTGTGCAGCCTGTCATCAACTCGACAAGAAAATGACGGGGCCTGCGCTTCGTTATGTGGAAACACGACTTAGCGAAGAAGAAGGTTTGGACCGTGAATGGCTAAATGCATGGATCCGTAACAGCTCCGCTTTGATTAAATCTGGAGATGCGTATGCGAACAAAATTTATGCGGAATACAATGGATCTGCGATGACTGCTTTTCCTCAACTTTCCGATGAAGACCTTACTAATATCCTAGCGTACACCGCGCAAGATAAAGCAGTTCCTGTAGCTGCAGTTGCTGCCGCAGCACCTGGTGCACAAGCGGAAGGTGGGGTATCACAAGAAATAGTCTTGGGCGCTCTTGCGATTCTTTTTGGATTATTAGCTTTAGGGTTGTTCTTGGTGAACAAAACATTACGTCGTTTTGCTGCTGCAAATAATGTTGAAATTGCAGAAGCGGTTAAACGTAAATCACTTTGGAAAGCCTTTGTGAATAACCAATTTTTAATGTTGGTTGTTGCCATTTTCTTTTTGTTGTCTAGTGCTTATTTTATGTATGGTTACCTAATGCAAGTTGGTGTGGATCAAGGGTATCAGCCTATTCAACCGATACATTATTCTCACAAAATTCACGCTGGCGACAATGGTATTGATTGTAAGTATTGTCATTCGTCTGCACGTGTAAGTAAGCACTCAGGTATTCCAGCACTTAACGTCTGTATGAACTGTCACAAGTCTATCTACGAAGTAGCGCCATCAACAGCAACCGAAGAATATAGTAAAGCATTTTATGACGGAGAAATCCAAAAATTATACGATGCCGTTGGTTGGGATGATGCAGAACAAAAGTATACAGGAAAAACAAAACCCGTCAAATGGGTTCGTATCCATAACCTTCCTGATTTTGCCTATTTTAATCACTCACAACACGTCTCTGTTGCTGGGTTGGAATGTCAAACATGTCATGGTCCTGTTGAAGAAATGGAAATCATGTACCAGTTCTCTCCACTAACAATGGGATGGTGTATCAATTGCCATAGAGAGACAAATGTAAAAGTTCAAGATAACGACTATTACGATAAAATCCACGAAGCACTTACCAAGAAATATGGTGTAGAGCAACTAACCGCAGCACAAATGGGTGGTTTAGAGTGTGGAAAATGTCATTACTAGTATTAAATAAAACGATCAACAAGTAACATAACAAATATGTCATCAAACAAGAAATACTGGAAAAATGCTGAGGAGTTAAATCCGACTCATAGTTCTGCTGTTGAGACGCTTAAACAAAAGGAGTTTACGCAAGAAATTCCTGTAGACGAATTTTTAGGGGACAAAGAAACTCTAGATGCTTCGAGTACAACGCGTCGTGATTTCTTAAAATATGTAGGATTCAGTACTGCAGCAGCGTCTTTAGCAGCCTGTGAAGGACCGGTTATCAAATCGATTCCTTACGTTGTGCAGCCAGAACAAATCATTCCTGGTGTTGCAAACTATTATGCAACAGCTATTGCTAATGGTTATGATTTTGCAAGTGTTTTAATTAAAACAAGAGAAGGGCGCCCTATTAAAGTAGAGTCTAACAGCCTTGCAAAAGCAAACGGTGGAATCAATGCGAGAGTACAAGCTTCTGTATTAGATTTATACGACAACCAAAGAGTAGCTGGTCCACAAAAAGAGGGTCAAGCTATTAGCTGGGGAGAGCTTACTGCTGAGGTGTCTCAAAAATTAGAGGCTTTAAAAGAGACAGATAAATCGGTTGTGTTATTAACTCAAACATTTGCAAGTCCATCGACTTCAAAATTAATCTCTGACTTAAAACAAAACTATAGCAATGTAAGCCATGTGGTTTATGATGCGATATCAGAATCTGCTGCGGCAGATGCTTATCAAAATAAATACGGACAAAGAGGGTTAGCTAATTATGACTTCTCTAAAGCTCAAACCATAGTATCCATAGGTGCTGACTTTTTAGGCGACTGGCAAGGTGGTGGTTTTGATGCCGCATATGCACAAGGACGTGTTCCAAAAAACGGAAAAATGTCTCGTCATATCCAGTTTGAAGCAAACATGAGTTTGTCTGGAGCAAATGCAGACAAGCGAGTAGCGCTTAAGCCTTCACAACAAAAAATAGCACTTGCTAAACTTTATGGAAAAATAGTTGGAACTGCTGTTGGTGGAGAGCTTCCTGCACATTTAGAAACTGCTGTGAATTCTGCGGCTTCTGAATTGCTTAAAGCAGGGGCTAATGCTGTTGTACTTACTGGAATTCAAGATGTGAATGCACAAAGCATTGTATTGGCTATCAACGAAAAATTAGGCAGTAAAGCATTTGATCCTAAAACCACTATAAAAACCCGTCAAGGGAATGATAAAGCAGTAGCACAATTAGTAGCAGATATGACTGCTGGTAAAGTTGGTGCTCTATTGATGGCGGGAGTTAATCCTGCATATACACTTCCTAATGCTTCTGCATTTGTTGAAGGTTTAAAACAAACAGATTTATCAGTAACGTTCACCATGAAAAATGATGAAACGGCTGCTGTATCTCAATATGTTGCTGCCACGTCTCATTACTTAGAGTCTTGGGGTGATTTGGAAACTAAAACCGGACATTATGGGCTAATGCAGCCAACGATTCGTCCGTTGTTTGATACCAAACAATTTCAAGAGGTTTTACTAGAACTAGTAGGCGAATCAGGAACGTATCATGACTATATTAAGTCCTATTGGAAAAATACGATTTTAAAAGGAGCGTCTTGGAATGATAGCTTACACGATGGGGTGTATACGTCTTCAAATTCTGCAACAGTAGAAACTACAGCTACTTTTGATGGGAGTTCAATCTTAGGACTTGGTGCTGCTGCAACTACACTTGCCGCTACTTCAACTTCTGAAATTGAACTTACACTTTATCCAAAAACGGGAATGGGCGATGGCCAACAAGCCAACAACCCTTGGTTACAAGAATTTCCAGATCCATTGACTAGAACCACTTGGGATAACTACTTAACGGTATCCGAATTTGATGCCAAAGCATTAGGGTTCTTTTTAGAAACCAGTACTTTTTTCAGCGAAAATAGTCATGATGCCGACGGTGGATTGAATGGGAAATATGCAAATGTTACTGTAAATGGTGTAACTGTTAAAGTTCCTGTGATTATTCAGCCAGGACAAGCAAGAGGAACGGTAGGAATGTCCTTTGGATATGGCCGTACTCAAGGTCTTAAAGCAGAAATGCAAACCGGCGTAAATGCATATCCTTTATATACAGATTTTAATCCCGTTCAAACGGCAACTGTAGAGGTAACGGATGGTAAGCATGAATTTGCTTGTGTCCAGTTACATAACACGCTCATGGGTCGAGGCGATATTATCAAAGAAACCACTTTGGAAATTTTCAATACGGAATCTGCTGCGGATTGGAATCCAATGACAATGGTGTCATTGAACCATGAAGAAACGCCAGTTAATTCTCCTGATGTAGATTTATGGGATGAATTTGACCGTTCAATAGGACACCACTTTAACCTTTCAATTGATTTAAATTCATGTACTGGATGTGGGGCTTGTGTGATTGCATGTCACGCAGAAAATAACGTTCCTGTAGTAGGAAAAGAAGAAATTCGTAGAAGTCGCGATATGCACTGGCTACGTATCGATAGATATTATTCTTCAGATGATACATTTGAAGACGATAACACGACTAAAGATAATATTCAAGGTTTAGGAAGTTCGTTAAGTACTTTTGGAGAGATGGAAGTTCCATCTGAAAATCCTCAAGTTGCTTTTCAACCAATCATGTGTCAGCATTGTAACCATGCACCATGTGAGACGGTTTGTCCAGTAGCAGCCTCTTCACACGGGCGTCAAGGTCAAAACCATATGGCATATAACCGTTGTGTTGGAACGCGTTATTGTGCAAACAACTGTCCTTATAAAGTACGTCGATTCAACTGGTTCTTATATAATGAGAATGATGAATTTGATTACCACATGAATAATGATTTAGGACGTATGGTGGTTAATCCAGATGTTACAGTTCGATCTAGAGGGGTGATGGAAAAATGTTCGATGTGTATTCAAATGACACAAAAAACAATTTTGGATGCTAAACGTGATGGCAGAGAAGTCAACCCAGATGAGTTCAAGACCGCTTGTTCATCTGCATGTGATTCAGGAGCAATTGCTTTTGGAGATATAAATAATAAGAAAAGTGCAATTACAGAACTTAAAGATGATGAGCGTGCTTATCATTTATTAGATCATGTTGGAACAAAACCAAATGTGGTATATCAAGTGAAAGTAAGAAACACAAACGAAGCATAAATAATTAAGAAATAATAAAAGGAATATGGCGTCTCATTACGAAGCACCTATCAGAAGACCATTAGTTACCGGAGAAAAATCATATCATGATGTAACTTTGGATGTTGTAGCACCTGTCGAAGGTAAAGCAAATAAACTATGGTGGGTAGTATTTTCTATTGCACTTTCAGCTTTTGGCTGGGGATTAGGGTGTATGATTTATACCATCTCTACGGGGATTGGAACTTGGGGTCTAAACAAAACCGTGGGTTGGGCATGGGACATTACGAACTTCGTTTGGTGGGTTGGTATTGGACATGCAGGAACTTTGATCTCAGCAGTATTATTATTGTTTAGACAAAAATGGCGTATGGCCATTAACCGTTCTGCGGAAGCCATGACCATTTTCTCTGTAATTCAAGCCGGATTATTTCCTATCATTCACATGGGACGACCTTGGTTAGCATATTGGGTATTACCAATTCCAAATCAATTTGGATCTTTATGGGTTAACTTTAACTCCCCATTATTGTGGGATGTATTTGCGATATCTACGTATCTTTCCGTATCACTTGTATTTTGGTGGACAGGATTGTTACCAGATTTTGCAATGATTCGCGATCGTGCCGTACGCCCGTTCCAAAAGAAAATCTATTCATTATTAAGCTTTGGATGGAGTGGACGCGCAAAAGACTGGCAACGTTTCGAAGAAGTATCTTTGGTTCTTGCAGGACTTGCAACACCTTTAGTATTATCTGTTCACACCATTGTATCATTTGATTTTGCCACGTCCGTAATACCAGGATGGCACACAACGATATTCCCTCCTTACTTTGTTGCAGGCGCAATTTTCTCTGGGTTTGCGATGGTAAACACCTTATTAATTATCATGCGTAAAGTATGTAATCTTGAGGATTACATTACTGTTCAGCATATCGAATTGATGAATATCGTAATTATGATTACGGGATCAATTGTTGGAGTTGCTTACATTACGGAGTTATTTATCGCTTGGTACTCAGGAGTTGAATACGAACAATATGCATTTCTAAACAGAGCAACAGGACCTTATGCTTGGGCCTACTGGGCAATGATGTCTTGTAACGTGTTTTCACCACAATTCATGTGGTTCAAAAAATTAAGAACGAGCATTATGTTCTCATTCTTTATCTCTATTGTTGTAAACATCGGAATGTGGTTTGAACGTTTTGTGATTATTGTAACCTCTCTTCACAGAGATTACTTACCATCGTCATGGACAATGTTCTCGCCAACGTTTGTAGATATCGGGATTTTCATTGGAACGATTGGATTCTTCTTTGTGTTATTCCTATTATACGCAAGAACGTTCCCGGTTATTGCACAAGCTGAAGTCAAAACAATTTTAAAGTCTTCGGGACAACGTTACAAAACTATTAGAGAAGCAGGAGGAAGCTTGGTAGGAACCGGTTCAGATAACCGTACAGCACCAAAACCAAAACCAGCCAAAACACCTAAAAAGAAAAAAGAATAGTCTATGGGATCTTCTAAAGTTATTCACGCACTATATACAGATGATGATGTCTTATTAGCAGCAGTTAAAGCAGTTAAAGATAAAAAGCATCACATCGAAGAGATATTCACGCCTTTTCCAGTCCACGGACTAGATAAAGCCATGGGATTAGAACCAACGCGCATCGCCATTGCAGCTTTTATGTATGGATGTGTTGGTTTGATTGTAGCCACCGTTATGATGAATTATATCATGATCGAAGACTGGCCTCAAAATATTGGAGGAAAGCCTAGTTTTAGCTATATCGAAAACATGCCGGCTTTTGTACCGATCATGTTTGAGCTCACCGTCTTTTTTGCAGCTCACTTAATGGTTATTACGTTCTATTTAAGAAGTAGAATGTGGCCATTTAAAAATGCAGAAAATCCGGATCCAAGAACAACAGATGACCATTTTTTGATGGAAATCCCTGTTCATGATAATGAAAAAGAATTAACAACCCTACTTAACCAAACCGGTGCAGTAGAGGTTCATATCGTTGATAAAGAAGCACATTAGGAATATGAAAAGTGTATCAAAAATAATCGTTTTAGTTTTGGCCTTTGGGTCGGTGTTTTCATGTCAAAATGATAACAGTCCAAACTACCAATATTTTCCAAATATGTATGAACCAATTAGCTACGAAGCTTATGGTGAGTATGATATTTTTCCAAACTCACAACAAGCATTATTGCCGGTTGAAGGGACAATCTCTAGAGGACATTCTTTGTATGAATACGAAGATTCTAACGCTGGATATGCTTTAGCGCTCTCAGAATTGAAATCGCCTTTAGCTTCAGCAGAACTGGATGCCAAAAGAGGAAAAGAGCTTTACGAAATTTATTGTGGTATCTGCCATGGTAACAAAGGCGCTGGTCAAGGAAAGCTAGTCAAAAGAGAAAAAATTCTTGGAGTACCAAGTTATGCAGATAGAGCAATCACCGAAGGTAGTATTTACCACGTTATTTATTACGGTAAAAACACCATGGGATCTTATGCAAATTTATTGAACGAGGAAGAACGTTGGCAAGTTACGGCTTACGTTGAAACTCTTAGAGCAGAATTAAAAAAATAAGAAAAGTAAAACATTTATATAAATATGTACACGTTTTCAAAAAGACTTAAAATTGTTTCCATACTACTATTCGTCATTGGCGCTATCGGTTGGGGAACAAGCTATGTAGCATCTCATGGGTTAACCTTGGCAGATGTAAAAGTTATATTAGCAGAAGAAGATTCGCACCATGGTGCAGCAGAATCTCATGGCGAAGAAGCAACGCATCATGACGTTACAACAGATGCGGAGGCGCATGCTGCAATGATACATTCTACACATGACTCGGAAGCTCACGCCGAAGAAGGTCACGGATCGGATGCACATCATGACGATGCGCACGCAGAACATGTATTGCATCAAATGCACAACAGACCTTATGCTGCTTTGTATGTAGCTGCCTTTTTCTTTTTTATGATCGCTTTAGGGGTACTAGCTTTTTACGGCATACAATATGCCGCACAAGCAGGATGGTCTCCAGTACTTTTTAGAGTAATGGAAGCGATAACCTATTATGTTTTGCCTGGGGGATTACTTGTTTTAGGTGTTGCATTATGGGCAGGAGATCACATCTTTATATGGATGGATCCAGAAGTCGTTGCACACGACGAACTTATTCAAGGAAAAGCAGGCTGGTTAAACAAAACATGGTTTGCTATTAGAGGTCTTATTTTTATTACTGGATGGAGTCTGTACCGTTATTTCTCACGAAAATTCTCATTAGCACAAGATTTAGCAGATGTGAATGATAATAGTAACTTTAAGAAGAACTTTAGAATTTCAGCGGCATTCCTAGTGTTTTATATCTATACAGAATCCATCATGTCTTGGGATTGGATTATGAGTGTAGATCCACACTGGTTCAGCACCTTATTTGGATGGTATGTATTTGCAAGTATGTTTGTCAGTGGAATCACTGTGATTGCATTGATCACAATATACCTAAAGTCTAAAGGACTTATGGAATTTGTAAACAATAGTCATTTACATGATTTAGCAAAATTCATGTTTGCGATTAGTGTATTCTGGACCTATTTATGGTTCTCACAATTCATGCTTATTTGGTATGCAAATATTCCAGAAGAGGTGACCTATTTCATTACACGAATTGAAGATTACAACTTACCATTTTTTGGAATGCTGATTTTAAACTTCATATTCCCATTCTTAGTCTTGATGAATAGCGATTATAAGCGTGTACCATGGTTTATTGTAATGGCAGGTGTTGTGATTTTATTTGGTCACTATATAGATGTATTCAATATGATTATGCCTGCAACGGTAGGAGACCGTTGGTTTATTGGAGTGCCTGAAATTAGTGCCGTATTATTATTCTTAGGACTGTTCTTATTCATTGTTTTTTATGCGCTTTCAAAAGCACCATTATTAGCAAAAGGAAATCCTTTTATTAAGGAAAGTGAACATTTTCATTATTAATTAAAATTTAAAAAGACAACATATAACGATGACTGGCTTATTAACAATCTTAATTTTATTAGGGATCACCATAGCAATTTGGCAAATGGTAAAAATCTTTGATTTAGCTCAAGCAAATAAAGACGTAACACAAATAGCAAACGACAACGATAACAGAATTCATGGCTATCTTATGTTGGCATTTTTAGTGTTTATATATGGCATTACAATTGTGTCTTTTGCTTTGTGGGGCGATTTACCATTAACCTCAAATTCAGCTTCTGAACATGGTCCTGAAATTGATCGTTTAATGATCATTTCAATGGTGGTTATCTTTATCGTGCAAACCATTACACAGTTTTTGCTACACTATTTTGCGTTTAAATATAAAGGTGAAAAAGGACGTAAAGCCTTATTTTATGCCGATAATGACAAACTAGAATTTATCTGGACCGTTATTCCAGTGATTGTTTTAGCAGGACTTATCATGTATGGCTTATTCACTTGGACAGACATCATGACTATTGATGAAGATGAGGATCCTATTGTAGTTGAGCTGTATGCACAACAATTCAACTGGAAAGCACGCTATGCAGGGGAGGACAATGTATTAGGAAAAGCAAACGTGCGTTTGATCAACCTCGATAATGCAAATATTTTAGGTTTAGATGAATCCGACCCTAATGCACAAGATGATATTATTACCACAGAACTACACTTACCTGTAGGTCAACCCATACTATTCAAAATGCGTTCTCAAGACGTTTTGCACTCGGCTTATATGCCTCATTTTAGAGCGCAAATGAATTGTGTCCCAGGAATGATAACTCAATTCGCTTTCACACCAACGGTGACCACTGAAGAAATGCGCTTGAATCCAGACATTTATGAAAAAGTAAGAAACATTAATAAAATCAGAGTTCAAAAAAGTAAAAAATTACAAGCCAAAGGCGAAGAGCCTCTAGATAGCTATGAATTTGATTACCTATTGCTTTGTAATAAAATATGTGGAAAATCGCACTATAACATGCAAATGAAAATTATTGTAGAATCGGAAGAGGATTACAAAGCATGGTTAAAAGAACAAAAATTATTCAAGAACTCTTTAGTTCAAAATTAAAAATATAACACCATTAGATTATGTCAGCACAGGTAGACACTCACGCACATCAAGACGATCATGGCCATCATCCTAAAGAAACATTTATAACAAAATACATCTTTTGTCAAGATCATAAAATGATAGCCAAACAGTATTTGATTACTGGGATTATCATGGGAGTGGTCGGGATTTTAATGTCTTTGTTAATGCGTATGCAAATTGCATGGCCTTCGCAACCCAACCCAATTTTTGAAGCCCTTTTAGGAAAGTGGGCTCCAGGAGGTGTCATGGATGCGGATATCTATCTAGCCTTAGTAACTATACATGGTACTATTATGGTATTCTTTGTATTAACCGCAGGTTTGAGTGGAACGTTTAGTAACTTATTAATTCCGTTGCAAATTGGTGCACGAGATATGGCTTCTGGATTCCTTAATATGGTGTCCTACTGGTTATTCTTCTTATCAAGTGTGATTATGGTAGCGTCCTTTTTTGTGGAAGCAGGACCCGCTGCTGCTGGATGGACAATCTATCCTCCATTAAGTGCATTACCATTAGCACAAGGCGGTTCAGGAGCAGGAATGACGCTATGGTTAGTTTCAATGGCAATCTTTATCGCCTCCTCTTTATTAGGATCTTTGAACTACATCGTAACCGTTTTGAACCTTCGAACAAAAGGGATGGCAATGACAAGACTCCCATTAACAATATGGGCATTTTTCATTACAGCAGTAATTGGAGTGGTTTCATTCCCGGTACTATTATCAGCAGCTTTGTTGTTAATCATGGACCGTAGTTTTGGAACGTCTTTCTTCCTATCAGATATTTTTATCCAAGGCGAAGTATTGCATTACCAAGGCGGATCGCCAGTACTGTTCGAGCATTTGTTCTGGTTTCTAGGCCATCCAGAAGTATACATTGTATTACTTCCAGCCTTAGGAATTACGTCTGAAGTGATCGCTACAAACTCACGTAAACCAATTTTTGGTTACCGTGCAATGGTAGCGTCTATCTTAGCAATTGCATTCTTATCAACTATAGTTTGGGGTCACCATATGTTTATTTCAGGAATGAATCCATTCTTAGGATCTGTATTTACATTTACAACCTTACTAATTGCTATCCCATCTGCGGTGAAAGCCTTTAACTATATCACTACATTGTGGAAAGGAAACCTACAATTGAATCCAGCCATGCTGTTTTCGATAGGCTTAGTCTCCACGTTTATAACTGGAGGTCTAACAGGGATTATCCTTGGCGATAGTGCTTTAGACATCAATGTTCACGACACCTATTTTGTAGTGGCACACTTCCATTTAGTAATGGGAATTTCTGCACTTTACGGGCTGTTTGCCGGCGTTTACCATTGGTTCCCAAAAATGTTTGGACGTATGCTTAATAAAAACTTAGGATACATTCACTTCTGGGTTACTGCAATATGTGCTTACGGCGTATTTTTCCCAATGCACTTTATTGGTATGGCGGGATTACCACGACGATACTATACAAACAGTAACTTCCCCTTATTTGACGATACATCAAATGTTCAAATCCTGATCACAGTATTTGCTCTTGTTGGAGGCGTATTTCAATTGGTATTCTTATGGAACTTTTTTCACAGTATTTTTTATGGCAAAAAAGCGGAACAAAACCCTTGGAGATCTAACACTTTGGAATGGACCACACCTGTTGAGCATATGCACGGCAACTGGCCAGGAGAAATACCTCATGTAGAACGTTGGGCTTATGACTATAGCAAACCAGGACATGATGATGATTTTGTCCCTCAAAACGTGCCTCTAAAAGAAGGAGAAGAAGAACTACAACACTAGAGACTCATAACTTAATAGTATATTTAAAAGCCTTTCTTAAAACAAGAAAGGCTTTTTCTTTATATTTGTGTATATGAATGAAAATCTAGATCCAACCGACGAGCATTTCTCAGCAGAGGAACACGATATAGAAAAGGTATTACGACCCCTTTCATTCGACGATTTTGCAGGTCAAGACCAAGTCCTTGAAAACCTACAAATATTTGTTCAAGCCGCTGTAGAACGCGATGAAGCTTTGGATCATACCTTGTTTCACGGTCCTCCTGGACTTGGTAAAACAACACTTGCACACATCCTTTCTAATGAGCTAGGCGTAGGGATAAAAGTTACTTCTGGTCCTGTATTGGATAAGCCAGGAGATTTAGCCGGACTGCTAACCAACTTAGAAGATCGGGATGTTTTATTTATTGATGAAATCCATCGACTGAGTCCGATAGTAGAAGAGTACTTATATTCTGCAATGGAGGATTATAAAATTGATATTATGATAGAATCGGGGCCCAATGCACGCACCGTTCAAATCAACCTAAATCCATTTACACTCGTTGGTGCTACTACTAGATCAGGACTGTTAACCGCTCCGATGCGTGCTCGATTTGGCATCAGCAGCCGATTGCAGTATTACTCAACAGAACTCCTGTCTACAATTATTCAAAGAAGCTCAGATATATTACAAGTTCCAATTACTTTAGAAGCAGCCATTGAAATTGCGGGGCGAAGCCGTGGCACCCCTCGTATTGCCAATGCATTATTACGTCGTGTTAGAGATTTTGCACAAATTAAAGGCAATGGCAAAATTGATATTGAAATTGCAAAATTTGGTCTAAAGGCATTGAATGTAGATGCGCATGGATTGGATGAAATGGATAATAAAATCTTGACCACCATTATTGATAAATTTAAAGGCGGCCCTGTTGGTGTCACCACAATAGCAACCGCAGTTAGCGAAAGCCCAGAAACTATTGAAGAAGTTTATGAACCGTTTTTAATTCAACAAGGCTTTATTATGCGTACCCCTAGAGGACGCGAAGTTACTGAACTGGCCTATAAACATTTAGGACGTATCAAAGGGGATATGCAAGGAGGATTGTTTTAGAAAAATTTTATAATGATGTCAGGCTGAGCGCAGTCGAAGCCCTTAAAAACGTTAATCATGTATTTTTATTATGTATACATTATTAAATGCTCTGACGAATCTTATTATACAGGAATAACAAACAATTTAGAGAGAAGGTTTAAGCAGCACCAGTTTGGATTTAATAAAGATTCGTATACCTATAATAGACGACCATTGACGTTAGAGTTTCACCAAGAATTTAACGATGTTTTACAAGCTATTTATTTTGAAAAGAAAATTAAAGGATGGACGCGATTAAAAAAACAAGCTTTGATAAAAGGGGATTTTGATATGTTGCAAATTCTTTCAGAATGTAGGAATGCAACACATTATAAATATAAGAATTAGTTGGTTTAGCACTTCGACTGCGCTCAGTGTGACATCCAGATTTAATAAAAAAATTAGTTAATTTAGCACTTCGACTGCACTCAGTGAGACCTCTACATGAATTTAAAAACCCACTATTCAAATAGCATAAAAAATGAAGCAAAACGCCTCGGTTTTTTGTCTTGCGGCATGAGTAAAGCGGGGTTTTTAGAAGAAGAAGCCCCACGTTTAGAGTCATGGCTCAAAAACAATAGCCATGGCAAAATGCAGTACATGGAAAACCATTTTGATAAACGCTTAGATCCAACATTATTGGTCGAAGATTCTAAAAGCGTTATATCCCTAATTTATAATTATTTCCCCGAAGACACACAGCACGATCCAGAAGCTCCAAAAATCAGTAAGTATGCCTATGGCAGAGATTATCACTTTGTTATCAAAGACAAACTCAAACACCTTTTAGAATTTATTAAAGCTGAAATTGGTGAAGTTCATGGTCGTGCATTTGTGGACTCCGCTCCAATTTTAGAAAAAGCTTGGGCAAAGAAATCTGGCCTAGGTTGGATCGGAAAACACAGTAATTTGTTAACTCAACAAGTGGGATCTTTCTACTTTATTGCAGAGCTTATAATTGATTTAGAACTGGATTATGATACGCCTGTAACCGATCATTGTGGCACTTGTACTGCCTGTATTGATGCCTGTCCAACAGAAGCCATTACTTCAGAATATGGTGTAGATGGTAGCAAATGTATTTCCTATTTTACGATAGAACTCAAAGACCAAATCCCCACTGAAATGAAAGGACAATTTGATAACTGGATGTTTGGATGCGATGTTTGCCAAGATGTGTGTCCTTGGAATCGATTTTCAAAAACCCATAGCGAACCTTTATTTAATCCAAAACCAGAATTGTTGTCCATGACCAAACAGGATTGGGAAGAAATTACGCAAGACACTTTCAGTAAAGTATTTCAGCACTCTGCAGTTAAACGCACAAAATACTCAGGGCTAACTCGAAATATTAAGTTTTTAGAAGATTAATTTAAGGTCCTAAATAGTCCTTATTAACTATTAAGTATTTTTTCTTTAATTTTAGTGAAACTATACAGGAGTGATCTGCCTAGAATATTTTAAATTCATTACCTATGAAAAACCTCGTTAGACTTTTCTTAACCGCACTTGTGTGTGTACAGTGTACGCCTTCAAACAAGACAATTCCAGAAAAATCGCATGGTTTAATCACGGAAAAGGCAATGGTAGTTTCAGCACGAAATGAAGCCTCTAAAATTGGAGTTGAAATCATGAAACAAGGCGGAAATGCATTTGATGCAATGATTGCTACCGACCTAGCCTTGTTGGTCTCGTATCCTTCTGCAGGTAATATTGGTGGTGGTGGGTTTATGGTTTACAGACAAAATAACGGCGCAATTGGGGCTTTAGATTATAGAGAAAAAGCACCTTCAGCAGCCACTAAAAACATGTATCTCGATGCCCAAGGCACTGTAAATTCTGATAAAAGTCAAATTGGTGCTCTCGCTGTTGGAGTTCCAGGAACGATTGCAGGCCTATTTGAAGTTTACGAAAAATTTGGAACGCTCCCCTTTGAAAAATTGATAGCACCTGCTATTGAACTTGCTGAAAAAGGTGTCGTTGTTACGGAAAAGCAAGCTCAGAATTTAAATAAACATACAGACAATTTTAAGGTTGCTAATAGAAGAACTATTCTATTGGATAAGGTTTGGAAAAAAGGAGATACAATTAAATACCCCAAATTAACGCAAACGTTGAAGCGTATTCAAATTCATGGAAGAGATGAGTTTTATAAAGGAGAAACGGCAGGTTATATAGTGGATTATGTTCAAAAGCTAGGAGGTATTCTTAGCAAAGAAGACTTGGCAGCCTATGAAGTTAAATGGAGAGACCCTATTACTTTTGAGTACAAAAATCACAAAATCATTTCCATGCCTCCGCCCTCAAGTGGTGGGATTTGTATGGCTCAAATTTTAAAAAGTATCGAACCTTACGACATAGATCAGTACGCTCATAATTCAACACCATACATGCAGGTTATTGTAGAAGCCGAAAGAAGAGCTTATGCTGATCGCTCTTATTTTTTAGGAGATCCTGATTTTGTGACGATACCAACAGACAGTCTTACTTCCATAACATATCTTGCTAAAAGAATGGCAAATTTTGATTGGAAAAAAGCGACACAATCGAGCGAACTTTCTAGAGGCGCAATCCCTGGATATGAAAGTAATGAGACCACGCATTATTCTATTGTTGATCAATTTGGAAATAGTGTGGCCGTAACCACAACGTTAAACTCCAGCTACGGCTCTAAAGTCTATGTTGAAAAAGGGGGCTTCTTTTTAAATAATGAAATGGATGATTTTAGTGCAAAGCCTGGCACACCAAATGTATACGGCTTAATTGGTGCAGAAGCAAATGCGATTGC
>CALSPC010000001.1 GCA_943788135.1 uncultured Paracoccaceae bacterium | reverse complement strand
TTAATCGCCGATCAAGCGGATGCTACAATTTGTGCAGTACGTGCGAACCATACCGATAAAAAACTCATACCATTTTCAGTCAATTTATGTAAAACAGAACGCCTTAAAAATATGAGCTACGTTATTAATGGTGTAAAAGAAAATAGATCGTATGGATATAGTTATAACTACGGATATAACTACGGGTATGGAGAATTATAAAGTTAATGCGAGTTAAGCAGTTGTGATTTGCTTTAGTGTTGTAATGGTGTTTGTAGGTTCAGAACTTTTAAACACAAAACTTCCAGCTACCAATACATCGGCGCCTGCATCTTTAAGGGCTTTAGCATTTGAAGAGGTCACACCACCATCGATTTCTATCAGGGTCGAAGCCCCTTTTGCATTGATTAGTGCTTTGAGTTGTTTTACTTTTTTGTAGGTATTTTCTATAAAACTTTGTCCGCCAAATCCAGGGTTGACGCTCATAATGCATACCAAGTCAATGTCATTAATGATGTCTTCTAGAACAGCAATATTTGTGTGTGGATTCAAGGCCACTCCGGCTTTCATACCCTCAGCTTTTATGGCTTGAAGAGTTCTGTGCAGGTGTGTACACGCTTCGTAATGCACAGTGAGAATATCACTTCCTAAATCGGCAAAGGTTTTGATGTAACGATCAGGATCTACAATCATTAAATGCACATCAATTGTTTTTTTAGCATGTTGTGTTATTGCTTTTAAAACGGGCATTCCAAAAGAAATATTAGGTACAAATACACCATCCATAATATCGATATGAAACCAGTCGGCTTCACTTGAGTTGACCATTTCAATGTCCCTTTGAAGGTTGGCAAAATCAGCGGCTAAAATTGAAGGTGCTATTTTGGTAGTGCTCATGTGTGTCGTATTTGAATTACAAAAATAATATAAAAAATAAACCCCTGCCAATTGGCAGGGGTTTTGTTATTAACCTAAATAGGTTTTTAAAATTTTACTTCTCGAGGTGTGCTTTAAACGTCGAATGGCTTTTTCTTTAATTTGACGCACTCTTTCTCGAGTAAGATCAAAGGTTTCACCAATTTCTTCTAAGGTCATCGGGTGTTGGTTTCCGAGACCAAAATATAAGCGAATGACATCTGCTTCTCTTGGTGTGAGGGTTTCTAAAGCCCGTTCAATTTCTGTACGTAACGATTCATGTAATAAATCTTTATCTGGATTAGGGGATTCTCCACTGCGTAATACATCGTATAAGTTTGAATCTTCACCTTCAACTAAAGGTGCATCCATGGAGACGTGACGCCCAGAATTTTTCATTGATTCCTTAACATCATTAATAGTCATATCTAATTCCTTGGCAATTTCTTCAGCACTAGGCGGACGTTCATGAGATTGCTCAAGAAACGCATAGGTTTTGTTTATTTTATTGATTGAACCAATTTTATTTAAAGGCAAACGAACAATACGCGATTGTTCTGCCAATGCTTGAAGTATAGATTGCCGAATCCACCATACCGCATAAGAGATAAATTTGAATCCACGAGTTTCGTCGAAACGTTGAGCGGCTTTGATTAATCCTAAATTTCCTTCGTTAATTAAATCGGGAAGAGTTAATCCTTGGTTTTGATATTGCTTTGCTACAGAGACCACAAAACGCAAATTGGCTTTAGTTAATTTTTCTAAAGCAATTTGATCACCAGCTTTTATACGCTGTGCTAATTCCACTTCTTCATCAGCAGTAATTAAATCAACTTTTCCAATTTCTTGAAGGTATTTATCTAGGGATGCTGTTTCTCTGTTGGTAACCTGCTTGGTAATTTTTAGCTGTCTCATTTAAAAGTTTTTGATTTAGAAAGGTTAATTGGTTATGTCACTAGGTTATACGAACAATTGGTACGATATGTTACAAAAAAAAACCGTTTTTAAATTTTAAAAACGGTTTTTTTAATTGAATTATCTAATTTTTAATAGCTATTAACGTCTATTATCACGTTTGCGATTGTCACGTCCACCAGAACGTTTGTCATCTCTTGGTGGTCTTGCAACATACCCTTCGGGTTTTTCTAACAATGCTTTACGCGATACTTTCTCTTTGCGTGTTCTTGGATCTTGTCCAAAATACTTCACATCAAAAACATCTCCCATGTTCACAACGTCAGAGACGTTCTCAGTACGCTCCCATGCCAGTTCACTTACGTGAAGTAACACTTCGTTTCCAGGGGCATCCATGTATTCTACAACAGCTCCAAAGTCAAGCATTTTAATCACTTTAACCTGATAAGTGTTTCCGAGACTAGGTTTAAACATTATAGAATCAATCTTAGCAATTACAGCATCAATACCGTCTTGATCTGTTCCTAAGATTTCAACAATTCCTTCTTCTGTAACTGGATCTTCGTTGATTACAATTGTAGTTCCTGTAGCTTTTTGAAGTTCTTGAATGACTTTTCCACCAGGTCCAATAAGTGCTCCAATAAATTCATTTGGAATTACTCGAGTTACCATTTTTGGAGCGTGTGACTTCACTTCTGCAGCTGGCGCAGCAATGGTTTCAGTCAATTTATCAAGGATATGTAAACGTCCTGCACGTGCTTGTTTTAAAGCATTCACAAGAATTTCGTAAGACAATCCTTTGATTTTAATGTCCATTTGACAGGCTGTAATTCCTTTTGAAGTACCCGTTACTTTAAAATCCATATCGCCTAAGTGATCTTCATCACCTAAAATATCAGATAATACAGCGTAACGGTCGCCATCAGAAATTAATCCCATGGCAATACCAGAGACAGGTCGTTCAATTTTAACCCCTGCATCCATCAATGCCATTGTACCCGCACAAACAGTTGCCATTGAAGACGAACCGTTTGATTCTAAAACTTCAGAAACCACACGAACTGTGTAAGGACAATCCGCAGGGATCATACCTTTTAAACCACGTTGTGCAAGATTTCCATGGCCTACTTCACGACGAGATGTCCCTCTTAAAGGACGTGCCTCACCTGTACAGAAAGGAGGGAAGTTGTAGTGTAAGTAAAAGTTTTCTTCACCCTCATAAGAAGGCATATCAATTTTATTTGAATCTCTTGAAGTTCCTAGCGTTACTGTGGCTAGTGCTTGTGTTTCTCCACGTGAGAAAATTGAAGAACCGTGTGTAGAGGGTAAGTAATCAACCTCACACCAAATTGGTCTGATCTCGTCTGTTTGACGGCCATCTAAACGCACACCTTCGCTTAATGTGAGTTCACGTACAGCTTCTTTTTCAGCTTTACTATAGTATCCACTTACTAAGTGTCCAAACTCTTCATTTTCTTCTTCCGTAAAAGAAGCTATAACTTCTTCTTTTACTTCAGCAAATGCTGCTCCACGTTCAGCTTTAGAAGTTCCTTTTTTGGCAATGGCATAACATTTGTCATAAGCCATGTCATGAATACGTTTTTCTAATTCTTCGTTGACTTCAGCAGTTTCATATTCACGTACGGCTTTCTTTCCAAATGCTTCTGCAAGACGAATTTGTGCATCCACCTGAATTTTAATCGCTTCATGAGCAAATTTGATTGCATCTGCCATTTCTTCTTCAGAAACTTCATCCATTTCACCTTCTACCATCATCACAGAATCTGCAGAGGCACCGATCATCATTTCGAGATCAGAGTCGGCTAGTTGTGCACGGCTAGGGTTGATTACAAATTCACCGTTTACACGTGCAACACGAACTTCAGATATTGGACATTCAAATGGAAAATCACTTAATTGGATTGCTGCAGATGCAGCTAAACCTGCAAGAGCATCTGGCATAACATCCTCATCATGAGACATCAACTGAATCATTACTTGGGTTTCTGCGTGATAATCTTTAGGGAATAATGGACGTAAAACACGATCTACTAAACGCATCGTTAATACTTCACCATCACTTGGGCGAGCTTCTCTTTTGAAGAATCCACCTGGATAGCGACCAGCTGCTGCAAATTTTTCGCGATAATCTACTGTTAGAGGTAAAAAGTTTACATCACTTGCTTTGTAGTTTGAGACCACAGTACATAACAACATGGCTTTTCCCATTTGTACGACTACTGATCCATGGGCCTGCTTTGCGAGCTTACCCGTTTCGATAGAGATTTCTCTTCCATCACCAAGGTCAATGACCTCTTTAAATACTTTTGGTATCATAATTTTTTGTTCTAATTAAACATTGGTGTTGTGTTGTTGTAGTTGTGTGGTGTGACCAATGAAAAACTCTAATTAGCTTCTTCTAATACTTATGAATTTTAAAAGTTTTAAACCTAAAAACCACGCTTTGTGCGTGGTTTTTAATATTATTTTCTTAATCCTAATTCTTTAACGATTGCACGATACCTTAAGATATCAGTTTTCATTAGGTAATCTAATAATGCACGACGTTTTCCAACTAGTTTTACTAATGCACGTTCGGTATTAAAATCTTTACGATTTTGTTTTAAATGCTCAGTTAAGTGATTGATTCTTTCTGTAAACAAAGCAATTTGTCCTTCTGAAGATCCCGTATCTTTGGCATCTTTTCCGTGTTTTTTAAAGAGTTTCTCTTTAGCTTCTTTTGTTAAATACATTCCAATATTGTTTAAATAATTTTTATGCTGTTAACTACGGTTATCGTAATTAGTTTGCAAAGGTAATGATTTTTGATTGTTTATCCCCTCAAGTTGGTATTTTTATTTAGAACAATCAAATGTCCTGATAATATTAGATATTATGCAAAAAAAAAACGAACCCAGAGGTTCGTTTTTTATAGATATATCGAAATGTCTACTTACAATATATTAATGGTCGTAGTAACATCTAATGAAATGATGACATCAAACTTAACAGGTGTGCTGCTAACGGTTCCGCTTACGGCTATCGTGATCTCAGAAACATCTTTTAATGTATTAGCAATTGTGTTGAGTTGTGCTGTTGTTCCTAAATTGTATATTGTTGTGTTATCATTTAGGTTGATGTCTTCAACATCTATAGTTGTATCTCCAAAACTAATGGAAGCATCTGTGACCATAGCATTTTCTTCGCCTTCGAAATTAAGGATCTTAAATGTTAACGAATTAATCATTACGCTTTCAATTAAATCAAGATTTGCCTGAATTTCAGCGTTGTCTGAGATATCAATAGTAGTAGAATCTGACCAGCTTTGTGGTTCACCTCCAGAATCTTCAGTAATGTCTACTCTTAGGGTTGCATTTAAATTTTGAGAGACATCAAATTCTGTTAATTCATCTAATTCGTTGCAAGAAACTAGTGTTAGTAGTGTCAAACATAAAGTACTAAGGGTTTTAAATTTATTCATGATATAAGGGTTTTAAAATTAGGTTCTTAACGGTTGATTTGAAATTAAATCAATGTATTGGTTAATCTTATTTTTCAACTCACAGCGGGGCGTAATAAAGTCTAAAAATCCATGTTCTTTTACAAATTCTGCTGTTTGAAAGCCATCGGGCAATTCTTTTCCAGTAGTATCTCTTACGACTCTAGGGCCTGCAAATCCAATAAGTGCACCTGGTTCGCTGATGTTAATATCACCTAGCATTGCAAATGAGGCTGTTGTGCCCCCGGTTGTTGGATCGGTGCAAAGCGAAATATAAGGGATTTTTGCTTCGGCGAGTTGAGCAAGTTTTGCAGATGTTTTTGCAAGTTGCATCAATGATAAAGCAGCTTCCATCATGCGCGCACCACCAGATTTGGATATAATCATAAATGGTAATTTATTGTCCAGCGCATGGTCTGCAGCACGTGCAATTTTTTCACCAACAACAGATCCCATTGATCCTCCAATAAAACTAAAATCCATACAAGCGATCACAAGCGCTTTCCCTTTTGATTTTCCAACAGCAGTTCGCACAGCGTCTTTCAAATTTGTTTTTGATTGAGCCGCTTTCAAACGATCTGTGTAGGCTTTATTATCCACAAACTTCAGAGGGTCTTTAGACGAAACGTCTGCGTCTAACTCTTTATATGAGTTGTCATCAAAGAGCATTTCAAAGTATTCATTACTTCCAATTCGAACATGGTAACCATCTTCGGGACTTACATAGAAATTTCGTTCTAGTTCGTCGGTTTCAATTACCTTTCCAGTAGGAGATTTGTACCAAAGTCCTTTGGGTGTATCTCGTTTGGATTCTGTAGGGGTTTGAATTCCTTTGTCTTTTCTTTTAAACCAAGCCATATAATTAGTGTCTAAACGGTAAAATTAAAGTACAAAACTACGTAATTTTTATAATGTATCGACATTATTTAGGTCCTCAAATGCTTTTTTAAGTCGTGCAATGAATGCTTTTTCTCCTTCACGTAACCATCGTCTAGGGTCATAATATTTTTTATTTGGCACATCACTCCCGTCAGGATTTCCAATTTGTGCTTCTAAATAAGCAGCATTGGTTTTGAAATCGTCACGAACACCTGACATAAATGCGTATTGCATATCTGTATCAATATTCATTTTGATCACACCGTATGAAATTCCTTCTCTGATTTCTTCTACAGTAGACCCTGATCCTCCGTGAAATACAAAATCTATATGGTTTTCTGAGACACCATATTTTTTTGTGATGTATTCCTGAGAATTTAAAAGAATTTTCGGCGTTAATTTTACGTTACCAGGCTTGTAAACCCCGTGAACGTTTCCAAAAGCAGCAGCAATTGTAAATTGGTCACTTACCTTGCTCAGCTCTTCATATGCATAAGCAACTTCTTCAGGTTGAGTGTATAATTTTGAAACATCAACATCGCTGTTGTCCACGCCATCTTCTTCTCCTCCAGTAATTCCTAATTCGATTTCTAAGGTCATGCCCATTTTAGACATACGCTCCAAATAGGTTTTACATATTTCAATATTTTCTTCTAATGGCTCTTCAGATAAATCAATCATGTGAGAGCTGTATAATGATTTTCCAGTTTGTGCAAAATGAACTTCACTAGCATCTAATAACCCATCAATCCAAGGTAATAATTTTTTTGAACAGTGATCGGTGTGCAAAATTACGGGAACGCCATAAGCTAATGCCATTTCATGAATGTGTTTAGCGCCAGCGATTGAACCTGCAATTGCTGCTTTTTGACCTTCATTTGAAAGTCCTTTTCCTGCATTAAATTGTCCTCCTCCGTTAGAAAATTGAATAATTACGGGAGCATTTAAATCTTTTGCAGTTTCTAGAACGCCGTTTATGGTGTTTGATCCAATAACATTAACTGCTGGAAGAGCAAATCCTTTTTCTTTAGCAAGTTTAAAAATCTCTTGAACTTCGCGTCCTGTTGCAACGCCTGGTTTGATGTTGTGACTCATTGTGTTTGTTTTAATTAGCGCCGTAAAAGTAATGTTTTAAACAATTTTGAACAATTTATTCTGTGCGATTAGTGTATTATTATGCGAAAACGATGTAGCTACCCCAAAGCTTTTAAAACGGATAATTGATTCCAATATTGTAAACAGCATTACTGAAATTGAAGTTGTTAAGCCAACGGTTCCCTTTGCTATAACTGGGTTCATAAGCTTTGAATCCAGTATCAAATCTAAATATAAAAAAATCAAAATCATACCGCAGCCCAATTCCTGCTCCTACAGCAATATCTTCTAAAGATTTAAGGTTATCAAATGTCGCTTTTGGGTCTGTAACATCATCTAGCACATTCCAAATATTTCCTGCATCCATAAAAAAAGCGCCATTGAGTTTGCCAAACAACTTATAACGGTGCTCTAAACTAAAGGCTAGTTTTAAGTTAGCTTCGTTAAATTCATTGTTATTATCAGAACTTCCTGGTCCCAAATTATAAGCGGTCCAAGCTCTATTATCATTAGAACCCCCTGCAAAAAAACTTTTAGAAAACGGAATGCTTGAAGCATTTCCTAAGGGAACAGCAATCCCAAAAAAGCTATGTAATGCCAATACATTACTGCGTCCTAAATTCCAGAGTTTTATATGGTCTATTTCGGATTTAATATATTGAGAGAAGGGCACTCCACTTACTTCATAAGCACCTAGAGAGTTGTTTTCTAAATTTAATAATTTTGAAGCATTGTAAAGAAGATTCCCCGCAAATTCAAATTTTAATCTAAAAATTGAAAAATTGGTATCAAAAGTATTTGCTCTACTGTCTCGGATATAATTAAAATTACTTGCCAGAATGAAGTTGTCTTGAACCAGTCTGTTTTTACGTTCCTGAATATCTCTCACTGTTTGGTATTCAGAAGGATTTGAGTCCCTGTACGAACTGTTGTTACTTAAGAGGTCGATGAATTCATCAGCTCGAGATCCAAGAAGGATGTCTTGTCCGTTGCTGTCAGTGCCTAAAAAGTCATTCGGAGTAGGATAGGATTCTAGAGCGATAGCCTGTAATCGACTAAAGGAGTTTTGATATACGCTAAAATAATTGTTTGGATTTAGGTTTCTGACGTATTGTAGATTAACCAAATCTAAAGAATTTGTAACTTTTTCTGATGGAAACCACTTGTAACTAAAAACACTATTAAAGGTTTGTTTGTCCAAACCAATATTTGTTTGCCCCGTAAATCCAGCGCTTATTTGTGTACTTGGTGACATGTATTTTGGAATAATCTTGTCCGTATTTAAAGGGAAAAATAAACGCGGTATATTTAGTTTAATATCTGCACCGAGTTCGTTAATATCAAAAAACCGGCTTTCAGCTTTTGCCCCGTCTTTAGACGCTCCAATAGCACCTAATGCCGAAATCTGAAGGGTTTCTGCTCCTTTAAAAATATTGCGAATCACTACGCCTGTTGTAAACGAGAGCCCCACTTTTTGGATATTACTTTGAGACACATTGACGTCAAGGCCCAAGCCATATTTTTTCTTTGGTACCAAAAAAATATTAGCTGTAAGTGTTGTGTCTTGTGCGTTTTCTACGTATTCAATATTTGGATATTTAAAGGTTCTTAATTCATTTAAATACCGATAAGTTCTGCTACGATCTAAATCTTTGAAAACCTCACCCTTTGCAATTAGTATTGCATTTGTTAAGGCTTTAGGCTTATATTTTAATTTAGAATAAGCATAAAGAGTGTAGTCGTCATAGTTTACAGAATCCGAAATGGCTTTTGAACGGTTTTCAAAAGTAGCATCTGTATAGATGTTTATATTTTTTATGCGGTATGTTTGAAACGGAACACGAGCAATTGAATCGTCATTTCTAATGATTCTGTCTTGTATTTGCAATTTGATATTGACATTATTTTTTGTTCCAATAGTATCGTTTTCAAATCGGATGTAATCTTCAGAAAAATGATAAGCGCCCTCATTTCTGAAAGCGGTAGTCAAGCGGTTACGTTCACTTTCAAAATTTGAAATCGAAAATTGTTCGCCTGATTTCAAAAAAGACTCTTGTTCTAAATTAGAATATAATGAATCAATTACAGGAGAATCAATCCGATCCGAAATTTCTCCTATGGTATAGGGAGTTCCTGTCTCGATTTCGAATGACAACTCCTGCTTTTTTTGAACCTAGTGTATCAACGCTATAGTTTACGGTTCTATCAAACCAACCATTGGCAAAATAATAGCGTTCAAGATTAATTTTTGTTTTATTAATTTTTAAGGAATCTAAAAGTATTGGAGCTTCTCCGACTTCTCTCAACCATGAATTGATGCCAATAGATGAGGTTTTTAGTTGTTTCAGTTGTTTTTCTGAAAGCTTTGAAATTAGCCGTTGTTTTCGTTTAGGGTTTTTATGTAACCAACGCTCAAATATAGAATCCTTGTTTGGACGTGCTAGATTATAAATGTAGAGCTGTAAAGGGATCCCAAATAGCGCTGTATTTTTTTTCTGAAAAGATAAATTAGTAAGTTCTTCTGATTTTTTCTTTTTACCGTTAATGTAAAAACTATTTTTAGTTAATAAATAATCTGTAGACGTCACCCGTTTTACAGCATTACACGCCGTAAAAAGAACAGTTAATACACAAACAACAAATATTTTTATCAGAGATTTCTTCAACAATCAATAAATAAAATTTAGCTTTACATTCTAAATTAATAATATATCAAAAGTACATTTTTTAGATGTTAACTAAAAGCCAAATAAAACTAATCAGTAGTTTGAAGCAAAAAAAATTTCGAATCCAACACCAGCTATTTGTTGTAGAAGGTGTTAAAGTGGTGCAGGAGTTTTTAAACTCTGACTATGAATTGGTTGAAATTTTTGCTGTTGACGATCACTTTTCTCAATATAAACAGAAACTAACAAGAGTAAGCGCTAAAGAACTGTCGAAAATTAGTGGCTTTAATACGCCCAATAAAGTAGTGGCGACTTTCAAAATCCCTAGACCAAAACCTATCAATTGGTCTGCTCTTGTAGTGGCACTGGATGCTGTAAATGACCCTGGAAATTTGGGGACTATTATTCGGCTCTGTGATTGGTTCGGAATTGAAAATTTAATATGTAGTGAGACTACGGTAGAGTGTTTCAATCCCAAAGTTGTTCAGGCAAGTATGGGCTCTCATACCCGAGTAAATATAACGTATATGGACTTAGAAAAAGCGTTGCCATTAGCCCCAAATTGCATGGGGACATTTATGGATGGTATGTCAATATATGAGCAAAATTTGCCAGATGAAGGCCTACTCGTTCTTGGAAATGAAGCTAATGGGATTTCTCAAGACATAGAAGCACTAGTAGATACCCGGCTTTCTATACCAAGATTTGGAAACCTTAAACAAACTGAAAGTTTAAATGTAGCCAATGCTGCGGCAATACTTTTGAGTGAATTTAAAAGAAAACTTACTGAAACGTGAAGTTAATAAAGAGACCTCTAGTCTGCATTTGAGAAATATTCTGTGTCCATGGGCTGTCAGGGTCAATATCTTTTATCACTTCATCCTGCATTGAAAACACCCCTCGAATTGATGGTGTAAACTTAAACCAGGCCATATATAAGTCGATTCCGAACCCGAGTTCATAATACAGGTTGTTTTTGACGCACTCTAAAAACACCATTACTATTGTCATCGGGATTATCTTCTTGACTCGACAAATTCAAAGCTGTTGATATTCCACCAACCACAAAAGGTTTGATGTTGTTGATTCTTTTAGAAGAAAATTTAACCAGTAATGGAAGATGAATAAAGGTAGATTGAATTTCACGAATAAGATCTTTGTCTTCAAAACCAATACCTGCAAAATACGTTTCACTATAATTTAGCTCTCGCCTCGAAATTACAAGTCCGGGCTCCAGTCGAATATCTATATAGTCATTGATTCTAATGTTTCCCAAAAGGCCCACATTAAACCCTGTCGATTTAAGAACTTGAATATCCTCCACATTTGTGTAGTAATCAATATTAAAATCATAGACATTAAAACCTAGGTAATAGCCATATGATAATTTAGCTTTATCAAAGTTCTCATTATTCAAGACGCGCTCTTTACTAAAGAGTTGAGCATTTGCAAATTGAATTGAAAATAAAATAAAAACAACTGATAAAACGTACTTCATACTTAGTGTTTTGTTGCAGTATAAATAGTAGCAACTCCAAATGTTTGTGGAAGGGCTTTCGTGTTTATAAACCCTGTTTTAGTCAAAATATTGTTGAAAGCAGTCCCATAAGGGAACTTAGAGGCCGACTCACTCAAGTAACTGTAGGCCGATTTATCATTTGAGAAAAGTTTGCCAATAAGTGGCAATACGACTCTAGTATGTAAATAATACCCTTGTTTGAAAGGGAACTTTGTAGGAACAGAAGTTTCTAAAACAACAACTATACCTCCAGGTTTCAACACTCTCAAGATCTCAGCCAAACCGATTTCTAGGTTTTCAAAATTACGAACACCAAAGGCTACAGTAATGGCATCAAAAGCGTTGTCGTCAAAAGGAAGGTTTTCAGAGTCTCCAACCACCATGTCAATAGTTTCATGAAGTTCTTTTTTTAATATTTTTTGTCTGCCAACGTCAAGCATCCCTTCACTGATGTCTAATCCGATGATTTGTGAAGCATTTGTGCGTGTTAAGTTGATGGCTAAATCTCCAGTCCCTGTTGCAATGTCAAGAATATTTTTTGGTTGAGCGTCTGCTACAATCTGTACGACTTTATTTCGCCATTTTATATCAATTCCAAATGAGATTACTCTGTTTAGACCATCATATTCGTTAGAGATTGCATCAAACATTTTGGCGATTTGCTGTTTTTTACCAAGTGTACTATCTTTATAAGGTGTGATTTTTTTTGACATATATAATGAAAACTTCTACTTTAATAATTATAGTGCAAAGAAATGCAATTCATAAACAAATCCCTAAAAATAACGTATATTTGCACATCTTATTAATTGATAATAAATGAAAATTATTATTGCCGGTGCCGGTGAAGTCGGGTTTCATTTAGCGAAGCTTTTATCTTACGAATCACAAGAAATTACGCTTATAGATCTAAATAAAGAAAGTCTCGTTTATGCAGATACCCATTTGGACATAAAAGTAGTGAAAGGTGATGCGACCTCAATTTCGGTTTTAAAAGATGCGCGAATCCTGAACTCAGATTTATTCATCTCTGTAACCTCTTCTGAAACGTCGAATATTACGGCTTGTGTTTTGGCTAAACAGCTCGGTGCAAAACGGACTATTGCACGAATTTCTAATCCGGAATTTATCAATTTTAAGGATGAAGTTGGTTTCACCAAATTTGGTATCGACGAGCTTATCTCACCAGAATCTCTTGCTGCTGCAGAAATCGAATTACTACTGAGCCAGTCCGTATTCAATGACACTTATGAGTTTGAAAAAGGCGCATTGACCATGCTTGGACTTTCGCTTTCTAAAGACGCTAAAATCATAAATAAATCCGTTAAAGTTGCTGCGGAATTACTTTCAGACATTCATTTTATTCCAATTGCAATTCAGCGTGCAGGTTCACATGCAACCCTTATTCCGAGAGGAGACACCGTTTTTATGAATGGAGACCGCGTAGTATTTATCACATCTGAAGGCGGAGATGAAGAGCTGTGTAAACTTACCGGAAAGAAAAAAATTGAAATCAAGGATGTCATGATTTTAGGGGGTGGTAAAATTGGCTCTAAAGCTGCTTGTGATCTATCTGAAAATTTTAACATTAAACTCGTTGAAAAACTAAAAGACCGTGCTTTTGACTTGGCAGAACAACTCCCAAATACGCTTGTTATTAACGGCGATGGACGAAATGTTGAGCTTTTAGAAGAAGAAAATATCAAAGACATGGATGCTTTTATATCTGTTACAGGAAACTCTGAAACAAATATTATGTCCTGTTTGGTAGCTAAATCTAAAGGTATTAAAAAGACGATTGCTTTGGTTGAAAACATGGATTATTATGAATTGTCGCACTCTATTGGAGTAGATACGCTAATCAATAAAAAACTACTGGCCGCGAATAGTATTTTTAGATATATCAGAAAAGGCGAAGTGGTCGCTATGACAAAATTAAGTAATATGGAAGCTGAGCTTTTAGAATTTGTGGTGAAGCCTACTTCTAAAATCTGTGATAAATTTATTAAAAAAATTGATTTTCCACTTTCTGCAATTATTGGTGGTGTTATTCGAGACGAAGAGGGGTTTATTGCTCTAGGCGATTTTAAAATCGTTTCCGGAGATCGAGTGGTAGTATGCTGTCTTCCTCAATCTATAAAAAAAGTAGAAAGTTATTTTTACTAAATTAAACTGTTGATGAAGCTCAATTATAAAATTATATTTTACTTCTTTGGACTTTTATTATTGTTCAATGGTGGCTTCATGCTATTGGCAACTCTTCTGAGTTTCTTTTATAATGATGGTGCGACTCTGCACTTATTTTTAGCTGGAATTTCGGTCTTAGTTTTTGGTGCAATAGTTATGGTTTGTACAAAAAATCACACCAAGGAAATGAATAAACGAGAAGGGTATTTAGTAGTTGCTTTTGGTTGGATTGTAATGACACTCTCAGGAACATTACCGTATATATTTACAGGTGCTATTCCAGAGTTCACAAATGCAATTTTTGAAACAATATCAGGCTATACAACCACAGGCTCAACCATCTTAAATGATGTAGAATCCTTACCTGAAGGTCTCTTGTTTTGGCGGAGTTTGACCCACTGGATCGGTGGAATGGGCATCATCGTATTAGCGATAGCCATATTGCCACTTTTGGGCATTGGAGGTATGCAGCTGTTTGCCGCTGAAGCACCAGGACCAAGTGCGGATAAACTACACCCCAGAATAACAGATACCGCCAAACGCCTATGGCTTATATACTTTGGCTACACCGCAGCAGAAACGTTGTTTTTATCTGTTGCAGGAATGTCTTTTTTTGATGCACTAAACCATTCTATGAGCACCTTGTCAACAGGTGGTTTTTCAACAAAAAATGCAAGTGTAGCCCATTGGAATGATACGCCCCTAATACAATATATCATCATAGTATTTATGGTATTGGCTGGAACTAATTTTATATTAAGTTATTTTGCGTTCAAAGGCAATGTAATCAAAGTCGTAAAAGACGAAGAGTTTAAATTATATTTTAAGTTTATCTTAATTTTTACGCTACTAATAGGTGGCGTTATATGGTATAATGCTTTCTTAACTGGGACTTCAGCGTTCAACCATCCTTTGGTTTGGGGTATAGGCGAAGGGTCTTTTAGACATGCACTTTTTCAAGTCGTAGCTATTATAACCACAACTGGATTTGTTTCTGCAGATTTTACAATATGGTCGCCACTTTTACTCGTTTTTTTCTTTGGATTGATGTTTTTAGGAGGTTCGGCTGGCAGTACTTCCGGAGGGGTGAAAATAGTACGTCACCTTGTACTTATAAAAAATGGATTTTTAGAATTTAAAAGAACCCTACACCCCAGTGCTATTCTTCCTGTGCGTTACAATAATAAATCCGTTTCAGGAGATATTGTATTTAATGTCCTAGGGTTTTTCATTCTTTATATGTTATCCTTTATAGTAGGATCATTGGGATTTGCACTTCTAGGTCTCGATTTTGAGTCTGCCATAGGAGTAGCAGCTTCAAGTTTAGGAAATGTTGGTCCTGCACTAGGCGAATTTGGGCCTTCACATAACTTTTTTGAAATGCCAACTGCTGGTAAATGGTGGGCCGCTTTCTTAATGCTAATCGGAAGATTAGAATTGTTTACCGTTCTTATTTTATTTACACCATTTTTCTGGAGAAACCGTTAAGCTAAATTTAGCTCACAGCTTTCTTGATACGGTTCAAAGCTTCAATAATCTGATCCTGTGATGCTGCGTATGATATGCGAATACAATTAGGATTTCCAAACGCATCACCGGTTACCGTTGCTACTAAGGCCGCTTCCAATAAATACAATGAAAAATCAGTCGCATTTTTTATAAGTGTGCCGTTTAATGTTTTTCCAAAAAACGCTGTCACATCAGGAAATACATAAAAAGCACCTTCTGGCGTGTTGCAGGAGAATCCCTCAATATCGTTTAGTAAACCAAGAATCAAATCGCGACGAACTTTAAATTCATCCACCATATACTGAACTTTAGTAGGAGCGGCTTCTAAAGCTGTTATGACTGCGCGTTGAGCAATACAATTTGCACCACTTGTGATTTGGCCTTGCATTTTATTACAAGCACGTGCAATGGCTTCCGGACCGCCAAGGAATCCAATACGCCATCCCGTCATTGCAAAGGCTTTTGAAACCCCATTTATAGTAATCGTTCTGTCGTACATATCTTCAAATTCAGCCATACTTGCATGACCTTCTCCAAAATTAATATGCTCATAGATTTCATCTGAAACGATGTATATATTTGGGTGATTTTTTAAAACATCTGCTAAGGCTCTTAATTCAGTTTTGCTGTAAACAGAGCCACTTGGGTTACAAGGCGAGCTAAACCAAATCATTTTAGTTTTGGGTGTAATAGCGGCTTCTAACTGCTGAGGTGTCATTTTAAAATCATTCTCAATAGAGGTTACCACTTCGACAGGAACGCCATCAGATAGCTTTACAATATCGGAATAACTTACCCAGTAAGGGCAAGGTAAAATAACTTCATCACCTTCGTTGAGTAGCACTAAAGCTACATTGGCTAAACATTGTTTTGCACCTGTGGATACTACGATTTGAGACGGTTGGTAACTTAGGTTGTTATCGCGTTTAAACTTCGTGATAATGGCTTGTTTAAGTTCTGCATAACCATCTACAGGAGTATAAGAATTGTAGTTGTCATCAATTGCTGTTTTTGCAGCATCCTTAATGAAATCTGGAGTATTAAAGTCAGGTTCTCCTAAACTTAATCCTATGATATCTTTGCCCTCGGCTTTTAATTCTCTTGCTTTTGCCGCCATCGCTAGAGTCGCTGATGTGGCCATGTTTAAAATTCGTTCAGAAAGTAATTGGCTCATGTAATATTTTTATGCTGGTATTGCTGGTTTCATTCCCATTTCTTTCAAATATTTGAAATGGGCTATAATTGCTTTTCTTGTCGTTTCAAATTCGTTGTAGGGTAAGTTGAATTCCTTTGCAGTTTTCTTTACAATTTCTGCAATTTTACCATAATGAATATGAGATATATTTGGAAAAATGTGATGTTCAACCTGGTGGTTTAATCCCCCTGTGAACCAATTTATTAATCTATTTTTTGGTGAAAAATTCACAGTAGTTAAAAGCTGATGAATAGCCCATGTATTTTTCATAGTTCCACTCGCTTCTGGTACAGGCATTTCAGCTTCGTCCATGATATGTGCCAACTGAAAAACAATACTAAGAATAAGCCCTGCAGTGTAATGCATCACAAAAAATCCTAATAAAACTTTATACCAAACGATGTCGGTGATTAATATAGGAAGAACAATCCATAAACTTATATACACTATTTTGGAAATGACTAGTGTACTCCAGTTCAAGAAAGGATTAGGGAATTTTCCGTAGGAAAGTTTACGTTTCATGTACCGTTTCATCTGTATAAAATCCGTGGTAATTGCCCAGTTGATTGTTAATAATCCATACAGCAAAACGGAGTAGATATGTTGAAATCTGTGGTGGCTTTTCCATTCAGTGTGTTTGGTAAATCGCAGCACACGACCAGCATCTAAATCTTCGTCATGACCATGAATATTAGTATAAGTATGGTGCAAAACGTTATGTTGTACTTTCCAATTGTAAACATTTCCTGCAAGGATGTAAATACTTCCTCCCATAATATTATTTACCCATGGTTTGTTTGAAAATGAACCATGATTGCCATCATGCATCACATTCATACCAACACCAGCCATACCAACACCCATCACAACAGTAAATAAAATTTGTAACCATCCTGGCATTTCAATCGTAAGTATTAAAAAATAAGGCACTAGAAAAATTGAAAACATAACCACGGTTTTTAACCAAAGTTTCCAATTACCAGAGCGCTTAATTTTATTGTCTTTAAAATAACTATTAACTCTACTGTTTAAAGTTTTAAAAAACTTAGCAGAATCTTTTCTTGAAAATGTAATCGTTGATTTTGTCATGAGTTGTATTTTATATACCTAATGAAAAATAATTTTCAAATATAATTAATAAAAAAGTTTCAATGCCTGATATTTATCATATTTAACAGATTAATGGCTATTTTTGCGGAAAATAGATTTACACATGCATTTAATTCAAAAATATTTCCCAAATTTAACAGAAATTCAATTCAAACAGTTTGAAGCTTTGCAAGGACTTTATGAGGATTGGAATGCACAAATAAACGTGATCTCACGAAAAGATATTGAGAGTTTGTATTTACATCATGTGCTTCATTCGTTGTCTATAGCCAAATTAATTCAGTTTCAAGACGGGGCAAAAATTTTAGATATTGGTACAGGCGGTGGATTTCCAGGGATTCCACTTGCAATCCTTTTTCCTGAAGTGACATTTCATTTAGTAGATAGCATAAACAAAAAGTTGAAAGTCGTCAATGGCGTTGCCGAAAGTTTAGGCTTAGAAAACGTGTACACGACTCATGCTAGAGCCGAAACTATCGAAGGACAGTATGATTTTATAATTAGTAGAGCTGTAACAACGATGCCTGTTTTTGTGAGTTGGATTAAAAACAGAGTTGCTAAGAAAAATACACATGCTCTTAAAAATGGGATTTTGTACCTTAAAGGGGGTGATTTGACTGAGGAGCTTAAAACCTATTCTAAAGTAACCCTCTATGATTTGAGTGCATTTTTTGAAGACGAGTTTTTTGAAACTAAAAAAATTGTGCACCTTCCACTTAAGTATAAAGGCTAAGATATAGGGTATGAGTTAACACTAAAAAAGGCGGTCTTAAACCGCCTTTTTTAGTGTTGTAGTTAATAGTTTTTTAAAATTATCCTGTTATTAGGATTCCCCTAAAAAAGGATAGCGGTAATCTGTTGGTGTCACAAATGTTTCTTTGACCATTCGTGGGGAAACCCAGCGTAATAAATTCTGTGCAGACCCCGCCTTGTCATTGGTTCCCGAAGCACGCGCCCCTCCAAAAGGCTGTTGCCCTACAACAGCACCAGAAGGCTTGTCATTGATATAAAAGTTTCCTGCTGCATTTTCTAGCAGCTTGGTAGCTAGAGTAGCCGCATAGCGGTCTGTTGAAAAAATCGCACCTGTTAAAGCATATGCACTCGTTTCATCCACTAATTTTAACGTGGCCTCAAAAGCATCGTCTTCATATACATACACCGTCATCACTGGACCAAATAATTCTGTGCTCATTGTGGCATATTTTGGGTTGGTGGTTTCAATAAGTGTTGGTTCAATAAAGTACCCTTTAGTCTTGTCGTAGTTTCCTCCCGCTAGCACTGTTGCGTCTGCGTCTTGTTTTGCGCGGTCAATAAATCCTGCAAGTTTATCAAAAGAACCTTCGTGAATTACAGCCGTTATAAAATTGCTTAAATCTTCAGGAGATCCCATTTTAAAAGTCTTCATTTCAGCAATCATAAACGCTTTGATTTCTGGCCATAAACTTTGTGGAATATAAGACCTTGATGCGGCACTACATTTTTGCCCTTGAAATTCAAAAGCACCACGCAGCATTCCAGTTGCCACTTGTTTGGCATTTGCTGAAGGATGGGCAACGATAAAATCTTTACCTCCGGTTTCGCCAACTATGCGTGGATAGGTTTTATAATTATGGATGTTATTTCCAATTTGTTTCCAGAGTTCTTTAAAAATAAATGTCGATCCCGTAAAGTGCAATCCAGAAAATTCAGGATTTGCTAAAACGGTATCAGTAATCATGACAGGGTCTCCAAAAACCACATTGATAACTCCTGGTGGTACGCCAGCTTCTTCAAAAATATCCATGATGATTTTTGCAGAATAGGCCTGACTATCGCTAGGTTTCCATACGACAACATTTCCCATTAGCGCCATACATGCCGGAAGATTTCCAGCGATAGATGTGAAGTTAAAAGGCGATACTGCATAGGTGAATCCTTCTAATGGACGGTATTCAATACGGTTCCACGCCGCACTCGTACTTTGAGGTTGGTCTTTATAGATATCAATCATAAACTGAACATTGAATCGTAAAAAATCTACAAATTCACAAGCGGCATCAATCTCCGCTTGGAAAACAGTTTTTGATTGCCCGATCATAGTGGAGGCATTTATTTTTGCTCGATATGGTCCTGCAATTAATTCGGCAGCACGTAGAAAAATTCCTGCACGTTGTTCCCAAGGTAATTGTGACCACGATTTTCGGGCCTCTAGAGCCGTGGCAATAGCTGATTCTACATGTGTTTTTTGAGCCGTATGATAGCTTCCTAAAATATGCTGATGGTCATGTGGAGGACTCATCGTTTGGGTGTTTCCTGACTTGATATCTTGACCATTAATATAAAGTGGTACTTCGATGGTCTCATTAACCATTGCCTTGTATGTAGCTAGTACTTCCGCTCGTTCTGGAGAACCTGGTTTGTATGATTTAACAGGCTCATTGACTGCTACTGGAACCTTAAAAAATCCTTTTCCCATAGTATTTATTTTTTAGTGTTGTAAATTTAGTGTGTGTTTTAAAGCGTAAAACTACACTTTATAGTCGGTATTTAAGTGGTAAAAGCAGTTTAATTTTGTGCAAATGAAGCACTTAGTTTAAAAGTAGGAATAGTCACTTTAAACTGTTTGGAGTTCGACGGGTTGAGCATTAAATAGTTTCCTTTCATCGCTCCAAAAGGGGATTTTAAAACACATCCCGATTTGTAAGTGTGACGCTCACCAGGGATAAGTATTGGTTGTTCTCCAACAACGCCTTCTCCAATCACAATTTCATTGTCATTAAGAGCCTCCATAATGTTCCATTTTCTAGCAATCAATTGCGCAATTTCACTACTCTGATTCTCAATAGATATTTCATAACTAAACGCATAATGGATACTATTGTCTTTGTAGAAGGTGCCTTCAAACTCAGTTTCAATGGATATTTTTATGCCTTTGGTAATTTGTTCTATCATAGCGTATAAAAATAGGAAATAAAGTCAAATTAAAAAATTATTTCATCTAAAGTTGTTGAATCCAAAGCTTAGGAATACTGTTAATTACTAATTTGTGTTGAGTTGCCTTCGCCAAGGCCAACAATTCGGTCATAACGCGCCCCTAAATCTCTGTAGTATACCAGTACTTTGTAATTATTTTCAGTTTCATAAAAATCGCCACTAATAACGCCTTCCTCAAGTTCATTTTGCGCATTTACGAGTACATATTTATAGTTGTAAAATCCTTGTTTTAGTTTTATGGCGACTTCGTAAACCCCACGTTTTGGATTGAAAATCATTTTATTAGAGTCGTTCAACGCATAATTATTATAACTTCCATAAACATGGATGGATTCATTTGTTAATTCAGGATTTTTAAGCGAAAAATGGACCACAGTATAATCGGCTTCAATACTGGGGTTTTCGCGATCTAAAATTGTGACTTGAAAATTTCCATTAATATCTGGATTATAGGTGTATTCCCGGTTATAGCGATTGACATCTGTATATAAATAGCTGTGGTACAACGTATTCAAATCTGTAAACTGAACGCCTAGATTTGTACCTCTAACATCTTTAGTCTCAAAATACAGGTATTCATTGCCGCCCCAAAATGAGGATTCAGTTGTGTACCGGTAAATCAATTCGTTCCCTAAAATATATTGTGGTTTCAAGCCAGCAATAGACGTTTTCAAATTATTATTTTGAAGTATAACTGTATTTATAGTTTGTTTGGGATTGTTGAAACGGTAGTTGGTGGTGTTAATTACAAAATCAACCGATTGTTTGGTATTAACGTGGGCCACGTCCCGTGAACGTTTGATCTGAACTCCAACACTAGCTAGGTTTTCATAAACCATAAACTTACGACTAAACACGATTTCATCGTATTCGTTAAGAATTTTAATCAAATAATTTCCAGAAACTTTAAGTCGAGTTTGTGTATTGGGGATTTGAAGTCTGTAATTTGAATAGATCTGATAGGTATTGAAAGAATTTTCATAATTGACAATTCGTAAGTTGTCAAGCCCTTTTAAATATTCGGATTTAATTAACTTGGATTTTGTCCAATCAAAATTATAATGTTCAATAACATAGTAAAAATCGTCTTCGTCTGGACTGAGTACGTCGAATTCAAGAGTTAAACGTTCATTTAAGTTCAAGATGGGCAACTCCGACTGATTTGTATTGCTTTTGAATGTAATGGTTTTAATAAGATCTGAAGGTTCTACTTCTTCTACTTGAGAAAAGCAAAGTGTTGATAGAAGAAAAATAAATAAAAAATAGAAGTGTTTAAGCATGATAGTTTTCCAAAATACAAGGTAAATATAAACAAATTTTAGGGCTAAAATAAATGGGATATAAATACAAAAAAAAATCTCTAAAATTATTGTGCAAAATGCACATTAAATTCGTAATTTTGCAGCGTTTTTTAGATAATAATTTCAACAAAAAATACCTATGTCAAACGACATCCGAATTAAAAAAGGGTTAGATATTAAGTTAGTAGGGGAGGCAGCTTTAACAAAAAGTGATGCTATCAAAAGTAACTTTTACAGTATTAAACCTGAAGATTTTCACGGACTCACGCCTAAGTTATTAGTAAAAGTTGGCGAAAAAGTCAAAGCCGGTGAACCTATTTTTTACGACAAATCTAATGCATCTATTCAATTTGTTTCGCCAGTTTCTGGTGAAGTTGTTGAAATTTTGCGTGGCGAAAAACGTCGTATTCTAGAAGTTAAAATACAAGCTGATAAAACCCAAACGTTTTTTGATCATCAAAAACTTGAAGTCGAAAGTGCCAAAGCAGACGAGATTAAAGCTAAATTATTGGCCTCTGGATGCTGGCCATTTATCATGCAACGTCCCTATGATGTGATTGCTAATCCAGAAACTACTCCTAAAGGAATTTTTGTTTCTGCCTATGCATCTGCTCCTCTAGCTGCAGATTATGATTTTGTATTAGCAGGCAAACAAGCAGAACTACAAGCTGCGGTATCAGCACTTTCAAAACTAACTACTGGAACTATAAATGTTAGTGTTTCTAAAGATTCACATTCACCTTTCACGAATTTAGAAGACGTGGTAACCCATAAAATTTCTGGGCCGCATCCTTCAGGAAATGTAGGAACACTAATCAATAAAATCGATCCTATTAATAAAGGAGAGGTAGTTTGGACGATAACTCCACAAGATTTAGTGATTATTGGTGAGTTACTTTTAACAGGTAAATTTAATGCCGAACGTATTGTAGCACTTGCCGGATCAGGAATCAAAGAACCCCGCTATTTAGTAACAAAAATTGGTAGCGAAATTGCGACCATGGTTTATGATCGTGGCATTGAAAAAGACGCCAATGTTCGAATTATATCCGGTACTGTTCTAAGTGGAAAAGAAATAAAACCAGATGGTTATTTAGGCTACTATTCCAATGTAGTTAGTGTTATTCCTGAAGGCGATGATTATGAGTTTTTTGGATGGAACAAACCTGTATTTGACAAAGTCTCCACATCAAGAGCGTTGACTTTTTCATGGTTAACTCCTAACAAGAAATTTGATTTAAACACCAATACTAATGGCGAACACAGAGCTTTTGTAATTACAGGATCTTATGAAGAAGTTTTTCCATTAGATATTTTTCCAATGCAGGTCTTAAAGGCATGTATGTATCAAGATCTTGACGAAATGGAAGCTCTTGGAATGTATGAAGTGGCCCCTGAAGATTTTGCGTTGACCGAATTTGTATGTGTGTCTAAACAACCACATCAAAAAATAATAAGAGAAGGACTAGACTTAATGCTAAAAGAAATAGGATAAAAATGAGTTTAAAAAATAAGTTACATATTATTAAAGAAAAGTATAAAGGCACTAAAATGGCTCCGGCTTTTAATGCCCTGCATACGTTTTTATATTTACCAAACGAAACCACGCACAACGGCACGCACATTAAGGCAGCCGATGATTTGAAGCGTACCATGAATACCGTAATTATGGCCATGGTTCCTTGTTTGATTTTTGGGATGTTTAATGCAGGATACCAACACCATTTAGCTTTAGGCACCATTGAATCAGCCCAAGGGTTTTTAGGAACATCGTTCTGGACGTGGAGCAATTTAGTAATCGGAATGTGGAAAGTGCTTCCGCTTGTGGTTGTATCTTACGGCGTTGGATTGGCAATTGAATTTGTATTCGCCATTATCAAAGGGCACGAAGTTGAAGAAGGTTATCTAGTTACAGGGATGTTAGTGCCACTTATTGTGCCGATCGACTTACCACTTTGGATGCTTGCAGTTGCTGTAGCATTTGGTGTCGTTATTGGAAAAGAAGTTTTTGGTGGTACAGGAATGAATATTTTAAATCCTGCACTAACCGTTCGTGCTTTCTTATTCTTTGCTTATCCCACATGGATGAGTGGCGATAAAGTTTGGGTACATGGTGCTGTCGAAAGAGATCAAGCTATAGCAGCTGGTCAAAATTTGGACGCTATTTCAGGAGAAACTATTTTAGGAAGTTATGCGCAGGGTCAAGAGGTTGTTTACAGCGTTGCTGATATGTTCTTTGGAATTATTCCAGGTTCGGTCGGAGAAACGTCTAAATTACTGATTATTTTAGGCGCATTGTTCTTGATCTTTACTAAAATTGGAAGCTGGAGAATTATAGTAAGTACATTAATCGGAGCTGTTGTAATGGGACTCATTTTTAACGGCGTCGTTGATGCGGGTTGGATAGGATCTTCAAGTAAGTTTTTCGGATTAATGAGCGTACCTTTCTGGCAACACCTTATCATTGGAAGTATATTATTTGGAGCTGTGTTTATGGCAACGGATCCCGTAACTGCTGCTCAAACGAATAAAGGCAAATGGATTTATGGATTTTTGATCGGCTTTATATCAATAATGATCCGTGTATTTAATCCCGCATATCCAGAAGGCGTCTTTTTAGCGATTCTTCTTATGAATGTATTTGCACCAACTATTGACCATTATGTGGTTCAAGGTAATGTCAAAAAACGAATGAAACGTCTTAAAGTTAAAACAGCATAATTATGAGTACTAATACAGATACTAATAAATACACGATCTTATTTGCTATTGGAATGGTAGTCATCGTAGGATCATTGTTAGCTTTCACGGCCTCTTCTCTTAAACCAAATATTAAAGAGAATGAGCGTATGGAAAAACAACAAAACATCCTGTATGCAATGGGCATCAATGAAAACGGTGCAACAGACATCAAATTTATTGGAACCGATAAAGTTGCGGGTGAGTTTTCAAAATACATCTCAAAACAGTTGACTGTCAATGCTGACGGAAGCGCTGATGAAAATTTAGAAGCTTATCTAATTGATGTCAAAAAAGAACAAGCTAAAGCCAAAAATGGAGGGACTAGAGCATTACCACTATTTGTAGGTGAAAAAGACGAGCAAACTTTTTATATCGTTCCGATTCGAGGAAAAGGACTTTGGGATGCCATTTGGGGTTATGTGTCACTTGATGAAAACATGGTGATACAAGGTGCGTTTTTTGATCATGCTGCCGAAACACCAGGTTTAGGTGCCAACATCAAACAACGTTATTTTATGGACGATTTTGTTGGCGAACAATTGTTAACCGCTACTGGAGAATTCAAAGGAATTACAGTAGCTAAAGGCAATAATGACCCTAAGAACCTTACAAAAGATGACTATGAAGTAGATGCTTTAGCCGGTGCAACAATTACAGGTGATGGTGTATCTGCAATGATAAAGAGTGATCTTAAATTGTACTTGCCATACTTTAAAAATTTAAAAAATCAATTGAACTAACATGGGACTACTTTCAAAAAAAGATGCCAAACTAATAACGGATCCGTTAGCGGATAACAACCCAATTACGATTCAAGTCTTAGGGATTTGTTCTGCCTTAGCGATTACCGCAGAACTCAAAGCATCTCTAGTGATGGGAATTGCAGTACTGTTCGTTTTAGGAATTGGAAATGTTGTGATTTCGTTGATGCGTAACATCATTCCTTCAAAAATTAGAATTATCGTCCAACTTATTGTTGTGGCGTCCTTAGTAATTATTGTAGATCAAGTGCTTAAAGCTTTTGCTTACGAGCTTAGTAAAACCCTCTCTGTCTTCGTTGGATTAATTATCACCAACTGTATTATTATGGGACGTTTTGAAGCCTTTGCTCTTGGAAATGGCCCATGGAAAGCCTTTTTAGATGGTATAGGAAACGCTTTAGGCTATGCAGTAATACTTCTAGCTGTTGGATTTTTCAGAGAGCTTTTAGGATCTGGAACGCTTTTCGGAATTCCTGTATTGGGAGATCCAATCGAAAAGACAGGGCTTTATTCTACGGGATATGAAAACAATGGATTTATGCTCATGCCGCCAATGGCCTTGATTATTGTTGGCCTTATTATATGGGTACAACGCAGTAGAAACACAACATTAATTGAAGATTAATTTCTTCAGTAAGAATTTAAATAAAAGACAATGATAGAACACATCGAATTATTTTTCAAATCAATTTTTATTGATAATATGGTGTTTGCAGTTTTCTTGGGCATGTGCTCATATTTAGCTGTCTCTAAAAAAGTAGCAACTGCCGTAGGACTTGGTGCCGCCGTCATCTTTGTATTGGCGATTACAGTACCTTTAAACTGGTTGTTAGACCAATATTTATTACAACCTGGAGCGCTTGTGTGGTTAGGCCCAGAATTTGCTGAGTATGACCTTAGTTTCCTGTCGTTCATTATGTTTATTGCTACGATAGCAACCATGGTACAACTTGTTGAAATTGTGGTGGAAAAATTTTCACCTTCACTTTATAATTCCTTAGGGATTTTCTTACCATTAATTGCAGTAAACTGTGCCATTTTAGGAGGGTCTTTATTCATGCAATCTCGTGAGATTGAAACCTTAGGACTCGCTGTTAATTACGGTATATCTTCAGGAATTGGATGGTTTTTAGCGATTTTAGCTATTGCAGCCATTCGTGAAAAAATCCGTTATTCTAATGTACCTGCTCCCCTTAGAGGTTTAGGAATTACATTCATTGTAACTGGTCTAATGGGAATCGGTTTCTTAAGCTTTGGAGGTATGCTTACTGGAGGCGATGAAGAGACGAAAGAAGAACCAAAAGAAGTAGTTGCAGAAACTACAGAAATTGAAACAGAAGTAGATAATCAAATAAAAATAGTTAACTAATATGATTTTAGCCGCTGGAACAACCGGAACCATTTTAGCTACTGTTGTAGCATTTTTAGTGACCTCGTTACTATTAATTAGTGTGCTCCTTTTTGTCAAACAAAAACTATCACCATCAGGACCTGTTAAGATCCTTATCAATGGTGAACGCGAAATTGAAGTTGCATCAGGAGATACATTGTTGTCTACTCTTGGAGGTAATAAAATATTTTTACCCTCTGCCTGTGGTGGTGGTGGAACCTGTATCCAATGTGAATGTCATGTGCTTTCTGGTGGAGGTGAAGCGCTTCCTACAGAAACCCCACATTTTTCAAGAAAAGAATTGAAACATGGGGCGCGTTTATCGTGTCAAGTGAAGGTTAAACAAGATATGGAAATTACAATTCCAGAAGAAGTCTTTGGAATTAAAAAATGGGAAGCCACTGTAGTGCGTAACTATAATGTTGCCTCTTTTATTAAGGAATTTGTAGTAGAAATCCCAGAAGATATGGGCTACAAAGCAGGAGGCTATATCCAAATTGAAATCCCAGAATGTGAAATCAATTTTAAAGATATAGACATTACAGCCCATCCAGAAGAACATGAAACAGCAGACAAGTTTCAAGCGGAATGGGACAAATTTGGTCTTTGGCCATTAACCATGAAAAACAGTGAAACTGTAGAACGTGCTTATTCTATGGCATCTTACCCTGCAGAAGGGCGTGAGATTATGTTAAACGTGCGTATCGCAACGCCACCATGGGATCGTGCTAAAAACAGTTGGATGGACGTTAATCCAGGAATTGCATCCTCTTATATATTTGCCCAAAAACCAGGTGATAAAGTAACTATTTCTGGTCCTTATGGCGAATTCTTTATTAACGAAAGTGATTCAGAAATGTTGTATGTTGGTGGAGGTGCAGGAATGGCGCCAATGCGCTCGCATTTATATCACTTATTCAAAACATTAAAAACAGGTCGTAAAGTTACCTATTGGTATGGTGGACGTTCTAAACGTGAATTGTTCTATTTAGACCATTTTGAACAACTCGAAAAAGAATTCCCTAATTTCAAGTTTTACTTAGCATTATCTGAACCTATGGAAGAAGATAATTGGAAAGTAAAAGACGGCATTGATGGCGAGGGTGATGGCTTTGTTGGGTTTATTCACAACTGTGTGATCGATAATTATTTAAGTCACCATGAGTCTCCAGAAGACATCGAACTTTATTTCTGTGGACCACCATTAATGAATCAAGCGGTTCAAAAAATGGGTGAAGATTATGGAATCCCAGATGAGCACATTCGATTTGATGACTTTGGAGGGTAACCACTTCTAAATTTTTTATAATCTAGCCCAGCACTTGTGTTGGGCTTTTTGTATTTTTGTCATATGAGTCAACCACTGTCAAAACAAGAAATGCACAACCTAGCAATGAACCACGTTGGTAAGGATTTAGAATCCCGTGGTTTTGAGTTTGTAGCCATTAATAGTAAACTCAAAAAACACCCGCAATTTGTATGTATTGACAAAAACAGTCAATACTTTTTTGTGATTGTACGCGTGGTAAAATTACCCGATAACCCGAACAACTACGATGTGGTTTGGATGGAAACCTTTAAAACACATGCGCAAGACAAAGATGCCAAAGTTTTATATGCCGGCGTCGGAATCGGAAATCCTAAAGGCGAAGAATTGCCCATATATCTTAATGAAGAATATCTCATAGAATATAATGGAATTCAAGTCATAGAAACAAATTTGAATTAAAACCGAGTGATAAAAAAACTACTTCTTATTTTTTGTTTAGGACTAGTTTCCTGTTCTCATACACCCGAACAATTACGAGTAACTGGACCTGTTTTTGGAACGACGTATTCTATTATTTACGACAGTAGTCAAAATTTTGAAACAGCGTTTGACAGTTTGTTTTTTGAAATCAACCGTTCGATGTCCACCTATATTCCAACTTCTGATATCTCAAAAGTAAACCTAAACGAAACGCTTGTTATTGATCACCATTTTGAAGCCGTTTTTAAGACTTCAAAAGAGATCTATACAAAGACTCAAGGTAAATTCGACCCTACAATAGGAGCAGTAGTCAATGCATGGGATTTTGGACCAGAAGGTAAAATAGAAGCTTTAGATAGTCTAAAAATAAACGAACTGATGCAGTCTGTCGGTATGGATAAAGTTAATCTTAGCAATGGCGTGATTTCTAAACCAAAAGCTTCACGTTTAGATTTTAACGCTATAGCCAAAGGCTATGGTGTGGATGTGATTGGACGCTATTTAGAGTCTAAAAACATTCAAAATTATTTAATAGAAATAGGAGGTGAAATTCGTGCCAAAGGCATCAATTCGGTTAAGAATACACCCTGGAAAGTGGGGGTTCAACATCCCGATTTAAGCGGAGACCAACCCTATATTAATACCCTTACCCTCCAAGACGAATCGATGGCGACATCTGGAACGTACAGAAAATTTAAGCGCGATGCAGAAGGCAACCGCTATACGCACATTATTGACACCAAAACTGGCTACCCAATTCGTTCAGGTATTTTGAGTGTCTCTGTTATTTCTCGTAATTGTATGGTGGCAGATGCCTATGCTACCGCACTTCAATCCATGCGTTTAGAAGACATCAGAACATTTCTTAAGAGGCATCTAGGATTAAAAGTCTTTATTGTTTTTGTTAATGAAAATAATGTACTCGAAACAGAAGGGTTTAATGGGTTTCAATTGTACTAAAATTTATAAACTACTGGAATAATTTCGCCTTTTGCCAAGCGGTATTTGTCGAGGTCTTGATCCGAAAATTGAGCGGTATAATCTACTTCATCTACTTTGAAACCGATCGATCTTAGTTTTTCAAAGTAATCTTTGCCGTAAACCCGAACATGGTCATACTGCCCAAAAATTTTAGCACGCTCTTTTTTATCCGTAATCGTATGGTTTTCAAATGTTTTATCACGATTTAGGTCTTGAGGAATTTGAAATATACCCATACCGCCTGGCTGCATCACACGATAGAGTTCTTGCATGGCTTTGGTGTCGTCTAAGATATGTTCAAGCACATGATTACATAGAATAACATCAAAACTATTGGATTCAAATGGAAGGTTACAAATATCTGCTTTGACCGTTGCAATTGGCGAATTCAGATCGGTAGTAACGTAGTCAAAATGTTTAATGTTTTTAAAACGCTTATGAAACGCTTGCTCAGGTGCAAAGTGTAATATTTTTTTTGGCGATGTAAAAAAGTCAGTTTCATTTTTTAAATACAGCCATAATAAACGGTGACGTTCCAATGAAAGGGTAGAAGGAGAGAGTACATTTTCTCGTTGGTTTCCATAGCCATAGGGTAAAAATTTTCGAAAACTTTTACCGTCGATAGGATCAGTATAGGTGGTTCCTTTCAAAACTAAAACCAGAACAGGTCGAACGCCATAACTCAATGAAATGAGGAGTGGTCTGGGAATAAGGTTTAAAATAAATTTGAAAAGTGTTTTCAAAATTTAAGTGTTTAGCACTTCTTTTACATTTTGTTGAACGATAGCTTCAGTAATATGATCCCATAATTTAAGACGGAATTTTAACGCCTCTTTTGCAGTTTCTAAAACTTCGGTCCATTTAGTGGTGTCTTCTCCGCAAAGTTCCTCCACCATCTTTAATGCTATTGGGCCGTGCTCATCGCCGTCTAATTCGATATGACGATTCAAGTAGTAGAGTAATTTGCTATAGCTGTTGTCATCATTTTTAGTTTTCGACTGGTTTACAATTTCCAAAAACATATCTGGAATCACATCTTCTCGTCCAAAGGTAAATGCCGATGCAATCGCATGCGGTTTTTTAGAATTTATAACCTTCATTGTAAATTGGATAAACGCCAAAACTGGTGCCTCTAAATCGATTTTCTTTGCTGCATTTTCAATGCGGTCGCCGTTTTCAAGAGCATTAATAAACAATCCTATTGGGCTGGTGTTTGCATCAACTTGATCCATGGCATCAATATACATTTCGTAATGACTCATGGCTTCTCCCAATTCATTTACATCACTCTCTTCTGCCATTACAATTTCATTGATGAACCGCGCCGTAGAACCCTTGCCTTTGGGCGTCCAAGGGACATTGATATTTGTTAAATGATTTTGAAGTGATTTTAGTAATGACATGAAATCCCATACGGCAAACACATGTTTTTCCATAAATACAGCAATATCTTCCATGTTAGAAAGTGTACTGTATAAGGGGTGCGATTTCAGCTGATTTCTTAAGGGTTCTAGTTGTAATTCAACCTCTTGTATACGACTCATCTATTGGTTAATTATAGTGTTAAAGGATTTACTCTTAATCCTTCTTCTTCATTACTTTTTATGCCTAATGCTTCATAAATATAAGCAAAGGTTGACAATAATTCGGGTTGGCCATCAACAAGTGCTACATTGTGTTCAAAATGAGCACTGGGTTTATTATCTTTTGTGGTAATTGTCCACCCATCGCTATGATGCTTGATTTTGTGGGTCCCCATATTAATCATGGGTTCAATCGCAACCACCATTCCTTCTTGAAATTTTTTCCCTCGGCCTCGTTTTCCATAATTTGGCATTTCGGGTTCTTCATGCATAACACGCCCAATACCGTGGCCAATGAGCTCTCTGACGACACCATAGCCATGAGATTCACAATAATTTTGAATGGCATATCCAACATCACCTACACGATTATTGTGTTTAAAAGCTCGAATACCCTCATAAAGAGACGCTTTAGAAACCTCTAATAGCTTTTCAGTTTCAGCATCGATTTCTCCTACAGCAAAGGTATAGGCATGATCGCCATAAAATTCATTTTTTAGAGCTCCACAATCAATGGAAAGAATATCGCCTTCTTCTAAAGGCGTATTATTTGGTATACCATGAACGACTTGAGTATTTGGACTCATACAAAGTGTATTCGGAAAATCGTACAACCCCAAAAACCCAGGAATAGCGCCATGATCTCTAATAAATGTTTCGGCAAGTGCATCCAAATGTAAGGTTGTTACTCCTGGTTTAACCTCACTTGCAAGCATACCCAGTGTTTTGGAAACAATCAGGGCACTTTCGCGAATGCATTCTATTTCTTCTTTTGTTTTAAGCGTGAGCATAGTCTAAAAAATTATGCCTCAAAGGTACTTAATTAAAGCGTTTTTTGGTATAAATTATAGCCTTGATTTTGTTAGAGTTATCTTAAAAATTTTAAGACTTAAATAATCCAAAAAATCGTTTTTTCTTTGGTAAGGATAAAGGGTTGTCGCTTTCTGATAGTAATTGATAAATTTCTCCCCATCCATAAAAACCTCCAATATTTCTGTCATCGATAAAGAGGTCTGCATTGATTTTCCTGCTTTTTTTGGAGTCATAGTCTTCGTTAGGAAAACTACAATTTATGGCATAAAACTCCAGTCCATTTTTTTTGCAGAAATCAACGGCTTCTTGTAATGTTTTTCCATAGCGATAGGTCCAAAGTATCAAGCGATGCCCATCTTGTTGTAGTTTTTTTAAGGTTTCAAAAGCAAATGGATTTGGCTTCCCAATTTTTGGGTAAGCATCTTCCACAATTGTACCATCAAAATCAATAGCGAGCGTTAGGGTTTTGGTTAAGTCCATGAAAAATAATTTAGATTAAGCTACTTTGGGTCATAACTTCAGGTTTTTCTATACCGATTAGTTTTAAAATTGTAGGTGCAATATCTCCAAGAACACCGTCTTTTATAGATGTTAAATCGTTATCAATCAATATGACAGGAACGGGATTAGTCGTATGTGCGGTGTTGGGTGAGCCATCGGGGTTAATCATGGTTTCGCAATTCCCATGATCGGCAATAAGTAACGTTGTATAGTTGTGCTCTAGCGCTGTGGAAATCACGGCTTCTACACAAGTGTCAACAGCTTCACAGGCTTTGATCGCAGCATTCATATCTCCAGTATGTCCAACCATATCGCCATTGGCAAAATTTAAACATACAAAATCAAGTGTTTCTTGTTTCAGTTCTGTTACAAGTGCATCTTTAAGTTCAAATGCGCTCATTTCTGGTTGAAGATCATATGTTGCCACTTTAGGTGAATTTTTCAAAATTCGCGATTCGCCCTCAAACGGAAGTTCACGCCCTCCAGAAAAGAAAAATGTCACATGTGGATATTTTTCTGTTTCGGCAATTCTTAATTGGGTTTTTCCATGCGATTCTAGGACTTCACCAAGTGTGTTTGTGACATTATCTTTATTAAAAATAACTTGAATATTTTTGAAGTTTTCGTCATAGTTAGTCATCGTAACATAATGCAAATTTAATTTATGCATATTGTATTCATGGTTGTCGTTTTGACTTAGTACTTCGGTTAATTCTCTTCCACGATCCGTTCTAAAGTTAAAGAACAACACGACATCGCCATCTTCAATTTTTGCAACGGGTTCATTATTTTTATTGGTCATAATGATCGGTTTCAAGAATTCATCAGTAAGCCCATCATCATAATTATTTTGAATTGTTTTTGTGGCATTATTTGAGAGAAGACCTTCGCTATTCACTAAGGCATCATATGCGATTTTTACACGTTCCCATCGGTTATCACGATCCATGGCATAATAGCGTCCTGTTATGGTGGCTAGTTTTGTGGAAGACGATTCTAATCGGGTTTCGAGTTCAGATATAAATCCATATCCCGATTTTGGATCGACATCACGCCCATCTGTAAACGCATGAATAAAAGACGTTTCAATACCATATTGGTCAATGACATCTAGAAGTCCATATAAATGATTTAAGTGCGAATGTACCCCACCATCACTGACTAACCCCAAAAGGTGAACTGCTTTTTGATTTGTTTTTGCATACTCTAAAGCCGTCTTTAAAACGGTTTCATCCTTTAATGTATCGTTGGTAACGGCTAAGTTAATTTTTGCAAGATCTTGATAAACTATACGACCAGCCCCAAGGTTTATATGACCAACCTCACTATTTCCCATTTGACCATCTGGAAGCCCAACATGTAGCCCATCTGTTCGAAGGCTTGCATGCCCATATTTGGTGTATAAAGAATCAATATAGTGTGTGTCAGCATTATCAATTGCAGACACTTTTGGATCAGGAGATTTCCCCCATCCATCTAAAATCATTAAAATAACTTTCTTGTTCATAATCTCGTTTTAAAACGTGTCCAAATATAAGAAGATTTTAATAAAATTCAGATGAGATTTATGATTTAGATGCTAAGAAAATAGTTGTATTTTTGGAACACTAAACCATTTTAAATGCAATTTGAATTCAAAATAATTACTGCCGATACCATTGAGACCGTTGTGCCCATGGTAAAAAAAATGTCTAAGCCTCATATAACCGAAGCGATTTTAAAAGAACGTTTTAAGGAAATGATTACTCAAAATTATGAGTGTGTAGGGGTTTATGATGCCGATCAGTTGATAGGGGTTTCCGGTTTATGGTTTTGTACGCGACATTATTCGGGTAGAAGTGTAGAACTAGATCATGTGTTTATCGACGACGCCTATCGTAATAAAGGGTTAGGGACACAATTTATCAACTGGATTGAAACATATGTCAAAACGAAAGGCTATCAAGCTATCGAACTTAATGCGTACATCGATAATGTGCCTTCTCAGAATTTCTACGAAAAAGATGGTTTCCAAAAATTAGGCTATCATTTTGTAAAGCTGATTGGCTAATTCAAATCAGAAAGGTCCGATTCAGATTTAATTTCATAAGGGGTCTTGTTTTTTTCAAATACACGCGCATTTAAAACCCCTTTAAGCCTAATTTTTGAGCCTATGACTTCCAAATAACTCCCTTCTCTTAATCCAATTACAGGTTGTGAATTAAAGTGATGAAATTCTTGAATTCTAGTCTCACGTGTTTCGCCCATGTGGGTACTACCAGGATCGGGATCTAAATAGTGCGGATTGATGTTGAAAGGAACAAGCCCCAGTGTTTTAAAACTTTTCGGATAAGCAATTGGCATATCGTTAGAAGTACCTATAGTGAGTCCGCAGATATTACTGCCTGCACTTGTACCTAGATAAGGTGTTCCAGATTCTATAACTGTTTTTAATTCACCCACTAAATCATTTTTATAGAGTTGATCGACCAAAACAAAGGTGTTACCGCCGCCAATAAAAATGCCCTGTGCAGATTTAAGAGCGTCTTTTGGATTGTCATATTCATGAATTCCTTTAACTGTTTTGTCAATTTTAGAAAATGCGTTCTGTACAAGTTTTGTGTATTCCTCATGTGAACGCCCCCCAGGACGTGCGTACGGAATAAATAAAATGGTATCGACAGTCTTAAAATGAATTTTCAGTGCCTCTAAGAGGTAGTCTAAAAAGCCACTGCCATGCACAGTAGAAGTGCTTGCGATTAGGAGTTGTTTCATGTGTCTATATTTATGTTTTTAAAAGGTCACATGCTGTTCGCTATTAGTCATTCCCATGAGTGATAATAATTTTAATACGCTCGTTTCATCTTTTAATTTTTGTAAATTTACCGAATAATATTATTTTTAATCAATTTGAGAGTTCCTTTTTTTTCAAATAAAATCATATTAGGCCTCATACTCCTTGGTACTTTATCCGTATGTACATTACAGGCTCAAAATATAGAACTTTCAGGACAAATTATTTCAAATGGTGAATTGGAAGGTATTCATGTCATTAATAAAACCTCATACCGCTATACAACAACAAATCAAAATGGGAGGTTTAGTATTGAGGCAAAGTTATCAGATTCGCTCTATTTTTCATCGATTCAATACATTCCAAAAATAATTGTAGTTAGTGCAAGTCAGATTAAAAGTAAGTCAATTACCGTCACGCTTTCAGAATCCATTAATGCCTTAGATGAGGTTATGATAGGAACCATATTAACAGGTGATTTAGATTCGGATATTTCGAATTCTGATGTCGAACGCCCTATAGATTTTTATGATTTAGGCATTCCAGGCTATACTGGTCCGCGCATGAACTTGGCAGAGAGACGCCTTTTTGAAGCCGATGATGGGCCTTTAATTCCCTACATTGGTTTTGGATTTGGTTTGAATTTCTATAAGCTTCTTAATATGATGTCTGGTCGGACCAAAATGCTAAAAAAGCATGTAGCTCTTGATCAGAACAAACAAGGCGTGCAACGCTTAAAAGATATTATAGGACCTCTTTTTTTTAAAACACATCAGTTAGAAATTAGCAGACGTACTGAGTTTTATTATTTTTGTGCTGATGCTCCAGATTTTAAAGACCGTTGTCTTGGGCGTAGTGAAGTGGAAGTTTTAGAATATATGGAGGAGAAATTGGAGAAATTTAAGGCTGCCAATTTTTCTGAAAATTAACTCTTTATACAAAAGAAATACAAACGGACTTATTATATTTGTAGAATGATATACACTGGGTTTTTATTTATAAGTGGTACAGAAATCACATTTATTTTATTTATTGTGATACTGGTGTTTGGTGCGGACAAAATTCCGGGTATCGCCAAAGGCCTTGGTAAAGGTATGCGTACACTGAAGGATGCAACCAATGATATTAAGGGTGAAATTCAAAAAAGCGCTGATAAAAATGGAATAGACACCTCGATTACAAAAGATGTAAACGAAGAAATAAATAAAGTAAAAGACAATATCAACGATCTCACAGGTTCCGTTCGTCGTAACTTATAAGTCTATTTTTTTATACTCACTGTAAGGCCATCTCTTATCGGGAGCAACACCGTTTCTAGTCGTGGATCGTCTTTTAATAAGGCATTATATTCCAAAACAATTTTTGTTGAAACATCTTGAGGGTTGAGTTCCTCAATGACCTTCCCACTCCATAAAACATTATCTGAAAGAATGACGCCACCAGGGTTGAGTTTATCAATAATTTGATGAAAATATGTAATATAATTAGGTTTGTCAGCATCCATAAATACCAAGTCAAAAGTAGTATCTAGCGTTGGTATAATATCTAATGCAGATCCTAAGTGTTGAATTATTTGAGAACCATATTCAGACTGATCAAAATAGGAACGTTGAAAATCTACCAATTCTTCGTTGATGTCAATGGTATGTATAATGCCGTTTTTGTCTAAGCCTTCTGCCAAACACAAGGCCGAGTACCCTGTAAATGTCCCGAGTTCTAAAATTACCTTTGGACGAATTAGTTTAGATAACATACTAAGAACACGACCTTGATAGTGTCCACTAAGCATTCGCGGTTGTAAAATTTTCTGATACGTTTCTCTAGTAAGTGCTTTTAAAAGTGCAGGCTCATCTTCGGAATGTTTTACAACATAATCATCTAGTTTTTCTGGAATAAAATGCATTTAGGATACTATTTTTTGAATCAATTTTTCTTTTTGTGCGTTGTCATTTCCAAACAACCATCTTAAAACATTGTCTTCCCAAATATCATCATATTGATTTTTGGTTATAAGTTTACGGTCAATAGCAAGATCTAAAAGCTTTCCGGGATAAGAAGATTGTGCTTCGCTCTCCATTTCTCCTAGTGGGTAGGGGTCATCTAAGCCCATAATAATTTGATTACTGCCTTGGCGTTTCAACATTAAGTTTAAGGAATCAGTATCATGAACCAACGTATCAAAATAAATATTAGGATGTCCTACAGCTTTGCGCGGATGTGATTTTCCTTCAAATAAATCTGGGCGACCATCAAATCCTTGAATACGCCTTCCGAGGTTCATTTGTGCCATTTGTCCGCCATGCGCAAAACAAGTTCTAATGTTTGGATAGCGTTCTTGCATCCCATTTAAAGTATAAAAGTGATACGCATCTCCACATTGTGCTAGCATCCAAATCAAATGAAAACGCCAAGATGTATTTTCAAGTTTGATCATTTTTTCACCATCGTAAGGATGAACTTCAATTGCTAGATTATAGTCATTTGCCAATTCAAAAATGGGATCATTTTCCTTATCAAACACACTTCGCCATTGCCCAATACTGTCCATAAAATGCGTGGGTAAACACAACACTTTAAGGTCTAATTCTTTCACACAGCGCTCAATTTCCCATAATGCACCTTGAATAAAACCAGGGTGAACTACAAATCCACAAGTGAATTTTGAGGCATTATCTAGTTGTATTTTAGCATTGTAATCGTTTTGAAAACGCAGGGCTTTTTTCATCTCTTCCAAACGTAATCCATTGCCATAGAGTTGGGATAAATTTAGAACAACTGCATGATCAATTTTATTTTCATCCATCCACTCCAGTTTTTCATCTAAGAAAAAACTTGAATGTGTCACCGGACGACTCCACCCTTTTTGAAGCATATACTTGCGCTCATCGTCCACCCAAAAAATCTCCTTTTCTTTCATGAATTCAGGAATCTCTTCTGGATATGGCAATAAGTGAGAGTGGCCGTTGATGCGAAGTTTACGTTTCATGTGATAGTTTTAAATTTTGTTGGGTGCTTCCATTATGTTGCCACACTTTGAACAGGTGCATTTTTCTTTACTTGAGTAATACTGATCAAAAATAAGGGGCATATCGGTTTCGATATTATCTAATGTAAAGGGTGCTCTAAACAATTTATGGTTACACTTTTCACAATACCATTCCAAAGCATCTTTCACACCTTCGGGACGTTGGTACTCAATAACAATGCCCACAGTATTAGCCCCTCGTTGTGGAGAATGGGGGACTTTGGAGGGTAATAAATAAATATCACCTTCTCTAATATGTACATCTTTGGCGGTGCCGTTATCAATTATTTTTAAAATGATATCGCCTTCTAATTGGTAGAAAAATTCTGGAGTTTCATTATAATGGTAGTCTTTCCTGTTGTTAGGTCCTCCAACAACCATCACAATAAATTCACCATCGTTCCATACACATTTATTTCCTACTGGGGGCTTTAATAATGCTCTATGGTCTTCAATCCATGCTTTGATGTTTAGAGGAGATACTAATTTACTCATTGGTATTGTGTTTAAATTATAGGGATAAAGTTACAAAGATTTTGTTCGACCACCATCAACAGGGATGTTTGCGCCGTTGATGTAGCCTGCTGCTTCACTCGCCAAAAATACAATTGCATTGGCCGTTTCTTCTGGTTTTGCAAAACGTTTAGCAGGGGTGTAATTTTTCATTATAGCGGTCATTTGCGCAATACTTGTTTGCGCTTGATCAGCCTTAATTTTAATGATCTCATTCAAACGGTCGGTTTCAGTAAATCCTGGCAACACATTATTAACGGTAATTCCAAAACGACCCAGCTCAAATGATAACGTTTTACTCCAGTTACCAACAGCATTTCGGATGGTGTTGCTGACGCCTAAGCCTTCAATGGGTTCTTTGACTGAAGTGGAAATAACATTGATAATACGTCCATAAGAGACTGCCTTCATGTACGGTACAACCAATTGAGTCAGGACATGATTACATTTTAAATGTTGTGTGAATGCATTTTCAAATTCCTCTAAACTAGCCTCTATAATAGCTCCGCTTCTTGGCCCTCCTGTATTGTTAATTAGAATATGAAACCCCTGATTATTTTTGATATAGGCTTCTACTTTTGATTTTAGTCCTTTGGGATCCATGAAATCGGCAACGATATAGTCGTGCAGTTGTGCATTGGGTAAGGCAGCAATGACGGCCTTAAGCTTTGCTTCGTCTCGAGCAACTAAAGTAACTTTTACCCCTTCAGATGCCAATCCGATTGCAGCTGCTTTTCCGATGCCTTGTGTACTGCCACAAACTAGTGCGTTTTTGTCGTTTAAATTTAAGTTCATAAGTTTATTATTCGTAATTAATACATATATTTTTTGTTTCGGTAAAAAACCGAAGGACTTCAAAACCGCCTTCACGTCCAACACCTGAAGATTTTACGCCTCCAAATGGTGTTCGTAAATCGCGTTGCATCCACGTATTTATCCATACAATCCCAGCTTCCAATTGTTCTGAAAACAATAGACTACGTTTCAAATTGTTTGTCCATACTGTGGCAGATAGTCCATAGTTCACATCGTTTGCCATCGCTAATACTGCATCATCAGAATCAAATGGCATCAGCGTCACTACAGGGCCAAAAATCTCGTCTTGATTTAATTTGCACTGATTAGAATCAACTTCAATTATAGTAGGAGATAGGTAGTAACCGTTTTCATACCCTTCAACAGGCACTCTTTTTCCACCAAAAATTATCCTGCTTTGTAAGTTGTCAACTTCTTCAATATATGACATTACTTTTTCAAAATGGGTTTTGGACACTAAAGCCCCAATTTGTGTAGATTCCTCATTAGGTGGTCCAACAACAAGCTGACGAACACGTTCTACAAAATCCTTCTTAAATTGTTTATAAATGGAGGCTTCAACAAAAATGCGACTTCCACATAAACAAATTTGCCCCTGATTAGAAAACGAAGACCTTATGGTGGTAGTGAGCATTTTGTCATAATCACAATCTGCAAAAATGATGTTTGGATTTTTTCCACCCAATTCGAGTGATAATTTTTTAAATAATGGGGCTGCAGTTTTAGCAATTAATTTACCAGTCTCTGTGCCTCCCGTAAATGATATTGCTTTGATGTGAGGGTGTTCCACAATGGCTTGTCCTGTAGTTGCTCCCAATCCATGAACAATATTAAGGACTCCTTTTGGAAGTCCTGCTTCATTACAAATTTCTCCCAATAAAAAAGCGGTGTAGGGGGTGACTTCACTAGGTTTGGCAACAACACAATTTCCAGCAGCTAATGCAGGTGCAATTTTCCATGTTAGTAAATATAAAGGTAAATTCCATGGCGATATACACCCCACAACTCCTAGGGGATGACGTAAGGTATAGTTGATTGTTTTTTGATTTCTGGCTTCATGACTTTCACTGTAAAATTGAGTAATCGCTTTACCAAAAAATCGAAAGTTACTCGCCGCTCTAGGAATATCAATTGATCTCGACAGAGAAATTGGCTTGCCATTATCTTTGCTTTCAGCAGCTGCAAAACGCTCTAAGTTGGCTTGGATCAAAGCGGCGATTTTTAGTAGAATAGCACTTCTTTTTGCAATGGATGTTACAGACCAAGAAGGGAATGCGTTATGAGCTGCCTCGTAGGCGTTCTGTACATCTTTTGCACAAGAATTAGGGAGTTTTCCATAAACTACACCATCGGCAGGACAACTATTATCAAGCCATTCATTTTGAATGGGATCTGAAAATTTGCCATTGATATAGTTCTGGATGTGAATCATGTTAATTTTTTAAAGGCTATTACCTTAATTTCGACCACCAAATCTGGATGCGGTAGTTGATGAACAGCAACTGTTGTTCGTGTAGGTCCAGATGAGGCACTAAAAAACTCCGCATAGGCTCTGTTGTAGCCAGCAAAATCATTCATATTCACTAGAAAGGAAGTGACGTCTACAACGTCTTCTAAACTCGCCCCTTCAGTAGCTAAATTAGTGTTTATGTTTTTAAGGACTTCACGGGTTTGAGTTTCAATATTTAAGTATTTGGTTCCCATGTCATCAATGATATCTACGCCAGCAATGCTGTTATCTGCACGTCTCGAACTTGTTCCTGAAACAAAAATAAAATCGCCAACACGTTTGATGTGTGGATAGGCTCCTCTTGGTGTTATTTTGCTACTCATCAGTGTTATTTTAATTTAGTATTAAACTATTTTTGAAACCGCATTTTCCTTAAGAATAGTACTGGTTTCTTGCTGTACTTTTTTGAGTACAGTATTTAAATCTTCATTTGAGGCTATCTTTTGTGCAGCCAACAATTTTAGAATTGCGGTGTCTTGTGCTCGCCCAATGGTCATAGCTTCCTTATACCCAATGGTTTCTTTGAATGTTACTAAGGAATATTTCGAATAATATGTCTCTGGAAATTGAGCTTCTAAAGCCATTTCAATTTTTCGTTTTTCTTGAAATAATGGATTTGCAACATGGTTTTTCATTTCATGAAAATTATCTATTGCTAAGTCCGCAATTGCATCGGTATCAATTTTTCTATGTGTTCCAAAGGCTTTAAGTGTAGTCTCCCAATCGCCCTCATGAAGGTCTAAGAACCGATCAAATTCAACAACGTCCTCAAATGAAGCATTCATCCCTTGACCATAAAACGGTACAATAGCATGTGCAGAATCGCCTAACAAAAGACTATTTTTTTTGTAATGCCATGGGCTGCATTTTACAGTTCCTAAGGGTGCTGTCGGGTTTTCAAAAAATTCATTCACTAAATTGGGCATCAGTTCAAGAGCATCAGGGAATTCTTTTTGAAAAAATTCAGTTACAATTTCAGGCGTTGTTAGGTTTTCAAAATTATATTCTCCAGTTTCATAACTCAAAAATAGAGTCACCGTAAAACTTCCATCCAAGTTAGGTAATGCAATAATCATAAAATCGCCTCGAGGCCAAATGTGAAGTGCATTTTTAAAGGCTTTAAAACCGCCATTTGAATCTGGTTGAATCGTTAATTCTTTGTAGCCATGGGTTAAGTAGTGTTGAGAGAAACTAAATAAAAATTTACGCTCTTGAAAATAACTTTTCCTTAAAGCAGACCCAGCGCCATCAGTTCCAAAAATTAGGTCTGCGCTAACCTCAAAAGTAGTGCCTGTATTACGGTTTTCAAAAACACCTATTTTGGCGTCAAAATCAACTTTTGTACAACGGTTTTCAAATTCAATAGTGACATTATCTAGTGCTTCTGCTTCATCGAGTAAAAGTGCAGTCAGTAACTCTCTTGAAATAGAGTTTATAGATTCGTTCTCTCGTCCACTGTAGTTAGAAAGAAAGGTTTTTCCATCTTTATCATGGATCATTCTTCCGTGCATAGGAATACACAACCTTTTCACTTTTGATTCTAAGCCAACGAGCTTAATGGCTTTAAGCCCACGATTTGAAAACGCTAAATTTATGGATCGTCCGGCACTAATATCTACGGTTCGTAAATCGGGACGCATTTCTATGACACGTACCTTAAAGCCGCGTTGCCCCAGTCTTAAGGCGAGCAGTGAACCACAGAGTCCAGCACCAATAATTAAAATACTTTCTTTAGGCATCTAACACTGTTTTTAAAGTTTCTACCATATTAAAAACATCTTCAAACGAATTGTAAAAGGGAACAGGTGCACAACGGATAACATCTGGGGTTCTCCAGTCTGTAATCACATTTGCCTCGCTGAGTTTAGTATGTAAAGATTTATCTGCATTCCGAACTTGGATGGATAATTGGCAGCCCCGTTGTTCAGGGTCTTTTGGCGTAATAATAGAGATGTGTTCATTTTGTAATTCCAAAATAAGGTATTCCAAATATCCAGTAAGACGAATTGATTTTTTTCTTAACGCTGGCATGCCAACTTCCGAAAACAATTCCAAGGATGCCTTAATCGCTGCCATAGATAAAATAGGCGGGTTACTTAACTGCCATCCCTCTGCTCCTGGAATAATATCCAGTGGTTGACGCATGTCAAAACGGGTGTCTTTATTTTGACTCCACCAGCCTGCAAATCGTTTTAAGGATTCATCGTGAGCATGACGTTCATGGACAAAAATCCCGCCCAAACTGCCTGGACCAGAGTTCATGTATTTATAAGTACACCAAGCTGCAAAGTCAACTCCTGAGTCATGAAGATTTGGAAGAATATTTCCAACACCATGCGCCAAATCAATACCCACTTTACATCCGTATTGATGGCCGAGTTTGGCAATTTTTTTTAGATCTAAATATTGTCCAGTATAATAATTGACACCTCCAATTAGTAACAAAGCAATTTCATCGCCTTGAGTATCTAAAATAGAAGCTAAATCGTCAATATTTAATAGTGTTTCTCCTGCCCTTGGTGACCATTCAATGAGCGACTCCGTGGGGTCAAAACCATGAAATTTAAGCTGTGTTTCTACGGCATAACGATCGGAAGGAAACGCATCACTTTCTATGACAATTTTAAATTTTGTTCTGGTCGGCTGATAAAATGACACCATCAATAAATGAAGATTTGTCGTCAAGGTATTCATAATGACCACTTCTATGGGTTTAGCCCCAACAATTTCAGCCATGCTTTCAGTTAGAAATTCGTGATACGGTAACCATGGGTTTTTGGCTTCAAAATGGCCTTCTACACCCAAGTTCGCCCAGTCCTCTAACTCTTGATTGATATGGTTTTTAGTTTGTTTTGGTTGAAGTCCAAGAGAATTTCCAGTAAAGTAGAGCCATTCGTTCCCTTCAGAAGTTTTGGGGATATGAAACTTGTCACGATAATGCGCTAAAGGATCATTTTGATCCTGTGCTTTAGCAAAATGAATACCAGACTTATAAAGCATCAATAATTGTAGTTTGAATTATCTCAAAAATAAGCAATTTGATTAAAAATGTAAGACTATTGAGGCTTTAAAATTAATGCTTCGTTTTTAGTAAGTGTGGGAATTTTTGTTGAAATTTCCGTAGTCGTGGAATAGAAACATTTCGGATGTATGAGTTATTGGGATGAAGTCGCTCATAATTTTGATGGTAGTCTTCACCTTTCCAAAATTTTTGAAATGGGTATACTTCGGCTGCAACAGTAATATTCTGTTGTTCAGAAATGGTTTTTATTTTTTGTGTAATAATTGTTTTTTGATCCTCATTTTGATAAAAAATAATGGAGCGGTATTGCGAGCCTCTGTCAGGGCCTTGGCCATTAACTTGACTAATATTTTGTGAACCAAAATACACATCAACTAGAGTTGAAAAATCAATAGTTTCGGGATCGTAAATGACTTCAACGGCCTCTGCATGTCCAGTTCTTCCAGTGTTACTTGCAGGGTAAGTTGGGTTATCAGTGTAACCACCAGAGTAACCATTAATAACCTCAGAAACGCCTTTGACACTTTCATAAACCGCTTCTACACACCAAAAACAACCACTAGCAAAATAGGCGCGTGCCATTCCATTTTTTAGGGGAACTTCAATTGGAGCGCTGTTTATTACTTCTTGTTGCTTGTTAGTTTTGGTTTTTTTGGTTTGACAACTTGTAAAACTAAAGGTCAAACAAATCATAAGTGTTGCTAGGTTTTTCATGGGTTTTATAATTTTAGTGGATATAAAATTACAACGCATAATCTTTAAAAGTGTGAAAATTATATTAAATAAAAAAGCCCTCATAAAAAATGAAGGCTTATAATATTTTGTAATGGATTGTTAGAGTTTAGTAAACAATTTTTCCATGACAACTTTTTGTTCTTCTGCTAAAGTAGCATCTACTAAAATTCGACCACTGTGTTCGTCAGTAATGATTTTTTTACGGGATGCAATTTCCATTTGTACTTGTGGTGGAATTGTAAAATAAGAGCCTCCTGAAGCCCCTCTCTCAATAGGGACAATTGCTAGTCCATTTTTGACGTTAGTTCGTATTTTTGTGTAAGCCTTTACAAGACGTTCTTCAATATTTTTTTTGTATTCTTCTGATTTTTCAAGTAAAACCTTTTCTTCCTTTTCAGTTTCAGCAAGAATTGCATCTAAATCTGCCTTTTTGTGTTTTAAATGCGTTTCACGTTCTTCCAGACGTTCTTTAGTAGTCGTAATTACAGCGTTTTTTTGTTCCAACTGGGCGCTAAATTCTTTAATGTGTTTTTCAGCTAATTGAATTTCTAATTCTTGAAATTCAACTTCTTTGGTTAAAGAATTAAATTCACGATTATTACGAACGTTTTTCTGTTGTTCAGTATATTTTTTGATTAAGCTCGTTGCTTCTTCAATATGAATCTTTTTAGATTTTATTTGCTCATTGATGTCAGCTAAGTTCTCTTCAAGTTTCAGGACTCTGTTTTTGAAACCTTCAACATCATCTTCTAAATCTCTAACTTCTAAGGGAAGTTCTCCTCGTACATTTCTAATTTCATCAATTCTAGAGTCAATCAATTGTAAGTCATAAAGAGCTCTTAAACGATCTTCTACAGTTAATTCTTTCTTTTTAGCCATGCTTATATATACTTTACAGGATTTGTATTTGTCTTTGATAAAAGGATTGCAAAATTAGTAATTTTTTTCTTAAGATAAGCAACTAAAATATTTTTTATATGCGCTTCGCTTTCATAGTGTCCAATGTCGGCTAAAATCAACTTGTTTTCGGCACTAAAAAAATCATGATATTTTAAATCTGAGGTGATAAAAGCATCAGCGCCAGCGGCTTTTGCAGCTTCGATTGCAAAACTCCCTGAGCCTCCTAAAACAGCTACGTTTTGAATCGGTCGATTTAGAAATTTTGAATGCCGTATTACCGAACAATTTAATCGTTTTTTTATGTAATCAAGAAATGCTGTTTCTTCCATGGGTTGCTCAAGTTCTCCGAGCATTCCCATACCAATATGTTGATTTTTGTTGTCTAAAGTAAATACTTCATAGGCAACTTCTTCATAAGGGTGGCTGCTAAAAAGTGTTTTCAGAATGGTGTTTTCTAGGTGTTTCTCAAAACAAACCGTGATTTTTATTTCGGATACTTCTTGAAAACTATGTTTTTTTCCAAGCACCGGATTAGACTGTTCGTTTCCTTTGTACGTGCCAATGCCAGTACTATTAAAACTACAATCGGAATAATTACCAAGGCTTCCAGCGCCACTTTTAAATAAAGCTGACCTTACGGTTTTTGCACTTTTTTCTGGGACATAAGTGGTCAATTGTTTGATAGTTCCCTTTTGAGGAATGAGAATCGTTTTATTTTTCAACTCTAAAAGCTCACAAAGCCCGGCATTTGCACCTTCAAACGCATTATCTAGTGCGGTATGGATCGCATAAATTGCAATTTTATGTTCTATGGCCTTGATGATTACTCGTTCCACATAAGAATTTCCAGTAATGCTCTTGACTCCTTTGAAAATGATCGGATGAAAACTTACAATCATATTACAGTTCGTTTCAATCGCTTCATCAACGACCGTTTCAAGCGTATCCAAAGTCACTAAAACACCTGTAACTTCTGAGGTTTTGTTCCCAACTAAAAGCCCTACATTGTCAAATTCTTCAGCATAGGCAAGCGGAGCTAAAGCCTCTAAATGCATGATCACATCCTGAACTATCATAAGTTTTTGTTTAAGTTCAAAGATAAAATAATTACTTTCGTTGTGATGAAGCTTTTTAGAAAAATATTATTTCCCCTTGTACCACTCTATTATGGTGTGGTGTTTTTAAGGAATAAATTCTTTGATTGGTCACTTTTCGGCTCAAAAACCTATGAGTTTCCGGTATTGAGCATTGGTAATTTGTCCGTTGGTGGAACCGGAAAAACACCCATGATAGAATATTTAGTGACGCTTTTGGCCTCAAAATATAAGACAGCAACTCTAAGTCGAGGCTATGGTCGCAAGTCAAAAGGATTTCTGATTGCTAGTCCTGAAATGTCATCTCGAGATATTGGAGATGAGCCATTACAACTTTTTAATAAGTTTAAAAACATCACTGTTGGCGTAGATGCAGACCGTCAAAATGGTTTGAAACGTTTAAAAGCACACAACCCGTTGTTGGAGGTGGTATTATTAGACGATGCTTTTCAACACCGTAAAGTTACTGCCGGGTTTAATATTCTTCTGACTGCCTATGACCATTTGTATTGTGACGATATCGTTTTACCTACAGGAAATTTGAGAGAACCCAGATCAGGCGCTAATCGTGCTCAAGTAATTGTAGTCACGAAATGTCCAGAGCAAATGAGTGGACTAGAGAAAACCGCTATTATAAAACGCTTAAATCCAGAATCCTATCAAGCGGTATTTTTTAGCAGTATTCAGTATGGTGAAACACTGAGGTCATCGACTTCAAGTTGTGCTTTGACAGCTTTAAAAGGAACACATTTCACGTTAGTAACAGGTATTGCAAATCCAAAACCATTGGTATCTTACCTCACGGGAATGGGACTTGATTTCGAACATCTAAGTTATAAAGATCACCATGAGTTTTCCAAATCAGAATTGGAACGTATCCATTCAAAAGCAAAAGTAGTCACTACAGAAAAGGATTTTATGAGGTTAAATCCAGATACAAATGATCATATTTATTACTTGCCAATCCAATTAAAAATCGACAAGGCTTCGGAGTTTGAAAATCTGGTAGAAACGTATGTTGAAGAGTTTTAGGATATCCAATCAACGACTAAAAAAAAGCAAATAATTATACTTTTCAGTCGATAAATCAAATCTATAATACGGCTGGAGTAGCCAGTTTCGTTATCATACCATCCAATAATTTTCACCATTGTGCCAATGACAGAGGTCATTTGTGCATCAAAAACACACGAATGTGTATTTCCAACAATATCAATCGATACAATGGGGTCTTCGGTATATTCAAGAACGCCTTTAAAAGTTGTTTCTGAAGCCAGTTTAAAAGCGGCATTAACTGCTTCAACAGAGGTTTCTTTTTTTACATTAAATGTAATATCTGTAAGTGAACCATTAATAACGGGTACTCGAATTCCACATCCCCCAATACAGTCCGCTAGCTCTGGAAAAATTTTTGTAAGTGCTTTTGCAGCTCCAGTTGTTGTGGGCACAATAGACTGTCCCGCAGCGCGTGCGCGTCTTAAATCTTTGTGCGGTTGGTCGTGAAGACTTTGATCCGTAGTATAGGAATGCACAGTTGTAATATACGCCTGATTAATCCCACAAAGTGTATTGATAATTGAGAGCATTGGGGCGGCATTATTTGTAGTACAAGAGGCGTTTGAAATTATTAAATCATTGTTTTGTAATAAATCATCATTAACGCCTAAAACAACAGTTTTCAGCTCATCATCGGTAGGAGGGACACTCAGAATCACTTTAGAAGCGCCATTTTGTATATGATGACTCAAATCACTTTTAGATTTAAATTTCCCAGTGGCTTCAATGACAATATCCACATCGTATGGCGCCCAGTTGAGCTCTTTTGGATGGGTTTTATTTAATACAGGAATTGTATTTCATCAACGCATAAGTGTTTGTCAGTGCTTGAAACGGTTCTCTTTAAGGTGCCATGAATACTATCATATTTTAGCAAATGCGCCAAAGTTATGGTGTCAGCAAGGTCGTTAATAGCTACGACTTCAATCGAAGGATGAGACAATAATAGTCGAAACACGCGACGACCAATGCGCCCAAAGCCGTTGATAGCGACCCGAACCATGGTTAGTTGATGTGTTTTTGAGCTTTATAAGAAGATCTTACTAAAGCACTGCTTTCAACGTGGCGGAATCCTAAATCTAATCCAATGGCTTCATATTCTTTGAATTGATCTGGGGTGATGAATTGTTTTACAGGGAGATGCTTCTTACTTGGTTGCAGGTATTGCCCAATTGTTACTACATCAACGTCTGCATTTCGTATGTCATGAAGCGTTTCAATAACTTCTTCGCGAGTTTCTCCTAGGCCAAGCATCAAACCTGTTTTTGTTCGGCGTTGCCCTTGATCTTTTAAGTATTTTAAAACCCCTAAACTTTTGTCGTATTTGGCTTGAATCCGTACTTCGCGTGTTAAGCGTCTTACTGTTTCCATATTATGCGATACTACTTCAGGTGCGACTTCAATAATGCGATCAATATGTTTTTCGATACCTTGAAAATCGGGGATCAAGGTTTCCATTGTAGTGGTTGGGTTCATCCGTCTTACGGCTTTCACAGTTTCGGCCCACATTATACTTCCCATGTCTTTCAAATCATCTCTATCTACGCTTGTAAGAACGGCGTGTTTGATGTTCATAATTTTGATAGAACGCGCTACTTTTTCAGGTTCGTCCCAATCCACAGTTTCTGGACGCCCAGTTTTGACGCCACAAAACCCACAGGAACGCGTACAGATGTTTCCTAAAATCATAAAGGTAGCTGTGCCTTCTCCCCAACATTCGCCCATATTTGGGCAACTTCCAGAAGCACATATAGTGTTGAGGTTGTATTTATCGACAAGTCCTCTGAGTTCCGTATATTTTTTGCCTGTTGGCAATTTTACACGAAGCCATTTTGGTTTTGGTTGTCTTATAATTGGGTCTGAAAGTGTTTCTACAGCCATGCATTTAATTTGAGCAGCAAAGATACAAAGTATTCTTATAAATTTATCATAAAATAGTGAGATACCAAATGCTAAATCCTATTAAAAAAAGAATTCCGAAACAACTCATAATATGCAGTGTTTTGGAAGGTTGCCCTGCTTTTGGTGTATGCTTACTCGAAATTAGAATATAGTTGGTAAGGGCATAAAATGGTGCAGTTAGAAAGGATAATATTGTAGCCACTTTTATAAGACTTCCCATTTCAGAGAGAAAGAAAAAATAAATACATAAAGTTCCTGTAATTAACACAATGCTCCACATTAAATAGCCTTTACTAAATGATTTTTTAAACAGTAATTCAGAGGCCTTGTGTAGAGATCGAGGCGAAGCGTCTAAAGTAGTCAAGGTGGTGCTAAACATGGTTGTAAACGCAGCAATACCAATGATAATATACGCCCAATTCCCTAGACTTTTAGTGTACATTTCAATAAGTTGAACAGAAAACACCCCGGCACTTCCACTAAAGCTTTCTCCGCTGGGATGCATGATAAGGGCCCCAAGCGCTACAAAGCTAATTCCTAGTATAATTGTTCCTAAATATCCAATGTTAAAATCTAATAATGCTGTTTTAGGATCGCGTTTTACGGTACTCGAATTTTGCTTTTCTATAGTCCATAACGAATGCCACACCGAGACATCCAAAGGGGCAGGCATCCATCCCATAAACGCAACTAAAAATGTAATTTCCATACTGCCCTCAGGAATGTGTTGTGTGAATTGGATAGGGGCACTGAAATTGGAAAGCGCCATGATAGTGGCAATCAAAGTTGTAAGCGTTAAGGTGATAATAATGACTTTCATCATACGATCTAAAAACTGATATTTGCCAATATTTAAAATGATAAAACACACACTTAAAATGATTACAGTCCAAATTTTAACACTGATAAAATCACCAAATAACGAGGTTGCAATTCCAGCCGTTACTATAGTTACTGCCGCTTGAATCGTAAACATGGTCAAAAAAGTTAATACTCCGTAAAGCACCAAAACTCCTTTTCCTAACTTTCGGTAGCCTTCAAGTAAGCTTTCGCCTGTGACACTGGCATAGCGCGGACCATATTGAAAAAAGGGATACTTAACCAAATGAATCAGTAGTAATGCCCATATCAAACCAAAGCTAAAATCGGCTCCAGCACGAGTCGATTGAACTAAATGTGAAACGCCAATAGCCGCACCAGCAAAAATAAGTCCAGGCCCTAGTTTTTGTATAAAGCGTCTCATTTTTTTGTTAAGATAATTTCAGCCAACAGCTTTTTTGCTCTCAAAAGTTTAATTTTAACATTGTTTACGGGGATATTAAGCTCTTTTGAAATCTCAAGATAAGATAGTTCTAGAAAATAACGTAAATTAATCACCTGTTGATAGTGGGGTTTTAATTTTTTAATGTCTTTTAATAACGCTGCAAGATTTTGTTCTGTTATCAGAACGTCTTCGGGAGAAGGCGCTTCATCCTGAATTTTATAGACTCGCTTTTCATCGTCTTCAGATGTTTGATTGCTAAGCGATATTTTTTGTTTTCTTAAACTGTCTGAGTGCGTATTTTTTGCAATGGTAATCAACCATGTTTTGAATTTAAAGGCCTCATCAAAGGTCTTTATTTTTTCAAAGGCTTTCGAAAACGTTTCAATAGATATATCCTCAGCATCATTTTCATTTCGGGTACGCTTAATCAAAAAACCATATACATCATTCCAAAAGGTATGCAACAACAAATTGAATGCACTTTGTTCATTTTCTTTGGCTCTCCGAACGACTTCGTTTATTTCCAATTGTATGGTTTTGAGTTTTTAACGCAGTTAGCGAATCTAAAAGTACTGTTTTTTTTAAACAGAAAAACAGTTAGGCGTGTTGAGGTTCTGCGCAATCTTTGTATTCTTCTGGAGTTTTTCCACAAAACCCACAAGCCTCTCCTTCTTTGTTGAGCATAGGATTTTGACTTGCACAAGTTCCTGCAAATTCCCCATCTTTTTTTGCCCATAGTTTTATTGAAATTCCTGCAATAGCAATTCCCAAAAGTGCAAGTGTAATTAAAAGTAGAGTCATCTTATATTTTTTTACAAAGATACACTTTTCAATAATTTGAAACTCTTATGTGACTTTTTTTAATTGTTGTGTCAAATATGAAAACCTTAAAAATTAATTATTATGAAAAAAATATTTGCAGAATTTTTTGGATCGTTTTGGCTAGTTTTTGGTGGGTGTGGTAGTGCAATCTTTGCAGCTGGATACCCAGATTTGGGTATTGGTTTTATTGGTGTTGCTTTGGCCTTTGGATTAACTGTGATGACTATGGCTTTCGCTGTAGGTGCTATTTCAGGTGCACATTTTAACCCTGCTGTAACCCTTGGTTTATGGGCAGGTGGTCGTTTTCCTTCAAAAGATATCTTAGGGTATATTATTGCTCAGGTTTTTGGAGGGATTGTGGCGGCAGCAACCTTGTTTTTGATCGTTTCAGGGAAATCCGACTTTGTATCTGTTGGTACCTTTGCAGCCAATGGTTATGCAGATTTGTCACCCGGTGGATTTTCAATGGGATCTGTGTTTATAACTGAATTTGTCACTACTGCTTTTTTTATTATTATTATTCTAGGGAGCACAGGACGAAAAGACACAAAAAAGTTTGCTCCTATTGCTATAGGTCTTGCATTGACTTTAATACACCTGATTAGTATCCCTATATCAAACACTTCTGTGAATCCTGCGCGTTCAACAGGTCAAGTGTTTTTTGCTCAAGGGGGTGATTTTATAGGACAGTTATGGCTATTTTGGTTAGCGCCTATTGCCGGTGCAATTGCTGCTGGTCTAGTGTGTAAGCTCAGTAAAAAAGCATAGCGAGTTTTAAGCTATTTAGGTTTTAAATGTTTTAAAGTATGTACTGAATAGCGTGTTACAAGATATTGACCTCTGTTTCTAAATCAATATCAAAAATGAATTTTATGGCGTTTTGAATTTGAATGGATAGGTTCAGAATATCTGTTCCATTAGCACCGCCGTGGTTGACTAATACTAAGGCCTGTTTCGAATGTACACCATAGCTAGTGAAGGTTTTTCCTTTAAAGCCAGAAGTTTCGATTAGCCAACCAGCAGGTATTTTAATTGCATCTTCCGAAACTTTATACGAAGGCATTTGAGGGAATTGAGTTTGTAATTCCTCAAATTTAGATAAAGAAATGATCGGATTTTTAAAAAAACTTCCACTATTTCCAATAACTTTTGGATCAGGTAACTTTGAGTTTCTAATGGAAATTACAGCTTTGGAGACGTCTTGAATTGTTGGCTGGTCTATTCCAGATCTGTTAAGTTCAGTTTCTATGGCACCGTAATTAGTTTTCAAGTGGTGGTTTTTACTACTTAATTCAAACACTACAGACGTAATAATATATTGTCCTTTTAGTGCTTGCTTAAAAATAGAATTTCTATAACCAAAATCACATTCGTCTTTGGTGAATGTTTTTAGAGTTTTTGTATGAATGTTTAGGGCTTCACAACTAATAAAAGAATCTTTTAGTTCAACGCCATAAGCACCGATATTTTGAATAGGAGCAGTGCCAACATTTCCGGGAATTAAGGATAGGTTCTCGAGACCCCCATAGTTTTTGTCGAGACACCAACACACGAGTTCATGCCAATTTTCTCCTGCAGCAACTTGTATCCTAACACTGTTTTCAGATTTAGAAATTTCCGTAATTCCTTTGAGATTTACATGTAACACTAATGCTTCGACAGCTTTAGTAAGCAACATATTACTCCCACCACCAAGAACGAGTATGTCTGTCGGGTTCGTATCTAATACTTTCACTAATTCTTTAATAGAAGCTACAGCTACAAATTCTTTTGCAATGACATCAATACCAAATGTATTAAATGGTTTTAGGGATATGTTTTTTTGTGTAAGCATTATGCGTTGTACAATGTGAGTGCTGCTTTCAAAATAGCAACCGAAGTTCTAAGGTCTTCTTTGTTTAGGACATATGCAATTCGAACTTGATTTTTTCCGAGACCTTCAGTTGAATAAAATCCTGCTGCTGGTGCAACCATTATGGTTTCATTATTGAGTCTAAAGTCTTCAAGTAACCACTGAGCGAAAACATCGGAGTCCTCGACAGGGAGTTCAACAATACAATAAAAAGCACCATTTGGCTTAGCGACTTTTACACCTTCAATTTTTTCAAGTTCATCTACTAAGACATTTCTTCGGGTTACATATTCTTTGGTGACCTCATTGAAGTATTGGTCTGGAGTGTCTAGAGCGGCTTCACTAGCGAGAAGAGCATAGGTTGGTGGTGATAAGCGCGCTTGTGCAAATTTTATGATCGTTTTATAAACTGTTTTATTTTTGGTGACCGCACATCCAATTCTTGCACCACACATACTGTACCGTTTTGAAACAGAATCAATTAGTATCGCATTGGACTCTAAACCCTCCTCTTGCATAATGGAATAATGTTCAAGTCCATCATAAGTGAACTCTCGATATACTTCATCTGAAATTAAAAATAAATCGTATTTTTTTACAAGAGATGCGAGTTGCTGAATTTCAGATTTACTATACAAATATCCAGTTGGATTTCCTGGATTACAAATTAATATGGCTTTTGTTTTTGGGGTGATCAATGCTTCAAAATCTGCTATAGGTGGCAAAGCAAAATTGGACTTAATACCAGAAACAACAGGAACAACCTTCACCCCTTGTGCGCTAGAAAACCCGTTGTAATTTGCGTAAAATGGCTCAGGAATAATAACTTCGTCTTCAGCATCCATGATGCTTCCAAAAGTAAAGGATAGTGCTTCACTTCCGCCGGTAGTGATGACAATATTATCCGCATTAACATGGATGTCATTTTTTTTGTAATAGGCCGCTAATTTCGTCCGATACGTTTCTGATCCTTCTGAGCGGCTGTAAGCTAGTATTTCTAAAGTGTTGTTCTTAACCGCATTTAATGCTACTTCCGGCGTTTTAATATCTGGTTGACCAATATTTAAATGGTACACTTTCACCCCGTCTTTTTTAGCCTGCTCTGCGTATGGCACTAGTTTTCTGATGGGGGATTGTGGCATCAGTACTCCTCTTTGAGAAATTTTCGGCATTGTTCTTAATTTGTATTCTCTACAAATTTATCTTAAAGTTTGTATAAAATAAAGCCCTTTAACTATTATTTAAATAAATCTTATGTATATTTTAATCAGCCCCTTACTTCTTTTGCCATGATAATAAAAAAAAAGCTCAGTATTTTCCTTGTTATTGGCTATGCTTTAAGTGTATTTTCTCAAGAAAACTTCGAACTCCAGAATGGAAAAAGTGATAAGATTCATTTTAAATTCGTAAACAATCTCATTATAATTCCTGTTATAGTTAATGGGGCATCATTATCTTTTCTGTTAGATACTGGAGTTTCTAGACCAATTATTTTTAATTTCTTCAACCTTAAAGATAAGTTGTCCATCCATAAAACAGAACTCATCCAAATTCAAGGATTAGGTAATGAGAAGCCAATTGAGGTGCTACAATCTTCAAATAATACGGTTATCATTGGAGAGGCAATAAACCTTAACCAAGACTTGTTTGCAATTGTTGATTCCTCTATAAACTTCGCACCTAGCTTAGGAATTCCAATTCATGGAATTATTGGATATGATGTTTTTAAAGATTTTATTGTTGAGGTCAATTACAGTCGAAAATTCATCAAGCTTTATAATCCTAAGACGTATTCGTCAAAATTATCTAAAAAGTGGCGAGTGTCAAGCCTGAAATTTTATAATAAAAAACCTATTATTGAAGCAAATGTAACTGTGAATGAACGCGAAGTTCCAGTGAACCTCTTAATCGATACGGGTGGAAGTGATGCTCTATGGCTTTTTGAAGATTCCTCTCAATGGCTTCCAGTTCCAAAACAGAATTTTAATGATTTTTTAGGGAAAGGTCTTAGTGGTTCAATTTTTGGAAAACGCGCTGTAGTTCATTCATTTCGTTTAAAGGATTTTCAATTACATAAGGTCAATGTTGCTTTTCCAGACGCTTCGTCCATTAATAAAACTAATATATATGGATTAAGAAATGGGAGTTTACTTGGAGATGTCTTGCATCGTTTTAATTGGGTTTTTGATTATCAATCACAAAAGGTTAGATTCAAAAAAAACAAACACTTTAAAGCACCATTTAAGTATAACAAAAGTGGTATAATGATGCAATATGCGGGTGTTCGAGTGGTTAAAAAACAGATCAAAACTTCTAATGGTTTTACTGAAGACACGTCTAATTTGAATGCCTCCCCTAACTCAAATACGATTAACTTTTCTTATCATTACAAATTGGAAATTGTACCAGAATTAATTATTTCTGATCTAAGACCTAATTCTCCAGCTTTTAATGCGGGGCTTCAAATTGGTGATGTGGTTCTTTCAATTAACACTCAAGATCTTAGTGCACTGACGCTTCAAAAAGCAATTGAACAGTTTTATGGGAAAGATGGAAAGCTTATTCGAATGACGATTGAAAGACATGGTGTGGTTTTTAAATATGAATTCAGATTACGCGATTTATTACAAAAAAAAAGCACTAATTAAAGTGCTTTTGTAGTGTTCAAATATGTAATTAAAAGCCTATTGCTCCAGAATACTTTTATCTTTTTGTTCAATAAGACTGGTTGTACCAGAATTAACGACCGTTCCTTTAATTTTTAAGGCTACTGTAGGTCTAACAGCATTTGAAGTAACGGTGATTGTTTTTCGAATTGGATTGACTCTTTTGGTGTCATATTTTACTTCGATTTCCCCGCTTTCTCCTGGTAAAATAGGTGCTGTTGGTTTTTTTGGTACAGTACATCCACAAGTTGACTTTACTGCAGAGACCACTAATGGTGCATCTCCTGTGTTTTTGAATTTAAAGACACGAACACCATCTGCTCCTTTTTCAATGGTGCCATAATCAATTGTTTCTGTTTCGAATTCAATTTTAGCAACCTTGTCTTGAGCATTAATCCCCAAACTAAGCGTAAAAACTAATAATAATGTAAATACTTTTTTCATGATATGAATGATTTGTTATTGTAAATTTAAGTCCTTTTTTTTAAACTACAAAAATGCACTCATATAAATCAATTATTAATTCTAAAGAAAATAAAATATAAGTACTTTTGTAATTCAAAAATTCAAAAACTATACCAAAGTATGTCTATACCTTCAAAATATGATGCATCAGCTGTTGAGAATAAGTGGTATGAATACTGGATGGCAAATAAATATTTCCATTCGACACCAGATTCAAGAGAGCCTTACACGATCGTAATCCCGCCTCCAAACGTTACAGGGATTCTACATATGGGGCATATGCTTAATAACACCATACAAGATGTATTGGTACGTCGTGCTCGTTTACAGGGAAAAAATGCGTGTTGGGTGCCTGGTACAGATCATGCCTCTATTGCTACTGAAGCAAAAGTTGTCGCTAAACTAAAGGAACAAGGGATAAACAAAAATGACCTAACTAGAGCTGAGTTTATGGCACATGCTTGGGACTGGACTGAAGAGTATGGAGGCGTTATTCTTGATCAATTAAAAAAATTAGGATGCTCTTGTGATTGGGATCGTACGAAGTTTACGATGGATGATGATATGAGTGCATCTGTGATCAGTGTATTTATAGATTTATTTAATAAGGGGTTGATTTATAGAGGATTTAGAATGGTAAATTGGGATCCTCAAGCACAAACAACACTTTCTGACGAAGAAGTGATTTATGAAGAACGTCAGGGAAATTTGTATTATTTAAACTATAAGATTCAAGATAGTGATGAAGTGATCACTATAGCTACTACGCGACCAGAGACAATTTTGGGGGATGCTGCTATTTGTATCAACCCTAACGATGAACGCTATTCTCATCTCAAGGGAAAAAAAGCCATTGTACCGTTATGCAATAGAGTAATTCCAATTATTGAAGATGAATATGTAGATATTGAATTTGGAACGGGCTGTTTGAAAGTAACGCCGGCACACGATATTAATGACAAAGCACTTGGAGAAAAATATAGTCTAGAAGTAATTGATATTTTTAACGCAGATGCAACTCTGAACAGTTTTGGACTCCACTACGAGGGTAAAGACCGTTTTGTTGTTCGTAAAGAAATTGCCAAAGAGCTAGAGTCTAAAGGGGTTCTCATCAAAACAGAACAACATACCCATAAAGTAGGAACATCGGAACGTACCAAAGAAGTCATTGAACCTCGTCTTTCTGACCAATGGTTTTTAAAGATGGAAACGCTTGCGCAACCAGCAATCAAAGCGGTTTTAGAAGACCGAACAATTAATTTATTTCCAAAAAAATTCGAAAACACCTATCGCCACTGGATGGAAAACATCCGCGATTGGAATATCTCAAGACAGCTTTTCTGGGGTCAACAAATTCCGGCCTATTATTTTGGAGATGGTAAGGATGATTTTGTTGTTGCTGAATCCATTGAAAAAGCATTGGAACTCGCCCAAAAGAAATCTGGAAACACTGCACTACGAGTGGAAAATCTAACACAAGATAAAGATGTACTTGATACTTGGTTTTCGTCTTGGTTATGGCCAATGTCTGTGTTTGATGGTATTCGAAATCCAGAAAATGAGGATATAAAATATTACTACCCCACAAATGACTTGGTAACTGGGCCAGATATTTTGTTTTTCTGGGTGGCACGAATGATTGTTGCTGGTCATGAATATAAGGATCAAAAGCCATTCAATAATGTGTATTTCACAGGACTTGTACGTGACAAGCAGCGTCGCAAAATGAGTAAGTCGTTAGGTAATTCTCCAGATGCCTTAAAACTTATAGACGATTTTGGAGCAGATGGAGTTCGTGTGGGATTATTATTGAGTTCAGCCGCAGGTAATGATTTAATGTTTGATGAAGCGCTCTGTCAACAAGGCAAAGCGTTTGGTAATAAAATATGGAATGCATTCCGTCTGATTGAGGGCTGGGAGGTAGCTGATATTGAGCAGCCTGCTTATGCGCTCACTGCAATCAATTGGTATCAAGCAAAATTTCAGAAAGCGCTGCTTGAAATAGAAGATCATTTTAGTAAATATCGACTAAGTGATGCTCTAATGACGACATATAAACTCCTCTGGGATGACTTTTGTTCGTGGCTACTAGAGATGGTAAAACCCGCTTATGGTGCTCCTATAGATAAGAAAACATATGATGCTGTTGTAGTAATATTAGAATCAAACTTAAAAATTTTACATCCGTTTATGCCATTTCTAACCGAAGAAATCTGGCAATATTTAGATGAAAGATCGCCAGAGCAAGCTCTTATTGTTGCATCTTGGCCAGAAGCTAAATCGTACGATCAGTCGCTATTAGAAGGCTTTGAGTTTGCTGCAGAAGTGGTATCTGGTATCCGAACGATTCGAAAAGAAAAAAATATAGCTTTCAAAAACACAATTGAATTTTTGGTGCTAAATAATGAGTCCCAAACTAAAGATTTTGATGCTATTATTTTAAAATTAGGGAATATTTCTGAACTGACTTATACAACTAAAGCTGTTGAAAATGCGTTGTCATTTAGAGTAAAGTCAAATGAGTATTTCATTCCAGCAAATGATACTATTGATGTTGCTGCAGAATTATTAAAATTAGAAGAGGAGCTTAATTATACAGAAGGATTTTTGAAATCTGTTCAGAAAAAATTATCGAACGAACGTTTTGTTTCAGGTGCTCCTGAACAAGTTGTGGCCAGTGAAAAGAAAAAAGAAGCCGATGCTATGGCCAAAATTGAGACGCTTAAAGCAAGCCTCAAAAACTTAAAGTAAACTTATTTTCTGTAAATAAGGTATGTGTTAGCGAGCTTGATATATTGTTGTTTAGCTTGGTCTTGAGTAATGTCTTCAACCTGAAAAAGCGCATTGGTTTTAAACGCATTTATAATCGCTTTGCTGCTACTAGGTCTGCTATAATCGTTTGTGGCTTTTTTGTAATAGGCATACAACTTTAAGAGCACATCTGCAGGAAATGGCTCCTGATGACTGTTGATACTGTCAACAGCTTCTCTAAATTCTATATCTAAAGCCTCTGAATCCATACTATACTTCAGCGATGATACATTCACCACCTTTTACTTTTTGATTGAGTTTAACTTTAATTTTGGTGTCTAAAGGTAAAAATAAATCAACTCTAGATCCAAATTTTATAAATCCAGCATCACTGCCTTGCTCTACGGTTTGTCCTTGCTCAGCATAGTTGACGATACGTCTAGCCAAAGCTCCAGCAATTTGTCTGTAGAGTACTTTTCCATAAGTTTTATTTTCAACAACAATAGTGGTGCGTTCATTATCGGTACTTGCTTTTGGATGCCATGCTACTAAATATTTGCCTGGGTGGTATTTGCTAAAAAGTACTTTACCACTTATGGGATAACGAGTAACATGTACATTAATAGGAGACATGAAAACACTAACCTGAAGGCGTTTTTCCTTAAAGTATTCTGTTTCTTCGACCTCTTCAATAACCACGACCTTACCGTCAACAGGTGAAATGACTTGATTTTCGTTTTGTTGGGTATGTCGCTTAGGGTTTCTAAAAAACTGTAGTATGAGTACAAGGACTAGTACAAGAGCAACTTGAATAAGTTTTGTAATCCAAGGAATTTGAATACTATCGGCTAATAGCGTTATAATAACGACTAGAGCGAGTGTTATAAAAATTATTTTTTGACCTTCTTTATGAAACATAGTTTAATATTCTTAAAAATAAATAAATAAATGGCGCTGCAAATATAGCACTATCTAAGCGATCTAATAGTCCTCCATGACCAGGCATTATTGTACCACTATCTTTTACAGCAGCTTGACGTTTATATTTGGATTCGACTAGATCTCCTAGAGTTCCAAAAACACTAACGATAACACTAATAATTAACCAATTGGTAAAAAGCATAATGTTGGTGTAATTTGCAATAACATAGCTTGCTAGGGCTGCAAAAAAAACACCGCCTAAAAACCCTTCAACTGTTTTTTTTGGGGAAATGCTTTCAAAAAGTTTTTGTTTTCCGAAATTCTTTCCAATTATATAGGCAAACGTATCATTGATCCAAATTAAAATGAAAATATACATTATGATTTGTGCGCTGTAGTTTTCAAAATTCAGAGCAATCAAGAGCAAAAATACAAATCCGCTACTCACGTAGAATGTTGTATTTATAAAATGATTTGAAAGCAAAGTTGGAAGGCTTTTTTTTGAAAATAAATCTCGAACCAATAATAGATTCACAAAGACACATACAACAAGTAGAATTTGCGAAATATCAGAGAGACTATCGCTTGAATAGAATAGGTATTCCCAAAAGGCAACAGACACAAATAACACTATAAAAATAATATAGGACGCTATGTTTTTTTGATGGATTAGTTTATTGAATTCAGCTAAACAAACTAATCCAAACAAGAAAAATAATGCGATACAAGCATACTTAAATTGAAGTGAGCCAATTAGAATTGCCGCAAATAATAGGCCGGATAAAGCTCTTGTTAGTAGTTCTTTCAATGGTTATGTTATGGTTATAAATTTTCTAGCAGTAGCAAATATAGGTTTTTTGTACTACTTCCGTAGCTGAGAAAATTATTGGTATTGTTAGTCTTAAAATGTTTGATGGTTGTGATGTTTGAGGGGATTTTGGTTTTGCTTTTAGCTTTAATTCCCTGAAGTCCCTCGCTAATAGTGTTTACAAATTGACTTGTAGTGGCAAATACAATGAAGTTTTCTGGCAATTCCACAAGTTTTTTTTCTGCAATTTGATTGGAGGATATAAGCAATGAGCCGTCGTTAGCAATAAGAGACTCGCAAGTTGTAAACAAAAAATCTGGAGCATCTAATTTTTGACTAGAGTCAGATTTTAAACTTTTAAATTTTTCTTTTAAATGAGAGTTGAGAATAAGTGCATTTTTTTTATTCCAGTTATTTTCTTCAATTATTTTATCAAGAAAGGTGTGAACTTCATCTATGTTTTCGCAATACAAGAATTTTCCTCCATTTTTATTAAAGTTAATGGTAAAAACCTCGTCCACAGGTAGTTTATCGACGTCTAAATAGGGGTTCTGATTTTTCGGGTCAGATTCCTTTTCAGACTCCTCTTTTTTTGAACCAAATATTTTGCGAAATAAACTCATTTGTCATCGTATATAAGCTTTTGAGCCAATACGCTACCAAAGGTAAAAAAATAAGATTTAATAAAAAGTTATTTTAAACTTATTCTTCCTCTTCATCCTTAGTCGGAGAGTTTTCAACAGCTTCTACTGTAAAAGGTCGTTTTCCAAAAATGGTTTCTAAGTTGTCTTTAAAAATAACCTCTTCCTTCAAAAGGACTTCTGCAAGCTCAGTTAATTTATCTTTGTTCTCTTCTAATAGTTTTATGGCACGCTCATACTGCGTTTCAATAATAGTAGAAATTTCTTTGTCAATCAATTCAGCAGTTTGTTCACTGTAAGGTTTAGAAAATCCATAGTCGTTTTGCCCTGAGGAATCGTAATATGTTAAATTACCAACTTTATCGCTCAATCCATATACGGTAACCATAGCTCTTGCTTGTTTGGTTACTTTCTCTAAGTCACTCAAGGCTCCTGTAGATATTTTATCAAAGATAACTTTTTCTGCGGCTCTACCTCCTAAGGCTGCACACATTTCATCGAGCATTTGTTCAGGCCTTACAATAAGACGTTCTTCTGGAAGGTACCAAGCAGCGCCTAAGGAGCGCCCTCTTGGAACAATAGTAACTTTTACCAATGGAGAAGCATGTTCTAACATCCAACTAATTGTTGCATGGCCAGCTTCATGAAAGGCTACAGCTCTTTTTTCACTTGGCGTGATAATTTTATTCTTCTTTTCAAGTCCTCCAATAATACGATCCACTGCATCTAAGAAATCTTGTTTTTCAACGGCTTTTTTGTTGTTTCGAGCTGCAATAAGAGCCGCTTCATTACAAACATTGGCAATATCTGCTCCAGAAAAACCAGGGGTTTGTTTAGATAAAAAGTCGGTATCTAAGTCTTTGCTTTTTTTCAAAGGTTTTAAATGGACTTCAAAAATCTCTTTACGTTCTCTTACATCTGGCAAGTCCACATAAATTTGACGATCAAATCGTCCTGCTCTCATTAAAGCTTTGTCAAGGACATCTGCACGGTTAGTAGCTGCTAAAACAATAACGTTTGTATTGGTACCAAATCCATCCATTTCAGTCAACAACTGGTTTAGGGTGTTTTCTCTTTCATCATTAGATCCTGAAAAATTGCTCTTTCCTCGTGCACGTCCTATGGCATCAATTTCATCAATAAAAATAATTGAAGGCGATTTTTCCTTCGCTTGCTTAAACAAATCTCTTACTCTAGAAGCTCCAACTCCCACAAACATCTCAACAAAATCAGAACCTGATAATGAGAAAAAGGGCGCTTTTGCTTCCCCTGCAACCGCTTTAGCTAACAATGTTTTTCCTGTTCCAGGAGGTCCTACTAGCAATGCACCTTTAGGAATTTTACCACCTAAGGCCGTATATTTTTCGGGGTGTTTTAGGAAATCAACAATTTCTTGAATTTCTTCTTTTGCGCCTTCTAAACCTGCCACATCTTGAAAGGTGGTTTTGGTTTCTAATTTTTCGTCAAATAACTTTGCTTTTGATTTACCTATGTTGAAAATTTGACCTCCAGGACCACCGCCACCACCGCCAGACATACGTCTCATGATGAAAATCCATACCCCAATAATTAAGATAAAAGGAATGAGTGATGAAAAAATATCTCCCCAAGGATTACTTTCTGTTTTAAAATCTAGAACCGTATCTAATTGTTCATCATCGATTGTGTCTTCAAGTTGTTTTTGAAATAATTGGACATCTCCAAATTCAAATTGATAACTTGGTCCTCCAGAACCAACTGGAAAAAGTTGTTCCTTTTGAGTCTTTTTGTGAATTTCTTTGTTGGATGCTTTAGTGGTTAGATAAACCAAAGCTTCTCTTTTGTTAACGATTTCAACTTTTTTAACATCACCATTTCTGAGGAATTTAAAAAATTGTGAAGGGGTTGTAGAAACTCCAGTTGAATTTCCTAAACCTCCAGAAAACACATTGAAGACCAAGAACAGCACAATGGCAATTCCGTATATCCAATAGGCGTTAAACTTTGTATTTTTAGGTTTATTATCTTTATTAGACATGAGATTTTTTTTAGTAACTTGTTTCTATTTCTGTGATTTTAGCATCGCCCCAAAGGTTTTCAATATCGTAGTACTCGCGAATATGTTTTTGAAATACATGAACAACAACATGGACGTAATCCATAAGTACCCATTCTGCGTTTTCACTACCCTCAATATGCCAAGGCTTTTCTTTGGTATTTTTGCTTACTTTTTTTTGTATTGAACTCACAATTGCATTAACCTGTGTATTTGAAGTTCCATCACAAATGATGAAATAATCACAAACCGTATTTTCAATAGCTCTAAGGTCTAAGATAGTAATATTTTGCCCTTTAACATCTTCAATTCCGTTTATAGTGAAAGTGATGATTTCGTCAGCGTTAGGAGTGTTTTTTGTCATGAAATATATTTACAGTGCAAATTTATTACTTTTTTGGCTCTAAACCTTTTTTATTCTCTTAATAATATTATAATTTAGGGCTACAATTACAGCTATGCAAATAATCAAACTTAATGCCACGGATTCCACCAATACTTATTTGAAAGACTTACTGGCAGAGACGCGTTTAGCCGATTATTCTGTTGTAATAGCTAAAAATCAAACCCAAGGAAAGGGGCAAAGAGGTGAAAAATGGCTTTCTGAAAAAGGTAAAAACTTAACAGTTAGCATTTTAAAGCTAAAACCGAAAGTTGCACTAGAACGTCAATTTCTATTAAATACCATAGTGTCCTTGTCTCTAATCAAAACCCTTGAGGGGTATAATGTTCCAAATCTTGCGGTTAAGTGGCCAAACGACATTTTGTCAGGCCATCATAAAATTGCTGGAATTTTAATAGAAAATATCATAAAATCTCAACACATTGAATCTTCTGTGATTGGAGTTGGACTTAATGTCAATCAAAAATCATTTAATGGACTCCCCAAGGTAACTTCTTTGAAAACTATTTTAGGGAGGTCTTTAAATTTAGAGGAATTATTATCTAATTTACTTCAAAATATTAAATATTATTTCACTGCCTTTGAAAATAGTGGAGAGGAACTACTAAACTCTAAATATGAAACCTATTTATTTAGAAAAGATAAACCCTCTACTTTTCAACTTCCTGACCACTCTCTTTTTACAGGAATCATTAGAGGTGTTACCGCTTCGGGGAAACTACAATTACAAACAGAAGATGCACTAAAAACTTACGGGCTAAAAGAGTTGAGCTTGTTGTATTAAATGGATTTGGGAATATTTACTGCTAGGGTTTCTATAAATTTTGTAATCGGGTTTTTAATCATCATGGCCATCATTGGATTAAAATCGCCTTCAAACGTCAATTGAACAGCGCTTTGGGCAGCTGATAGCGATTCAATTTTAGCAGTCAAAGAAAAATCTAACTTACCACCTGCAGCGCCTAAAACGATGGTGTGAGGTGACTCCATTGATTTTTTTTTCAAAACAATTTCTGGCATTCCACTTAGAGCAAATACAAATTTATCTGCATCTAAAACTTCAAATTTACTGATGTTCTCAGGCATTAAGTGTTTAAAATTCTCAATAGCTGTTAAAAAGTCAAAAACATCTTGAGCAGATTTTTCCAGGTTAATTTTTTGTGATTCTAATTTCATGTCTTAATTTATTTTCCGGTCCATTCCGATGGGTTTAAATTCCATTGGGATAAAATAGTGGCTTCAGCTTCGTTAATGAAGTTTGTATCCAAAGCTTGTTCTAACAGGCTTTCATAATTACTGAGTGTAAAAAGTGTAACGTTCTTCGATTCAAAATTTTCTTTTGAAACCTCAAAACCATACGTAAAAATAGCTGCCATCCCTTTAACATTAACTCCAGCGGTTTTTAAGGCATCTACAGCGACCAAACTACTGTTTCCAGTACTGATTAAATCTTCAACGACCACTACATTTTGCCCTTTTTCAACAAACCCTTCGATTTGATTTTGTCGGCCATGCTTTTTGGGTTGTGGACGTACATATACAAAAGGAAGTCCTAGATATTCTGCGACTAATGCTCCAATTCCAATGGCACCAGTTGCTACTCCGGCGATGACGTCTGGCTTTCCAAATTCGAGTTCAATATTTTTGGCGAGTTCTTCTTTTACATAGTTTCTTACAGTTGGAAATGACAATACCATTCTGTTATCACAATAGATGGGAGACTTCCATCCAGAGGCCCATGAAAAGGGATTTTTAGGGTTTAATTTTATGGCATTTATTTGAAGTAATACTTCTGCAGTTTTTTTGGCTGTACTTTTGTTAAAAATCATATGCCAAAATTAGTAAAAATAACTACTTTTACTTCCTATTAATTTGTTTTTAATTAACAATGTATAAAATATTTGTTGGTAATAAACCCATAGTCCTAACAACTGCGTTAGAAACTGAAACAGATTTTAAGAATTTCATGATTGATGCAGTTGATATCAACAAGGTTATTTCAAAACTAAAAAAAGATAAATACAATTCTGTTCGAATAGTAGGGATAGATAAAGAGGTGCTTCTCAAAAAATTTCTAGCCTTACTACCAAATGTAATTGCTGGTGGTGGCAAGGTTTATAATCCTAAAAATGAAATCCTGTTTATTTTTAGAAATGGAAAATGGGATCTCCCAAAAGGTAAAGCAGAAGCAAAGGAGACCATAAATCAAACGGCACTTCGTGAGGTAGAAGAAGAAACAGGAATTACTGGGCTTTCCATAACGAAACCCCTAGAAATCACCTATCACATCTTTAAAAGAAATGAGCGCCATTACATAAAAGTAACCTATTGGTTTCAAATGTATTCCGAATATGAGGGCACATTAATTCCACAAGAAAAAGAAGGCATCACCAAAGTAAAATGGATTCCCGAAACCAAACTAAAAAAGGTCTTAAACAATTCGTATTCGAATATTAAACTGCTGATTTAACACCCGTTCAGGTTCTATTTTCATAAAAATCTTCAAATAAAACCTCTTTAGAGTTGCTATCCCTTTCAATAAGTTTATTTTTGCCCTGCAAAAATGAAACAAAATGATGGAGTTTATAAGTAAGCGTTCTAGTAATGTAAAAAATGATATTTTAAGTGGACTAACAGTAGCATTGGCTTTGGTGCCAGAAGCAGTTGCCTTTGCTTTTGTAGCAGGTGTTGATCCATTGGTAGGGTTATACGCCGCTTTTATGATTGGATTAATTACATCACTATTTGGAGGTCGTCCAGGAATGATTAGTGGTGCAACTGGCGCTTTAGCAGTAGTAATGGTTACTCTAGTAGCACGTGGGAATGCCATGGGTGCAGAAGGAGAGGAACTAGGACTTTATTATCTTTTTATGACCGTAATTTTGATGGGCATTATTCAGATTTTAGCAGGTGTTTTTAAACTTGGTAAATTCGTTCGTTTGATCCCACATCCAGTGATGATGGGATTTGTTAATGGTTTAGCCATTGTGATTTTCCTTTCTCAACTCAGCATGTTTATGACCTCAGATCAGGGAGAAATGGTATGGATGCAAGGCACCTCACTGTGGACTATGGTGGGACTTGTTGGACTTACAATGGCGATTATGTTTTGTTTGCCACAACTGACTAAAAAGCTACCTGAAGCCCTTGTTGCAATTTTAGTGGTTTCTGCCATTGTAATATTTGGTGACTTGGATGTTGCCACTGTAGGAAGTTTTATTAGAGACGGTGGTGGCGACGGTCTAAAAGGAGGCTTACCGCTGCCACAATGGGCTATTTTTGATAAGATTCCTTTTAATTTTGAAACTTTAAAGTTTATTGGCCCTTACGCACTTATTCTTGCTGCGATTGGGTTAATTGAGTCTTTAATGACCTTAAATTTAATTGATGAACTTACTGAAACCCGAGGAAACTCCAACAGAGAATGTATGGCTCAAGGAGGAGCAAACATTATCACAGGTTTGTTCGGTGGTATGGGTGGCTGCGCCATGATTGGGCAATCTATAATAAATATTAAAGGAGGAGGAAGAGGTCGACTTTCTGGAATTGTAGCTGCATTAGCGTTGTTAGCATTTATCTTATTTGCTTCAGGACTTATAGAGCAAGTTCCTATTGCTGCTTTGGTTGGTGTGATGTTTATGGTGGTCATTGGCACCTTTGCATGGTCGAGTTTTAGAATCATTAATAAAATTCCAAAAACAGATGTATTTGTATTGATATTAGTATCTTCAATGACGGTCTTTTTCGACTTAGCAATTGCCGTTATTTCAGGAGTAATAGTCAGTGCACTTGTGTTTTCTTGGGAAAATGCAAAACGTATTCGTGCTCGAAAACGCATCAAAGACGATGGTACAAAAGTGTACGAAATTTGGGGTCCATTATTCTTTGGTAGTATTACAGCATTTAATGATAAGTTTGATGTGAAAAATGATCCGCAATCTGTAGAAATTGATTTTGTAGAATCTCGTGTTAGTGACCACTCTGCAATCGAAGCAATTTCTAATATAGTCGCCAAATATAAAGAAGAAGGGAAAACAATTTACCTAAAACATCTTAGTGAAGACTGTAAGGTTTTATTATATAAATCTAGCCCCGATTTTAAAGATGTAATCTTAGAGGCTATTGATGATCCGCGATACTATTTAGCAGAAAATCCAGAAGCATTTTCTAAAAGCTTGACAGAATATAAACTATAAAATTATTTGGTGCGAACGGCGTCAGGAACTAGTTTTTTGTAATCCCCATCATAACGAATAATCTCTCTCACAATAGAAGATGAAATAAATGAAGTTTTTGCAGATGTCAGTAAAAAGACCGTTTCGAGAGTCGATAAATGTCTATTCGTATGCGCAATTGCTTTTTCAAATTCAAAATCGGCAGGATTTCTAAGCCCTCTCAATATAAACTCAACTCCAATGGCTTTGCAGAAATCAATTGTTAACCCGCTGTAAGACACAACAGATACTTTTGGATTATCTTTAAAAGTCGTTTTTATGAACGCTATACGTTCTTCTAAAGAAAACATATAATTTTTAGAAGAATTTTCGCCAATAGCAATAATTACTTCATCAAACAAGGTTATCCCTCTGTTAATGATGTCAACATGCCCTAGCGTAATCGGGTCAAATGATCCTGGAAAGATAGCTTTGTTCATAGTGTAAAGTTAAGAATTTTTTCGAAGTGCTTCTTGAATTGCATTGTCAAATAAATCCGGTAAAGAAATTCCGGCTTGAGCAGCCTGTTGTGGTAAGATGCTTTCTTTGGTGAGCCCAGGAATGGTATTTATTTCTAAAAAATGAGGTTTACCCTCTTTAAAAATAAATTCACTTCTAGAGAATCCCTCTAATTTCAAAATAGTATAGATGGATTCCGCTATTTCTCTAACAGCGGCTTCTTGTGTTTCACTCAAACGAGCAGGGGTGATTTCTTGAGATTTTCCTAAATACTTTGCCTCATAATCAAAAAAGTCATTTTCTGTTACTATTTCTGTAATCGGAAGAACGGTGACTTTTCCTTTATAACGAATAACTCCAACGGATACCTCTGTACCTTCTAAAAAGGATTCGATAATCAGTTCGTCATCCTCTTTGAATGCAGTGGCGATGGCGCTAGGTAAATCTGCTTTTGAATAGACTTTAGTGACCCCAAAGCTACTTCCAGCTTTGTTGGCTTTTACAAAACAAGGAAATCCAACGGCATTTTCAATAGCTGTTGCATCTACAGGATCTCCACTATTTAAAAAATAAGAATCCGCCATAAGAATTCCATAAGGCTTTAACACACTTAAACAATCTCTTTTATTGAACGTTAAAGCGGCTTGATACATATCACAACTGGTGTGTGGAATGGACAGTAATTCAAAATAAGCCTGCATGATACCATCTTCGCCTGGACTGCCGTGAATGGCATTAAAAACACAGTCAAAATTGAGTTTTGAACCTTCAACAAGAACAGAGAAATCAGCTTTGTTTACAGGGTACTCTTTTGAGTCGTCAGTGATGTAAACCCATTTATCTTTGAAGATATGAATACAATAGGCGTTGTAGCTTGTTTTTGGTAAGCTGTCATATACGATACTTCCACTTTTTAAAGAAATTAGATACTCGCTAGAATATCCACCCATAATTATGGCAATATTTTTTTTCATGTGCACGTTTATACAGTAAAAATATTACTTTTATATTAAATCAAAATCATTTTAAACTAAATTTATTGACATCAAACTAAACGCGCTAAAGATTTTAAGGACACAATTATTTGTTTAGCTTTGTTAACTTATTAAAACAGACTATGAATTTTATTAAATTCTTATTTAGCAAATCGTTTATTAAGCAGTTAATTTTTGCCTGTATAGTGCTGGTTGTTTTTGGGTTTTTAACACTCAAATGGCTTAAATCCTATACCAATCACGGCTCATTTGTAAGTGTTCCTGCACTTACAGGACAACCCTACGATTCGGCAAAGGATATTCTTAAAGGCCTCGAGTTGAGAAGTGAAGTGCAAGATTCATCAAACTATAATCCTAACTATCCCAAAGGTGCAGTTATTGAGCAAGATCCTTTAGCAGGAAGTCAGGTCAAAGCAGATCGAAAAATATATTTAATTCTCAACCCTTCAGCTTACAAAACACTTCCTGTGCCTGACGTTATTCGCCGTACATTCCGACAAGCAAAATCCACATTAGAAGCGTTAGGGTTTCAAATTGGAGCGACTATTTTTGAAGATGATTTAGGGAAAAATGAAGTTTTGGAGCTACGCTATAAGGGTCAGACTATTGAAGCAGGTAAACTGCTTCCAAAAACCTCAAAAATTGATCTCGTTTTAGGGAACGGTATTCAAAAGCAATAATTAACCATGGAAGAATCCAATGAATTTTTAGGCAATGAAAGTGAATTGCATGAGCATTACGCATTTACCGTCGAAAAGGGACAACAGCCTTTACGGATTGATAAATACCTCATGAATTTTATTGAAAATGCCACTCGAAATAAAATACAAGCTGCTGCTAAGGATGGTAGTATAGTAGTGAATGAAATCGCTGTGAAATCAAATTATAAGGTAAAGCCACACGACAAAATTAGAGTATTGTTTGAGCATCCTCCTTATGAAAATCTGTTAGTCGCCGAAGACCTCCCAATTGATATTGTATATGAAGACGAAGATTTATTAGTGGTTAACAAAGCCCCTGGGATGGTTGTTCACCCTGGACATGGAAATTATTCGGGAACCTTGATTAATGCTTTATTATTTCATTTTGATAATTTGCCACATAACAGTAGTAACCGACCCGGACTGGTTCACCGAATAGATAAAGATACAAGTGGTTTGCTTGTAGTTGCTAAAACCGAAATAGCGATGGCACACCTTTCGGCACAATTTAAAGCTAAAACGAGTGCCCGTGAATATGTAGCTTTAGTTTGGGGCAATGTTGAATTAGACGAAGGTACTATCGAAGGAAATATAGGACGTCATCCTAAAAACAGATTACAAAATACAGTCTATTTTGGCGATGAAGCAGCTAAAGGAAAGCCAGCCGTTACCCATTATAAAGTACTACAGCGTTTAGGTTATGTCACTCTAGTGTCATGCCGTCTTGAAACAGGGCGTACGCACCAAATTCGAGTGCATATGAAACATATTGGGCACACGCTTTTTAATGACGAACGCTATGGAGGCGAACGTATATTGAAAGGAACCACATTTACTAAGTACAAGCAATTTGTAGATAATTGTTTCAAGACCCTTCCGCGTCAAGCATTACATGCTAAAACTTTAGGGTTTGTACATCCAACAACTGGAAAAACAATGTCATTTTCTTCTGAAATACCTGAAGATATACAAAACTGCGTTGAGAAATGGAAAACCTACTCCAATCATGTTGCTGAAGACTAAAGTCTAGAAGTATCAATTCTGAGTATTGGAACATAGAAATTATAAATCTATTTTTGTTTAGAATTCGAAACAGAGTTGTTAACTTTGAATACTAAACATTAAGATATGAAACTTGTTATTTCGCCCGCAAAATCCTTAAATTATGAGAGTGATTTACCAACGTCAGTAAATACGGTCGGCTGTTTTATGGGCGAAGCACAACAGCTTAATACCCTTCTAAAAAAGAAATCAGCTAAAGCGCTTTCGGAATTGATGCATATTTCGCCCAATTTGGGACAGCTCAACTATGAGCGCAACCAACAATGGACCGTACCTTTTACCTCAAAAAATGCTCGCCCAGCAGTTTATGCCTTTAGCGGCGATGTCTATCGTGGCTTAGATGCCTATACCATTGATGAATCTAAGCTTGAAACGTTACAAAACTCAGTTCGAATAATTTCAGGTCTTTATGGGATTTTGAAACCCTTGGATTTGGTGCAGCCCTATCGTCTGGAAATGGGGACAAAATTTCCTGTGGGTAAATCCAAAAACTTGTATGAGTTTTGGCGAAAAAAAGTGACTACCGCTTTGAACGATGAGCTAAAAGACGGTGAGTTATTTGTGAATTTAGCAAGTCAAGAATATTTTAAGGCTATCGACGTTAAAACGCTTAAAGTTCCTGTGATTCATGTCGATTTTAAAGAATTTAAAAATGGTCAATATAAAACCATTGCAATTTTTTCAAAACTTGCTCGTGGCTATATGACACGTTATATTATTGAAAATGCTGTAGAAACGGTTGAGGGTTTGAAACCCTTTGCAACTGAAGGGTATGCCTATGACTCCAATTTATCAACAGATACTAAATTGGTATTTACGCGCTAATGTATTTAAAATAAGACGTACCTTTGTACTAAAGTTCAGAATGACCTATCGTATTGTATATTGTCATTTTCAAAACCTAATATATGACATTTCAATCTTTAGGACTTATTGAAGCCCTACTTAAAGCAGTCCGTTTACAGGGCTACGAATCACCCTCTCCCATACAACAAAAAGCTATTCCTCCAATTCTTGAAGGTCTTGATGTACTCGCCTCGGCTCAAACAGGAACGGGAAAAACCGCAGGATTTACCCTGCCTATGCTACAAATTTTATCTAAAAATCCAGTACCACATCGCCGTCCTGTGCGTGCATTGGTGCTGACACCAACAAGAGAATTAGCTGATCAAGTGTTTACAAATGTGAAACACTACAGCAAATTTTTGGACCTCCGTGCCGCTGTTATTTTTGGTGGTGTGAATCAGAATCCACAAATCAAGCAGCTTCGTAATGGGGTTGATGTTCTCGTTGCAACTCCTGGACGATTAATCGATTTGGAAAATCAAGGCCATTTATCATTGTCCAAAGTCGAAATCTTTGTGCTAGATGAAGCCGACCGTATGTTGGATATGGGGTTCAAACGAGATATTGATAAAATTCGATCATTGATTCCATCGAGACGCCAAAATTTAATGTTTTCGGCTACCTTTTCAAGAGAAATAAAAAGCTTAGCACAAACCATCTTACACCGTCCAACACTTGTAGAAGCAACTCCAGAAAACACAACTGTTGAAGCGATTGCTCAACAGATTTACAGAGTAGCAAAAGAGAAAAAAACAAAGCTTCTCATCAAATTGATTCAAGATGGACAGTGGCAACAAGTATTAGTGTTTACACGCACCAAACACGGCGCTAATAACCTTTGTAAAAAACTTGAAAGCGCCCGAATTTCTGCAATGGCCATTCACGGCAATAAAAGTCAAGGCGCGCGAACACGCGCTTTAGCGGGTTTCAAAAATCATGATATTCGTGTACTGGTTGCAACGGATATTGCGGCACGTGGTTTGGATATTCCATTACTGCCACATGTCGTGAATTATGAGCTTCCCAATATTCCAGAAGATTATGTGCATCGCATTGGACGTACAGGTCGAGCAGGGGCAAATGGTGTCGCCTTATCATTAGTTTGTGCCGAAGAAACTTCATACTTAGCTTCAATAGAAAAACTAACCAAGCAACGTTTTAAGAAAGAAATTGTTGAAGGTTTTGAACCCGATCCAAATGCCTCTACCGTACCGCCAAAACAAGGTGGTGGCCGTCAAAGACGCGGTGGTGGTCGACCAAGTAACAACCGACAAGGGTCGGCAGGTAGAGGTAACCGCTCTAACCACAACCGTCGCCGCTAATTTTATGGAATCTCAACCGAACAATCCTTTACATGGCGTAAAATTAGAGCAAATACTCATCGCTCTTGAGGCGCATTATGGCTGGGAAGTGATGGGTGAAAAAATAAATATTCGTTGTTTTACCGATGGACCTTCCTTAAAGTCTAGCCTTAAATTTTTGAGACGTACACCTTGGGCAAGAACCAAAGTAGAGAATCTCTATTTAAAGTTTTTGAAGACCAAGTAATTTTTTATTTACTACAAATTTGATATTCTGTAAGTTTTTAAAACTCTTTTCCTAGTTTTAAAATATATTAACTCTTGTAGTTTTGGTTCGCAATGTGAAATAAATGTTAAACCCATTAACATTAATAGTAATACTATTATATTTGCAAAGTATTACCATGGAAAATCTACAAATACATATTACCATTAGTTCGGATCTTTACACAAAGAATCCAGAATCCTCCGTTTTAGGACAAAAAATTGTCTCTAAAAGCATTGAAATGATTGATGCTTTAGGTTTTGAAGATTTTACATTTAAAAAACTGGGTCAAGAAATTGGGTCAAACGAAAGTTCGGTCTATCGTTATTTTGATAGTAAGCACACCCTTTTAGTGTATTTAATCAATTGGTATTGGAGTTGGATAGAGTATAAATTGGTATTTGCAACTTTAAATGTGCCTTCAGCACATGATCGCCTTACTCAGGCTATCGTGTTGTTAACTGCTGAGGTTACAGAAGACAATGCGTTTTCGTATATCAATGAAGTTCTACTGAACAAAATTATTATTTCAGAATCTTCCAAAGCCTATCATACTAAGGCTATTGACAGTGAAAATCAAAAAGGCTATTATAAAACATACAAACGTGTGGTGCAACGTGTGAGCGACTTAGTCACTGAAATCAACCCGAATTATGAATTTCCACACATGCTAATCTCAACAGTAATTGAAGGTGCACATCACCAGCGGTATTTTTCAAAACATTTACCTTCACTCACCGATTTTGTGGAAGGTAAAAACAATATTGTGAGGTTTTATACCGATTTAGTTTTTAATACCCTTTCAGAACAATGAAACATATAGCATACATTATAGCTTTAGGATTTAGAGTCCTGATTTTTGCATTGGTATTCAGCTCAATTATTTTACAACCTGCGATTAAATCGATGGCAATTTCTGAACCTCAAGCATTTTCTTGGCTCGATATGGAAGCAGAACATGATTCTAGTGAAAAAGAAAGTCAAGAACTAGAAGATTCAAAAGATAAGAAAGTAGAACTTCGACTTATACATGAAGATCTGTCGTTTAGTACGCACCACAAAAGAGTTGCTATTTATGGCGGGCAGTATTTAAAATCCGATATCACTATCGATACCCACAACCCACCTCCACAAGTGATCTAGACTTTTCAATTTTTTTAAAGTGAGAACTCCAGTAGTTTTTCATCTTTAGAATCAATAATTTCTAAAAATAAATCATATCAAAATCAAAGCAATACAGATGAGTATTGCTCTATAATTACATATTAATATAATGAACAGTTCAAACCCATTTAAAAATTTTAAATCAGACCTACCCTCAAGTATTGTTGTATTTTTTGTAGCGTTGCCACTATGTTTAGGGATAGCGCTCGCCAGTGGAGCACCACTTTTTTCTGGCCTAATAGCCGGGATAGTTGGTGGTGTAGTAGTAGGATCAATTAGTAAATCATCAGTAGGGGTTAGTGGTCCTGCAGCAGGTTTGGCAGCCATAGTCTTAACCGCAATTGGAACTCTTGGTAGTTTCGAAAACTTCTTACTCGCTGTTGTATTAGGCGGTGCAATTCAATTTTTGTTTGGCATTTTGAGAGCGGGAGTCATAGGGTATTATTTCCCGTCTTCAGTGATCAAGGGAATGTTAACAGGAATCGGAATCATTATCGTTTTAAAACAAATCCCACATTTTTTTGGGTATAATTCAAATCCAGAAGGAAGCTTCGCATTTTTTCAAGTTGATGGCGAAAATACATTTTCAGAAATATTAAATGCTATTAATTTCATTAGCCCTGGTGCTACTATTATAGCACTTTTTGCGTTAGCTATATTACTGCTTTGGAGTGAAGTCTTGAGTGATAAAGGAAAAGTCTTTAAATTAGTTCAAGGGCCGTTGGTAGCAGTTGCTGCAGGGATTATTTATTTTATCAGTACAAAAGGGAGTACTCAATGGGGTATTTCGCCAGATTTATTGGTTAGTGTTCCTGTCCCAGAAGATGCAACCTCTTTCTTTGCGCAGTTTAGTTTTCCAAATTTTGGAGCAATTAGTAACCCTGAAATATGGATTGTTGCCTTTACGATCGCTTTAGTAGCTAGTTTAGAAACATTATTGTGTGTCGAAGCAACCGATAAAATAGACCCTTTAAAGCGTGTTACACCAACCAATAGAGAGTTATTAGCGCAAGGTATTGGAAATATGGTTTCAGGCTTTATAGGAGGGTTACCAGTGACTCAAGTAATTGTAAGAAGTTCGGCTAACATTCAGTCGGGTGGAAAAACAAAAATGTCGGCAATTATTCATGGATTTCTATTATTGATTTCAGTAATATTAATTCCAAACATATTAAATAAAATTCCTCTGTCTGTTTTAGCAGCAGTCCTGTTTATCGTGGGCTATAAATTAGCGAAGCCAGCATTATTTATAGAAATGTATCGACTGGGATGGAAACAGTTTACACCCTTTGTGGTAACCGTTTTAGGAATTATATTTACAGATCTTTTAATTGGAATCGCATTAGGTCTTGCTGTTGGAATTGTTGTAATTTTGATAAAAAGCTTTCAAAATTCTCATTTCTTACATATTGAGGATAAGAGTAATGGAGTGCATAAAATTAAAATGACTTTAGCAGAAGAGGTTACTTTTTTTAATAAAGGAGCCATTCTTAAGGAGTTAGATAATTTACCACGTGAAAGTTATTTAGAATTAGATGTCACTAAAACGCGCTATCTTGATAATGATATCATTGAGATTTTAGAAGATTTTTCTGAAAAAGCACGTCAAAGACAAATTGATATCAAATTGATATCCGTTAGAGGTGTTGTGGAAAATCCAGAAAGTTTCATACAATTTTTTCAATTACGTCCACAACTCGTGTAATTAAAAGCACAAACAAATTAATTAATACTAAAAACTAATAAAAACAATAAATTTAAATAATATGAAAGCACACACTAAAGAAAGTCAAGCCGCAATGACCCCACAAACGTCTTTACAAGCCTTAAAAGACGGTAACGAACGCTTTGTAAATGCATCGCAAGTTGTAAGAGATTTAAACGCACAAGTAGACGCTACTAGTACAGGTCAATTTCCTTTTGCAACAGTGCTCCATTGTATAGATTCGCGCGTCTCAGCCGAGCATATTTTTGATCAAGGTATTGGTGATTTATTCAGTATTCGAATTGCTGGAAATTTTGTCAATGAAGACATTTTAGGGAGTATGGAATTTGCTTGTAAGCTTGCAGGTACCAAAGTGTTGGTAGTTCTTGGACACACCGCCTGTGGTGCAGTCAAAGGTGCCTGCGACCATGCGCGTATGGGCAATTTAACAGCACTAATTAATAAAATTGAACCAGCAGTGGATGCGGTTAAACTTCCTGAGGATGAAGCGTCGAGAACATCGGCTAATATTGACTTTGTGAATACTGTTGCCTCCAAAAATGTTGAAATGACCTTAAGTGATATTCGTAATAAAAGCGCTATTCTTAAGGAAATGGAATCTAATGGTGAATTGATAATAATAGGAGGGATGTATGACATCGCCAACGGAAAAGTGACGTTTTATGCTTAAAAAATCTAATCTTTTTATGGCAGCATTAACCTGTGTGTTAATGCTGCCTTATGTAACAGCCGCTCAGAGCAGTGATTTTGGGAACTGGCTGATTTATATAGGGAGTAAGAAAGTGAATAGCAAGTGGAATATTCACAACGAGATTCAGTTTCGAAATTATGATGCCATTGGCGATTTAGAGCAATTGTTGTTGCGTACTGGGGTTGGGTATAATCTATCCGAAAACAATCATAATGTATTATTAGGATATGGCTACATCACTTCTGAAAATTATGTTGGAGATACATCGGAAAAAATCACAGTAAATGAACATCGTATTTTTCAGCAATTTACCTCTAAACAAAAAATAGGAGCAGTATCATTATCCCATCGCTATCGATTTGAGCAGCGTTTTGTGGAATCAGATTTTAAGATGCGTTTGCGGTATTTTTTAGCCTTTAAAGTGCCTATACTCAAAACAGAAGAAATGCCGTCGAAATTGTACTTGTCAGCTTATAATGAACTATTTTTAAATACCAAAAGTGCTGTTTTTGATCGTAACCGTGTGTATGGTGGATTCGGATACCAAATCAATAAAAACATACGTTTGGAAGCAGGATATATGACTCAGCTTTTTGAAACTTCAAGTCGTGATCAATTTAATCTGATAACGTTTGTGAACTTCTAGAGCTCCTATTTAGGATTGGTCTTTTTTTGCCGTTTTTTTATTCCCTTTAAAACGATTTTTAACGCTTCTTCGCTAATAGGTTTTGAAATAAAATCATCGAATCCTGCCGCTTTTATTTTTTCTATGTCTTCAGCAGATGAAAACGCGGTCTGTGCGACAATGGGTAATTTTGGATGCTTTTTCTTTATCAATTTGAGGGCTTCAAAACCGTTCATATTGGGCATCTTTAGATCCATTAATACTAATTTAATCATCAGGTTGATTGTTGCAAATACTAACAGCTTCGTCTCCGTCTTTTGCATGAATAATGGTACAATCTAAGTTGATTTTATCCTTTAATAATATTTCGAGATATAAATAATTAATTTCTTCGTCTTCTGCTATTAAAATTTTGCAGTTATGATTGCTATTTTCTGATATATTTTGCTCTAAAGTAGTTTTAGCTACTTTGTACTGTGTTGGGGTGTAGGGGATAGTTACAAAAAATGTTGCCCCTTTTCCCTTTTTAGATTCTACGGTAATTTTACCCCCTAGTAATTTAGTATTTTCTTTAGCAATTGATAATCCTAAGCCAAGTCCGCCAAAATGATTTTTTATTTCTTTTTCTTCTTGTGTAAACCGATCGAAGATAGATTTTTGTCTACTTAGCTTTATCCCCACTCCAGTGTCTTTAACATAAAGTTCTAGGTTTTCGTCTGTTTTAGTATAACCAAATTCGATACTTCCTTCTGTCGTAAATTTTAAAGCGTTTTCAAGTAAATTACTGATGATGTTATTTAATTTTGCGGGATCGGTAAGAATAAAGCTTTCTTTGTCTGAAAGTCCCTTTCTTAAGTATAATGGAGTATTATTTTCTTTGGCTTTCAAGTTAAAAATTGTAAATAATTCTAGAAGCAAGTTGTTGAGACAGACCTCTTTTTTTATAGCTGCTACTCGTTTAGAAGTAATTTTTGATATTTCAATTAAATCATCAATTGTTCGTAGTAGCTGATGTCCACTATTTTGAATGATACTGATGTAATGTTTTCGCTTCACTTCTGCTAAATTTGGGTCATTTAGAAATTTTGTGAACCCCAAAATCCCATTCATTGGCGTCCTAATTTCATGCGATAAATTACTTATGAAATCATTTTTGATTTTCTCATTTTTTTCAGCATTTTCTTTATCTTTTAAAATCTTAAGATCTTTTAGTTTTTGTTCTGTAACATCAGCAAAAACAACTGCAATCATATTTTTTTGTACGATCCAAGAAAATACTTCAAAATATCTGCCATTACTTGAATATGTATTTTGGAAGTTTACAGACTTTCCAGTGTTTGCTATTTTATTGTATATTTCAAACCAATAGGAGTCAATTGGTTCAAATATCTCTTTGAAGCGTTTGCCAATAAGTTGTGATTTTGTTTTTCCAACTAATTTTGTAAACGCTTTATTTACATAACGGTAATAATAGTCTTCTATATCTTCTTTTCCTTCTCTAATCAGTTCAATAATTTTCACATTTTTGGGTATAGTATCCAAAAACTGGTGAATCTGTTTATGATCTTTGTTCAAGTGCTTAATTGTTTCTTCTTGAGCTTTAATTTGACGTTCTAATTCTTTGTATGAAGGTTTGTTCATAAGTTTTGGTTAAATTTTATTTCAAAATATTGAATTTAAATATAAGTTATATTTTACAAATATTCAATGTTTTTAAACAAAAACTACTTATGTAAGTTGTTTAAAACCATAGATTTACTATAGTTTTATTTCAAAAAAACAGACCTCTGCGTTATGATAATGCGCAGGTAATTGAGAAGAGTTTCGTAATTTATTAATGCCTAAAAACTTAAATCCACACCCCTTATAGTGGTTTATAAGTCCTTCATTTTTTCCGCAAGTATCCATTCGTATAAACTGTTTGTGATGCTGAAGTGCATAATTTTTAGCCCAATCTACGATAGTTTGTACGAAATTATTACCCCTAAATTCGGGATTTGTTGCAATGCGATGAATATATATTGAGCGCGTATTTTCTTTCTCTTCCCATATTTGTGGGTCACTAAAAGTGATGGCCCATACACATGCTATTTTATCGGCAATAAGCAATTTAAATTGTCGATTGTCATTTATTTCAGAGCTGATGAGGCTTTCGCTAAACTTTGGCCAAGTGTTCGTTGGGAATTTTATTTTTTGGAACTTAGTCGCCAAGTCGTATAATCTGAATATTTCAGAAATATCATTAAGGGTGCTGTTTTTTATGCGCATATTTTTAGCGATGTACTAATTCAATATAAAATTTAAATAGGGTACTAAATCTAAATTAATTTTATCAAAATTACTTAAAATACTGATTAATTCCAGCAGAATCAAATTTAAAAGCGGTGTTGTTTTCCGATTTGTCCAGTTTATTGTGAAGCGTTAACCCCCATAAAACGAGTTCCATACAAAAGTATTGATCCGCTTTACTTAAATTAGATACATGGTCTTCAACAACAGCCACCAAGGGTTCTATGGCGTTAAGATTTGTGTAGAATTCTTGATCGGTATCAGTGTAATTCAGCTCAATGAAATTAGTGTCGAACCATTGAATCAAATCTGTGTAAGGGGTTTTAACACCCTCTTTTTCTAGTTTTGAAATGCGGGGAAATAACTGACTAAATTGTATCAATACGGCGTTATCTATAAGTGTTTTAGCAACTTCATCAGCACCTTCTTGTTCCCCTTCATAAACCAATTCAATTTTTCCTGTGATGGAAGGAATAATAGACATAAAATCTACCAATCTCACCGTTGTTTTTTCAGCAGCTGTTTCTATCAACCGTAATTTTGCTGCTGCCATAAGATTTTCCATTGCACTGATTGACAGACGTGCACTCACGCCACTTTTGGCGTCTACATATTCACTTTTTCGGGCGGTAAAAGCAACCTGTTCTAACAGGTTTTTTGCTAATTCAGGAACCATAATAGAGTCTTGATCTTCTTTAGAGATTTTTGCTTCTTGTGCAGTAATCTCACGCGCTAATGCAATTGATTTTGGATAATGCGTAAAGATCTGCGATCCAATTCTATCTTTCAAGGGTGTCACAATACTACCTCTATTGGTGTAATCTTCAGGGTTAGCAGTAAATACAAATTGAATATCAAGCGGCATTCGGAGTTGAAACCCACGTATTTGAATATCGCCTTCTTGAAGAATGTTAAATAAAGATACTTGGATGCGAGCTTGTAAATCAGGGAGTTCATTTAACACAAAAATAGAGCGATTTGCTCGTGGAATCATGCCGTAATGTAAAACACGTTCATCGGAATAGGGTAGTTTTAAAGTCGCGGCTTTAATCGGGTCAATATCGCCAATCAAATCCGAGACATTCACATCTGGAGTTGCTAATTTTTCAAAGAACCGGTCAGAACGGTGTACCCAGGAAATGGGGGTTTTATCGCCCATCTCGGCAATCAAATCTCGTGCATATTTTGAGATCGGTTGAAACGGACTGTCATTAATTTCAGAGCCCTTAACAATTGGCATATATTCATCGAGAAGGTCCACCATACTGCGAGCAATTTTGGTTTTTGCTTGACCTCGCAATCCTAATAAGTTAATGTGATGCCCAGCAATAATTGCTTTTTTAAGTTGTGGAACCACCGTATCTTCATATCCGTAAAGCCCTTCAAAAACAGGCTGATTTGCTTTGATACGTGCAATTAAATTTGCTTGAATTTCTTGGTTAATGGTTTGATTTTTATAATCCGATTTTTTTAATTCTTTAAAGGTGGTGTCTTTGCTCATAGTCTTTTAATTCTATTTTTTTCGTAATCTTCAAATATCATTTCTCCCAAACCAGATAGCCCCGTTAAAAAGGCTTTTCCTTGATTTTGCGCAGTAAACAGCTCCACAAATTGACGCAAGTAAGGGTCTTGGGCAATCATAAACGTGGTTATTGGAATTTTTAATTTCCGGGCTTGTGCTGCTTTGTTAAGGCATTTCGAAACAATCATATCATCTAAGCCATTACTGTTTTTATAAAACTCTCCAGAGGGCAGCTGAATACAACTCGGCTTGCCATCCGTAATCATAAAAATTTGTTTGTTCGTATTTCGTTTTCGACGTAGAATATCCATAGCCAGCTCAAGTCCTGCAACCGTATTGGTGTGGTAAGGGCCTACTTTTAAATAGGGAAGGTCTTTCACCTTAATGGGCCAAGCCTCATTTCCAAACACAATAATATCAATAGAATCTTTTGGATACTTTCGGTGGATCAACTCCACCAACGCCATCGCGACTTTTTTGGCAGGCGTAATGCGGTCCTCACCATACAGAATCATAGAGTGACTAATGTCTATCATCAACACAGTACTCATTTGTGCTTTGTGCTTGGTTTCTTCTACAATTAGATCATTTTCTGTTAACCGAATGTCTGAAATACCATTATTGATTTGTGCGTTTTTTAGACTCTCGGTCATGTTGACTCTAGACAAATCGTCGCCAAATTGGAACGCTCGATTTTCACCATCACGCTCATCTCCAACACCAATTTTTTTTGTGTTATGGTTTCCAAGCCCACTCTTTTTTAATTTTCCAAAAATTTGGTTGAGGGCATAATCTCGCAATGCCGATTCAAGCTTTGCGGTAAGCCTGTTTTTTCCTTTCCCAGTTCCGTTTCCTGTTTTGACCACGTCGGGATCAATTTCTTCTTTGATGTACCCTCGCTTTTTGAGATCCTCTTCAAAGTCTTCTAAGGAATAGTTTTCGTTAAAGATATTATACTCTTGGTCAAGCGTATTGAGCCATTCAAAAGCCTCTTCAATATCGCCAGAAGTATGCGTCAAAAGTTCTTTGAACACCCCAAATACCCGATCAAAATCGGATACCTCTTTGGCGATGTGTTTACTGAACGTAAACCCTTTTCCGTAATTGAAGTCTTTGCTTGTCATCCTTACAAATATCTGAATATAGAACGCTTAAATGCGTTAAGAAGGTATTAATCTTTTAACTATTATGATCCCTAACCTTTAGGTTTTGTTAGGGTTTTAGGGATTGGTTTTATGTTTATTGCGCTTTGGATTACAACTCCGCGAGAAGAAGTAATGAATTTTACACGTTGGTAGGCAACTGGCTTTTATAGTTAGTATTCTTAAACATTAGTCGGGTCTTTCAGGAATATAAACAACATCAACTTCTACATTATTTCCATATTTTACTATGATAGAACATAATACAGAAACATTTTCACCATTGTGAGTAGCTGGTTTCATAACAGGCATTTTTCTAAGCACTCTTAAGATTTCTGCCTGAACGGTTACTTCTGAATTTCTCACTTTCATGCCAGTTAAATTTCCGTTTTCGTTGATTATAAAAAATGCTTCTACCATTTTTGGTTCTGAAAGATTTAAATCTTTAGATACGCTCAAGTTAAATTCTCGTTTAATAAATGTTGATACTTCATTATTAAAACATATTCTTGTTTCTTCTTTTGAGAGTTCTTCACAGCCATTATATACTGGGGCAATTTCAACCTCTTTTAATATCATACTATTTTCAGTAGTATACGTTGCTAAACCATCATCATGCGACACAATGCTGCATAAACTTAATAAAGCCTGTTCTTCTACTTCTGTCATATTTCCTTGTGCCATCACTTGTTCCTGAACAGCATTTATTTTCGTTATTAAATCACTTTCTGTCTTTTTTAACGAGGTAGATTCTTCTTTACAAGTAAAGCATAATAGAACAATAATAAGGGTTGAAACAACCATTGAATTATGGAATTCAAATTTTGTTTTACGATTATAGTTGTATTTCATAAGTTTTGATTTTTTTGCTTGTTGTCAATGGTTAGTACATAGTTTCGTTGCGTATCCCAATAGCTATCGGGATAGCACTAAAGTTAGCAAATAAATCACAGATAGAAAGTCCGCAAGTCCCAATAGCTATCAGGATTCGTAAGTAGTCTAGAATTAGTAATAAATATATACGGAGTTAGGTAACGTTTTTTAATTATTTATCAGTCTTATTTTTTCGTTCACTTTGTCTATGAAATTATCAAGATATGTTGGAACATTGACTTTGAATTGGTCAATCCTCCAACTTTTTAAATTTCCATTTTCCGAGTATTGAATAAATAATCCTCCTCCGTCAGAACAATCTGGACATCCAAGAACTGTTTCACCTATTTTTTATATACATTGTTACAGCACGTTATTATTCAAATGTTGTTGTCAATTCATATTTCCAATTACTATCTTTTTTATGCCCTTTTAGTAAATTTGGTGATTTTATTCCAGTATAAATCATTCCAGCACCAGGTATAGTTAACAAAAGCAAAGAAGGTTGACTAGTAATTCCACCTACAGCTACTCCAATTATTACAATACTTGCTCCTACATAAATGAATAATCCATTTGTAACTATTGAAACTAACAAAGGATTCCGTTTTATTTTTTCGATATCAGCTAATTCTATTTTTTTCTTTTTTATAAAGATAGTTTCCTTTCCTATTATTTTAAATCGACCAGAAATTTTTTGTCCGTCAATTGTTTTAATTCTAATTCTTTTATTTTCTTTAATTATTATTTCTTTTTTAGATACTTGATTCACTATTTTTAACACTCTTTCCTGTGCGAATATCAGATTAACAAAAAATAAACTAATAAACAATATTGTTAGATTTTTCATAGTATTTTTCTAATGTGGTACAACTACTGTATATCGGTACTGGTACCGATATTTCCATTATGTTAAATTAAGAGGTCCTAATAACAACCCAATCAGGCGTATATCGGAACCTTTCCACTATGGTATTCAATACAATACGATCTAAAACTTCGGTTAAGCTGCTTATGAAGATTTAGACTTGGGATCAAAATCAGTTATAAATATATAAAAAAATCACGTACCTCCAAGGACATACGTGATTTTAATACTCTTACAATAAATTAATACTAATCTAATTAGGCGACGTTTTCAGCTTCAAATTTCTGTATTTTTTCTAACTCATATTTTTTTTCATCGCGTTCTTGTTCAATGTCAAAATCGTTTTGAATGCCCAACCAAAATTGAGCAGAGTTCCCAAAGTATTTGCTCAAACGTAGTGCTGTATCCGCAGTAATTCGCCTTTTACCTTTTGTGATTTCTGATATTCGTGTTTGTGGAATTCCTAAGTCTTTTGAGAGTCGGTAGGCTGAAATATTTAAAGGCTCAAGAAACTCTGAGCGTAAAACTTCACCAGGATGAATATTTGCTAATTTTCCCATTGTATATTTTTTAATGATAATCAATTATTTCTACGTTGCTGGCATTTCCTATATTCCATTGGAAGATTACGCGCCATTGTTTATTAATTCGAATGCTATAAAATCCGTTTAAATTCCCTGTCAACTTTTCAAGTCGATTCGATGGGGGAATGCGCAGGTCTATAATATCTGCCGAATTATGAAGCATTCTCAATTTTCGACGCCCCACATTTTGTATGTGCAAAGGCATTTTTTTAACTCGAATACCATCCCAAATGTGTTCGGTTTCTTTGGAGCCAAATGAAACAATCATAGTATTGCTTTCCGTTACTAACGTCAAAGGTAAGTATAAAAAGTAAAATCTCAAAAAAAAAATCACGTACCTCCAAGGACA